>NZ_CBDBYJ010000010.1:0-320 GCF_965212735.1 Mycoplasma todarodis | reverse complement strand
AAGCAGACATCAAAGCTAAACAAGCTACAAAAGNTANNNGTGCTTGATCAGCAGTATCTTTTGTAGCTTGTTTAGCTTTGATGTCCGCTTCGTTAGCAGCAAGTGCTTTGTCGGCAGTATCTTTTGCAGTGTTTGCATCAGTTAGTGCTTTGTCAGCAGTATCTTTTGTAGCTTGTTTAGCTTTGATGTCCGCTTCGTTAGCAGCAAGTGCTTTGTCGGCAGTATCTTTTGCAGTGTTTGCATCAGTTAGTGCTTGATCAGCAGTATCTTTTGTAGCTTGTTTAGCTTTGATGTCNGCTTCGTTAGCAGCAAGTGCTTTG
>NZ_CBDBYJ010000009.1:0-631 GCF_965212735.1 Mycoplasma todarodis | reverse complement strand
CCATTTTTTGATTCTGGTATATCAACACCGTGGTTTTTAAGGATATCTAATTTATCTTTAACTGATGCGGCTTTATCGATGTCTTTCGCAATATCAGAAACTTTCTTTTTACCTTGGTTTGTGATTGTATGACCATCNATTGCTTTTTTGATAGCATCAAGGTTTCCTGGTTGAGCTTTATCAGCTTTCTCTTTAGCAATTCTTGCATCAACTACAGGTTTTTTATCACCTGTTATTTCGGGAGCAATTGTCTTAATTGGATGTTTTGCACCTAATGTTTTAGTGGTGATTTCAACACTAATAACACCATCGGCTTTTTCTGTTATTCTAATACCTGTTATTTTTGTTCCATTAACTGTTGTTGGAACTTTAATACCTGTTTCTGTTTCAATAGCTTTGATCTTATCAGCTAGTGAGCCTTTATTCATTGATTTAGCTACTTCAGAAGTAGTTCTATTACCTTGGTTGATTAACTTAGCATTCTTAAATAAGTCNTCGATTGCTTTAGTGTTGTCAGGTTGAGCTAATGTTGCATCTGATTTACCAGTTGCTGTTCCTGATGTAGATTGATCTGGATTTGTTGAGTTTGGTGTATTTGTTTTTACCTCAACTTTTAATGTTCCGTCTGGTT
>NZ_CBDBYJ010000008.1:0-1023 GCF_965212735.1 Mycoplasma todarodis | reverse complement strand
ACTATGTCTCCATAGCTTTGCGGAAGATGTCAAGAGTGGGTAAGGTTCTCCGCGTATCTTCAAATTAAACCACATGCTCCACCGCTTGTGCGGGTCCCCGTCAATTCCTTTAAGTTTCACTCTTGCGAGCATACTACTCAGGCGGATCACTTAATGCGTTAGCTGTGACAGTAAATCTTCTACCGTCTAGTGATCATCGTTTACGGCGTGGACTACCAGGGTATCTAATCCTGTTTGCTACCCACGCTTTCGTTCCTCAGTGTCAGTTATTAGCCAGTTAGTTGCCTTCGCCATTGGTGTTCTTCCATATATCTACGCATTCCACCGCTTCACATGGAGTTCCACTAACCTCTCTAATACTCTAGTCTTGCAGTATCCAAAGCGGGCCGGGGTTGAGCCCCGGGCTTTAACTTCAGACTGACAAGACCACCTACGAACTCTTTACGCCCAATAATTCCGGATAACGCTTGCGACCTATGTATTACCGCGGCTGCTGGCACATAGTTAGCCGTCGCTTTCTGATAAGGTACCGTCAAGTTCTGGGCATTACCTCCCAAAGTTTTTCTTCCCTTATAACAGCAGTTTACGATCCGAAGACCTTCATCCTGCACGCTGTGTCGCTCCATCAAACTTTCGTTCATTGTGGAAAATTCCCTACTGCTGCCTCCCGTAGGAGTCTGGGCCGTATCTCAGTCCCAGTGTGGCGGATCAGCCTCTCGGCCCCGCTATACATCATAGTCTTGGTAGGCCATTACCCTACCAACTAACTAATGTAGCGCACTCCCATCCCTTAGTGAAGCCGAAGCTCCTTTTATATTTAAATCATGCGATTCAAATACGTATTCGGTATTAGCGTCCGTTTCCAGACGTTGTCCCAATCTTAGGGGTAGGTTAAGTACGTGTTACTCACCCATTCGCTACTAAGTCTAAAGTGCAAGCACTTTTGCTTCGTTCAACATGCATGTATTAGGCACACAGCCAGCGTTCATCCTGAGCCAGGATCAAACTCTCATAAATTGATTC
>NZ_CBDBYJ010000007.1:0-1678 GCF_965212735.1 Mycoplasma todarodis | reverse complement strand
CTTTTGCTTNNNNCGTTCAACATGCATGTATTAGGCACACAGCCAGCGTTCATCCTGAGCCAGGATCAAACTCTCATAAATTGATTCCGGGTTCATGGTTTCTTGTATCTAGTTTTCAAAGATCTATCAGCACCATTTTAAGTCCAGTAAATATACCAGTCTTTGAATGGGTGCTTTAATAGTATAACAAAGAAATATATGGTTTCGACATACTTTTTAAAAAAATTAACAAATATTCATTATTTTGAAAAAATGAAGTTCTGTATTTTATATGTTCCTTAAAAAATACTCCTATATATTAATAAAAAGGCATTAAAAAAATAAGAGACTTTGATGCATCTTATTTTTTATTATTAAATTGATAATGGTATAGCCACCACTAAAGTCATAGCTAGAATTGCAAGAAATACAGCTGCAATAATGAATATTTTATACTTCTTATTTAATTTAGCTAATTTACCCATTTCTTTTTGTTTTTCCATAATCCCACCTTTATATTAATTATTATATATGCAATTCGTTCTTTCTAACAAAATAGTTGAATAGGTTGATTGTTTTTCAAAAGAATTCATTGTATGTCTTTTATTTAATGAGTATTTTATATAATTTATATTATGACAAAAGAAAATAATAAAACTACAATAGACAATGGAGTAGGATCTAAATTACAAAACCTTAAATATGCTTTTTTTGATTTAGATGGAACTTTATTAAATAAGAAAAAGAATATAACAAACTTAAATCTTGAATCTTTAGAAATTTTAAGGAATCAAGGAATCAAAGTAGGGATTGCAACGGGTAGACCTCAAATGATGATTAAAAATATTATTAATTTAGTTAAACCTGACTTACCAATCATTTCAATCAATGGTGGATTAATAAAAAATAATAATGAATCAATAAACGATAGATCCTTCGATGTTGAAAATACACAAAAGATTTACAATTGATTAATAGAAGAAAAAATAGATTTTTTAGCTTATACAAAAGATGAAATGTTTTACAATGATGTTACAAACACTAAGTGAGTAGCACAAATCAAAGAACGTCTTACAACAATAAACGATGAAGAAAAATGAATCTTCACAAAAGAACCTCTTCCAACATCAACTAGAGTTTCGAAGTTCCTAATTTTAACTGAGAATGTAGACGAATCATCCAAAAAGAAAATACAAGAATTCTTCAACGCTATAAATGAATCATATCTAGTTGAATCTCTTCCAATAGTATTAGATGTAATGCCTAAAGGTATAAGTAAAGGAGAAGCTATTTCAACTTTAGATCAACTAAATTATATTGAGTTAGAAAAGACAATTGTTTTTGGGGATGCGCCAAATGATATTACAATGTTCAATGTTGCAGGTGTATCTGTAGCAGTTCCAAATTCACATAAAGAATTAGAAAAGATTGCAGACATCAATTTAAAAGATACAACTGATGATTATATTTACAACTTTATCAATGAATTCATTAAAAATAAAACAAAATAGAACTCGAATGGGTTCTATTTTTTATTCAAATTCAAAAAAGGCGAAAAAAAAGGACCTTTATAGGTCTTTTGTTTCTAGTTCTTTCAAAACTGAATAGCAGATTCTTCATTGGTTTGTCTGTGACGTACCGTTTCAATAGATAACCTAAGATTTAGATCACTTATTAAACCGTTCAATTTATTAGTACT
>NZ_CBDBYJ010000006.1:2846-4106 GCF_965212735.1 Mycoplasma todarodis | reverse complement strand
CCTTTATAGGTCTTTTGTTTCTAGTTCTTTCAAAACTGAATAGCAGATTCTTCATTGGTTTGTCTGTGACGTACCGTTTCAATAGATAACCTAAGATTTAGATCACTTATTAAACCGTTCAATTTATTAGTACTGGTCAGCTAAATGTATCGCTACACGTACACTTCCAGCCTATCAACCTCGTCGTCTACAAGGAATTTCAAGGGATTATTCATCTCTGAGGAGGCTTCCCGCTTAGATGCTTTCAGCGGTTATCCTTTCCATACTTGGCTACCCAGCTATGCCCCTGGCGGGACAACTGGAACACCAGTGGTATGTCCACTCCGGTCCTCTCGTACTAAGAGCAGCTCTCATCAATAATCCAACGCCCACATCAGATAGGGACCGAACTGTCTCACGACGTTCTGAACCCAGCTCGCGTACCGCTTTAATGGGCGAACAGCCCAACCCTTGGAACCGACTCCAGCTCCAGGATGCGATGAGCCGACATCGAGGTGCCAAACCTTCCCGTCGATGTGATCTCTTGGGGAAGATAAGCCTGTTATCCCCGGGGTAGCTTTTATCCGTTGAGCGACGGCCCTTCCACAAGGAACCGCCGGATCACTAAGTCCTGCTTTCGCACCTGCTCGACTTGTAGGTCTCACAGTCAAGCACCCTTTTACCTTTGCGCTCTGCGTACGGTTTCTGACCGTACTGAGGGTACCTTTGAGCGCCTCCGCTACATTTTAGGAGGCGACCGCCCCAGTCAAACTACCCAGCACGCACTGTCCTCCCACCAGATAATGGTGGCAAGTTAGTTAGTCAACTAAACAAGGGTGGTATTTCAAGGATGACTCCACTATAACTAGCGTTATAGCTTCAAAGTCTCCCACCTATCCTACACATGTTTAGCCAAATAACAATACGAACCTGTAGTAAAGCTCCACGGGGTCTTTTCGTCTTGATGCGGGTAACCAGCGTTTTCACTGGTACCATAATTTCACCGAGTCCATTGTTGAGACAGCTGAGAGATCGTTACGCCTTTCGTGCAGGTCGGTAATTAGCCGACAAGGAATTTCGCTACCTTAGGACCGTTATAGTTACGGCCGCCGTTCATCCGGGCTTCATATCAGAGCTTCGCTAATGCTAACACTTCAACTTAACCTTCGGACACTGGGCAGGCGTCACCTCGTATACTTCATCTTGCGATTTAGCACAAAGCTGTGTTTTTGATAAACAGTCGCCCCTCACTTTTCACTGCGGCTCANGTNANAGNNTTGA
>NZ_CBDBYJ010000006.1:0-2766 GCF_965212735.1 Mycoplasma todarodis | reverse complement strand
ATNNTNNTGAGCACCCCTTCTTGCGAACGTACGGGGTCATTTTGCAGAGTTCCTTAACAATGGTTATCTCGCTCGCCTTAGAATACTCATCTTGGGGACGTGTGTCCGTTCTCGGTACGGGTTCCAACTAGATTAATGTTAGAAGCTTTTCTTGGAAGCATGAAATCATACAATTCGGTAATCGCCGAAGCTTTCCCTATGCGTCATAGCTCAATGTTAAGCCAAGCGGATTTGCCTACTTGACCATCTTACTATTTACCCCACAATCCATTAAGTGGTAGTACTATCCTTCTCCGTCACTCCATCACTCTAGCGGAAGTACAGGAATATCAACCTGTTGTCCATCGACTACGCCTTTCGGCCTCGCCTTAGGTCCCGACTAACCCTGGGTGGACGAACCTTGCCCAGGAAACCTTCCCCAATAGGCGTGAAGGATTCTCACCTTCAATCGTTACTCATTCCGGCATTCTCACTTCTTGCCGCTCCACCAGTCCTCACGGTCTGGCTTCAGTGCTGACAAGAACGCTCTCCTACCACTCCCATAAATGGAAGTCCGTAGCTTCGGTATTGTGTTTAGTCCCGTTACATTATTGGCGCAGGGTCTCTCGACTAGTGAGCTGTTACGCACTCTTTAAATGATGGCTGCTTCTAAGCCAACATACTAGCTGTTTGTGAAACCCCACAACCTTTCTCACTTAACACAATTTAGGGACCTTAGCTGACGATCTGGGTTGTTTCCCTCGCGAGCATGGACGTTATCACCCATGTTCTGACTGCTGTGTAATACATGATGGCATTCGGAGTTTAATTGTAGTCAGTACCGCTAGACGCGGCCATTCCACATTCAGTGCTCTACCTCCACCACTTAACACACAACGCTAGCCGTAAAGCTATTTCGAAGAGAACCAGCTATATCCAGGTTCGATTGGAATTTCACCGCTATCCACAAGTCATCCGAGCACTTTTTAGCGTACCCCGGTTCGGGCCTCCGGTTAGTTTTACCTAACGTTCACCCTGCTCATGGATAGATCACCTGGTTTCGGGTCTATGTCTACGTACTAGTCGCCCTATTAAGACTCGATTTCTCTACGGCTCCGCTTTTTTCCACTTAACCTTGCACGCAAACATAACTCGCCGGACCATACTGCAAAATGTACGCCATCACCCATTAACGGGCTCTGACTACTTGTAAGTAAGCGGTTTCAGAATCTATTTCACTCCCCTCTCGGGGTTCTTTTCACCTTTCCCTCACGGTACTTGTTCACTATCGGTGTCTGGTTAGTATTTAGGCTTACCGGGTGGTCCCGGCGGATTCAGACAGGGTTTCACGTGCCCCGCCCTACTCAGGATACAGTTAAGAGTCTCATGCATTTCGATTACGGGGCTATCACCCTCTATGGCTTACCTTTCCAGGTAATTCTTCTATGCATAAGTTTTGTAACTCATAAAAACTGTCCTACAACCCCGACTAAAAGTCGGTTTGGCCTCCTCCGCGTTCGCTCGCCGCTACTTACGGAATCATTATTTATTTTCTTTTCCTGCTGCTACTAAGATGTTTCAGTTCACAGCGTGTATCTCTGACCAACCTATGTATTCAGTTGGTAGTAACTAGAGATTAATCTAGCTGGGTTTCCCCATTCGGAAATCATTGTTTCATAGCGTATATCCAGCTCCACAATGCTTATCGCAGGTAATCACGTCCTTCTTCGACTTCCAGACCCAAGGCATTCACCACTCACTCTTACTTATTTAATAAGTTTTAGTAACGTCCAACAATTAAGTTGGACCTATTTTTGATTTATATCTTAAGGTTATCTATTTGATTTTATTTATCATTGACGAAAATTTAAAATACGAATATTTTAATTTTTATCTTGAGATCGTACTCATATATATAAATACATATGAATACTGTTGTTGTTTTATTGGTTTGTTACACTCATTATTAGCATTTAAAAAATACCAATAATGGTGTGACTCGATGTAAGCTGTTAAAAATCTAATGATATTTAACGTTGTTACATACTTTTATGTCTGCTATTCAGTTTTCAAAGAACTATCATAGAGAGATAAAACTCTCAAAACTAGACACAAGATTGGCATTGGTCAAAATGCCCCATAAATCCGCCTATCATTCAGCATACGAATTACTCGTTGCTTTTGGGAAAGATAGGATTTTTGCTTAACCATATATTGTAATAAATTACTACATTATTAAGACTTGTACTGACCTTTAAGTTGATGTACTCCATAGAAAGGAGGTGATCCATCCCCACGTTCTCGTAGGGATACCTTGTTACGACTTCACCCCAGTCACCGGTCCTGCCTTAGACAGTCATCTCCGAAGTTAATAAACCAGCTTCGGGCATTACCAGCTCCCGTGGTGTGACGGGCGGTGTGTACAAGACCCGAGAACGTATTCACCGTAGTATAGCTGACCTACGATTACTAGCGATTCCAACTTCACGAAGTCGAGTTGCAGACTTCGATCCGAACTGAGAGAGATTTTTGTGATTTGCTCCATGTCACCATATTGCGTCATTCTGTATCTCCCATTGTAGCACGTGTGTTGCCCCACTCGTAAGAGGCATGATGATTTGACGTCGTCCCCACCTTCCTCCTGGTTACCCAGGCAGTCTCCCTAGAGTCCCCAACATTACTTGCTGGTAACTAAGGACAGGGGTTGCGCTCGTTGCCGGACTTAACCGAACATCTCACGACACGAGCTGACGACAACCATGCACCATCTGTCATTCCGTTAACCTC
>NZ_CBDBYJ010000005.1:4525-8161 GCF_965212735.1 Mycoplasma todarodis | reverse complement strand
TCCGTCTGGTTTTGCAGTTACAGTAACACCAGTAACTGTTGTTCCATTTTTTGATTCTGGTATATCAACACCGTGGTTTTTAAGGATATCTAATTTATCTTTAACTGATTTTGCTTTATCGATGTCTTTCGCAATATCAGAAACCTTCTTTTTACCTTGGTTTGTGATTGTATGACCATCAATTGCTTTTTTGATAGCATCAATATTTCCTGGTTGAGCTTTATCAGCTTTTTCTTTAGCTTTTTTAGCATCAACAGCAGTTTGCTTATCACCTGTTATTTCGGGGGCAATTGTCTTAATTGGACGTTTTGCNCCTAATGTTTCAGTGGTGATTTCAACACTAATAACACCATCGGCTTTTTCTGTTATTCTAATACCTGTTATTTTTGTTCCTTTAACTGTTGTTGGAACTTTAATACCNGTTTCTGTTTCAATAGCTTTGATCTTATCAGCTAGTGANCCTTTATTCATTGATTTGGCCACTTCAGAAGTAGTTCTATTACCTTGGTTGATTAACTTNGCATTCTTAAATAAGTCTTCGATTGCTTTAGTATTGTCAGGTTGAGCTAATGTTGCATCTGATTTACCAGTTGCTGTTCCTGATGTAGATTGATCTGGATTTGTTGAGTTTGGTGTATTTGTTTTTACCTCAACTTTTAATGTTCCGTCTGGTTTTGCAGTTACAGTAACACCAGTAACTGTTGTTCCATTTTTTGATTCTGGTATATCAANACCGTGGTTTTTAAGGATATCTAATTTATCTTTAACTGATGNGGCTTTATCGATGTCTTTCGCAATATCAGAAACTTTTTGTTTACCTTGGTTTGTGATTGTATGACCATCNATTGCTTTTTTGATAGCATCAATATTTCCTGGTTGATTAATTGTTGCATCTGATTTACCAGTTAATTTACCATCTACTTTTTTATTTGGTTGGTTTGAAAATGGTGTGTGAGTTGATACCGTTATTTTCATAGTTCCATCAGGGTATGTACTGACTTCAATATCTGTTATTTTTGTTTCGTTAATATGATCAGGTAAAAATATACCGTGTTTTCTAAGTATTGCTAATTTAGCTTTAATATCGTTAGAACGTGTAATTTCATCACCTATATCAGATACTTTTTGTGTACCTTGGTTTGTGATTGTATGACCATCAATTATTTTCTTAATAGCGTCTAGATTTCCAGGTTGATTAATTGTTGCATCTGACTTGGCAAACGCAATACCAGACACTTCTTGATTTGGTTGCGAAGTGTTAGGAGTGTTTGTATTTACATTAACTGTAAATCTTCCATCTGGGTTTGCAGTTACAGTAACGCCAGTAACTGTTGTTCCATTTTTTGATTCTGGTATATCGATGCCGTGACACCTAAGAATATCTAATTTATCTTTAACTGATTTTGCATTATTGATTTCTTTTGCAATATCTGAAGCTTTCTTAGTACCTTGATTTGTGATTGTACGACCATGGATTGCTTTTTTGATAGCATCGAGATTTCCAGGTTGATTCAATGTTCCGTCTGATTTACCAGTTGCTGTTCCTGATGTAGGTTGATCTGCTTTTGTTGCGTTTGGAGTTTTTGTTGTTACCTCAACTTTTAATGTTCCGTCTGGTTTTGCAGTTACTTTAACACCAGTAACTATTGTTCCATTTTTTGATTCTGGTATATCAATACCATGGTTTTTAAGGATATCTAATTTATCTTTAACTGATTTTGCTTTATCGATGTCTTTTGCAATATCAGAAACTTTCTTTTTACCTTGGTTTGTGATTGTATGACCATCNATTGCTTTTTTGATAGCATCAAGNTTTCCAGGTTGAGCTTTATCAGCTTTTTCTTTAGCGATTCTTGCATCAACTACAGGTTTTTTATCACCTGTTATTTCAGGAGTAATTGTTTTAACNGGTGTTTTTGCACCTAATGTTTCAGTGGTGATTTCAACACTAATAACACCATCGGCTTTTTCTGTTATTCTAATACCTGTTATTTTTGTTCCNTTAACTGTTGTNGGAACTTTAATACCTGTTTCTGTTTCAATAGCTTTGATCTTATCAGCTAGTGANCCTTTATTCATTGATTTAGCTACTTCAGAAGTAGTTCTATTACCTTGGTTGATTAACTTGGCATTCTTAAATAAGTCTTCAAACTTTTTATTGTTAACATTTTGAGCTACATCTGCATCAGATTGTCCATGTGCTGTTTTTGATACGGTTGCATCTTCAATTGAAGCTCCCGTTGTTTTTGTAACCACCTTAACCAAAATTGTTCCATCAGGTTGAGCAACTAAAATAATATCTTCAATAGTAGTACCCGCTATTTGTGAACCATTCGGTATCGTTACCGCACCATTTGTTGCTGCATCAATTGCTGCAATTTTTCCGGCGATTCCCGTAACAGCATTAATGCCTTTGGCGATTGTTGAAGCTGTTGTTGAACCTTGAGAAGGGAAGTGAAGATTTCTTAAGGAATTTTTAATTTTTTGTAAATTATCTTTTTGAATTAAATCAGCATTAATCATATTATCTGTTTTTGCATTAACAACTTTTGTGATTGTATGCGTTTTAGGATTAGCACCCGGTGTTGTTACTTCAACACTAATTGTAATTTCTCCATTACCATTTGGGTTTGCTTTAGCTGATATCTTACTTATCGTTGAACCTTTAAGTGTTGGCATGGTAACTCCCATGGCATTATTCAATGATGTTTCATCCGTAATACCTTGAGCAATTTCAGAAGCTTTCTTAGTACCTTGGTTTTTAACTTGAGCTTTATTTAATTCTCTTCTTACAAGATCTTCATTATTTTTTTGTAAGTCATTTTTAAGTTTTTGATTAATTTCAGAATCAGATTTACCAGTTGCTGTTCCTGTAGCAGTTTTACTTGTTTTAGAAGCGTTTGGAGTGCTTGTAGTTACTTCGATTTTTAATTCTCCATTTGGTTTTGTTGAAATTTTAATATCATCGATAGTTGTTCCATTATTATTTTTTAAATCTTTTAAAGAAACTCCAAACTTTTTATTTAATTCTTTGATTTTTTCATCTAAATTAGGTAGATTGTTGAATTTAGAGGCTATTTCACTCACTTTTTTATCACCTTGGTTGTTCAACGCTGCGTTTTTAAGTCTTTTATTTATTTCCGCTAAATTTTGATTTTGATTTGCATTAGCTATTTCTCTAGTAATATCTGCATCATTTTTTGCATGGACAACTTTTGTAATTATATGTGTGCTAGGGTTAGTACCTGGTGTTGTTACTTCAACACTAATTGTAATTTCTCCATTACCATTTGGGTTTGCTTTAGCTGATATCTTACTTATCGTTGAACCTTTAAGTGTTGGCATGGTAACTCCCATGGCATTATTCAATGATGTTTCATCCGTAATACCTTGAGCAATTTCAGAAGCTTTCTTAGTACCTTGGTTTTTAACTTGAGCTTTATTTAATTCTCTTCTTACAAGATCTTCATTATTTTTTTGTAAGTCATTTTTAAGTTTTTGATTAATTTCAGAATCAGATTTACCAGTTGCTGTTCCTGTAGCATTTCCGCCTGCTTGAGAAGCGTTTGGAGTATTTGTGGTTACTTCAATTTTTAATTCTCCATTTGGTTTTGCAGTTACTTTAANNNTAACTAT
>NZ_CBDBYJ010000005.1:0-4425 GCF_965212735.1 Mycoplasma todarodis | reverse complement strand
TGCTTTATTAATATCTTTTGCGATATCAGATACTTTTTGTGTGCCTTGATTTGTTATATGTGCATTCTTTAAAATACCATTAATATTTTCGATGTTCTTTTCTTGGTTGACATTAGCATTTATGGTTGCATCTGATAGGGTTTTTGCGTGTCCAATAGCATCTTTTGTAGGAGGTACTGCACCATTTGTATTTGTGCTTACTACAACTTTAATATTACCTTTACTATCTGCTACAAGTGTTATATCAGTAATATCAGTTCCTTTATGCCCTTGTGTTAAATCTTTACCAGTTAAATATTTAAGAATCCCAACCTTTGCAGCTTTTTTTTCTTTGTTGAAAGATTTAGCTACTGCTGCGGCAGTAGTTTTCTTTCTTTCTTTAAATTTAATTCCGGCTAATATTGCTTCTATTGCTCTTACATTTTTATCTCTTAATGCATTTTGATTTGCTGTATTTATTTCAGAATCAGATTTACCAGTTGCTGTTCCTGTAGCATTTCCGCCTGATTGAGAAGCGTTTGGAGTATTTGTGGTTACTTCAATTTTTAATTCTCCATTTGGTTTTGCAGTTACTTTAACACCAGTAACTATTGTTCCATTTTTTGATTCTGGTATATCAATACCGTGGTTTTTAAGGATATCTAATTTATCTTTAACTGATGAGGCTTTATCAATGTCTTTTGCGATATCAGATACTTTTTGTGTACCTTGATTTGTTATGTGTGCATTCTTTAAAATACCATTAATATTTTCGATGTTCTTTTCTTGGTTGACATTAGCATTTACGGTTGCATCTGATAGGGTTTTTGCGTGTCCAATAGCATCTTTTGTAGGAGGTACTGCACCATTTGTATTTGTGCTTACTACAACTTTAATATTACCTTGGCTATCTGCTACAAGTGTTATATCAGTAATATCAGTTCCTTTATGTCCTTGTGTTAAATCTTTACCAGTTAAATATTTAAGAATCCCAACCTTTGCAGCTTTTTTTTCTTTGTTGAAAGATTTAGCTACTGCCGCGGCAGTAGTTTTCTTTCTTTCTTTAAATTTAATTCCGGCTAATATTGCTTCTATTGCTCTTACATTTTTATCTCTTAATGCATTTTGATTTGCTGTATTTATTTCAGAATCAGATTTACCAGTTGCTGTTCCTGTAGCATTTCCGCCTGCTTGAGAAGCGTTTGGAGTATTTGTGGTTACTTCAATTTTTAATTCTCCATTTGGTTTTGCAGTTACTTTAACACCAGTAACTATTGTTCCATTTTTTGATTCTGGTATATCAATACCATGGTTTTTAAGGATATCTAATTTATCTTTAACTGATTTTGCTTTATTAATATCTTTTGCGATATCAGATACTTTTTGTGTGCCTTGATTTGTTATATGTGCATTCTTTAAAATACCATTAATATTTTCGATGTTCTTTTCTTGGTTGACATTAGCATTTACGGTTGCATCTGATAGGGTTTTTGTGTGCCCAATAGCATCTTTCGTGGGAGGTACTGCACCATTTGTATTTGTACTTACTACAACTTTAATATTACCTTGGCTATCTGCTACAAGTGTTATGTCAGTAATATCAGTTCCTTTATGTCCTTGTGTTAAATCTTTACCAGTTAAATATCTAAGTCCCCCAATCTTTTGATCTTTTGGTGAGTTATTGAAAGATTTAGCTATTGCTGCGGCAGTAGTTTTCTTTCTTTCTTTAAATTTAATTCCGGCTAATATTGCTTCTATCGCTCTTACATTTTTATCTCTTAATGCATTTTTGTTTTGTGCATCAATTTGTGAATCTGTTTTACCACCTGGTATATCTTGTTCAAATGTATCCGTAATAGAACTCTTGCCTTTTACAGGGGTAGTTAAAACTAATTCTATGTGAAGTTTCCCACCTCTTACAGATGCATGTGGTCTAGATAATCGTAATTTATTCGTGTTTAATTCACTAAAAGTAGGTAATACAATCCCAAGTTGTTTAAGTGTGTTTAATGTATCTTTTCCATTATTGATTTTATTAGCAATCTCAGATAACTTTTCATTTCCTTGATTTCTAATTCTAGCGTTAGCAAGTGTTGACTCTATTTTTCTTTTTATTTTTATACGATCAATTTCAGCATCAGATAAACCTTTTGCAGGTATTTTGATTGATTTAGTAGAAGGATTAGCACCTGGTGTATTTATAACAACAGTTGCAATCAAGTTACCGTATTTATCGGCTGTTGCTGAAATAGATCTTATAGTTGTGTTACCATTTCAACCTGGCATAGTAACCCCTAAAACCCTTTCTAAAGAACTTTTATCTGTAATATGCTTAGCAATTTCAGATAAGTAAAACTCACCTTGGTTTATGTGTGCTTTACCAAAGGCTGTTTTTATCATTTGAGCAATTCCATCTCTTGTCTGGTTTGCGGTAGTTGTGGCTTTATTTCTTTTTTGTGCATCAATTTGCGAATCAGAAACAAGCCCACCAATAGCGTGCCTAATTGTATCTCCAGGAGGATTAGCACCTGGTGTTGTAGCTTTCACAATAACTGTTAATGTATTTCCATTAACGGCAACTTGAATATCATCTATTGTTCCTTTTCCAACTAATGTTGGCATATTAAACCCTAACATTCCAGCAATAGAACCTTTAGCACCTGCTCTTCTAAGTTGGTCGATAGTCCTTTTTATTTCAGAAAGTTTTTTACCACTTTGATTAAAACGCATACTGTTAAGGGCGTTAGTAATTCTTCTATGGTTTTCAGCTCAGTTGTTTTGGGCTTGATGTGCTTTATTAATCAAAGATTTATTTCTTTTTTGTGCATCAATTGTTGCATCAGTAAGTCCATTAACGGAATGTGAGACTAGATCAGCTGAAGGGTTAGCACCTGGTGTTGTGGCAGATACCTTAACTGTTAATGTACCCCCAATGACAGTAACTCTAATATCATCAATTTTTCCACCTCCGACTAATGGTGGTATTCGAAATCCTAATATTGCAGCAATAGAACTTTTAGAAGCGTTTAACCCTCTAAGTTGATCGATTTCTTTTTTTATTTCAGAAAGTTTTTTACCACTTTGATTAAAACGCATGCTGTTAAGGGCGTTAGTAATTCTTCTATGGTTTTCAGCTCAGTTGTTTTGAGCTGAATTATTCCCATTGGTTTGTTTGTAGCTTACATAACCATTATTATGATCTTCTATACCTACTATAGTATGTTTGTAATATAAACCTTTTCGACCTGGCATAGGTGATTTTCATAAGTATTGAATTTTGAATCTAAATCCTATATTTAATTTACCGTTTTCCACTCTAGCTTTAAGTCCGTAAACACTTATACTAATATTTGCATCAAGAAGTTTACGATTGTTTTTAGCCGCTCTAATTTCCGGTGTATTTAAAATTGCACTTCAAATAGTTGGATCATTTTTTAGGAATTCAGAAATGGTTCTACCGTGTGTGATGTTCTGTCTTATTCAGGCACCAGGGTTTCGAATTGCTTCACTAAAGAATTGGCTTTTAGATTTCGAACCTTGAAGCTTTACAGTTAATAATTCTCTTATTCTTTGAACAATAGCCATATTTGGAGTTATTGCTCAACCAGAGTTTGTAAGAGGACGATCAAGACTTTGATCGTAATAAGGATTTACACTTTGATTCTGGCTTAAATTTATTTTTTCAATTTCATTTAATTGTATTTGGTATTTTTCCAACTTTGTTTTGTTGATTTTGTTGTTTTCGTTTGCTTTAACATAAGTTATAGCTGTTGCAGTTGACGCTACAACAGAAATAGCACCTATGGTATTCATGGCGATTTTTTTATTTTTTTTATTCATATTTCTCCCGTATTGAATAGATTGTTTCAATTCAATACTTTCATTTTAGCACAAAAAAAATACACTAATTACTTGCTAATATATGCATAATTAGGGGCTTTTATTTATTGTTGATTTTTTTAAAATTTGAAAAAAACTTTACAAAATATATTAACGACAATTTTTTGTCCCAACACTCAAAGAATTGCACTTACACAAAAAATACCTATCTATTAAAAGTGGATTTCCTTATTTTTTAAATAAATCATATGTTATGAAAAGATAACATTAGTTTATATGTGTTTAACAATTATTTTCATTTTTTACACGTTTAAATAAACCTTAATAAACATCTTATATGCCAGTTATATAAACTAATAGAATTGAACATTTATATAAACCTAACAATTAAACACTATCTTCCTATCATTTCACATTTAAGGTTCATTTAAGAGCTTTTTGCATAATAATCATATACAAACCTATTTATGGCTTAAACACCCTTAAAAAGGCGAAAAAAAAGGACCTTTATAGGTCATTTGTTTCTAGTTCTTTCAAAACTGAATAGCAGATTCTTCATTGGTTTGTCTGTGACGTACCGTTTCAATAGATAACCTAAGATTTAGA
>NZ_CBDBYJ010000004.1:156524-157860 GCF_965212735.1 Mycoplasma todarodis | reverse complement strand
CAAGGCTACAAAAACATTAAACGATGAAAAAGCTAAAACAGCAGGACTAGTTAAAATTTCTAACGATGCTCAAGCTGCACAAGCAAAAGCTGAAAAAGATGCAAAAACTGCACAAGATAAACTTGATGCTGAAACTGCCAAAACAGCAGATCTAAATAAAAAACTTGCAGACGCTAAATCAGCAGAAGCAACAGCAAAAGATAACTTAGACAANGCTACAAAAACATTAAACGATGAAAAAGCTAAAACAGCAGGACTAGTTAAAATTTCTAACGATGCTCAAGCTGCACAAGCAAAAGCTGAAAAAGATGCAAAAACTGCACAAGATAAACTTGATGCTGAAACTGCCAAAACAGCAGATNTAAATAAAAAACTTGCAGATGCTAAATCTTCTCTAGAAAAAATCAAAAAAGAAAAAGAAGAAACAACAAATAAATTGAATGCTGCATTATTAAAACAAAAAAATATTAATAACAAGGAAGCAAAATTTAATTCTGAATTTAAAAAAGCTGATGCAAATGCTAAAAAAGCAAAAGCAGATCTAGATAAAGGGTGAGATTCACTTAGAGATGAAAATAAAAAACTTGTGGATGTAAATGCAAGTATAAAGAAAGCAAAAGAAGAACTTGCAAAACTTAAAAAATCAATAAAGAATGCTCTTACAGATCGTGAAGCAAAATGAGAAAGACAAGCATTTGATAGAAGAAACAAAAAAATGCGAAAACAAATTCATAGAATTGAAAATAAGATGGCTTCCCAATTACGTAGAATAAATGAAATAAAAGAACAATTAAAACGTATGGGTAAACACGATTCTCGTAGACCTGAAATGGAAGATAGAATCAGAAGAATTAGTAGGAATGTGGAAGGTATCAAGGTTCCTCTCGAAAGAAAAAGAGCGGAACTAAAAAAAGAATTTGAAAAGATAAAATCAAAAAAAGAAGAACAAGCTAAATTTAATAAAAAGTTAGAAGAAACAAAAAAAATAGAGCAAAGTAAAAAAGCAATCGAAAAAGCAGTTAAAGATATAACGGATTCAAATGCTCAGTTACACAAGAAATATGAAGACGCTAATAATGCGTTAAAAACTCTTGAAAAAAATCATAGTCAAAATGGTAAAACTACAAAAGCAAATGATTCTGAAATTAAAAGATTAAGAGAGTTATTGAAGAAAATTGAAAATAAATTAACTAAAGCTAAAACTGAAACTTCAACTGCACAAACAAATGTTGATAACAACACTTCAGTAGTTAAAGCATTAACAACTGATAAACAAACAGCGGATCAAGTTGCAAGTGATGCAACTAAAGCTGCTAACACAGCAANAACAANNNTA
>NZ_CBDBYJ010000004.1:115152-156439 GCF_965212735.1 Mycoplasma todarodis | reverse complement strand
TCNGCNAAAACAGATGTAGATAATAATACAAAAGCGATTGCTAAGTTAGATACTGCTAAAACATCAGCAGAAACTGCACACAACGATGCTCAAGCTAAAACTTCAACTGCACAAACAAATGTTGATAACAACACTTCAGCAGTTAAAGCATTAACAACTGATAAACAAACAGCGGATCAAGTTGCAAGTGATGCAACCAAAGCTGCTAACACAGCAAAAACAGATGTAGATAATAATACAAAAGCGATTGCTAAGTTAGATACTGCTAAAACATCAGCAGAAACTGCACACAACGATGCTCAAGCTAAAACTTCAACTGCACAAACAAATGTTGATAACAANANTNTTGAAATTTCTACATTGAAAAATACTCAAATTACAAATAAGAATAAATTGAAAAACAAAATAGAAAATTCAAAAGAAACTTTAGGGAAATTAATCAGTAAAATATTCAACAATTCAAAAGAAGTTATAACATCAACAACAAAAGATAATGAATTTAATAAAATTACTGAAAAAACTTTAAAAGATAAAATCACTAATGTTGATGATGTATTAAAGATGATTGAAAAAGTGTTAAAACTTAAGAATATTGAAACACCAAAAGTTGAAAAGATTCAAGTTGTAGGTAGTGTTAGTTCTAAACGTCAAATTAAAGAGTTTAAAGAAAAATTAGAAAAACTATTAGAAAATAAAGTTAAATTATCTTCAAATGATTTAGTTGGATTGTATAAAGAAGCTAAAAAAGCTTTTGAGTCAAAAAACTCAGAAATTGAATATAGTAAAAAACTAGATCTTTCACTTTCAAGGATATATTAATTAATAAAAAATAGCGCTTTATAAGTGCTGTTTTTATTTTATTTCTTAAACTCTGTTTATTCCTTTATAATTCAGGTATGAAAAATGAACAAAGAATACAAAAACTTATTTCTCAAGCCGGGGTGGCTTCACGTCGAAAAGCTGAAGAATTAATTAAAGAGGGTAAAGTAGTAGTAAATGGAGAATATGCAACATTAGGAGATAAAGCAACATTCAAAGATGATATTTTAGTAAATGGGATTCCATTAATTAAACAACAACACGTTTACTACATAATGAATAAACCATTAAAAACTATCACATCATTAAGTGATGATAGAGAAAGAACAACAGTAGTTGACATAATCAAAGAAAATGTTTATGTTTTTCCAATTGGAAGACTTGACTACAATACAACGGGTACATTGATACTTACAAACGATGGTGACTTAGCTAATAAGTTAATGCATCCATCAAGTCAAATACCAAGAACATATAGAGCAAGATTAGAAAGACCTTTAACTGAACAAGAATTAAACTTCTTAAATTCAAAAAGAGTTTCTCTTGATGGTGAAACATCAGAACAAATCATTCAGAAGGTTGATGTTAAAGCTTATTTAATTTCCTTAACTCAAGGTAAATACCACCACATCAAAAGATTATTTGAATTAGTTGGTGTTAGAGTTCAATCTCTTTCAAGACTTGAATTTGCAGGTCTTACATGTGCAGGTTTACAAAAAGGTGCATATAGACAATTGAAGTCAAAAGAAATTAAATGATTAAAACAATTAGTAAAATAAAATCCGTACGGATTTTTTTATTTTGATTCACATAAATTGAATATAAAAAAACTAACCTAATTGTTAATAAGTGTTAAAATTAATATAGATTTAAAATCATAAAGGAGAAAAAATGATTAAATTAGGAAACGGAAAGAAAACACTTTTCACTTTAGTTGCTGTATTTGATAAATCAAACATGCCTAAAGAAGTTTTAAAAGAAAAAAATACTATTACAGTATTCCCAACAAAACAAAAAGCATATATTTACCTAGGTAAAAAAACAGCTTACACTGTAGAAACACTTAGAGGAGCAATTAAGAAAATTGTTTCAGAAAATAAACGTGGATTTAACGTTGATGCTTCAACATTTGTTGGAAAAAATGTTAAAGAAGAGCAAGTTACAAAACTATTTATTGAAGATGTAACTTTCCAAACAACAATTACTTGAAACAAAAAAACAAGTAAAGATGCTAACAAAAAAGCAAAAGAAATTATTCTTACTAATGTTGAAAAAGCAGAATCAAAAGAAATCGCTAAAGAATCTCTTATTCTTGCAGAAGCACAAACATTCGTTCGTAATGCACAAAATATGGCACCAAATGAATGTACTTCAACAATCCTTGCAGATATGTATAAAAAAGAATTCGATGGAGTTTCTAACGTTACAGTTAAAGTTCTTAAAAAATCTGAAATCCAAAAACTTGGAATGGGTCTTTTAATGGCTGTAAATATGGGTTCAAACGATGACGCAAGAGTTGTTGTTATGGAATACAAAGGAGATAAATCTTCTAAAGAAAAAACTGTTATGGTTGGTAAAGGTATTACATTTGATGCTGGTGGTATGAATATTAAAACTGGTAGAAATATCCTTGGAATGAAATACGATATGTCAGGTTCAGCTGTTGTAGTTGGAGCTATGAAAGCAATTTCACAATTCAAACCAAAAGCTAACATTTCTATTGTTGCTCCACTTACAGATAATAAAGTATCAAAAACAGCTGGTCTTCCAGATTCAGTTTGAACTTCAATGAATGGTAAAACTGTTGAAATTAATAATACTGATGCTGAAGGTAGACTAGTTCTTGCTGATGGTATTACTTATGCTATTAGAAAACTTAACGCTACAAGAATTATTGATGTTGCTACACTTACTGGTGCAGTTCTATCAGCATTAGGAAATACATATACTGGTGTTTGAACAACTGAAGAATCAGATTGAAAATTAGTTGAAAAAACAGCAGCAGAACAAAATGAATTAGTTTGAAGAATGCCTTTCCACTCAGACTTCTCAAGATTCATTAAAAACTCAAATGTTGCAGATCTTAAAAACACAGACCTTACAGGTATGGGTGGATCTTCATCAGCAGCAATGTTCTTAAAAGAATTCACAGAAGATGTTCCTTACATCCACTTCGATATCGCTGGTACAGCAGATGTAAAAGGTGATTGTATGGGTCCATTAGTTAAAACATTAGCTAAACTTATTAAATAATTAATGAAAAACTTGCAAAAGCAGGTTTTTTTATGCTCTTTTGTACTTTATTAATCATAAAAAAGTTATAATTGGAACAATAAAAAATAATGGAATAATTGGAGGGAATATGGCAAAAATATTAGATGGAAAACAAGCATCAAAAGAAATTAAGGCTAAATTAGCAATTAGAGTTGAAGAGATAAAGAAAAAAGGTGTACTCCCTCATTTAGCAATCATAAGAGTGGGTGAAGATCCTGCATCTATCATTTATCTAAAATATAAGAAAATTGCATGTGAATCTATTGGCATAAAATATTCTGAAATAATATTACCAAGCGACATAACTGAACAAGAATTAATTGCCGAAGTAGAAAAAATAAACAACAATCCTTTAATTCATGGTCTGATTGTTCAATTCCCATTACCAAAACATATTTCTCAAACAAATATAATTAACTCAATCAACCCAAATAAAGATGTTGATGGTTTACACCCTACCAATTCTATAAAGATGTATCAGGGTGAAGAAGGCTTAAGAGCGTGTACTCCATTAGGGATAATTACTCTCTTAAAACATAATAATGTTGATATTGAAGGTAAAGATGTTGTGGTGGTTGGACGTTCTAAAATTGTTGGTGAACCTCTAGCTAAGATGTTAATGGATGAGAATGCAACTGTAACAGTGTGTTTCTCTAGGACAAAAGATCTTTCAAAACACACAAAAGAAGCTGATATTGTTATCTCTGCCGTGGGATATCCGCATCTAATTAAAAAAGAAATGATTAAAGAGGGTGCTGTTATTGTGGATGTTGGAGTTTCAAGAATTGATGGAAAAATTGTTGGAGACGTCGATTTTAAAGCGGTTGAGCAAAAAGCCTCTTGAATAACACCAAATCCAGGTGGGGTTGGGCCTATGACAATAGTTTCTTTATTAAATAACTTGGTTAAAATAATTGATAATAAACCTAATGAGGTTTAATGGTAAAAGCAATAAAAACAATGCTTTTATTTTTTTATCCCTTTATTGCTTTATAATAAATGCATGAAATTAACAGCAACAGGATATAACACAAATGGTGAAGGAATCGCCATACACGAAGGAAAGGTATTTTATGTACCTGGATTAATCGTTGGTGAAACAGCGGATTGTAAAATAATAATGGAGAAAGAAAAATGAGGCCGTGCAAAAATTACAAGAATCACAGAATATTCAAGAAATAGAAGAAAGGATCTTCCAAAAAATCATTTAGAAATCGGAGGATACGAGATTCTACATATGGATAGAGTAGAACAAACTAAATTTAAAAACAATAAAATTATTGAAGCATTCAAAAGTAATGCAAAAGTTGATATCGAATTAGATGAAATGTTTGTTGGAGAAAAACAATTCAGATATAGAAACAAAATTACATTACATGATGGAGGATTCCATAAACGTGGAACAAATGAAGTTATCGAATTAGATGATTTCCTTTTAACTGATATCAAACCCAAAACTAGAATGAAGGGTAATGTAATCATTCGTAAACTAGATACAACTATAAGCGGTAATAGAACGGATAAGAAATTTACAAGTGATACAATGTGTGGGATTAAGTTCATTGTTGGCTTAAACGCCTTTTATCAAGTGAATAAAGAGGTAGCAGAGGCTGCTTACTTCAAGATGATGAAGTATTTAGATAAAAACATGACTGTTTTTGACCTATATTCAGGTATTGGTACAATTACACTTACTGCAGCAAAAAAATCAAAACATGTTTATGGAGTAGAAAGAAATGGCGCTTCTTATGCATCAGCAATATTAAATCAAGAAAATAACGATGTTGAAAACGTTACTTTTATAAAAGCTGACGTGCTTAAGTTCTTAGCTAAAACAGAAGTTAAACCTGATGTCGTTATGGTAGATCCAGCGAGAGAAGGATTAGGTAAAGAAGTTTGTCGTTCATTAAATGAAATGCTTCCTAAGAGAATAATTTATCTTTCATGTAACCCAGGAACACAAGCAGCGGATTACTTTAGGTTAAAAGAAAACTACAACATTACATATGCAAAACCATATGATATGTTCCCACAAACACACCATGTAGAAAATTTAATTATTTTAGACAGAAAATAATGGTAAAACAATGATTAGTTCATTGTTTTTTTTGTTAAAAAAATAGCACCCATTGGCGCTATGCTATTTAATTTTATGAGTTAAACGACTTTAAGCAATTTATCTTTTGCATGTCCTTCTTTTTGATCTCTCAATACATGGAAGATTTCTATTTGAACATTTGAGTCTGTGTGTAACCCGTGTTTGTGTCCTCTTCTGAATCCTCTGATCTCTTTTTCCACATCTTCTAATGTGTGTCCTTGGGAAATAATTTCTTTTGTTGATTTTAATACGGCTTTATATTGATACATATGAACCATCCCTTCTATTTAATTATAACTCTTTTTATATGTATAATAAAATTAGAAACGGGGTATGAATGAAATATATTAAATGAGAAGATATAACAAATGATAAATTGCTATTTGGATTAATGATAGCTTTAATAATAGCATTTGTTGCAGTTATGATTATGTCATTAGTAGTTTTCGTTGTTTATGTGAAAACTTCATGAATAGAAAGAGAAAATTCAAAAAATATGACTGGTGGAGAACTAACTAGAAAAATATTGAATGAAGAAGGAATGTCTGATGTTGAAATAAAACCATCATATTTCTATGCTAAGTATTGAAACCATTCAAAACGTAAAAATACTTTTAGATTACGTCCATGAACAATAAAAAGAAGATCTATTTGAACAATGACTGAAGCAGCACAACAAACTGTTGTTTCTACTTGAAGGAGAAAAAAAGGGAGAATGGGAACAGCATTCACGATATTTAGGATACCTACAATCATCAGTGTGGCCTCTGTTATCCTTTCAATTGGTACAATAATCTACATGTTCTTAAAATTTAGAACAGGCGAAGGTATTGCGGTTAATTCTCCAGAAGGAAGAAAAACAATAGCGATTGTTATTATTGCCTTTACATTTATTGCAACTTTAACAGCGTGAGCAGATGTTCTAAAACTTTCAATTATTAAAAAACACGTAACACCTATTCTTATGAAACAAGGTTTTACAGATAAAGAAATTAAATTATTTAAATTAATTTATACATCTAGATTGATATTAGCGATTGCAGTTGCGATTTACAATACATTAAGATTGATATTACAAATAGCAGCTTCATCAAAAGGTGAAGGTGGAAATAAATAAAATAGCACTCTTTGCATTAGAGTGCTATTTTTATATTAAAAGATGTATAATATAGTATCAAAGGTATATCTCCGAATTAAAAAAGTGGTATACTTTAAAAAGATAAGGGAGGTAAAATGAATCCATTTTTCCAAGCAAACACACCAACAACAAAAGAAATGTGAAAGAACGAACCTAATAAGTTTAGACAATGAATTATCCTTTTAGGAATTTCATTAATAGTTTTCTTAGCATTGACAATAGCAGGGCTAGCGTTAGTTTTAGCTGATAGAGATACTCTTCACGCTTCAATTGAAAGAGCAGCTGCAAAAACAAATGGTATTTCAGACCCTTCAAAAGCAGCATCTCAAAAAATAATTATTAGCTTTATTGCAGCACCAATGATTATGATGGTTATGACAATAATAAGTATTGGGTTATATGCATCTACACTTGTGAAATCATATAAATCAAAAACATTCTCAAAATTATCAGGGGCAGCTATATTACTTCCAGAAATAATTGGTATGTTCTCATTATTTGGTGCTATTTGATCTTCATGAAATTTAATTTCTATTGTAGATAGACACCCAGGTGCATTATTAACAATTGCATCACAATACTTTTCTGTAGTACTTTTAGTATTTGCATGACAAGTTTCAAGAATTAGAAAAACATTTATTCACGTAGAAAGAATGGAAGCTCTTAGAAAGTCTCCAGAATTCCAACAAATGCAAGAACAAATGAAATCATTCTTTAATGCAGCGCAAAACGGACAAACACCTTCTTCAGCATATGGTCCATCTTCAAATGCTCAACCAGCAGATATAAAAGAAACACCAACAGAAGTTAAGGAAGCTCCAGAGGTTACTGAACTTAAAAAACTTAAAATAGAAGAACTAAGAGAGATTGCAAGTAAACTTTCTATCTCAGGTTCAGAAAAAATGTCTAAAGATGAATTAGTATCAACAATTATTCGTGTTACTAATGAAGGATAAGAAATTGCATTAGCAATTTTTTATTTATTCAAAACCCATAAAAAGGCGGTATTTAAACACTTTTTTATACCGATACACTAGGGAACATTGTTTATTTAAAAAAACCGATACACTAGGGGACATTGTTTATTTAAAAAATACCCGATACACTAGGTAAAGTTGTGTATAATATTTTTGCTATATAAAGTAGCTAACATATTTGATAAATATAAACATTAAACAAAATAACATTAAAAAACAACATGAAAGGAAGTATAAATGCCAACAATTAACCAATTGGTAAACCAAGGGCGTAAGTCAAAAGTTTCAAAAACTAAGGCTCCAGCTCTTAACGTAGGTTACAACTCACTGAGAAAAAGACCTACTAATACTACAGCACCATTCAAACGTGGTGTATGTACAAGGGTCGCAACAATGACACCTAAAAAACCTAACTCTGCTTTACGTAAGTACGCAAGGGTTAAGTTATCAAACGGAATGGAAGTAACAGCTTACATCCCAGGAGAAGGACACAACCTTCAAGAACACTCAGTAGTTTTAATTAGAGGAGGAAGAGTTAAAGACCTTCCCGGGGTTAGATACCACGTAGTTAGAGGTACACAAGATACAGCTGGTGTAGACGGACGTAACCAGTCAAGATCAAAATACGGAACAAAAAAACCAAAGAAATAAAAAGATAAGGAGATAAATTATGGCAAGAAGAAATAGAGCACCTAAAAGAGAAGTATTAGCTGATCCAGTTTTCAACTCAAAAATAGTTACAAAACTTATCAACGGTATTATGCTTGACGGTAAAAAATCAACTGCACAAACAATACTATATTCAGCTTTCGATATTATTAAAGAAAAAACTGGAAAAGAACCAATCGAAGTATTTACTGCAGCGATGGAAAACATCACACCTCAATTAGAGATTAGAACAAGAAGAATCGGTGGGGCAAACTACCAAGTACCTACTGAAGTTTCAGCAACAAGAAAGCAAACATTATCATTAAGATGATTAATTAACTACTCAAGATTAAGATCAGAGTACACAATGGATGCAAGACTTGCAGCAGAAATTATTGACGCTTCAAACAATACTGGAGCATCAGTTAAGAAAAAAGAAGACACACACAAGATGGCCGAAGCTAACAAAGCATTCGCTCACTTTAGATGATAGGAGCTACGAAAAATGGCTAGAAAATTCGCAATTAAAGATTATAGAAATATTGGTATCATGGCCCACATTGATGCTGGTAAAACAACAACAACAGAACGTATTCTTTACCACACTGGTAAAATTCACAAAATTGGTGAAACACATACTGGTGAGTCTCAAATGGACTGAATGGAACAAGAACAAGAACGTGGTATTACAATCACTTCAGCTGCTACAACAGCGTTCTGAAAAGAAAAAAGAATTAACATCATTGATACACCTGGACACGTTGACTTCACAGTTGAAGTTGAACGTTCACTACGTGTACTAGATGGTGCTGTAGCTGTACTTGATGCGCAATCAGGTGTAGAACCTCAAACAGAAACAGTTTGAAGACAAGCAACAAACTACCACGTTCCAAGAATTGTTTTCGTTAACAAAATGGATAAAGCTGGTGCCAACTATGAAGAAGCTGTTAAATCAGTTAGAACAAGATTAGGTGGAAACGCAGTTGCTGTACAATGAAACATTGGAGCAGAAGACAATTTCGAAGGTCTAATTGACTTAGTAGAAATGAAAGCTTACTACTACGATGGTGGAGCAGATGAAGAAGCAGATATTAAAGAAATCCCAGCTGATTTAATGGATATCGCTACAGAAAAAAGACAAGAACTAGTTGAAGCAGTTTCTGACTTTGACGAAGAATTAATGATGCTTGTACTTGACGGAGAAGAAATTCCTGCAGATATGCTTAAAACTGCAATCCGTAAAGCAACGCTAACATCACAATTCTTCCCAGCATTCTGTGGAACAGCTTTCAAAAACAAAGGTGTTAAAACATTACTAGATGGTGTTATTGAATACTTACCATCACCAGTTGATGTTCCTGCTATTAAAGGTATTTTACCTAATGGTGAAGAAACAGCTAAACCTTCAACTGATGAAGAATCATTCTCAGCACTTGCATTTAAAATTATGACTGACCCATTCGTTGGGAAACTAACATTCTTTAGAGTTTACTCAGGTGTGTTATCAAAAGGTTCATACATCTTTAATGCAACTAAAGGTAAAAAAGAGAGAATCGGACGTATTCTAGAAATGCACGCTAACTCTCGTGAAGAAATTGATGAAGTTAGAGCTGGAGATATCGCTGCTGGTGTTGGTCTTAAAGATACAACAACAGGTGATACACTTACAGATATGGCTAACCCAGTTATCCTAGAACAAATGGTATTCCCAGAGCCAGTTATTTCACTAGCTCTAGAACCAGCTTCAAAAGCTGCTTCAGAAAAACTATCATTAGGACTTCAAAAATTAGCAGAAGAAGATCCAACATTCAAAACATTTACAGATGAAGACACAGGACAAACAATTATTGCTGGTATGGGTGAATTACACCTTGACATCATTGTTGACCGTCTAAAACGTGAATTCAAAGTTGAATCAAATGTTGGTGCTCCTCAAGTTGCTTACCGTGAAACAATTACTAAATCAGCTAAAGTTGAAGGTAAACACGTTAAACAATCAGGTGGTAAAGGACAATACGGTCACGTTTGAATCGAATTTGAACCTAACCAAAACAAAGGATTCGAATTTGTTGATGCAATCGTTGGTGGTAAAGTTCCTAAGGAATACATCAACTCAGTTAAAGTAGGACTAGAAAACGCCCTTAAATCAGGTATCGTTGCTGGTTACGAAATGATTGATGTTAAAGCTACTCTATTCGATGGTTCATACCACGATGTCGATTCATCAGAAATGGCTTATAAAATAGCTGCTTCTAAAGCGCTTAAAAAAGGTGCTGGAGATCTAGGAGCTACAATTCTTGAACCAATCATGGACGTTTCAATTATTGTTCCTTCAGAATACTTCGGTGACGTTATGGGTGATATTTCATCTAGACGTGGACAAATTAAAGGTAACGAAGAAAGATCAGACGGAGCTCAAGTTGTTAGAGCAGACGTTCCTCTATCAAATATGTTTGGTTACGCAACACAACTAAGATCATTTACTCAAGGTCGTGGAACATACCAAATGCAATTCGATCACTACCAAGCTGCACCTAAGTCAGTACAAGAAGAAATCATTAAAAAAAGAGCTAAATAATAATTGCTTTTAAACCATCCCTAACGGGTGGTTTTTTTTATTTGTTATTTTTTTAAATGAATTATGAATTTTTAACAATGATAAAGGTGATGATAAGGGTTTTCTTTTTAATGTTTCAAAAAAATAAAATAGTGATACAAAAATGATTAAAGATATATTTATTTAACCTTTCATAAAGGTGAAAATACACACTCATAACATTGGTAATTAATATGCCGTGCTTAAAAGGTATATTTTTTTATTTATTTTTTTAAATGTTATGTTATAAATAAAGGGTAAACCCTTAAGGGTATTTTAATAAGGAGAATTAAATGAGTTCCATTGAAATCTTTAAGTATGTCATGATTGGACTTGCTGGACTTGGATTATTTCTAGTTTCTATTAAGCTTATGTCATCTTCACTTAAGCAAATGACTGGTAAAAGAATCTCTAAAACTATGAAGTTATTAAGGAAGAATCCTTTTATTGCTTGTTTTGTCGGAGTTATCTTTACCACTATGATTCAATCATCTGATGGTGCTGTTGCACTAGCTATCGGATTGGTGGCTGCAGGTCTATTAGATTTAAGGACTGCAATCGCATTTATATTGGGTGCTAATATTGGTACTGCAACAACTTCAGTTATTGTTGCTTCTGCTGATGTTCCTGCATTCCAATATATTAAATATTCATTATTCTCTTTCTCATTCTTGGGTGCATTCGGACTTATTATTCTTTCTGAAGAGAAAAAAACAAGAGTTGCAATGTTATTCTTTGCGATTGGAGCAATTTTTATAGGACTTCATGTTATGGGCTTAGGGTTCAAGCCATTAGCTACAGAGATGAAACCTATTATAGCTAAAGTTTCAAATCCATTCTTGGCCTTATTGATATCTATTATTATGACTGGTACTTTCCAATCATCTTCAGCTGTTGTTACTATAGTGCAAGGATTCTATGGTGCAGCAAAAGTAAATGGGGAGTGAGTTGCTGGTGCAATGCCAATAAATACAGCCTTAGCAATGGTTGTTGGTGCTAATATAGGTACAACATTCACAGCGTTGATTGCATCTATGGGCTCTGCTAAAAAAGACACCAGAAGAATTGCTGTAGTTTGACTTATAACAAACATAACAATGGCGATTATATTTATGCCATTGATTGCAACAGGTGCATATGGATCATTAATTTGAAAAATGAATCCTGGTACATGACATGATGTTAATGGTACATCTATGTTGCTTCACAACAACTTTGACTTGGCACTTGGACATATATTATTCAATACTGTTCTTGTTGTTATATTTATTCCATTCACAAAACAACTTGCGTGAGTTGCTAATAAGATTGTTCCTGATAAGAAAACAGCAGCGAATTACAAATATGATTTACGTTTACCCGAAACATTGGTGCATGAATCTCCTGAGTTAGCATATGAAGTTGCTAAAAAAGTTGCTACAGAAATGGGACGTATGTCTTATGAATCACAAAATCAGTTAAAACAATATATGAAGACTGGTGACAAAAAACACTTCGAATTATTTGAACAATTGCACTTGCTTCTTGGTCAAACAAGAACACAAGTTTCCACATATTTAATTGAAATCGGTTCAAAAGATATCACTGAATCATTATCAAGTAAACAAATGTCATTAGTCCTTTCACTAAGATCACTTGATGCCATGACTAATTTAATGTATAGAGTATTTATCCAATGTAAAGAAAAATACAATAAAAAAACTAAGACATTCAACATCAATAAAGAAACAATGCAAGATTCAAGGGACTTACTATCAACTGTAATGTCTATGACTAAGCGTTCATTCAAACAAATAGAAGCTTATACATATAAAAGATACAAAGATATTAAAGCACTTCAAAAAGCATTCGATGTATTCGCTAAACAGGCGATAGAAAACGATTTATCTAGAATTAATAGAAAAGAATACAAAAAGGGTGATTTTGATTTTGCAAGACTTGTAAGATTATTTGAGAGAACATCTCACCATGCTTCACGTGTTAATAACTATCAAAGAAAAGGTAGAAAAAAGCCTGAGCAGATAAAATTATCGCAAGAATTAACTGAAGAATTATTCAATGAAGTTCAAAACTAAATAATAAATATTGAAATTTAAAACATGAAAATTCATATAAAATATAACCTTTATTAACTAATAGGTTATTTTTTATATTTTTTTAAAGTATTTTTATGGAAATACCACTTTTTTTGTGTTAAAATATTTAAGCATATATATTAAACATAAATGCATTATGGATAGGACTAGGATGTAAGGCCTAGCATCGGTGGTTTATTCGAATAAACGCAATACATTTAAAATTAAAAATATAAGATTTATTAAAAAGAATCGAAAGGAATATTATAATGGCAGAAAAATTTGACAGAAGTAAAGCTCACGTTAACATTGGTACTATTGGTCACGTTGACCACGGTAAAACAACTTTAACAGCAGCTATCGCTACAGTTCTAGCTAAAAAAGGACTATCAGAAGCTAAAGATTACGCATCAATCGATAACGCTCCAGAAGAAAAAGAACGTGGAATCACAATCAACACATCACACATCGAGTACTCAACAGAGAAAAGACACTATGCACACGTTGACTGTCCAGGTCACGCTGACTACGTTAAAAACATGATTACAGGTGCTGCACAAATGGATGGGGCAATCTTAGTTGTTGCTTCAACAGATGGACCAATGCCTCAAACTAGAGAACACATCCTACTTTCAAGACAAGTTGGTGTTCCTAAAATGGTTGTCTTCTTAAACAAAGTTGACATGCTAGAAGGTGAAGAAGAAATGATCGAACTTGTAGAAATGGAAGTTAGAGAATTACTATCAGAGTACGGATTCGACGGAGATAACACACCAGTTATTAAAGGATCAGCACTTAAAGCACTTGAAGGAGAAGCTAAATACGAAGACTCAATCATGGAACTAATGAACGCAGTTGACGCATTTATCGAAGAGCCTACAAGAGATACAGACAAACCATTCTTAATGGCTGTAGAAGACGTATTCACAATCACAGGTCGTGGTACAGTTGCTACAGGTCGTGTTGAACGTGGAACACTTAACCTAAACGATAAAGTTGAAATTATCGGTATTAGAGATACACAAGAAACAGTTGTTACAGGAATTGAAATGTTTAGAAAACTTCTAGACCAAGCTCTTGCTGGAGATAACGCTGGTATCTTATTACGTGGTATCGCTAGAGATGATATTGAACGTGGACAAGTTCTTGCTAAACCAGGATCAGTTACACCTCATACAACATTCCAAGCACAAATCTATGCACTTAAAAAAGAAGAAGGTGGAAGACATACTCCATTCTTCAAAAACTACAAACCTCAGTTCTACTTCAGAACAACAGACGTTACAGGTGGAATTGAACTTCCAGCTGGAACAGAAATGGTTATGCCAGGAGACAGTATTGAACTTACTGTTAACCTAATCAACCCAGTTGCTGTTGAAGAAGGAACAAAATTCTCAATTAGAGAAGGTGGACGTACAGTTGGTGCTGGTTCAGTTGTTACAATTACTAAATAATTAGAACTAAATTAACTTACAAAAAGATAATCCTTTAAGGGTTATTTTTTTTATTCTTTTTTTGTTGATTTAATGATTTGCCTTGGTTATTGTAATGCATTTCTAAAAAAAGTTAACCTTTTATAAATAATTATATTTTAATGGGTATTTTTCTTTATAATTTATACATGACAAACTTAGCAAACGAAATAAGACCAGAAACACTCAAAGATGTTGTGGGACAAAAACACCTAATGCCATTATTAGAAAATGTTATCTCTAAAAAAGTGATGACTTCATTTTTATTTTATGGAAAGCCTGGGATAGGGAAAACAACTTTAGCATCTATATTAGCCAAGGAATTGAATAGACCTTACGGGATTTTCAATGCTTCAAAGGATTCTAAAGCAACATTGGTTGATCTTATTTCATCCAAAGAAATAATTATTATTGATGAAATCCATAGATTGAATAAAGATAAACAAGATATATTACTTTCATACATGGAACATGGTGAAGTTATTGTTTATGGTACAACTACTGAAAATCCATACTTCATAGTCAATCCTGCTGTGAGAAGTAGATTACACATATTAGAATTAAACCCACTAGAAACAAAAGACGTTATAAAGGGTCTTAGCCACATGATTGAAAAACATGGGTTAGATATTAAACTTGATGAGAAAACACTTGAAATGATTGCTCTACGCTCTTCTGGTGACTTCAGGACTGCTTTAAATACTATTGATTTAATCACACAAATTTATCCAGGTGAAGAAATAAATGAAGAAATACTTACAAGTATTGCACCTTCAGTTAAATTCTATTCAGATAAAACAGGTGATGGTCACTATGATTTCTTATCAGCCTTCCATAAATCATTAAGAGGATCAGATGTTGATGCGGTTTTATACTATGCAGCAGTTATAGTTAAAACCGGAGATATTCAAGGTCTTTACAGAAGAATGCTGGCATTCACTTATGAAGATATAGGATTAGCGAATTCTCAAATGGGATTAAAAGTTGACGCAGCCATCAATGCAATGGAAAGATTAGGTTTTCCAGAAGCATATCAACCTTTAGGGGCTATCCTAACTGAGTTGGCATTATCACCAAAATCTAATTCATCTTATGTAGCTATGCATATGGCTAAAAATATGGTTGATAAAGGTATGGTTTTCACGCCTCCTTCTCATTTAAAAGATGCACATTATGCATCAGCTAAAAAACTCAATAAAGGTCAAGGGTATAAATACCCTCATAATTACGAAAATAACTGAGTTAAACAAGAATATATGCCGAAAGAATTAAAAGGTCAACAAATATTCGAATATGGTAATAACGCTAATGAACGTAGAATAAAAGAATATTGGAATACAGTTAAGAATAATAAAAAATAAACATGCATTGCATGTTTATTTTATTTATATATAAATAAGATGATTCTTATTTTTTAATTTGTTTAGGATATGCTGATATAGATAATGAACCAATACCCGCTTGAATACCAATTGCACTTGAAATCATTTCTACTTGAACATTGTTGAATCCAGCTTCGTTTAATTTATTAAGCATTATTTCTTTTGTAGAATCTTTTGAGTACATTAATAAAATATTGTAATCATTGATTTGATCTCCCATTGATTCTTTCATTCTTGAAACAATAGTAGAAGAAGCTTTTGCAAATCCACGTCTAACACCTTTAACTTCAATTTCTTGGTTTTTGTAACTTATTAAAGGAACAATTTTGAATTTTGAAAGCAATAAGGCTGCACCTTTTTTAGCACGACCATTTCTTTTGATTGCATCGATTCTTTCGGGAATCATTCATGTTATTAAACTCTTTGAATAATTATCGAAAACAATCTTTGCTTCATCTAAGGGTAAACCTTCATTGTTGACGGCATTGGAAATTCATTGCGCTGCTTCAATATATGCAGGTCCAACTAATGTGTTATCTCATATTTCTACTTTTCCATCAAAATCCGCTGCAATAGCACTTGCTGTTGAGAATGCAGATGACATTCCAGAAGCTAATGAGAAGTAAACAACTTTTTCATATTCCTTAGTCATTTCTTTAAAAAGATCTTCCATATCTCCTGCATTTGGTTGAGATGTTTTCGCATCTGCTGCTTCCTCAATCAATTTCATTGATTCTGTAAAGTCTAATTTTTCTCCATCTTTATATAGTTTGCCATCAAGTACCACTTGTAAAGAAAGGTACCCGAAACCAAGTTTTTCAATTTCTGTTTTTGTTCTAGAGCAAAATGAGTCTAGAATGATTCCTAATTTTTTCATGTAAATATTATACATTAATACCATGATTGTTGGTTTTTAACTCTACTTCAAATATTTCATGTATTTTTGAATGAGTGGTTAAATGATGTGAATAAAGTATATTTTTTAGCAAACTTAACAAAAGAGTGCTAATTATGATAAAATAAACATTATGAATAAAAAAGATTATTATGAAGTACTAGGTGTTACGAAATCAGCAACACAACAAGAAATTAAAAGAGCATTTAGAAAATTAGCTATGAAATATCACCCCGATAGAAACAAAGCTGAAGATGCTGAAGATAAATTTAAGGAGATAAATGAAGCTTATGAGATTCTTTCTGATGAAGAAAAGAGATCTCAATATGACCAATTTGGACACGCTGCCTTTGAACAAGGTGGTATGGGTTCAGGTGGTGGATTCGGTGGATTTGGTGGATTTGGAGACATTTTCGGAGACATTTTTGGTGGAGGTTCTTCAAGAAGAAGAGGTCCAACTAAAGGTGAAAACTATCAAGCATCTGTTTCAGTTGATTTTATGGATTCTATTTTAGGTTCAACAATTGAAAGAACACTTCCAAAATATGAACAATGTTCAGAGTGTGATGCAACTGGTGCAGCATCTGCAGCAGATATCATTACTTGTGGTGGATGTAATGGTTCAGGAACAACAGCTAGAATAGTAAATACACCATTTGGTCGTATGCAATCACAAGGAGTTTGTGAAATGTGTTCAGGTCAAGGTAAAACAATCAAAAACAAATGTAAAAAATGTCACGGTAATAAAATCACTGCAATCAAAAAGAATGTTGAAATTTCAATACCAGCCGGTATTCAAGATGGACAAACAATTATTGTTGAAGGATATGGTGCAGCTGGCAAAATGGGTGGACCTTCAGGAGATTTATATTTAAATATCCAAGTAAAACCACACAAACACTATAGAAGAGATGGAAATAATTTATATATGAAAGTTCCGGTTTCAATGTTGGATATAATTTCTTCAAATAAAATTATGATTCCTACTCCTTATGGAGAACATGCATTCAAGCTTTCATCTAAATATACATCAGGTGATACTTTCACTATTTCAAAAGCAGGAGTTCCAAGTGTTAGAACTGGTAGAAAAGGTGATTTAATTATTGAGTTAAGCATCTATATTCCAAAACTTTCTGCGAAAGAAAAAGAAAAAGTTGTTAAAGCAACAGCAAAAGTTAAAGATGAAAAATTCACGAAATGACAAAAAGATTTTTCTTAAATACCTAATTAATGGGTATTTTTTTATTGCAATTTTGATTCCGCTAATAAATTTGAATAAGTAAAAAAACAATACATATATAAGTAGAGATTGAAAAATCTTAAAAGGAGGCAAGATGTTATATAAAATAGGAAAAATAGTTTCTATAGGAAAAAATTACATAATATTAGAAAGTAATTCAAAAGGTGAAATAGTTTATGTTCCAAGGCCTAACGATTTTACTCCAGAAAAAACATTAAAAGTGTTTATGTATGAATATAAATACGACAATATTTCTTCTCTTTACGGTTTTAAAACTTTTAAAGAGAGAATTCTATTTGAAGACTTATTAACGGTTCCGGGGATAGGTCCAAAAACCGGTATTCAAATATTAAAAGAAAAAATAAAAATAATATTGGGATTTTTATTGAGTGGAGATGCAGAATCATTAGCTCATTTACCTGGTTTGGGCTTAAAATCCGCTAAACAATTAATTTTTGAACTTCAAGATAAATATGCAAAAATAACTTCAAATAAAAAAGAACAAAAGAATAAAAAAGAGAACTTGCATATAGTTAGTGAAATTATCCCAACTTTAAAAACACTTGGTTTTAATAAAAAGCAAATAAATTCAAGTATACATTTAGTTAAACCTAATAAGGATATTGAAGTGATGGTTGAAGAAGCAATCAAACTTATTTCAAATGGCAATCAAAAAGTCGCTTAGACCAGAAAATTTCAAAGAATTTATTGGTCAAAAAAGACTGGTTCACACCTTGAAGATAATGATTGATTCTTCGAAGAAAAGAAAAGTTATGTGTGACCACATTTTATTGCATGGAAAACCAGGAATTGGGAAAACATCTTTAGCTATGTTGGTAGCAAAAGAAATGGAAGCTAATATAAAATTTGCGCAAGGATCACTAATGGAAAAGAAAGCGGATATCTTATCATTGTTTGCAACCATACAGAAGAACGATGTTATTTTTATAGATGAAATACATAGTATGAATAAACAAGTTGAAGAATTGATATATTCAGCAATGGAGGATGGTGTTATAGATATACCGATAGGAATAGATGGAGAATCTAAGATTGTTAGAATGAAATTGCCTGTATTTACTTTAATTGGCGCTACAACAAAATACAACAAAATATCTCTTCCTATGCGTGAACGTTTTGGTTTGATAGGTAAATTAATTGATTATGAACAAAATGAATTGATTTCTATAATCGAGATCACATCAAAGAAATTAAAGATCAATTCCACAAAGAAAGCTAAGTCTTTAATAGCATCATATTCTAACTTTATACCTAGAACTTCTAATAACTTATTAAAAAGGTGTAGGGATTTTGCAATGTCTGAGAATCAAAAAGAAATCAATGAAAAGATAGTTCGCAAAACTTTTAAATTTATAGGTCTATACAAATATGGTTTAAATGATATGCACATTGAATACATTAAGGTATTGGGTAATGTTTTTAATGGTAAATGAACTTCTATAGAAGCAATATCTGGGGTTATTAGTGATTCAAAAGATAATATCGAACAGGATATTGAACCCATTTTATTAAAGAAAGGTTTACTGATTAAATCATCAAGAGGAAGAGCATTAACTAGTAAAGGTATACACTATTTAACAACCTATAATTTATAAAATAATATATAATATAAATACTTATGAAATTTCTTAAATGATTGAAAAATAAATGAGTTCGAATCGCCATCTTATCGACCACATTATTAGCAGCCACCTTAACTATTACGTTAGGCTCTGCATTTTACACTAGTAAAAATGTTAAAACCTCTATTGATTATGGTGGTGGAGCATCTGTTACTGTTCAAGTTGTTGAAAGCAACGGAAGTCCTGCTAGTGAAGAAAAAACCAAAAGAGTTTTCGATAATATTGTTAAACGTGTCGACCCATTAGGTATAAATGGTGTAGCTCAAGCTTCATCAATAGGTAAAAATGGTTATATCACTATTGCTAAAGCTGCAATTAAAACCGATGCAGAAAAACAAGAATTTGAAGATTTAATAAAGACTAAACCTGCTCTTTCTATTTACAACTTAGATGATAAATCATTATTTAGAAATGGATTATTTGTCCCTGGTGGAGTAAGTCCTTTACAACCAAATGGGAATGGTGTTAAATTAAATGGAACTGATAATGATTACAAAGTTCCGTTTGAAGAAGGTGGCGCTAAAGCTGTCCAACAAAATGGTTCTTGAGTAGTTTCTATAAAATTAAAGAATCAACAAGCTACAACCGAATGAGGTAAAGCAACAACTTGAATGTCTCAACAAAAAGATAAGAGAATGGTTGTTTGAATTAATCACCAAGGTTTAATGAAAAAAATCTTAAACATGAAAACTGGTGTTATTCGTCAAAAATTCAATCAAGCTCAAGGGAATTTATTTAAAACAGTCACAATACCTAATTCAGGTGGAGCGATGTGAAATAAATTATTTGTAAATGAAGGTTTACAACCAGCTAGTTCATATGCTGTTTCGGTAGCATCTGTTAATAAGCCATTATATGGATCAACATTTGTTATTACTGGTAAATTTAATGCTGATGAGGCTAAAAAACTTGCAGCAAGTATTAATTATGGTTCTGCTGAATATGACTTAATACCTAAATCATCACATTTCCTAACAGCTGAATACGGTCATTCTGCATTTAAAAAAGCTTTAATAGCCGGAATTATTGTATTTGCTTTAATCGCTATATTCATGATGGTTAATTATGGATTGTTAGGGGCGCTTTCAACAATCTCTATTGCTTTATACATGTTCTTAACTCTAACAATGTTTACAGTTATGCGTGGGGAATACTCTCCAGAAACAATTGCTGCTTTAGTTATAGGTATAGGTATGTCGGTAGATGCAAACATCATCACATTTGAAAGGCTCAAGGGCGAAGTTATGAGTGGCGCCACGCCGAACAAAGCTCACTCAATTGCGAATAAACTTTCTTTATCTACAATATTTGACGCTAATGTAACAACGTTAATTGTTGGATTTGTTCTATTCTATTTTGGTACAGCATCCGTAAAAGGATTCTCAATCATGCTAATCCTTTCAATTATTTTCACGTTGGTGGTTATGTTATTATTTACAAGGTTAATTTCAACACTATTAGTCAAATTAAAAGTATTTGATAAAAGAGAATATTTATTAGGTGTTAGAAGCAAACAAATAAAAGCTACTCCAAATCCAAAAACTGAAAAAATACGTAACTTTAACTTTATGAAAAGTTCAAAATGATTTGTTGCTGGATCTTCATTGATAGTTGGTGCTTCTGTGATTATATTTGCTATTGTAGCGGGTATTGCTGGAAGTATTTCTGGTGGAGTTAATTCTTCTATTGAGTTCTCTGGTGGAACAATTATGAGTATTTCCGCTAACAAGACGAGTGTTAAAAATGGGAATTACTTAACTAAAGAAGATGCCAATTTAATGAAAAAAGCATTAGTTGATGAAAAACTTATTTCAACTGATGATGCTGAAGTTTTATATAAAGACGCTGAACAAAAACAAGCAATTCTTCAAATAAAAACTAAAAAGGCTATACCTAAAGATGAAGTGTTTAAAAAAGCTATTACTAAACATTTTAAAAATTCAGGTAAAAATATTGACGTAAATAATTATTCATTTGAAGGGCAATCAGTTACTTCTGATGTTGCTAATGCATTAGTTAAAGATGCGATGATCGCAATTGCAATTGCGATGTTAGCTATTGTACTTTATACATTAGTTAGATTTAAGTGAACATATTCAATTTCAGCTATTTTAGCCCTTGTTCATGATGGGTTGATTGTTACTGCTGTATTCGTCATTACGAGAGTTGAGATTTCACCGGTATTTATAGCTGGTTTACTCTCAGTTCTCGGATACTCAATTAACGATACAATTGTTACCTTTGACCGGGTTAGGGAAAAGATGAAACAAAATGTTGGGGACTTAACAAAAGAAAAATTAAGAAAAATTGCAAATGAAGCTATTAAAGATACGATAAAACGTTCATTACTAACTTCATTCACAACAATAGTTGCAGTAATTGTTCTTATGTCATTTGGTAATGCTACTAAAATGTCATTTAATGTTGCTATGCTTGCAGGTCTTGTATCTGGAACATATTCTTCAATATTCATTGCTACATACGCATGAGTGCATCTTGAAGCTTATTCTCAAAAACGTTCACAAAAAAGAGCGCAGAAAAAATTCTGAAAATTGAATGGGCCTGAAGAACAAACTGTTGATGGTATCAATGATTTCAAAAGTTAATTAATAATTACTAAATTAGAGCATTTTGCTCTTTTTTTGTTATATAATATCTATAAATAGATACGTCGATGAAGAGATTAGGCATCTTGGAGACTGTAGGTAACTCTACCGCGAAGTCAGCGTTAACGACTTAAGAGTCCGTTCATGGGGTGGCACGTTGGCCCTCATGTAGGACTTTTTTGTATCTTTAAAAGAAAAAGGGGTAATTATGTTTAAAAGACCAAAAGGAACAAAAGATATTTATGGACAAAGACAAGAACACAGAACGCTTGTTTTAAAAACGTTGGAGGGTGTTGCATCATTTTATAACTTCAAAGAAATAGAAACACCTATTTTTGAATCAGTTGACTTATTCAAAAGATCTGTTGGAGAAACTTCCGATATCGTTACAAAAGAAATGTATGAATTCAAAGATAAAAAAGGTAGAGAATTTGTTTTAAGACCTGAAGGTACTGCTGGAACAATTAGAGCTTATGTTGAAAATAAAATGTATGCACAATCTCAACCAACAAAACTTTTTTACAATGGACCTATATTTAGATATGAGAGACCTCAAAAAGGTAGACAAAGACAATTTACACAATTTGGTATTGAATTAATTGGTGCTAAGTCTCCCGCTGCTGATGCAGAGGCAATTATGATGGCACACCAAATGCTTATGACTTTAAAGATTAAAAATATTAAATTATTAATTAACTCAATAGGGGATTCAAACACAAGAAATGATTATTCAAAAGCATTGAGAAAATATTTTGAAAATTACAAAGATGATTTAACAGAATTATCAATTAGTAGATTAGAAAAAAATCCATTAAGAATCTTAGATGATAAAATTGACGGCGAAAAAGAATTTGTTAAAAACGCACCAAAAATAAGTGAGTTTTATTCAAAAGAATCAAAAGAGTACTTTGAAAAAGTTAAGAAATTATTAGACGGAGTAATGATCCCATACGAAGTTTCAGATAAGTTAGTAAGAGGATTAGATTACTATTCAGAAACAATATTTGAATTCGTTTCTGGTTCTGAAGCAGCCGGTTCTCAATCAACTATCATTGGTGGAGGAAGATACGATAATCTTGTTGAACAATTTGGTGGACCTTCAATCTCTGGTATTGGATTTGGACTAGGTGTTGAAAGATTAGTTAATGAAGTAGAAATGGTTCATGGAGAAATAAAACCAACTGTAGATGCTTTTGTTGTTAATATGGATGACGAAACAACTATAGCAACAAGTTCACTAACATATATGCTGAGAACTGCTGGGTTTAGTGTTGAATATAACTTATTACCTATGAAATTAAATAAAGCTTTCGATAAGTCAAAAGCTGCTGGTGCAAAATTTGTTATTATTTTCGGTAAAAATGAATTAAAACAAGGAAAAGTAGTTGTTAAAAACCAAGAAAATGGAGAACAAGATTCTGTAGATATTATGGAACTTGTTGATTACCTAGATGAAAGAACGGAGCAATAATGAAAAAAATAAATAATGGACAATTAAGAAAAGTAAATGCAGGAGAAACAGTTACGTTAAAAGGTTGAATTGCTAACAGACGTAAAATGGGTTCTTTAACTTTTATAGACTTAAGAGATAGATGAGGTATTACACAAATAGTTATAGAAGGTGGAACACCACAAGAAGCGACAAAAGAATCTGTAATTGAAGTTACTGGTAAAGTTGCAATAAGAAAAGATATAAATCCAGAAATGCCTACTGGAGAAATTGAAGTTATGGCAGAAGAGTTTAAAGTGCTTGCCACTTCAGAAGTTCCACCTTTTGTAATTCGTGATGATATCGAAATTAAAGAGGATAACAGATTAAAACACAGATTTATGGATCTTAGAAGAACAAAGATGACACAAAATTTAGTTCTAAGACACAAATTAATCAAAGCTGTAAGAGATTATCTTGATGAAAGAGATTTCTTAGAAGTTGAAACACCTTATTTATCAAAATCAACCCCTGAAGGAGCACGTGATTATCTTGTTCCAACAAGAACACATGGTAAATTCTTCGCTTTACCTCAATCACCACAACTTTACAAACAATTATTAATGGCATCAGGTATTGAAAAGTACTTCCAAGTTGCTAGATGTTTTAGAGATGAAGATTTAAGAGCTGATAGACAACCTGAATTTACACAATTAGATATGGAAATGTCTTTCACGACTCAAAAAGACATAATGGAATTAATAGAAGGAATGTATATTGAAGTATTTAAAAAATTAGGATTTGAAGAAAAACTAGAATTTCCTATAATGGAATACGATACAGCTATGGATTTATATGGTTGTGATAAACCTGATTTAAGATATGAATATAAACTAACTGAAGTAACAGAAATGTTTAAAGAAACAAGCTTTAATGCATTTAAATCAGCTTCAACAATTAAGATGATTGCTTTTGATCAAGTTCTTTCTAAAAAACAAATTAAAAAATTAGAAGAAGTAGCTAAAAAGAATAAAGCAAAAGGACTTGCATGAGCAAGTTATGATGGAGAAACAAAAACTGGTCCTGGATATAAATTCTTTGAAGCTGAAATAGAAGCTATTTCAAAAGAATTTAACTGAAATACAGGTACATTATTATTTGTGGCTGATAAATATGAAAATGCAGTTCAAGCACTTGGTGCTGTTCGTGTTGAATTAAATAGAATGTTTAAACTTGCAAGCGATGGATTTAAATTTACTTGAATTGTAAATTGACCCATGTTTGAATACAATGAAGAATCAGAAAGATATATTGCTGCACACCACCCATTTACAAGTCCAACTGACGAAACAATTGATTTCTTTGATACAAAACCATTAGAAGCCAGAGCAAAAGCATATGACTTGGTATTAAATGGTTTCGAAATTGGTGGGGGTTCAATTAGAATTAACAACCCTGAAACACAAAGAAGAATGTTTTCAGCTATTGGTATGTCTAAAGAAACTGCTGAATCACAATTTGGATTCTTCTTGGAGGCGTTTAAATATGGATTACCTCCACATGGTGGTATTGCATTCGGAATCGATAGATTAGCAACAATCTTAGTTGGTGAAGAATCAATCAGAGAAGTTATTGCATTCCCTAAAAATGCAAAAGGAATAGATCCAATGTCTCAATCACCATCTGACGTTACAAAAGAACAGTTAGAAGAATATAACCTAATTCTCAAAGAGAAATAGGTTTTTTCTTTATAATTTTTATATGAAAAAAGATGAAAACAAAACAAAAAGCAATTATCAAGGATATGATAAAAGAAATACAATATTACAAATGACAATATCTGGCATGTTAGTGGGGTTAGCGATATTGGTTGGAATATATGGTCATTTTAGTTTAGGTGGTGGTGGAGTTTATCTTCTTGCTGCAATAGTTTTTGTATTCCCTTTATTGTTAAGGTTACCCTTTGTAATTTTGACGACAGCTATTTCATGTATTGTTACAGATTGAGCGACAGGATATATAGCTTTCTCTTGAATAACATTAATTGCATATGTTGGTGCAGTGATGATAATATGATTGTTTCAATTGACAAAAATTAAATTCATATTTTTTGTTGGGGTTTTAATTGCTTCTGTTTATGTCGTTTTAGTTTACCTTTCATTGGAAATTGTTGTTTTTGATAAAGCGTTAGCTTACAAAGATGCTATTGCAACAACAGTTCAAATGGCTATCTGTTTACCTATAATTTTTATATTGTATTTCCCTATAAAAACGGTCGCAAAAACAATTAAAATATAACAATGTTTTTCTCTTAATTTGTATGTTATGATAATACTATGTTAGAAAAAATAAAACAATATTTTCCAGAAAACAGAAGACAATGAAAATTGTTTCTTAATCTTGCGTTACCTGTAATAGGTGGATCGCTTCTTTTTGCGATGAATTCATTTGTAGATAACTTTATGGTTGGTAGTATCACTGGTGCTACAGCTGGTTTATTTGCTGCGAACTCATGAACAAGTATTATAATGGGTATCTTTGCTGGTTCGGCAGCTACAGGGTCTATTCTTGTTGCTCAATATTACTATTCAGGGAATCACGATAAGGTTAGGGAGATTGCTAAAATACGTTGAACAATAACTTTGGCAGTTGCGACAATTTTCACAATTTTTGCATGAGTCATGCCAGAAGAAATGATTGGAGTATTTTTACAAAAATCAGAAACCGGTAGTATCGCCTATAACGAACAACTTAAACAAGGTGCGAATTACATCAAATGAATTTCAATTATGTGAATGTTGATTGCGTTTACATTTAACTTAGGTAATATGTACAGAGAAACAGGTTGAGGAAAAGTTCCTTTTTATGCTGGTATTCTTGGACTAGTTGCTAATATACTATTAAATTATTTAACAATGCATACTGATTTATTTGTTACAAATGGACTTGATGCTAGAGGTGCTGCTTTTGCATCTATTGCTGCTAGGATTTGTGTGCTTACATCACTTGTCTCTTACGCGATAATTAAAAAGTTACCGGTTGTATTCAAACCTTGAACAATATTCCAAGTATCGAGAACTATTCAAAAACAATTTTGAACAAGAGGATTGATATTCTTATTCACTGCTTCATCAATGATTTTTATAACAATAAGAAACAAAATCTATGTTGCTGGGTATCCAGAAGGATCAATTGAAAAAACAATAGGTTCGGCAGCATTCTTGGGATTAACAGGATCGCTATTTGGTGTGTTTTCAGTTGTATTCAATGCCATTAATGTTGTTGTTTCTAAATTTGTTGGTGGTGAGCTTGGGAAAAATAATATTGAACTTGCTAAAGAAAACTCAAAAAGACTACATGGTTTTAATACAACATTAGCAATAGTCGCTTCGATAATATTATTTGCATTTTCATTTTTAGTTGTAAAAATGACATTCTTGCAAAATACCGCTGCAAAACATCCACATGGTTCACCAGAATGAAAAACAGCAGTTCTTCGTGATGAATTAGTGCTTAAGTGAACAAAATATTCATTATGACCACTTGCATTATTCTTCCCGTGATGAATATGATTTGTAACAGCGAAATCATCAGCTGTTTCAGGTGGAAAAGTTAATCTTGTTTCAACAGTTGATGTTGTTACAGCAGGACCATTACAAATAGGATGATTAGCAATAGTGATGTTAGTTATTGTTCCGGCAACACACATAAATTTTGCAATTGCTTATTTATTATTCTTCTTATCTGATATACCGAGAGGAATTGCATTTATGGTTGTTTACTATAAATCAAATTGAGCTAGAAACATTACGCATGAAGAAGCTCAAGCAGAACAATATGCTGCATTAGATGATGTGCAAAGTGAAGGTGTTCCTAAGGAATAGCCTTTATTTTTTTATTTAATAAAGGTGTTAACTAAAAGAAATCAGGGTTTTCTTGTATAATTCTTTTATTATGTATAAACACAGAGAAATAGAAACAAAATGACAAAAGTATTGAGAAGAAAATCAAGTATTTAAAACAACGGAAAAATCAGATAAAAAATTCTATGCATTAGATATGTTCCCTTATCCATCAGGAGCTGGATTACATGTTGGACATCCAGAAGGGTACACTGCAACTGATATCGTTGCGAGATATAAAAGGTTAAACGGTTTTGATGTGCTTCATCCAATTGGATGAGATGCATTCGGACTTCCTGCGGAACAATATGCAATAAAAACTGGTAATCACCCAAAATACTTTACTCAAGAAAATATAGATAACTTTAGAAGACAAATTAAGTCTTTAGGATTTTCATATGATTATGATAAAGAAGTAAACACAACAGATCCAAAATACTATAAACAAACACAATGAATTTTTGCACAAATGTACAAAAAAGGTTTAGCTGAAATAAAAGATATTGAAGTTAACTGATGTGAAGAATTAGGAACAGTCTTAGCTAACGAAGAAGTTCTTACTGCTGAAGATGGATCAAAAATTTCAGAGCGTGGGGATTTCCCAGTTGTTAAAAAACCAATGAAACAATGAGTTCTTAAAATTACTGACTACGCTGATAAATTACTTGAAGGACTTGAAGAGGTTGAATGACCAAATTCTTTAATTGCACTTCAAAAGAATTGAATAGGTAAAGAAGTTAAAGAAGGTAAAACAACTTATCACCTTAGAGACTGAATATTTGCAAGACAAAGATATTGAGGAGAACCATTCCCAATTGCATTTGATGAAGATAATAATGTTCTATTAATAGAAGAACTTGTTGAATTACCAGAGATGGATGAAATTAAACCTTCAGGAACTGGTGAATCTCCATTAGCTAACAATACTGAATGAGTTAATTTCGAAAAAGATGGAAAGAAATTTAGAAGAGATACAAATACAATGCCACAATGAGCAGGTTCGTCATGATACTACCTAGCTTATATTCTTAAAAACTCAGATGGAACATACGAAGATTTAGATAGTAAAGAAGCAAAAAGAAGGTTTGAAAAATGATTACCTGTTGATTTATACATCGGTGGTCAAGAACACGCTGTTCTACACCTTCTGTATGCAAGATTCTGACATAAAGTTCTATATGATCTAGGTGTTGTTCCAACTTCTGAACCATTCCACAAAATAGTTAACCAAGGAATGATACTTGGTACTGATGGAACTAAGATGTCTAAATCAAAAGGTAATGTTATTAATCCAGATGATATAGTTGAAAGCATGGGTGCTGATACACTTAGGGTTTATGAAATGTTTATGGGTCCTTTAATTGACACAAAACCATGATCAACCGAATCAATCGAAGGTATAAGAAAATGACTAGATAGAGCTGAAAGAATGTTCTCATTACCAAAAGTTGAAAAGTCAAAAACTATTTCAGATTACAATAAAATGGTTAAAGGGATAACAAAAGATATTGAAGAATTAAAATTCAATACTGCTATTTCAAAAATGATGGTTTATGTAAATGCTAATTATAAAGTTGGATCTGTTAATCCTGAAGAATTAAAAGGATTTGCAATTATATTATCTATATTTGCTCCACACTTAGCTGAAGAGATGTTAGAAAATCTTGGTCAAAAACCAGTTCACAAACAAACGTGACCTACATTCGATGAAAAATTAATACAAGGTTCTAACTTAATTATCGCTGTTCAAGTTTCAGGTAAATTAAGAGCAAAAATTGAATTTACTTCAAACCCAGAAAAAGATGAAGTTATGAAAATTGCTTTAGACCATGAAAATGTTAAAAAATTCATAGAAGGTAAAACAATAATAAAAGAAATATATGTCCCAGGGAAAATATTAAACTTAGTGGTTAAATAATGCAAATAAGCATTATTTTTTTTAACTTTTAATTAGTCTTAAAATTATTAACATTAAAATTAGTTAATATAGTATAATTATTTAACTATGGCAAAAGTAATAATCGGAATGTCAGGTGGCGTAGACTCATCTGTAGCAGCATATTTATTAAAAGAACAAGGGCATGAAGTCGTTGCGGCTTTTATGCGTAATTGAGATTCAGTGGCGAATAATGATATTTTAGGTAACAAAAATGCAGGAACACAAGAACAATGTCCAGAAGAAAGAGATTGAGCTGATGCTCAAGAAGTCGCTAAGAAATTAGGAATTGAAATTCACAGAGTTGACTTTGTTAAAGAATATTGAGATAACGTATTTGAGTATTTCATAAAAGAATATAAAATGGGGAGAACACCAAATCCAGATATTTTATGTAATAAATACATTAAGTTTGACAGCTTTATGAATTATGCGTTAAATGAATTAGGTGGAGATTATATAGCAATGGGACATTATGCCAAACAAGAGAATGGTGAATTATTCAGAGCTAAAGATACTAATAAAGATCAAACTTATTTCCTTGCACAACTTTCAAAAGAACAAATTTCAAAAACACTTTTCCCTCTTGCTGACTTAGAAAAATCAGAAATCAGAAAAATCGCAGAAGAACAAGGATTGATTACGGCACAAAAACCAGACTCAACAGGTATTTGTTTTATAGGTGAAAGAAACTTTACTCAATTCTTACAAAATTATATTGCGACTCAACCAGGTGAAATTAGAGATATAACAACTAATGAAGTTATAGGAAAACATATAGGAGTTATGTATTACACTATCGGACAAAGAAAAGGTCTTAATTTAGGTGGTATGAAAGAACCTTATTATGTAGCTGGTCATGACTTAGATAAAAAAATAATTTGAGCCGCTCCTGCATCAAGGTCAGAGTTCTTACTTTCTGATGAGTTAATTGCTACCGATGTTAATTTAAATACAGAAAACTTTGATTCAAATAATATTAGCGTTAAATTTAGATATAGACAAAAAGATGTTAAAGCTAAATTGGAGATATTTGAAGATTCAATAAAACTAAAATACGAACCTTTTGAAGCTGTTACTCCTGGACAACAAGTTGTTCTTTATGATGGAGAAAAATGTATTGGTGGAGCAACTATAGAAACACTATTCATGGATGGTAAAAAAATAGACTACGTTTAGTCTATTTTTTTGTTATATCATTTAAGTATGAGAAAACAAATTAAAGAAAAAATAAAAAAATATGAATCAGAAATGAAAGAAGCATTAAAAGGCTTAGTTAGAATAAATTCAACGGAGGATTTAGAAACATCCGCTAAGAATAAACCATTTGGTAATGGAGTAAGAGAAGCAATGGATTATATCATTGCAATGTCTGAGAAAGATTCAATGAAATATAGGGATTTTGAAGGATTTGCTTTAGATATAAGAACCGATGAAAGAGGTGGGGAATATATTGCTGTGGTTTGTCATATTGATACTGTTCCAGCAAACCCTGAAAAATGAATTCAAGATCCTTGAGATCCATTAGAACAAGATGGATTTATATTCGGTAGAGGTACACAGGATGATAAAGGTCCTTTAGTTGCTGTTTACTACGCATTGAAAATCATTAAAGAATTAAATATTGAATTAAGTAAACCTGTGAGATTGATTATAGGTGGAAATGAAGAATCTGGATACAAAGGTGTTACAAAATACTTTGAATTAAACAAACAACCAGTTGCTGCTTTTACAGCTGATAATGCTTTCCCAGGTATAAACAACGAAAAAGGTGGAGCAAGAGGTGATTTGGAATTTGAATTCAAAGATTCTCCAATAATATCATTCAATGGTGGAGCAACGATAAATATTGTTCCTGACTTTGCGGAAGCTGAAATAGATTTTGATCTTATGGAAGCATCAATCCCATTCTTTGAATATCTAGAAAATAACGATTTAGAGGGTTCTATTGATGCACAAGGGGAAAATACCTTAGTTTCAATCAAAGGGACTCCAGCACATGGTTCAATACCTTCGCAAGGGGTAAATGCCATAACTCACCTGGCAAATTTCTTGTTTGAATTAACAAATGATGATTTAATGAAACTTATCGTTGATAATTTCCATAACAAGTTCAATGGAAAAGAATTAGGTATTCAAGCTGAAAATGATGAATTTGGTACAACAACAATAAACCCAGGTATTTTAAGAACTAAGGATGAGAAACTTATTTTAAGTATAGATGTAAGATTCCCTTATGGATTAACATCAAAAATACTTAACGAAAAGATAATTAATAAGTTTAAAGATGCTAAGTTCTCATTATCTAAAGTTGATGAACCCTTATACTTTGAACCTGATTCACCATTAGTTTCAACACTTTATTCAACTTATCAAGAATTTACTGGTGATTACGATTCTCAATTAATAACTTCAGGTGGAGGAACTTATGCTAAGGTTACTAATAATTGTATAGCCTTTGGTGGATTGTTCCCTGGTTCTGAATGAAGAATGCACGCTATCGATGAAAGAGTTCTTTGAGAAGAAATTCTTAAGCAAACAGAAATATACATTCATGCAATCATAAAATTAGCAAAAGTAGAATGATAAAAATAAAAAAACACTGATGTGTTTTTTTATTTTGAATTAGCTCTTAAAAAATCAGTTAATTCGAAAGGACAGTTTGGTTTGTCCAGGAATTCATCTCACTCTAAACTATAAATTGTTCTTGTCCCAAGGTAACGCGCACAAATAGTTGCACCAATTTCATTACTTGAAAAAGGTTTTTCTTCAAATAAATTAATAAGTGTATTTTTAAGATTTTCTATTGTTCCATTTGTCGCTCCACGCATTAATTGCTTGAAGTCACTTCTAAATGAGGATTCACCCTCTTTTTCCAATGCACGATGTGCGAATTCAGTGTGTCAATCATAATGTTTTGCAGGGTTATATGAATGTGCTGAGAAATTTCTTATACGTTTAACTGCCAATAAGAAATCAAAGAAATCATTTAAGTCAGTAAACTTTGATTCAACTATTCTCTCGAAGTGATTCATCACTCTAACTTTATGTCTTTCATCAAGTTTTTTCTTTTTAAGAAAATCTATTTTCGAACCAAAAGATTTTGATTTTGAAACATCAAAGATTCCATCAGTTTCATTCAACATAGAAACTTTTAAACCCCTTTCTATTTTTTGGCAAATAATTAATAAATTATTTTTAATTGTAAAGTCCATGTAATACATATTGAAAAGATCATAAACCTTAACACCCTTCATAAATAATTTTGTTTTATCATTCAATAATAAAACCCCTATATAAGAACAGATATATTTTATTTCATGTTTATTAACTATTCAACTTCAAAATTCGCTTTTCAAAGCTTTCTTTTTAATTAATCTTTCAGCTTGTTTTGTAGAAAGGTTTTCTATCAAAAAATTCTCTTGTAAATATTTTTTATCCATATTTCAATAATAACATTTATCAAAATAAAAAAAGAATTGCATTAGTATCACTAAAAAAATATTTGGTTTAATAGCCAATAGTAGTATAATTACCAGGTATTTATAAAATATAAAAATGAAAGAGGTATTACAATGGATAACTTACAAAGCAACATGGGGAAAGTACAACTAGGATTAGGAAAAAGATTTTTAGCTGGACTAATTAACGTATTATTAGGATTTACAATTATTGTTCCAATTCTTAACCTATACTTTATGTTCACTAAAAACTGATCAATTGGTACAAAATTAATGGGATACGAATTCCAAGTTAAAGAAGACCAAAAAATCATGTACATTCTTTTTGCAACATTATCAGTAGCATTTTTCTGACCAATCATGCTAATCGTTCAAACAGTATTCTTACTATCTGACTCAAAATTAGCAACTGAAAAATTCTCAGATGTAAAATTTGTTGAAACTAAATAGTAAAACAATTTAAATAATAAAATCCTTTGGGATTTTTTTATTATTCATAATGATTTTGTATTATAATAAAGATACATTTCAAGATATGTCTACGAAAAGGGTTGTGCAAACCTTGGAGACACTAATAATTAGCGAATAACTCACGTTACGAGAAAAGAGTCCGGATAAGGGTGGTACGTTGGCCCCTTATCAGGGCTTTTTTATTTTGAAATTAACGCAGAAAAAAATAAGGAGCTAAGATGCAAGTATCAATAACCAGGAGAATTTCAGCTTTTGTTGTTAATTTATTATTTTGTTACACAATTATAGGTGCAATAATAAATGTTATTCTTATCAACAAAAAACATACAAGCTTGGGTGGAATATTATTTAAATATACAATTGAAGATTTAGAAAACAATAAGTTAGCATACATAGTTTTATCTATCTTACAATTGAACGCTGTTTCTATCATAATTAATATTGTTATGATAAAAAAATGAGAAGCATCTATGGCTGAAAAAATATTAAATTTAAAAAAATACAATAGGGAGATAAAAAATGAAAAAATTAACATCTAAAGAATTAAGAGAAGAATGATTAAAATTCTTCGAATCAAAAGGACACTTAAGGGTTGAATCTAAATCACTTATTCCAGTGAACGATCCATCACTACTTTGAATCAACTCAGGAGTTGCAACTCTAAAGGATTTCTTTTCTGGAAAAAAACAACCTCCAAGAAATAGAATTACAAACTCGCAAAAATCAATAAGAACAAATGATATAGAAAATGTTGGGGTTACGTCAAGACACCATACGCTTTTTGAAATGCTTGGGAACTTTTCAATAGGGGATTACTTCAAGCCAGAAGCTATTGAATTCGCATTTGAATTTTTAACAGAAGTTTTAGAGATGGAAAAAGACAAGTTATATATAACTTACTTTAAAGAAGATAAGGAAACATATGAAAAATGAATTTCTCTTGGAGTTGAACCTTCGCACTTAGTTGCTGGAGATAGAGAAATGAACTTTTGAGATATGGGTATGGGACCATGTGGACCGGATACAGAAATTTTCTTTGATAGAGGTTCAAAATATGATGAACGTGGAATCGAATTAATTGAAGAAGATCTTGATAATGATAGATATATTGAAATTTGAAACATTGTTTTCTCTGAATTTAACAATGATGGAGAAGGTAATTACAATGAACTTGTTCAAAAAAACATTGATACAGGTGCGGGATTAGAAAGAATTGCTTCAATTTTACAAGGTGGACACACAAACTTTGATACTGACCTATTTATGCCTATAATCAAAAAAGTTGAAGAAATGACAGGTAAAAAATATGATGGAGATGCTTACTTTACGCATGATGAAGAACAAACAAAAATAAATAAATCATTCAAAATTATTGCTGACCACATGAGAGCTGTTGTTAATGCAATACAAGATGGGGCAAAACCATCAAATGTTTCTCGTGGTTATATTATCAGAAGATTAATACGTAGAGCATATCGTTCAGCAATTCAATTAGGTATGAAAGAAACAACTTTCCTATACAAACTAATTGAGGTTGTTAGAGACACTCTACCATTCGTAATAAATGTTGAAGCAGTTTCAAAAATCATTCAAAAAGAAGAAGTTGCTTTTGCGAAAACAATTTCACAAGGTGAAGAACTATTATTTAAATCACTTGTTGAAGGTGAAGACTTTGATTTTGGTATTGCATTTAAATTATTTGAAACATATGGATTCCCTATCGAATTAACCCAAGAAATTCTAGAAGAAAAAGGAATTAAACTTGATATTTCAAAATTTGATGAATACAAAGAAAGACATGCTAATGCATCAAGAGGAAAAGTTGTATCTGGTATGGATAAACAAATAGCATCATTGGCTAAAATTGATAAAAAGATGTCTGAATTTATTGGATATGGTACAACAGAACTTGCATCTGAAAATATTGAATATGCAAAATCTGAAGTTGTATTAATGTTAGATGAAAACGATTCAATTGAAAATATCGATGGTGTTGGATTCGTTATATTTAAAGAAACACCATTTTATGCTACATCAGGGGGACAAAGACATGATAAAGGTGTGATTGTTCAAGATGGCAACGAAATAAAGGTTCTAGACGTATTTAAAGATAAATTTGGTAACCATATTCATAAAGTTGAAGGTACATTAAGAAAAGGTGCAGTCGAACTAAAAGTTGATCACGAAGTTAGAAATGGATTGATGAGAAACCATTCAGGAACACACCTTGTATTCCGTGCGTTGCGTGAAGTGTTTGGTGCTGATGTAATTGAGCAATTAGGTTCTGATAATAATGAAGATAGATTAAGATTTGACTTCCCTTCTGATAAAAAACCAACAAATGAGCAAATTACAACAGTTGAAAACTTAGTTAATGAGTACATTGGAATGAAAGTTGATAGAGAGTACATCATCACTGATTTAAAAGGTGCTGAAGAAATTAATGCAATCATGACAATTGATGAAGATTCATACTCAGAAAAGGTTCGTGTAGTTAAATTTGGTGAAATAACAACTGATTTATGTGGAGGAACACATATTCCAAATACAGTTGGTCTTGAAACATTTAAAATAGTTTCTGTTGAAAATAAAGGATCAGGAGTATTTAGATTGGAAGCTATAACTTCGAATACAACAGTTGATTCATTCGTTAAGAAGGAAATGGATAAACTATATACAGAGATAGAAAAGATTTTTGAAAAGAATAAAAAATTAGATAGCGAATATTCAATTAAAGTTACAACTTTAACAATTGAAACAGCTAACGAGCTTATTCAAAAATTAAGAAATGATAATAAAAAACTTTCTAAAAAATCTCAAAAAGTAGAAGTTCCTGATGTGGAACTTGAAAATGGAGTTTACGTTGATTTAACTCTTAAAAATCCAGGTCAAGTTAAAGCTATGGCTATTTCATTAAGAACAAAATATCCAGAGGGTACATTTGTAATTGGTGCGAATACAGGTAAATTATTAATAGCTGTCGCTTCACAAGTAAAAAATTCAAATGAAATTTTACAACAAATCTTTGCTAAATTAAATGGTAGAGGTGGTGGAGCACCGACATTCGCTCAAGGTGCTTGTGAATGAAATGAAAATGCAGAAAATATAATTAAAGAGATTGTTAATGGCTAGAAAAATAGGTTTAGATCTTGGTTCTAGATCTTTAGGGATTGCACTCAGCGATCCTTTGAATTTCACAGCACAAGGTAAGGAAAATTTCAGATTCGAAGAACGTGATTGAGAAACTGCGTTGAATAGATTGGAAGATTACTTTCAAGAATATGAAATTGATACTATTGTCCTAGGATATGTAACATATCCTTCTGGCGATAAATCAGATACTACATATATGATTGAGGAATTTAGAGAATTATTAGAACAAAAATTTGATGTTCCTATAATTTATATTGATGAAGCTAATACAACTAATAAAGCTCATGAAATAATGATTAAAGCAAATGTTTCCAGAAAAAAACGTAAGCAAAGCAAGGATAAATTGGCTGCGCAATTGATTCTTGAAGATTATTTAATGAGAATATAAGCCTTAGGGCTTTTTATTTTGTTAAAATACTTTTATGGAAAATAATACAAATACAAATATCGATGAAGATAGAATCATCGAAATAACATTAGAAAATGGAAAAAAAGTAGAAGGTGAAATTCTATTTACGTTTGAAGCCAATGGAGATGACTTTGTTCTTTATGAAGTTCAAGAAGAATTGTTTGCAGCTAAAGTTGATGAACAAGGACAACTTAAACCAATAGAAGAAGACGAGTGAGCATTAGTTGAAAAAGTTTATGAAGAATACCAAGAAACATATGAGGAAGAAGAGGAAGAGGTAGAATAATGAGTTCTACAACTAGATACATACTTATCGCATCCGTATTTATAGTTTTAATAATTGGATTTACTGTTTTTGCAATTTTACAAATCAAAGCAAGGAAATTAAAAAAAGTTATATTATTAGAAGATTCTAAATTAAATGAGAATGACACTAATGTAAAAGAATTGCTTGAAAGAACAGAAGTGGGAGAAATGATTTGGGAATTAAAAGAACAAATCAAAAATCCAATTGATGATTTATCTATGGAATATCTAATAACAAATATTATTAGAAATGGATACAAGAACATTTGAATTGAGGGTGCTACTGAAGGTTATGAAGCAATAACAATCGTTAAAAAAACAAATGCAAATGTTACATTACTTAAAAATTCAATTAAAGATTTAGAATTATTTGAAAAGTTAACTAAAGAATTTAAGGTTCCAAAAACAAGAATTAAATTCATAGAAAAAAAACTTATAACAGATAAATTTGATTTCGTATTTCTTTCAGAAGAAACACCTGATTTCAATTCAGCTTTCGACAATTCATGAGTTAACGTTTCTAAAAACGGGATGTTAATAATTACGAATTGCAAAAAACCAACGAAAGATCAAAAAGATTTAATTAAATATATGAAGCTTATCGGTGTTAGATTTGAACATCAAAAAATACACGAAGGTTTTATCATTGCTGCTAAATAAGTGCTAAAATTTGATAAAATAATACTAATAAAAGTTAATACAAGGAGAAATTATGGAAAAAAACCTAAATATGCTTACTAAAGAGGGTAAAGCAAAATTACAAGAAGAAATTAAAAGATTGGTTGAAGTAGAAAGACCAAAAGTTATTGCTGAATTAGCAGAAGCTAGAGCGCAAGGTGACCTTTCTGAAAATGCTGAATTTGACGCAGCTAGAGAAAAGCAAGGACAAATTGAAGATCGTATTAGAGAAATTGAATCAATCTTAGAAAATTCAAAACTAATTAAAGCAAGTTCTAAAAAAGATATGGTTAGAATTGGTTCACAAGTTGAATTGGAAGATCAAAGAACTAAGAATACAAAAACTGTAAAAATCGTTGGTAGACAAGAAGCTAACCCATTCGAAGGTAAAGTTTCAAATGAATCACCACTTGCGAAAGCTGTTTTAGGTACATCTAAAGGTGACATTGTAACTGTTGAAGTTGAAAACAAGTACAAAGTTAAAGTTGTAAGTATTAACGAATAAAAAAATAAAAAGCTAGTTATTATAAACTGGCATTTTTTCATTTTCAAAGGAGAAAACTATGGATTCAAGAATTAAAGAAATAATATATACAAGAGAAGAAATTGAAACAAAAATTAAAGAATTAGCTGATTGAGTTAATGAAGAGTACAAAGATTCAAAAGATTTAGTAATAATAGGTCTATTAAAAGGATCTGTGCCATTCCTTTCAAAATTAATGATGGATGTTACAGTAGATATGTCGATTGACTTTATGACTGTTTCTTCATATGGTGGTTCAACTGAATCAACAGGTAACGTTAAAATCGTTATGGACCTTAAGAAGGATATTTCAGGGAAAGATATTCTAATTGCTGAAGATATAATTGATTCAGGGATTACGCTAAAAGCTGTTATGGAAAACCTTTCAGCTAGAAATCCTAAATCATTAAAAATCATTACATTAATGGATAAACCAACAGGTAGAAAAGTTGATTTACATGCTGATAAAGTTGGATTAATTGTCCCTGATGAGTTTTTAGTGGGTTATGGATTAGATGTAAAAGAAAAAATGAGAAATCTACCCGTAATCGCTGTTTTCAATCAAGAAAAATTAGATGAGATTTAAATCTCACTTTTTTTATACTCATAATACCTCTTTTTTTATACAATTTAAATATGATACAAGTAAAAAATCTTTCTTTTAAATATTCCGATGCTAAAGCTAATGCTTTAACTAATGTTAATTTTTCAATGACAAAAGGTAAATATATTGCCATAGTTGGTCATAATGGTTCAGGTAAATCAACATTATCAAAACTTCTAGTGGGTTTATATAAACCGACTGGTGGAACAATCACTATTGATGATATTGTTATGTCAAAAAAAACACTAAAACAAATTAGAAGCAAAATTGGTATAGTTTTCCAAAATCCAGATAATCAATTTATAGGTTCAACAGTTGAAGACGATATTGCATTTGGTCTAGAAAACAAACAACTTGAAAGAGAAGAGATGCAAAAGATAGTCCAAGAGCTTTCTCTTAAAGTTGGTATGGGGAAATATTTAGATAGAGAACCACAAACACTTTCGGGTGGTCAAAAACAAAGGGTTGCTATTGCTTCCACATTAGCTTTAGATCCAGAAGTTATTATATTTGACGAAGTTACTTCTATGTTAGATCCAAAAGGTAAGAGTGAAGTTCTTGAATTGATTAGAAATATTCAAAAAACAAGAAATAAAACTTTGATTTCAATTACACACAATATGGATGAAGCTATATTAGCTGATGAAATCTTAGTCTTTTCAAAAGGTCAATTAATAGCAAGTGGACGTCCAGCAGATATTTTGAATAATGAAGAGATTGTTAACTTAGCAAAAATTGATGCACCATTTATTTACAAATTATCTTCTAAGTTGAAAGATATAGAAGCAACATATGATGAAGAAGAATTGTTAGGTGAATTATGCAAATAAAAACTAATAAACTAACACACATTTTTGAAAAAGGTCAACCTCAAGAGTTTACAGCTTTAAAAAATGTAACATCAACAATAGAACAAGGGATGTCTATTTCAATAATCGGACATACAGGTTCTGGTAAAACAACATATATAGAACATTTGAATGCATTGATATTACCAACGTCAGGAAGTATTGATTTAAAATTTGATATTCCTAATACAAAGAAAAAGAATTCAGAACATGAGTTCATAACTGTTGAAAGAAATATAAAAGCATCAAAAAGAAAAATTAAAAAAATAAAACAAATTAGAAAAAGGATAGGAATCGTTTTCCAATTTGCTGAATATCAACTATTCGAAGAAACAATAGAAAAAGATATTATGTTTGGTCCAATTACTATGGGTTCTTCAAAAGAAGAAGCAAAAGAATTAGCTGCTAAATATCTTGAATTAGTTGGTCTTGGTAAAGAGTATTTGAGTAAGTCGCCTTTCTCATTATCAGGTGGTCAAAAAAGACGTGTTGCTCTAGCGGGTATATTAGCTATGGAACCAGACACACTTGTTTTTGATGAACCTACTGCAGGTTTAGATCCACAAGGGTCACAAGAGATACTTGATATCTTTGATAGATTACATAAAGATGGTAAAACAATTATCATTGTTACACATAATTTAGATGATGCCTTAGCAAGAACGGATTATACAATGATGTTTTCACAAGGTGAGTTAATTAAATTCGAAGATTCTTATGATGTTTTAAAGGATACTAATTTCCTTGAAGAAAATCAATTAGAACCGCCAAAATTATTAGCTTTAGTAAATAAGTTAGAAGCAAGAGGTCTTAAACTCCCAAGAGTGAAAACTATTGATGAGTTAGCTGAAGCTTTAAATAACAGATAAGGAGAGTATATGCAATTAACAGTTGGTAAATATATACCTAATGACACAATAGTACATAGACTTGACCCAAGGGTTAAGTTACTTTGTAATATCCTGTTAATTGTTATTGTATTCTTAAATAGGAGTTATATCGGTTATGGAATCATAATGGTACCAGTTCTAACATGTTATTTCTTATCAAGAATGCCTGTTAGAAAGTTGATATCAATGCTAAAACCCGTTATATTTATAGCTATATTTCTATTCATAATAAATATTTTTATTGTCAAGCCGACATACGATCAATGATTCAATACCATTGAGTGATGAAAGGTTAAAGTATCGGGAGAGGCTGTTGATAGAACGGCGTTAATTGCAGTTAGAGTTTATTTCATGATAATCATAACTACGATCTTAACTTCTACTACTAAACCAATAGATTTAACAAGAGGTCTTGAAGATTTAATGTTGCCATTAAAACTTATAAAATTCCCAGTACACATAATAGCCATGATAATTGCAATTGCTTTAAGGTTTATACCAACATTACTTGAAGAATCTCAAAGAATAATGAAAGCGCAAGCATCTAGGGGTGTTGATTTCAAAAATGGTGGACCAAGAGCTAAAGTTAAATCAACTGTAACGCTTATAATTCCATTATTTGTAACTTCATTCTCAAAAACAGAGGATCTTGGTAACGCCATGGAAACAAGGGGTTACGACCCATACGCAAAAAGAACAAGGTATAGAAAGTATTCAATTAAATACTTTGATGTTATTACATTAGGAATCGTCCTAGGAATGCTTGCATGAGTAATTTTAGGTATGTGTGGAATCTCTCCATTCCCAATGCCTA
>NZ_CBDBYJ010000004.1:99751-115068 GCF_965212735.1 Mycoplasma todarodis | reverse complement strand
TCCCANCCNNANGCCTTATTAAAACCACAAAGGTGGTTTTTTATTTATGCTTTTATTTTATAATTAATCTATGTTTAGATTCTTTGTAACAAATAAAATAAGTGAAACACACTTTGAAATATCAGAAGAAACTTTCAAACACATGAAAGTTGCCCGTGTATTGAATGAAAAATTTATATGTATTTTTGAATCCAAGTTTTACGTATGTGAGATGGATGGTCAACAAGCGAAAATAATCGAAGTTCTTGAAGAAGATCATGAACATGGTGGAGAAGTCATTGTTGCAGCAGCTTTAATTAATATAAAAAGATTTGAATGAATGATTCAAAAAGCAGCAGAACTTGGAGCAACAAAAATCATCCCCTTAATTACAAAAAGGGTTGAAATTAAAATCAATGATAAATTCTTCAAAAAGATAGAACGGTGAAATCAAATATCTCACAATGCTTGTGAACAATCATTTAGAAATATAAAAATGATTGTAACAGAACCTATGAGATTTGAGGATGCCTTAGATATAGAAGTTGAAAACAAATTTATAGCTCATGAAAAAACTAAAAAATCAGTATCAAATAGTTTCCCAACTAATTCAATATTCTTTATTGGGCCTGAAGGTGGTTTTTCAAATGAGGAAGTGGATTTAGCGGAAGAAAAAGGGTGTTCTAATATTTCATTAGGGAAAAGAATACTTAGAGCTGAAACTGCAAGTATTTTTGTATTGAGTAAAGTGATTGGTGAAAATATCTAATGTAGATATTTTTTTAATTCCAAATGTTAATAATTTATCATTACATTAATGAAAAAAACTCTTATTTCTTCTTTTTGGAATATAATATAAAAGTAAAATAAGAGTTTGTTCTTTTTAAAAAAATGATGGCCGGCGTATTAAAAAATAATGTTTTATTTGAATGATCGTGCAATCAATAAAGTAAACTTTAGGATTTAAATTACATTTACAATAATTTTGTGATATATCTTTTTTAATTTTGTTATAATAAATAAGCGTATTACATAGTTGAGTTGCGGTTTTAACAACATCGCAAGTAAAAATTAAAAGTTGACAAACAAAAAAACAAAACAATTTAAAGAATAAAATTATAGGAGATCAATATGAGACAAACAACAATCGTTAAACATCAAGAAGTTCAAAAAGACTGATACGTTATCGACGCTGAAGGTCAAACACTAGGTAGATTAGCTGTTATTGCTGCTACATACCTACGTGGTAAAAATAAACCAACATTTACACCGAATGTTGACTGTGGAGATTACATCATCGTTATTAACGCTGAAAAAATCGTTCTTACAGCAAACAAAGAAGAGGATAAATTATACTACTCTCACTCAATGTACCCAGGTGGACTAAAAACAATTAATGCAGCAGATTTAAGAAAGAAAAAACCTACAGCATTAGTTGAAAAAGCTATTCAAGGTATGGTACCACATACAAAACTTGGAGATAAACAAAGAAGAAACCTATTTGTTTATGCAGGACCAAAACATGCTCACGAAGCACAACAACCTAAGAAACTGGAGGTAAAATAATGGCAAACGTAGAATATAGAGGGCTAGGAAGACGTAAATCTTCAACAGCTAGAGTTATTATTAAACCAGGTAAAGGTGAATTCAAAATTAATGGTAGAGATTCACTAGATTACTTAATGTCAACAATTCTTCTGCAAGACGCAGAACAAGCACTTGTAATTACTGAAACAAAAGGTACTTTTGATATCAGAGTTAATGTAAAAGGTGGAGGACTTTCAGGACAAGCTTCAGCAATTAGATTAGGAATTGCAAGAGCTTTACTACAAGCTTCAGCTGACTACAGACCAACTCTTAAAAAAGCTGGACTATTAACTAGAGATGCACGTATTAAAGAACGTAAAAAACCAGGTCTTAGAAAAGCTCGTAGAGCAAGACAATTCTCAAAACGTTAATAAAAAATTACTGCATATTGCAGTTTTTTTATTACTCTTTTTACTTTTTTTTAAAAAAGTAAAAAAATATGAAAAAAATAGGTTAAAAACCTTCTGAATATGATATTATATTAAAGCAAAGATATTGCATTAATATTAATGCGAGCGTAGCTCAGCTGGTTAGAGCACACGACTGATAATCGTGAGGTCGATGGTTCGATTCCATTCGTTCGCACCATATCATCCGTAAGGATGTTTTTATTTGGGGGGGTAGCTCACTTGGCTAGAGCACCTGCCTTGCACGCAGGGGGTAGTGGGTTCGATTCCCATCCTCTCCACCATTTGTTAGAATTGACTCTAAAGGTCAATTTTTTCTTTTGGCTTTTGAAGTAAAAAAAATACCCGTGTGGGTATTTTTATTTTTCAATATGTGCAAGTGTTTTTAATAATACTGAAGTAGGTTTTCCGTTTACGTCAGCTGTACCGGCAACATCTAAGTGAATGTATGGTACTTTGTTAGTGAATTCCTTTAAGAACATTGCTGCTTGAGAAGAGTCAACTCTACATTTTTTAGAGTAATTCATTAGATCTGCAACGTCGGAAGATTTAATACCTTCGGCATAATCTTCATGGAAAGGCATTCTTCAAAGCATTTCATCTTGTGAGAGAGCAACTTTGTTAATCTCATTAAATAATTCATCTGATGTTGCTCAAACACCTGTATAAGTATTTCCTAATTGATATAGAACAGTTCCAGTTAAAGTTGCTATATCAATAATCTTTGTAGCTTTAAGGTTTTTAGCTGCAAATGCTAAACCATCAGCAAGAACTAATCTACCTTCAGCATCTGTATCTGATATTTCAACTGTTTTACCATCAAATGACTTGATAACTGAATCAGGAGTAACTGCATCAATTGATATCTTGTTATCTGTAATACACATCACTGCTGTTATATTAGCTTTTGGTTTTGATTCTGAAATAACTTTCATAGCACCAGCAACGATTGCAGCACCTGACATGTCATATTTCATACCAATTAAACCACCATTGATCTTGATGTCATAACCACCAGCATCAAATGTAATACCTTTACCAACAAGAACTGTTTTCTCATTTGATTCAGGATTTCCTTTGTATTCAAGAACAACAACTCTTGCGTCGTGTCTTGAACCTGCATTAACTGCTAGTAATAAATTCATACCCATTTCTTTTAGTTCTGGTTTTTCAATTACTTTCACGTCAATGTTTTTATGTTTAGTCTCAAATTCTTTTTTAACTATATCTGCTAATACTACTGAAGTTAAAACATTAGCTGGTTGTTGTTGTAAATCTCTAACTCAGTTAATAGCTTCTGCGTTATTTACAGAATCAGAAACAACTTCATTTGCAACATTTGATAAGAATATATCTTTTTTAGCTTTTGGTGCATTCTTACCAGTCTTATCATTGTATATGATTGCAGTTTCATAATAAGTATCTTCAATGAAGAATTTTGTTGCATCCTCAAGACTAACTTTTTCTGTAACAAATGAAGCTACATCTATGTTAATCCCCCTTTTGTTTGCTTTAACGATTGCTTTTATCGCTTTCCTTAAAGACTTTATATTAAAATCCTTTTTATTACCTAAAAATATAAGAGATTCTTTCTTTGGAATGAATTCAGTGATGTGATTTGTATCCTGAATAACATTTTGGTCGATATCTTTTGATTTGAAAATTGCTTTCAATGTAAAGAGATCTTTATTTTCTTGTGAAATTTTTATCATTTAATTCTCCTTGTGTTTTCTATGTTTGAATTATAACAATAAGGAGTTGATAATAATTAAAGTAATAGAATATAACAACAATTTAAAATGTCTTTGGTATATAATTTTCTTATGAAACAAGTAAAAAAAGTAATTATTCCAGCGGCAGGCTGAGGAACAAGATTCCTGCCATTAACAAAAGTAGTGCATAAAGAGTTAGTTCCAGTATTGAATAAACCAATTATTCACCACTTGGTAGAAGAAGCTTCAAATGCAGGAATTGAAGAAGTGATTTTAATTATTTCTCCAAGAAAAATGGAGATTATGAATTATTTCCAAACAAATGTAGAACTAGAAACAATGCTTAAACAAAAAGGTAAAGCAGAAATGTTACATACAGTTGAATCAACAAGAAAAATAATTAAAGTTAAATTTGCGATTCAAAATGAACAATTAGGATTAGGTCACGCTATTTTTATGGGTGCGGATTTAACACATGATGAACCTTTTGCTGTAATTTTAGGTGATGATTTAATTCGTTCAAAAACTCCAGCAATTAAACAATTAATAGAAGCATATAATAAAACCGGTTCATCTATTATTGGGGTACAAGATATCAAACCTGAAAATATACATAAATATGGTGTTGTATTACCTTCTAATGATTCTGAAAAAGAACAAGAGTTATTCGAAATCGCAGGAGCTGTTGAAAAACCTGCACTTGAAGATGCCCCTTCAAACAAAGCTATATTAGGAAGATATATATTTACTCCTAGATTAATGACATTATTAAGAGATTTAAAACCAGGTGTTGGTAATGAAATTAATGTTGTTGATGCATTTGAGAGATTAATGGAAACAGAAAAGATGTATGCGTTTACATTCGAAGGTACAAGATATGATCTTGGATCAATAGAAGGATTTGTAAAAGCAACTATCGATTATGCTTTAGAAAATGATGAAATAAAAGATTCTATTTATGAATTTATTAAAAACAAATAACCTTCAGGGTTATTTTTTTATTTTAGAAATAAGAAAAAAATAAGCACACGCTTATTTTTTAAATAGTTTACATCCTGGTTCTCTTTTTAAGATTGAACCTCTGAATGAACTTTCTTCTCTTTTAATTAATCTACTTATATTTTGATGATGTTTAGAAATAACTATTATAGAAACTAGTGTTGCAAATAATGGTGTTAATCAATATTGTAATTGTTTGATGTCATCTCCACTCTTCATAATTGTAGTTAATACACCATTATTAAATCAAGGGATGAAGGTTAAAGCAACAACAAATAAAGTACAAGCCATTGAAGCGAATGAAATTTTATCAACAAAGTACACGATAACTCAAAATACAACAATAACAAGAAGTCCAACAATTATATTTCAAGACATTACGAATCCTAAGAATGCCGAAACTCCTTTACCTCCTTTGAATTTAAAGAAGATAGGTCAAATATGTCCGACAAGAACACCAAATGCCACTAGTTGAATGTATATTGTTTCAAATCCATGTCCTGCTTTTACTTTTAATACTCAAAATATTAAAGCTGTAAAAACTACTTTTGTTCAATCAATGAAAGCTATAAGCATTCCACCGCCAAAACCAGTTTTACGAGCCATGTTGGTGGCCCCTGCATTACCGGAACCACTTTGACGTATATCCTCTTTGAGCATTTTTCTTGAGACAATGATTGATGTATTTAGAGCTCCGATTAAGTATGCAATCAAGAACGCTAATATGTTAAAACCTATTATATTTTCCATAGTGAAATAATTATAGTGAAAAAAGTGGTTCTATAACATATAATATTACTATGTCTAATTACAACGCGAGTAGTATAAAAGTTCTAAAAGGTTTAGAAGCAGTAAGAAAAAGACCAGGAATGTATATCGGATCTACCGATATTAATGGTCTTCATCATTTAGTATGAGAAATTGTTGATAATGCAATGGATGAGGTTTTAGCCGGCTTTGCCAATAAGGTTAAAGTAAGTATAAAACAAGATGGTTCTATTGTTGTTGAAGATAATGGGCGTGGAATCCCAGTTGATCAACATGAATCAGGAAAAACTGCTATTGAACTTATTTTTACAGAACTACATGCCGGAGGTAAATTTTCCGAAGGCGCATATAAAACAGCTGGGGGTCTACATGGTGTAGGGTCTTCTGTTGTTAATGCCATGTCTACAAAACTTGAAGCAAGAGTTTATAAAGAAGGATTTGAATATTTAACTGTTTTTGAAAATGGTGGGAATATTACTACAAATACAACCAAAGTAGGTCCAACAACTAAAAAAGGAACACGTATTAGATTTTGACCTGAATATTCAATCTTTAATAATTTAGGATTCAAATACGAAAAAATTGCTGAAAGATTAAGAGAAGCTTCATTTTTAGTTTCTGGTGTAGAAATTTCAGTTAAATCTGAGCCAGAACAAAAGAATGAAACATTTAACTATACTAATGGTATTGAAGCATTCGTAGATTTTGTTAACTCTTCAAAAACAAAAATTAATAAAAAGCCCGTACACTTCACAGGTGAATCAAAAGGTATTGAGGTTGAGATTGGTTTCCAATATACTGATGTTTATCAAGATACAATCATTTCTTTTGTTAACAACGTTAAAACAAGAGATGGTGGAACACACGAAACTGCTCTAAAAACAGCATGAACAAAAACTATTAATGAATATGCAAGAATGCAAGGTTTAATCAAAACAAAAGATAAGAATTTAGAAGGTTCAGATATTAGAGAGGGGCTTACAGCGATTATCTCTATTAGAGTACCTGAAAAAATGCTTGAGTTTGTAGGTCAAACAAAAGATAAACTAGGGACACCTGAAGCAAGAGAAGTGGTGGATTCAATAATTACTCAAAAACTTGGTTTCTGATTACAAGAGAATAAAAAAGTTGCTCACACTATCGTTAATAAGGTTAAAAGAGCTGCTGATGCTCGTAATGCTGCTAGAAAAGCTAGAAATGACGCACGTAAAACGAAATCAAAATTAAACAAATCAAAAATACTATCAGGTAAATTAACACCTGCACAGGCTAAAAAACCTGAAGATAAAGAAATATTCTTGGTAGAGGGTGATTCTGCTGGTGGTTCAGCAAAATTAGGTAGAGATAGAAAAACACAAGCTATCTTACCTCTACGGGGTAAAGTAATCAATACTGAAAAGGCAAAACTAATCGATATCCTTAAAAATGAGGAAATTGGAACAATGATTAATACGATTGGTGCTGGTATTGGTGCTGAGTTTAATATTAAAGATGCGCAATACCACAAAGTTATAATTATGACCGATGCTGACACCGATGGTGCTCACATCCAAACTTTACTATTAACTTTCTTCTTTAGATATATGAGACCTCTTGTTGAGGCTGGTATGATCTATATAGCTATGCCACCTTTATATAAAGTATCTAAAAAGACTGCAAAGACAAATGTTGAAGAATATGCATGAGATGATGAAACACTAAAAGAATTATTAGAAAAGCATAAAGGTGCTGATATCCAACGTTATAAAGGTCTTGGAGAGATGAATGCTGACCAGTTATGAGAAACAACTATGGATCCTAAAACAAGAACTTTAATACAAGTTGGTGTTGAGGATGCTGCAATTGTTGAGAGACGTGTATCCACACTTATGGGAGATAAAGTAGAACCTCGTAAGAAATGAATTGATGATAATGTTGAATTTACTATGGAAGATTCATTCCAACAATAGAATAAAATAATGCGAATAATCGCATTATTTTTCCCTTTATATATAGTGTTTTAATATCTTTCAAACTTTTTTTCTTGACTATTAATGTTTTGTGTGTATAATTATTTAGCAACTAGACCAATGACAGATAAGGTTGCCGATACACCAAAATTAGTTGTTCGTGTATATCGGGTATTTATTCTGGAGGTCGTTCAAAAGAACAAAAGGAGGACAACATGGCAAAAGTTACAATCAAAGTTAAAGCATTTGAAGCATCATTAGTAGATGCAGCAGCACTTAAAATCGTAGAAACAGCTAAAGCAGCAGGAGCTAAAGTCTCAGGACCAGTTCCACTTCCAACTAAAAGGGAAGTATTTACAGTTTTAAAGTCAGTACACGTTAACAAGAAATCACGTGAACAATTCGAAATCAGAACTAACAAAAGACTTATTAAACTTGCAGAAGTATCTGCAGAGTTAATGGATAAACTACAAAGACTTAACTTACCTTCAGGTGTTAAAGTCGAAGTTATAAACAAATAGTTGCAGAATATATCATTGTTTCCTTAGTAAGAACTCAAACTGCTAGAAATATAAGATTAAAAAAACAAAATCATAAAAGGAGAATTATATGAAAGGAATCTTAGGACGTAAAGTAGGAATGACTCAACTTTACTCAGACCACGGAAAATTAATCCCAGTTACAGTAATTGAAGTTAAACCTAATGTTGTATCAAAAGTTCTTACTGAAGAACACGATGGATATACAGCACTTCAACTAGGACTTGAAGATAAGAAAGCTTCTAGGCAAAATAAACCAGAAACTGGACACTTCAAAAAAGCAAACACAACACCTAAGCGCTTCGTTAAAGAGATTAGAGGAATGGAAGGCTTCGAATTAGGAGCTACTATCGATGCCTCAATCTTTACACCAGGAGAGCTTGTAGATGTTCAAGGAACATCAAAAGGACACGGTTTCTCAGGGGCTATTAAGAGACATAATCAAGCAATTGGACCTAAATCACACGGTGGTGGTGGTGGATCTCAACCTCAAAGACAAACTGGATCACTTGGTGATATCGCAGGTAACAAAGTTGTTAAAGGTATGACAATGCCCGGACAATTTGGACACGTTACTTCAACAATTCAAAACCTTGAAGTTGTATCAGTAGATTTAGAAAACAATGTTTTATTAGTAAAAGGATCAATCCCAGGACCTAAAAAATCATTCGTTATCGTTAAACAAGCTGTAAAACAACTTCCAAATAGAGAAGCTATTAATTTAGTTAACTTAGCACCGGCTAAAGAAGAAACTAAAGAAGTTAAAGGAGATGCATAATGGCAGAAGTTCAAACAACAACAGCAGCTAAGTCTGCATCAACACTTCCAAAAGAAGTATTTGGAGTTAAAGTTAACTCACAAGCTATATTCGACACAATTATGTCTGATAGAGCATCAAGAAGACAAGGTACTCACAAAGTTAAAAACAGAGGTGAAGTATCTGGTTCAGGAATTAAACCTTGAGCACAAAAAGGAACAGGTAGAGCTAGAGCTGGATCAAGAAGATCACCTATCTGAGTTGGTGGAGGTAGAGCTTTCGGACCTAAAGCTGAAAGAAACTACTCACTAGCATTAAACAAAAAAGTTAGAAAACTTGCACTTGCATCAGCATTAACATTAAAAGCTAAAGCTAAAGCAGTTAAAGTTCAAGAAGTTAAAATGGAAACTATCTCAACAAAAGAAATGGTTAAATTCATTGAAACTCTAAAACTAACAAAAGGACAAAGAAAAGTGTTAATTGTTACTGAATGTGAAACAGTATTCAAATCAGCATCAAACATTCCTAACGTAGATACAGTTAAAGTTAACTCAATCTCAGTTGAAAAAGTGGTAAATGCAGACGTTATTGTATTATCACAAGCACACATTGATAGATTAGTGGAGGTGATTAAATAATGAATAGAAACGAAGTTATAAAATACCCAATTCTTACAGAGAAATCATACGCATTAATGGGTCAAGGTGTTTACACATTCGCTGTAGACAGAAGAACTAACAAAACTGAAGTTAAGAAAACAGTTGAGTTCATTTTCGGAGTTAAAGTAGCAAAAGTTAATATTGCTAACGTAGCTAAGAAAGCAACAAAACTTGGAAGATATGCAGGATTCACAACAGCATACAAAAGAGCAGTTATTACACTAAAAGAAGGTCAAATTAACATTTTCCCAGAGGAAGCTCCAGTTCAAGAAGCTCCAAAAGCGGCAAAAGAAGTTAAAAACAACGAACCTTCAGAAGCTGAATTAAAAGCAGCAGCAAAAATTAAAGCTAAAGCAGAAGCTAAAGAAGCAGAAGCAGCAGCAAAACCAGTTAACGCGGAAAAATAGTGTTTGAAAGAAAACAACCGCAAACATTTTCAAACAAAGGAGAAAAACATGGCAATTAAAAAATATAAAGCCACTACCAATGGTAGACGTCACATGACATCTCTAGATTACAAGAAAAATCTATCAGGTCATGCACCAGAAAAATCATTGATGGCACCATTAAAGTCTCACGCTGGTCGTAACAACTCAGGTTCTATTACAGTTAGACACAAGGGTTCAGGAGTAAAGCGTAAATATAGAATTATAGACTTTAAGAGAAATAAAGACGGTATTCCAGCCGTAGTTACAACAATTGAATATGATCCAAATAGATCAGCAAACATTTCATTAGTTGTATATAAAGATGGAGAAAAAAGATATATTCTGTCACCAAAAGGTATTGAATTAGGACAAGAAATTGTTTCAGGAGAAAAAGCTGACATTAAAGTTGGTAATGCACTTCCATTAAAATCAATTCCAGAAGGTACAACAGTTCACAACGTAGAAATGCACCCAGGACATGGTGGACAAATAGCTAGATCAGCTGGTACATCAGTACAAATCCTAGGTAAAGACGATGACGGTAAATATGTTATTGTTAGACTTAAATCAGGTGAAGTTAGACGTATTCTAGCTACATGTAAAGCAACTATTGGTGTTGTCGGAAACGAAGAACACTCATTAGTAAACTGAGGTAAAGCCGGTCGTAATAGACACAGAGGTATTAGACCTACAGTTCGTGGTTCTGTAATGAACCCCGTAGATCACCCACATGGTGGTGGTGAGGGTAAACAACCTATTGGTAGAAAAGCCCCAATGACACCTTGAGGTAAAAAAGCTCTTGGAGTTAAAACAAGAGATAAGAAGAAAGCTTCTACAAGATTAATTATAAGAAGAAGAAAGGGGAGTAAATAATGGCTAGATCACTTAAAAAAGGTGCTTTCATTGATGAACACTTAATGAAAAAAGTTGTAGCAATCGTTGAAAACGGTGCTCCTAAAAAACCAATTAAAACTTGATCAAGAAGATCAACAATCTATCCTAACTTTGTTGGACTTAATTTCCAAGTTCACAATGGGAAAGACTTCCTTGACGTATTTGTAACAGAAGATATGGTAGGACACAAACTTGGAGAATTCGCGCCAACAAGAACATACACAGGGCACGGGAAAGACAAAGGTAAGAAATAATGGCAAAAGCAACAGCATCAGTTAAATTACAAAGAGTCTCACCAAGAAAAGCAAGATTAGTGGCTGACTTATTCAGACACAAACACGTATCAGAAGCAATCGCTATTCTAAACAATACAAATAAGAAGTCAACAGTTTTATTCTTAAAACTACTTAACTCAGCAATCGCAAACGCCGTAAATAATCACGGAATGAACGCTGAAAAATTAGTTGTAACTGAAGTTACAGTTAACGAAGGACCAACATTAAAAAGATTTCAACCAAGATCACAAGGTAGAGCTTACTCTATCTTAAAAAGAACTTCACACCTAGCTGTGACAGTGGAAGAGAAATAGGAGGCATCATGGGACAAAAAGTTAATCCAAATGGATTCCGTTACGGGATCACTAAAAAACACGAATCAACTTGATATGCTGATAAAGCAGATTTCGCAGGATACCTGTTAGAAGATCAAAAAATCAGACAATATGTTGAAAAATTCGTAAGAACTTACCAAATTGGTAAAGTTGAAATTACACGTACACAATCAGAAGATGTAACATTAACATTACATACTGCTAAACCAGGTGTACTATTAGGTGAAAATGGGTCAAACCTAGAAAAATTCACTAATGATATTAAAAAACACACAAGAAACAGACAACTAAAACTAAACATTAAAGTTGTTACAATTCAAAAACCAGAACTAAACGCTAGATTACTAGCTGAGGAAATTGCTATTAAATTAGAAAACCGTGGTTCTTTCCGTGCAGCTCAAAAAATGGCTATGAGATCATGTCTAATGGCTGGAGCTAAAGGAATTAAAACACAAGTATCAGGTCGTTTAAACGGTGCTGATATGGCTAGAGCAGAAGGTTACCAAGAAGGTATCATGGCTCTACATACACTAAGACAAGATGTGGATTATGCTCAAGCAACTGCACGTACAACTTACGGTGCAATTGGTGTTAAGGTATGAGTTTCACTAGGAGAAATCCTGGAAGGAAGTAAATAATGTTACAACCTAAAAGAACTAAATATAGAAGACCTTTTAGAATTTCACACGAAGGTGTTGCAAAAAGAGGTAAAACAGTTGCCTTTGGTGACTTCGGATTACAAGCTGTAACTTCAAACTGAATTACAAACCGTCAAATCGAAGCTGCTCGTATTGCTATCACTCGTGCAATGGGTCGTGAAGGACAAGTATTCATCAGAATCTTCCCTCACCTATCAAAAACAGCTAAACCTATCGGAGTACGTATGGGTAAAGGTAAAGGTTCACCAGATAAATGAGTAGCAGTTGTTAAAGAACAAACAATCATGTTCGAAGTAAATGGTGTATCAGAAGAAATCGCAAGAGAAGCACTAAGACTAGGTATGCACAAATTACCAGTTAAATGTAAAATAGTAGCTAAGGAGGCCAAATAATGTTAATGAAAGAATTAAATTCAAAATCAATCGAAGAGCTTCAAACATTAATTGAAGACCTTAAAGCAGAACTATTCATGCTTAGATTTAAAAACTCAACAGGTCAATTAGACCAAACTAACAAAATTAATCTTGTTAGAAAAGATGTAGCTAGAGCGTTTACAGCTATCAACGCTAAAAAAGCAGAAGTAAAGGAAGGTAAATAATGGAAAGACAAACATCACGTAAATCATTAAATGGTTTTGTTGTTTCAACTAAAAATGAAAAAACAGTTGTTGTAGCTGTTGAAACATATAAAAAACACCCACTTTACGCTAAGCGTTTTAAATCAACTAAAAGATATCAAGTACACGTTGAAGGTATCGAAGCATCTATGGGTGACTTCGTAAGAATCGACGAATGTAGACCAATGTCAAAAACTAAAAGATTTAGACTAGTAGAAGTACTAGAAGCTAAGAAAGAAGGTAAGTAATGTTACAAGAAATGTCGAGAGCTAACGTTGCTGATAATTCTGGAGCAAAAGAAGTAGGTATTATTAGAAACTTAGGTGGTTCAGTAGTGAAAACATCTAACATCGGAGACGTAGTAGTGTGTTCAGTTAAAAAAGCAACACCAAATGGTTCAGTTAAAGCTGGAGCAGTAGTGCGTGCCGTTATTGTTCGTTCAACATACGGAGTGAAGCGTAAGGACGGATCACATATTAAATTTGATGATAACGCAGTAGTTATTATCAATGATAACAAACAACCAAAAGGTACACGTGTATTTGGACCAGTAGCAAGGGAACTGCGTGATGCAGGATACATGAAAATTGTATCTCTAGCACCAGAGGTTATTTAAGGAGTCGTTATGAAAATAAGAAAAAATGATGAAGTTATAGTAATCGCAGGTTCAGAAAAAGGAAAAACAGGTAGAGTTCTATCAGTTAACCCAAAAACACAAAGAATTACTGTAGATAAAATTAATATAGTTAAAAAACACGTAAAACCTTCACAAACAAACCCAGATGGTGGAATCCAAGAAATGGAAGCACCAATTCATATCTCAAATGTTGCGATATATGTTAAAGCTGGTAAAGATAAAGCAGCAAACTCAAGAGTTGGATACGAAATTAAAGATGGTAAGAAGACAAGAATTGCTAAAAAAACAGGGAAAGCAATTTAATAAGGAGCAAATATGACAACATTAAAAGAAAAATACAATAACGAAGTTGTGAAAGCACTTCAAGAAAAATTCAATTACAAATCATCAATGCAACTTCCAAAAATCGAAAAAATCGTAATCAACCAAACAGCTGGTAATGAAGTTTCAAACTCAAAAGCTATTGAGGAAGTTCTTAAAGAACTAGAAGCTATTACTGGTCAAAAACCATTAGCAACTATTGCTAAAAAATCAAATGCATCATTCAAACTAAGAGAAGGAATGGCTATGGGAGGGAAAGTTACATTACGTAGAGATCGTATGTGAGAATTCCTAAACAAACTAATCTCAGTTGCAATTCCTCGTATTAGAGACTTTAGAGGTGTTAATGATAAAGCTTTCGATGGTAGAGGGAACTTCTCTCTAGGTATCAAAGAGCAAATCATTTTCCCAGAAATTGACTTTGATAAAATTAGAAAAGTAAGAGGGATGGATATTATTATTGTTACTTCAGCTGAAACAGATGAAGAAGCAAAAGAACTGTTAAAACTACTAGGAATGCCTTTTGTTAAGGCAGCAAAATAAGGAGAGAATTATGGCAAAAAAATCATTAAAAGAAAAACAAAAGAAATCAGCTAAATTCTCTACTAGAGAATATACAAGATGTGAATTATGTGGACGTCCACGTTCAGTAATCAGAAAATTCAAGGTATGTCGTGTTTGCTTTAGAAAATTAGCACACGAAGGTAAAATACCTGGTGTAAGAAAGGCGAGTTGATAATATGGGAATTATTACAGATCCAATTGCAGATATGCTTGTTAGAATCAAGAATGCAAACCAAAGAAAACATAAAGATGTAGCTATGCCACATTCAAAAGTTAAGGAAAACATTGCTGTTATCCTAAAATCAGAAGGTTTCATCTCAGGATTCTCAGTAGCGGGCGAAGGCAAAGATAAAAAGATAACAATTGCACTTAAATATAAAGGTGCTCAAAGAGCGATTACAGGGGTTAAGAGAATATCTAAACCTGGTTTACGTGTTTACGCTGGAGCTGAAGACTTACCAAAAGTTCTTTCAGGATTCGGTACAGCAATCATTTCTACTTCAAATGGAATCATTACAGATAGGGAAGCAAGAAAAGCCAACGTTGGTGGCGAAGTATTAGCTTACGTGTGATAGTCTATGTCAAGAGTAGGTAATAGAGTTATCAACATCGCTGAAGGTGTTGAAGTAATCGTAAACGGAACAACAGTAGAAATAAAAGGTGCAAAAGGAACAATTACTCGTGAATTTTCACCACTAATCGCAATTGAAGTTAAAGAAGGACAAGTAACAACAGTTCGTGCAAATGAAAACAAGCACACTAAACAATTACACGGTACAACAAACGCATTAATCAACAACATGATTATTGGTGTATCAGCAGGGTTCAAAAAAGAACTAATCATTAAAGGTGTTGGTTATAAAGCAGCACTTCAAGGGAAAGAACTAGTAGTTAATGCTGGTTACTCACACCCACACACAATTCCTGTACCAGAAGGTATTACAGTTGAAGTTACAAAACAAACTGAAGTATCTGTATCAGGTATTGAAAAAGAAAAAGTTGGACAATTAGCAGCAATCATCAGAGACATAAGAAGACCAAACCCATATTCAGGTAAAGGAATTATGTACAAGGATGAGATCATCAGAAGAAAAGAAGGAAAGGCAGCAGGTAAATAGTAATGGCAAAATTATCAAGAAACGAATCTCGTAAGAGAAAACATTTACGTATTAAAAATAAATTAGCAGCTACATCACCAAGAATAGTTGTCTTCAAATCTCTAAANNNNAAGT
>NZ_CBDBYJ010000004.1:0-99665 GCF_965212735.1 Mycoplasma todarodis | reverse complement strand
CTCTAAANNNCATTGAAGTTCAATTAATCGATGATGCTCAAGGTAAAACATTAGCAGTTACTTCATCACTTACACTTAAATTAGAAAACGGTGGAAACATTGAAGCTGCTAAAACAGTAGGGGCAGACTTTGGTAAAAAAGTTGCAGCTCTTAAATTAGAAAAAGTAGTATTTGACCGTTCAGGTTATGTATACCACGGTAGAGTACAAGCGCTAGCAGACGCAATCAGAAACGAAGGAGTGAAATTCTAATGGCAGAAAACACAGAAACAAAAACAGTAGAAGTAGTAGCAACTAAACCAGTTGAAGCTCCAAAAGCTCCCGCTAATGGTGCAAGAAACGCTTCTAACGCAAGAAATAATAATGGACGTAGACCTCAAAGAGGAAACGGACGTAGAAGATTTAACAACAGAAGACAAACAGAGTTTGAAGAAAAAGTTGTTAACATCGCAAGAGTTACAACAGTTGTTAAGGGTGGGCGTAGATTCTCATTCTCAGCATTAGTTGTTGTTGGTAACAAAAAAGGTAAAGTTGGTTGAGGTTGAGGAAAAGCAAACGAAGTTCCTGACGCAATCAGAAAAGCTATTAAAGACGCACGTAACAATATGATCGTTGCGCCAATCATTGATAAAAGAACAGTACCACATGAACAAACAGGTACATTCTTAGCATCAAAAGTTCTAGTTAAATCAGCTCCAAAAGGTAAGGGAATCATCGCTTCAGGTGCTATCCGTACAGTTGTTGAGCTTGCAGGATACACAGATATCTATACAAAATCACTTGGTTCAAGATCTAAAACTAACTCAGTTAAAGCAACAATCGACGCTCTTAAAAACTTAAGAACAGTTGAAGAAATCGCAAAATTAAGAGACGTTAAAGTTTCTGACATAACAGGATAGGAGATTTTTATGAAATTACACGAATTAAAATCAACAGAAGGATCAAGAAAACTAAGAACTAGAAAAGGACGTGGACACGCTGCTGGTAAAGGTAAAACTGCCGGACGTGGTGAAAACGGACAAAACAAAAGATCAGGTGGAGGAGTACGTCCAGGATTTGAAGGGGGACAAAACCCATGATTCAGACGTCTACCTAAACGTGGATTTACAAACGTAAATCACGTTGAATACGAAACAGTTAATCTATCAACATTAGAAAAAGCATTTAATGCAAATGATGTTGTAACAAAAGAAATTCTTTTAGAAAAAAGAATTACTAGAAGAAAAACTATGCCGGTTAAAGTACTAGGTAATGGAAAAATTACTAAAGCACTTACAATCCAAGTTCAAGCTATTTCAGCTTCTGCTAAGGCAGCAATTGAAGCAGCTGGGGGAAAAGTAGAGGTTAAATAATATATGCGTAACAAAATCTTAAACGTTTGAAGGGGTTCAACTACCTTCATACGTAACTCAAAAAGCAAAACTAAAAACTTTTTTAGAAATAAGCAATTGCTTACTAAGATTTTGTACACGCTATTACTATTATTAATCTTCAGAATAGCAGCCACTATTACAGTGCCTGGTGTTAAAGCTTTTAATACAAATGCCGCAACCGATCCGTCTTCATTCTTAGGACTGATGGATATGATGGGTGGTGGCGCAATAAAGAGATTCTCAATCGTAGCATTGGGAATTTCTCCATATATTACAGCCTCTATTTTGATGACCATATTGCAGTCGGAATTTTTCCCTCCAATACATCGGTTAGCCAACTCTGGAGCTGCAGGTAGAAGGAAGATAAACATAATAACAAGGTGGTTAACACTTATATTTGGTATTTTCCAAGCTATAACTATAGCGAAATCATTTGAATCCCAAGGATTCTTAACAATAATTCCTGAATTAAATAAACCATGATTTATTTATTTTGGAATTCCAACTATATTATTAGCTGGATCAATGTTTACATTATTTTTAGGTGAGCAAATCACACAAAAAGGTGTTGGTAATGGTACATCACTAATTATATTTTCAGGTGTAGCTGTAGGGCTACCATCAAAATTCAAATTAGCATATGATTTCTTCGTTTCATCTAACGGTGGAGCAAGTACATTTGTAGGTATTGTTAACTTTGTTGGATATATTTCACTGTTCTTGGTGTTAATATTCGTCATAGCTTACATTTACAAATCTGAACGTCATATTCCATTGCAACAAACTGGTAGAGGATTAACTCAAGATAAGGCTAGAATGTCTAGATTACCTATTAAAGTTAATACTGCTGGTGTTATGCCTGTTATGTTCGCGGCCTTAATAGTTGTTATACCTTTACAGGTAGCTCAACTATTACCAAGGTATTCAGAATCAAGATTCTGAATTGAACATAATATGCGTTTCACAGATCCTATCGGTCTATCGCTATACATTGCAGTAATTATGGTATTTACATTAATTATGTCTATCTTAATATTCACTCCTTCCAAGGTCGCTGAAAACTTCTCTAAAAATGGGACATTTATCCCTGGAGTTAGACCTGGTGAAGAGACAGAAGTTTACTTAACAAAAGTATTATTAAGATTAGCTGTATTTTCAGCTTTATTCCTTGCCGTTATATCTGCTTCTTCTTACATAGAACAGATACTTGGTATGGATAGAAACATCACATTTAGTGGTACATCATTAATTATTTTAGTTTCAGTATCTATTGAAACATTAAATCAAATTAAGACCAGAGGTAAATCTGGAAAAATTACAAAAATACAAAACAATAAAACAACATCTAAAACTAAAAAAGGTGTTAAAAAAGAAGATAACTCTACAGGAGGGTTGCTATGATAAACAAATTTATATTTTTAGGGCCTCCAGGTGTAGGAAAAGGTACTTTAGCTTCAAAATTATCTGAAACTAAAGGAATTAAACACATTTCTACAGGTGATATCTTTAGGGCTGAAATCAAAAACAAAACAGAATTAGGTCTTAAAGTTATTGATATTACATCAAAAGGAGAATATGTTCCTGACGAGATCACAAATGAAATCGTTAAGGGTGTTCTTGAGTCAAAAGAGATTCAAGAATCAGGTTTCCTTTTAGATGGATACCCAAGAACAATAAATCAAGCAGAATTCCTTATTAAGGAAGACCTGCAACCTCAAAAGGCCATCTTATTAGATGCACCAACAGAGGTTATTGTCGAAAGACTAAGTGGAAGAAGAGCATGTCAAACATGTAAGCAAAACTACCACATTAAATACAAAAAACCAAGACAAGAAAACATCTGTGATAACGATGGTGAAACATTAATTCAAAGAGCAGATGACATGCCTGAAGCAATCCAAAAACGTCTTGAAGTTTATAAAAATCAAACAAAAGTTTTAATTGATTTTTACGAAAAGCAAGGAATTTTGGTAAAATTTAATGCAGATAAGAAACCGGATGACATATTTGCTGATATCGAAAGAGAGCTATTTTAATGATTAGTATAAAATCTAAAGATGAAATAGAAAAACTGAAGAAATCAGCTGCTATCCTGGCCGAAGTTAAGCAAGAGCTTAAGACTTTAGTAAGACCAGGCGCAACAGGATTAGAACTTGACGCTTATGCGGAAAAACGTATAAGACAATTAGGTGGAACTCCATCCTTCAAAGGATACATGGGATTCCAACATACATTATGTATTTCCCTAAATGAAGATCTAATTCACGGTATTCCTAATAACAAAAAGTTTAAAGATGGAGATATTGTAAAGATTGATATGGGTGCTGTCTATAAAGGATATCACTCAGATTCAGCTTTCACTATCGGATTAGGGACCATCTCTAAACAAGATAAGAAGGTTATCGAAGTTGCTGAGCAGTCATTCTATAAAGGAATTGATGCCATTAAGCCCGGAGCACGTATAGGTGACATTGGTCACGCTATTGGATCATTTGTTGATTCAAAAGGGTTATACGTACCCGATGATTTCACAGGACATGGAATTGGTTCATCATTACATGAAGAACCTTACATACCAAATTATGGTAATCCAGGAACTGGACCATTATTAAGAGATGGTATGGTTATATGTATCGAGCCTATGATAATGCAAGATACAGAAGAAGTGGTTATATTAGAAGATGGATGAACTGTTCGTTCACTTTCTGGAAAAAACACTTCACATTACGAACAAACTATCTTAATTGAAAATGGATACCCAGTTATCCTAACAGAGAAGGAGGACTAATGGCTTCAAATGCTATTAAAATGGAAGGGAAAGTAACAGTAGCGCACTCTACAATGGAATACGACGTTCAACTAGAGAACGGCGTAATCATCAAGGCCCGTGTTTCAGGTAAAATCCGTGTACACCACATTCGCATTTTACCTGGTGATACTGTAGATGTAGAAGTTTCCCCATATGACTTAACACGCGGGAGAATCGTGTATAGACACAAATAATTTTTGTCTATAAAACATTCACAAACAAAAAAACAAACAAAAAACAATTTTAAGAAAATTAACAGGAGAACAATTTATGAAAGTAAGAGCATCAGTAAAAAAGATGTGTAAAGACTGTAGAACTATCAAGAGACGTGGAGTGATTAGAGTTATTTGTAAAACTCCTAAGCACAAACAAAGACAAGGTTAAGGGAGATAAATTATGGCACGTATATTAAATATCGAAGTACCTAACGACAAAAGAGTCGTTATCTCATTAACTTACATTCACGGAATTGGAAGCTCACTGTCAAAACAAATCTTAAAAGAAACAAACATCGATGAAAGCACAAGAGTTAAAGATCTAACAGATGATCAACTTAACGCTATTCGTCAAGCTGCAAACAAATACACAACAGAAGGTGATTTACGTAGAGACGTTGCATTAAACATCAAACGTCTTATGGAAATTAAAGCGTATAGAGGACTACGTCACAGAAGAGGACTTCCAGTTAGAGGTCAAGTGACACAAAAGAATGCACGTACAAGAAAAGGCCCAAGAAAAACAGTGGCCGGTAAGAAAGGTTAAACCATAATGGCAAAGAAAATTAAAGCTAAAAAAGCTAAAAAGAAAAACATTACAACTGGTGTAGCCCACATTCACTCTACACACAATAATACAATCATCACATTCACAGACGAACAAGGTAACGCATTCGCTTGATCATCATCAGGTGCTATTGGTTACAAAGGTTCAAAAAAATCAACACCTTATGCAGCACAATTAGCAGCAGCTGCAGCAGCTGATTCAGCTAAAGAACACGGACTAAAAGAAGTACGTGTTGAATTAAAAGGTACAGGTCCAGGTAAAGATTCAGCTAGAAAACAACTAGAAATCTCAGGACTTAAAGTAACTCAAATTAAAGATGTTACACCAGTTCCACACAACGGAACAAGACCACCTAAAAAAGTATTAAGAAGAAGAGGTTAATATGGAAAAATTTATGAAACTAGCTTACTCAGAAATTAAAAAACAAAGAATCTCAGAGTACGAAACAGCATTTACAATTCAACCACTAGAAAGAGGTTTTGCAAACACATTAGGGAACGCAATTAGAAGAGTTCTTCTATCATCAGTAACTGGTGTAGCTCCTTTTGCAACTAAAATTGCTGGTGTGTCTCATGAATTTCAAACACTTGCAAATGTTGAAGAAGACGTTGTACAATTAATTCTTAATTTAAAAGAACTTAAATTTACATACAACCCAGAAATCATTAAAGATGGAGAAATTTACACAATTTCAATTAAATCTCCAAAAGGAGAAGTTACAGCTGCTGATCTAGTATTACCAGTTGGAATGGAAATTGTTGACCCAACACAACACATCGCTACAGTTTCAAAGGCTAAAGCGTTAGAACTTGAACTATTCGTTAGATCAGGTAGAGGTTTTGTTGGATTTGATAAAAATAAAGATTTCGTTAAAACAGTTTCTACACAAATTGAAACTAAATTAACATCAGGAAACATTATTGCTATCGATTCAGACTTTTCACCAATCAAACAAGTTGCTTACGAAACAAGAGAATTAAACTCATCAGCTCCAATTATCCAAGAAGCTTTAGAGTTTAAAATCAAAACAAATGGTTCAGTTGAAGCTAAAGACGCATTAGCTCAAGCTGCAAACATCTTAATGTCTCACTTAGCAATCATGCAAGATATTTCAAACCTAGATGCAGAGGAAGTATTTGAAGAAGCTAAAAAAGCTGAAGAAAATTCAAAATCACTTTCACTGTCAATCTCTTCACTAGATCTTTCAGTAAGATCATACAACTCTCTAAAGAGAGCCGGATACAACAAGGTTGCAGATATTTCTAACTTAACATTATCAGAACTTGAAAACATCAAGAACTTAGGTAAAAAATCAGTTTCAGAAATCATCGAAAAACTTGAAACTCACGGAATCACATTTAAAGAAGGAGACGAATAATGGCTAACCCAACACAACTATTTAGAAGAAATGCTGAATGAAGAAAAGGTGTTATGCGTTCATTAGTAACTGATGTTATCGTTTACGGTAAAATTACTACTACTGAAACAAGAGCTAAAGAAGTTCGTCGTCATGTTGAAAAAATGATTACTAAAGCTAAAAAGAACACTTTAGCTTCTAGACGTCAAGCTGCTGCTTACCTAAGAAATGTTAAAACAACAGATGGTAAAGCAACTGCTCTACAACACTTATTCAATGTTGTAGGTCCTAAGTATAATGACAGAAATGGTGGTTACACACGTGTGATCAAACTTCCTGCAAGACTTGGTGACAACTCAAAAATGGCGATTGTAGAACTAGTTTAATTCAATAATACTAATTATTACAGCTATAAAACCCTTAGCGGGGTTTTTTATTTTGCACTTTTTACATCTCAACTACATATTAGTATATGAAAATCAAAAAACAAGAAGATATAAGAGATTGTGGAATATCTGTTTTACAAGCTTTTCACAATTACTTTTATAATAGATGAATCAATATCAATGATTTCAAGAAAAAAGCCTCTTATGGTCTAAAAGGGATTAATATTGAGGGGTTGTGTGAGGTTTCTGAATCCTTTGGCATGAAATTAATTCCAATGAAGGGTGAATTCGAAGCTTTGAAAGAATTGAAAACAACAAAACCTATAATAGCTTTGATTGGCAATGAAGAAGAAAATCATTATGTGATTATAGAAAAAATAAGGAAAGATTCATTTAAGGTGCTTGATCCCATGACGGGACAGGTTGAAAATATTTCCTTTGAGAAATTTCAATTTCAATTTTTAGATGTTATTATTCATGTTCAAAAAACAAGTTATTCACACAAAAATGTAAAGGTTAATTCTATGTATGAATATTTATTTGAATTCAAAACTACTATTCCTTGAATTTTGATTTCAATTGTAATTTCAATTATCGTATTATTTTCATCTTCATTTTTCATGAAAATAATAATGGACCAAATAATTCCGGGAGCATTAAATAAAACATTAATTATTCTTTTTGTGGGATTTGTGTTGATTAGTGTTCTTGGTTCTTTGAATGCTGGATTCAAGAATTTCATAATTTATAAGATGTATTTGCATATTTCAATGGAGATCACTCAAAAATTCAACAATAAAATAAAAAATACGGAATTATTAAAAATCGAGAAATTAACTAGAAGCGATATTATAAGAAGAACATCATTTATTGAACCAATTTCTTTGTTTATATCATCAACGGTATTTTCATTAACTACAGAAGCATTGGTTTGTTTGGTTGCTTCGTCTATATTAATTTGGATAAGTGTTAAATTATTTCTAATCTCTGTTATCGTGGTTGTAATTTTATTGATTGTAACCTTTGTCAGTCAAAGAATTATTAATGCTAAATATGGAGTATTTATTAAAAAGCAACTAGATTATTCATCGATTAATTTAGATTCTTTAGAAATGAACAAACAATTGAGAAAACCGTCTATGAAACAATTCTTTTTAATTAAACAAAGTGATACTTTGTATCAATTTAAAAAGATTGATAAAAAAATTTGAATCACAAATAATGTGTATGGAGTTGTTCAAAATATTTTAATGAATGTTGCACCGTTATTGATAACCTTGTTAGCAACACAATATGTAATCAAAGACAGGATAACTATAGGTTCTTTAATTCTTTATATTTCTATGTTTCATTTCTTTGTAAATCCAATAACATCTATTACAAATGTTTTCATGAAATATCCCTTGATAAAGAAGGAAATGGATATGTTGCAATATGTATTGGATTTAAAAAACGAAAAAATTAATCCAAAAGGTAAGAAGATACAAAAAATTAATACCATAACATTGAAAGATATTGTATTTGCTTACGAAACCGGTAAACCTATATTAAATATAAAAAAATTATTGATTGACGAAAATATCATTTTGAGAGGTCCGAATGGTTCGGGTAAAACTACATTATTGGATATTGTTGTAACTAATTATCAGGTTCCTGGTGTATATTTCAATAATTTAGAAACTAAATATTACAATCTAAATTCAATAAGAGATAGTGTTTTTAGAGTAAATCCATCAGATCATCTACCTAATGCAACAATTATTGATTTTATAACTGCTGGCGATATTAAACGCTATGAGTATTTCTTTGAAAATTACAAAAGATACAAATTACACTCTATAGTCGAGGAAATGGGTTTATCTTTAAATAAAAAAATGCTAAATAATGCATCTAACTTATCTTCTGGGCAAAGGCAATTGGTGCAATTGTTACGGCTTTTTTCACAAAAATATGAATTAATCATATTGGATGAAGCTTTTGAAAATATTGAGTCGAAATTATGCAAAAAAATAATTATTGCAATAAGAAAATGTAAAGAAAAAGCACTTTTTATAGAAATATCACATAATAATATTTTTGTAAATGAAGGTAAGGAGGTATCTGTTGAATCATTTAAGCAAAATTAAAAATTGGGTTTGAGGAACATTTGGTTTCATACTAACTTTATTATTTGTTGCAACTTATTTCGTATTAACAAATCGAATTGAAAAATATGTGATTGTTAAGGTTGTTGTTTCAAAAACAGGTGTTGATAAACTTTTGATTAAATCTCAGGATATGTTTCTAATAAATAAAACAAAGAAGATAAGATTGAAATCTAGCTACAAATATTATGACGTAACGATAGAAAGTATTGAAGAGAAGGAAAATGGTGAAACGGAATTAACAATAAAAGAGAAGGTTGCTGATTTCACAATAAATAGCACTATGGAAGCAAGAGTTATATATTCTTCAATTCCAGTTTGAGAAAAAATCTTAGAACGATAGTGTTATAATTCTTTTGATGAATAAAATACACATAACAAACAACACAAAATATAACTTTGAACATGAACAATTATTTGGAAAAATTGTTGAATTAGTAGGTAAACAATTCAATACCGATGCACCCATTGAAGTGAGTGTGATAATTGTTGATAATAAAGAAATCAAAAAATTAAATAGTCAATACAGAGGTAAAGATTATGCAACAGACGTTTTATCATTTCCACAAGGAGCGTTAGAACTAAGAAAACAAATAGGTTATTACTTAATGGGTGATATATTTATTTCTTGAGAAAAAATAGAAGAACAAGCAGAAATGTTTGGTCATAACACCAAAAGAGAATGATCATATTTATTTACTCATGGAATGCTTCATTTATTTGGGTTGGATCATATGACTCCAGAAGAAGAAACTCATATGAACTCTTTAGCTTATGAAGTTATGGACGCAATCAAGATAGGTAGAGAATAATGAAAAAATTTATAAAAAAAACACAAAGAAAATTCTTATATGCTCTGATTGGATTGTGAGTAACGGTTAAAGAAGAAAAATCTTTACTTACACACATGTTAATTACAGCAATAGTGATAGGACTTGGAATTTGAGTGAAACTTTCTTTAACTCATTGATCAATTCTAGTTATTACAATTGCAATAGTGATGGGTTTTGAGGTTTTAAATACTGCAATGGAGGCTTTGGTTGACATGATTTCGTTTCAATACAATTTAAAAGTAAAGAAGGTAAAAGATATTGCAGCAGGAGCTACATTACTTGTAGCGATAGCGGCGGTTGTTGTAGGAATGTTGATATTTATTCCGGAATTTAAGGATATAGCAAATGGTATTAGATAAACTAAAAGAATTACAAAAAAACGCATATGCGCCATACTCAAACTTTAGGGTAGCGGCTATTTTAATAGATAGCAAAGGTAAAGAATGAAAAGGTGTTAATGTCGAAAGTGCATCTTACGCACCAACTAATTGTGGAGAGAGAAGTGCTTTATTTTCAGCTATTTCTAATGGTGTAAAAACACAAGAATTTAAAGAAATTCACATCATCGGGGGTTCAGAAGACAAAATAATTACACCTTGTGGTGTATGTAGACAAGTCATGATTGAATTAATGCCTATTGATGCGAAAGTATTTCAATATTCAGCAAATGGAGAAGTTAGAGTTAATACGGTTGGGGAATTACTTCCTTATGGATTTGAAAAAGGAGATTTAAAATAATGAAAACAGGATTCGTAGCAATACTAGGTAGACCAAATGTTGGTAAATCAACATTATTGAATGCAATTATGGATTACAAGGTTTCAATCACTTCTGACAAACCACAAACAACTCGTGATCAAATTAGAGGAATTTACAACGATAAAGATTCTCAAATAATATTTATTGACACACCAGGTATACATAAACCTAAGCAAAAACTAGGAGAATCTTTAAATGAAGCTTCTTATAAAGCTTTAGAAGATGTTGATGTAGTTTTATTCTTACAACCAGCTGATGAAAAAATAGGGCCTGGGGATAAAATGATCCTTGAGAAAATAAATAAACAGAAAAATAAAGTTGCAATATTAACGAAAGTTGATTTAGAGGATGATTTTGAATTATTAAAAGAAAAAGCTGAAGTACTTAAAAGTGAATATGGATTTGAAGTTGTTCTTGGTACTTCTGTTGAAATACAAAGAACAGTTGACCTTGTTATAAAAGAACTTAAGGAAAGATTACCAGAGGGTCCTAAATTCTACGACACAGATCAATTAACGGATAAATCTTTAAGATTCATTGCTAAAGAGATTATTAGAGAGTCAGCAATAAACATGCTAAGAGATGAATTACCTCATTCTATTGGTGTTGAAATAATGGAATTTAAAGAAGGTGAAGAACAATACAATATAAGTGCACGTATCTATTGTGAAAGAGAATCTCAAAAAGGAATTATCGTTGGAGCGCAAGGTTCAAAGATAAAAAGAATTGGGATTTCCGCTAGAAAAAAAATGGCTTATACCTTTGATCAAAAAATTCATTTAGATTTAAAAGTTAAAGTTAATAAAAATTGAACTGAAGATGTTCAAAAAATAAAAAAAATGGGATACTAATCCATTTTTTATTTTTTTTAAAATATTTAAAATACTATGATGCTTTAAGTTATAATTTGTTTAAGACAACGAAGGGCTTGGAAACCTGGAGTCGAAAATATAAATATTAAATAAGAATCCTTTGAGGGTGGAACGTTGGTCCCTCAAATAAGGGTTTTTTTATTTTAAAAATAAAAAACCTATATATAAAAGGAGAATATAAATGAAAAAAGATATGCAAACTATAGTTAACCACTTAAAACAATCAGGATTTGTTTTTCAAGGTTCAGAAATATACGGAGGACTTTCTAACACATGAGATTACGGACCGTTAGGAGTTCTTTTAACAAAGAATGTAAAAGAAGCTTGATGAAGAGAATTCATCACTAAGGAACCCCAAAACCATGGTATTGATGCAAAAATACTTATGAACCCTAAAGTTTGAGAAGCTTCTGGGCACGTTGGTAATTTCTCTGATCCGCTTGTTGAAAACAAAACAAACGGGAAAAGATATAGAGCGGATAAATTGATTGAAGAACACAACCCTGAAATCAATGCTGAAATTATGTCTAAAGAAGAAATGGAAGCATACCTAAAAGAACATATTACAAAATATGAAGGTGCTGAAACAGAATGAACAGAAATCAGAGAGTTTCACCTTATGTTCGAAACTCAACAAGGTGTTGTTGTTGATAAAAAGTCAACAATATTCCTAAGACCAGAAACAGCGCAAGGTATTTTTGTTAACTTTGCAAATGTTCAAAGATCACAAAGAGCAAAATTACCATTTGGTATTGGACAAATTGGTAAATCATTCCGTAATGAAGTAACACCAGGAAACTTTATATTCCGTACAAGAGAATTTGAGCAAATGGAACTTGAATATTTTGTAAAACCCGGAGAAGATGATGAAGCTTACAAATATTACATTGAAAAAGCAATGAATTTCATTCTTTCATTAGGGGTTAAACAAGAAAATGTTAAATTTAGAGAACATGATGAAGAAGAATTAGCTCACTACTCAAAAGGTACAACTGATGTTGAATACAAATTCCCATTTGGTTGAGGTGAATTGTTAGGAGTTTCAAATAGAACTGATTTCGACTTAAAAGCTCACGCAAAACATTCAGGTGAAAAACTTGAATATAGAGATCCAATGACAAATGAAGTTTATACTCCATATGTAATTGAACCTTCATTTGGTATGGATAGATTAGTTCTTACACTTATTTGTGATGCATTTGAGATCGAGCAATTAGAAAACGATGAAAGAGTTGTTCTTAAATTAGATAAAAAATTAGCACCTTATCGTGCTGCTGTTCTACCTTTAACTAAGAAAATTTCAAAAGAAGCAAGAGAGGTATTTGCATCATTAATTGATGAAGGATTCTCGGTTGCTTTCGATGAAGCTGGTTCAATTGGTAAACGTTATAGAAGACAGGATTCAATTGGTACTCCATATGCAATTACTTTTGATTATGATTCATTAGAAGATAAAATGGTAACCATAAGACATAGAGATACAATGGAACAAGAAAGAATTTCTATTTCAGAAATTGCGAATTACATTAAATAATCAAGAATAAAATAAGGGTGTAAACCTTTATTTTCTTTTTATGTAATAAAAAGGTGGTAAAATTAAAGTAATTAACGAATTGTGAGGCAAAATGCAAAATGTAAATGTTTTTGAACAAATCAAGAATTCTACGGATATTGTTTCTGAAGTTTCGGTATATGTTGATTTAATAAAAAAAGGTAAAAATTATTGAGGTGTTTGTCCTTTTCATGATGATACATCTCCTTCAATGTCAGTTTCACAAGAAAAACAAATGTTTAAATGTTTTGTTTGTAATGTTGGTGGTAATGTAATTAATTTCGTTGCGGAGTTTGAAAAAATAACTTATGTAACAGCAACTAAAAAATTAGCTGATAAAATTGGGATTCCATTTAATTTAAAAAATTCCAACCATAAAGAATACAGTGAAAAAGATCAAAAGATATTAGAAGTCTTAAAAGAAGCAATGAACTTTTTCCAATATTCTTTATCAACAACAGAAGAAGGGGTTCAAGCGCTTGAATACCTTCAAAAGAGGGGTTTAACACAACGATATCTTGATAAGTTTTCTATTGGTTATGCACCAAAAGAAGGCTTGGTTAAATTCCTTAGAACAAAAGGATATGATGATTCAGTGTTGATTAATGCATCACTAGCAACTGAAACAATGCATGATTTTTTCAGGGAAAGAATTATATTTGGAATAAAAAATAATTTCGGTCAAATTGTAGGTTTCTCAGCAAGGACTTTAGATCCTGAAGCGAAAGCTAAATATATTAACTCTTCAGATGTGAGTGTATTTAACAAATCAAGTATTTTGTATAACTATTCTGCAGCTGAACAAATGATAAGAAGAAATAAAGAAGTTGTAATCACTGAAGGATTTATGGATGTTATCGCATTAGATAAAGCAAATATCTACCATGCAGTTGCAATCATGGGTACAGCATTAACTGATGAACATTCAAAAGTTTTAAAAAATACCACTGTAGCCCTTATGTTGGATTCTGATAGGGCAGGTATTTCCGCAACTATAAAATCAATCAAAGTATTATTGAAATACAATCAAGATATATTTGTTGTAAAAAACAATTCGGGATTGGATCCAGATGAATACTTCAATGAAAATGGTGCGATAGAACTACAAAAACTAACACAAAATAGAGAACATGCGTTGGAATTTATATTTAGAATGCATATTGATAAATATGGAAGTGACTCTCCGGATAAAGTTGATGGCTTTGTTAAATCATTTACGCCTTATTTACAAAATGTTAATAACACATATAAAGACTTCTATATACAAAAGATGATTAATACTCTTGGAGTTTCTAAAGAAACAATATTGAGTAAAATTGGAGTTTCCAAAAAAGAAGATAATGTAAAAAAAGAATTTAAAAGGTATGAACCTCAACCACCAAAACCAGAAGAGTTTATTATTGTTGATATTCCAAGTCAACAGGTAACTAACGATGAACAATTAGATGAAAATAAATGATCATTACAATTGTTATCAGCAATGATGCGGAAACCAGTATTAATCAATTTGGCGATGAAACAGGAAATTAATTTTTCAGATCCAATGTTGGTATTAATTTCAAAATATCTAATTGATGCAAAACAAGGGAACATAAAAAAGGTTAGTCCAGACATGTTGAATGACATGTACGGGATAAAAGGTTATATAAAAAATGACTCTGATTTACCTAATGAAACAGAGTTTAATGATATGATTAATAGGATTAATAAGGCCGCTAGACCTAAGGCCCTTAAAAAATTACAAAATAAATTTAATGATGACAAGCTAGATGACAAAGAAAAAATCAAACTTTTAGAGTCAATGATTAAGTTACAAAAAGAAAGAGAGAAATAAATGGCAAAAGTAGTAAAGAAAAATCCGTATGAAACAATAGTTAAATTATTGAAAGCGGAACAAAAGAAAAAATCAAAAAAAGCAAAAGAAGAAATTATCTTTTCACAAGAGGAAGTTTTTGAATTCCTTAATAAAAAGAAATTATTCGTTTCAGAAGAAGGTGCTGATGAATTATTAGGGACTTTAATTGAAAATAACATTATTGGAACAGAAATTGATGCCCATGACTTTGACGATGTTAATGAAGAAGAATTACAAGAAGGAAGAGTTAGAGAAGAAAGTATTTCATTACAATCTTTTGATGAAACACAAGAAATTTCACTTTCAAATATTTCAACAGCTGCACATATTGAAGATAAGCAATTATCAAATAAACTAACAGAAACAGATGATATCGTTAAATGATACATGCGTTGAATTGGTAAATATGGAAAATTACTTAAACACGATGAAGAAATTGAATTGGCTAAAAGAATTGAAAAAGGGGATAAACGTGCAAGAGAAATCTTGATCCGTAGAAACTTACGTCTTGTAGTTAACCTAGCTAAAAAATACAAAAACAGAGGTTTATCATTTATTGATTTAATTTCTGAAGGTAATGCAGGTCTTTTAAAGGCTGTGTCAAAATATGAATGAGAACGTGGATTTAAATTCTCAACATATGCAACATGATGAGTAAGACAAGCTATTACTCGTGCAGTTGCTGACCAAGCACGTACAATTCGTGTACCGGTACACATGGTAGAAACAATTAACAAATTAATTAAGATTGAAAGAGAATTACACCAAGAACTTGGGCGTAAACCAACTGATGAAGAATTAGCAGTTGAATATGGAAATGGATTTACAGCAGAAAAAGTTCAATACATAAGAAAAATTAATATTGATCCAATTTCACTTGACAAACCAATTGGTAAAGAAGATGATTCATCATTCTCTGATTTTGTTGAAGATGATTCAGCAACATCACCAGTTGATTTTGCAGCAAACGAAGAATTACGTAAAGTATTATTACAAATTCTTGACACATACTTAGAAGAACGTGAAAGAGAAGTTATTAAAATGCGTTACGGTATCGGTGAAGATGAAAATGGTGAGAGAATGAGAGCTCATACATTAGATGAAATCGGTGAAAAATTCGACGTAACACGTGAAAGAATTAGACAAATTGAATCTAAAGTTCTAAGAAGACTAAGACATCCGCAAAAAAGAAGAAAATTAAAAGATTTCATTAATGCTTAATAAAAAAATAACTGCAAAAACAGTTATCAACACTTTAGAGGAAATTTTTCCTTTAAAACTTGCAGAAGAATGGGATAAAGTTGGAATTCAAATAGGGGATTCTAAAAAGAATGTAGAAAATGTAATCGTTGCAATGGAAATCACTTCAAAAGTTGTTGATTTTGCAATCCAAAACAAAGCGGATTTAATAATAACTTTTCACCCATTTTTATTTAATGAATCTGATTTTGGAATAACTCCAAAACAACCTTGAAAAAGAAAATTATTTAAACGTTTAATCAAGTCGGGTATTACAACTTATTCAATGCACACCGCTTTTGATAAAGAACCAAAAGGAATGCGTTTAGCAATGTTGAGAAAACTTGAATTAACAAAGGGTTCCAAACAAATAAAAGGTCTTGAATATGGCTCTATAATAACATGAGGCAAGACTTTGGGTCAATTGATGCAATTGCTCAAGGAAAAACTTAAAACAAGCGTTACATTAACTAATATTGATAAAAAGCGAGTAAAAATTAATAAGTTTGCATTCATTCCTGGTTCAGGTTCAATTGAAGGTATTCAAACTGCATGGAAAGAAAATGAGATTGATCTAGTTATAACATCAGATATTAAATGATCTGAATGAGTAACTATTAACGAAGAAAATATTTCTGTTATGGAAGTTTCTCATATAGTTGAAGATGTTTTTACAGAACATATTTGTGAATTCTTAAAAAAGAATTTCAAAAACATTAATATAAAAATGATTGAAATGGAACCTATTATAAAACATTCATAAAAAAATAAGCTACATGCTTATTTCTTTTTTATAAATTTTGCTACTTCTTTTGCAAAAGTCATTGTTGATAGATAATCCCTACCAGTTATTATGTTTTTATCCACTTCACATTCGGTGTTTGTGGATTTTTTTAATTCTAAACCAGGTCAACAAGTGAAAGAATGATTTTTTAATATACCTGCATCAAAAAGAAGTGAAGGTGCAGCACATATTGCAAAAATCCCCTTATTTTTACCGTTAAAATCTAACAATATATTTGTTGTTTCTTGGTATTTTTTGAATAAACTAGTTGATTTGCCTCCAGGTATAAAAAGATTTTCAAAATCATCAAAACTTATTTCACTAATTGGTTTTGTATCTACTTTAGCAAAATAAGAACCCCTTACTTCAGTTTTATTTTGAATTGAGATTAGCTCAAAATCAATATTTTCTCTTGTTCAATAATCGATCGCTCCTATTAATTCTGTATCTTCAAATCCGTCAGCTACAAGTATTGCTATATTTTTCATATTGCCTCCTACAACCATTATATAATAAGTTATAATTTTTCTATGATAAAACTAGGAGCGCATGTTTCCTTTTCGAAAAAAGGAAATTATTTAATTGGAGCGGGTGAATCCGCTAAAAATATGGAGGCTAATACAATGATGATTTATCTTGGGCCTCCTCAAAACACAAGGAGAGCAGATACTAGTCAATATGGGCTAGAAGAATATATGGAGAAGTTTTCAAGTGTGGTTGCCCCAGAAGATATCGTTATACATGAACCATATATAATAAATCCCTCATCTCTTGATAAAGCTGATTTCGCAGAAGAAATGCTTATTGCAGATGCGAAAAGAATGAATTTTATAGGTGCTAATTTAATGGTGGTTCACCCTGGAGCAAGTACAAAATTCGATAGGCAAGAGTCAATAGATAGATTGGTTACAACTATCAAGAATGTTTTAAAACAAACAAAAGATGTTGATATTTGTCTTGAAACAATGGCAGGTAAGGGTACAGAAGTTGGTAAAACTTTTGAAGAATTATCTTATGTAATGAAACAAGTTGACTCAGAAAGGGTTGGAATTTGTTTGGATACATGTCATGCATGGGATGCGGGTTACGACTTTAAGGATTTACCATCAGTAATTAAAAAACTAAAAGAAAATGACTTACTTAACAAAATAAAAGTATTGCATATTAACGACTCTAAGAACCCTTTATCAACTCACAAAGACAGGCATGAGAATATTGGAAAAGGCTACATAGGCCTTGAAACATTAAGGGAAATTGTTCATGCTCCGGAGTTTGAAGGGCTGCCAATGATTTTAGAAACACCTTGAGTAGATGGAAAAGATATTTATGATAAGGAAATAAAAATGTTAATTAGTGTATAATAGATTTACTATTTAATAGAACAATAACAAAATATTAAAGGAGAACAACATGGCTAGAGATGGAATCATTTTAAGATGTGCTGACTGTAAAATGGAAAATTACATTACTAAGAAAAACAAGAAAACTCAAACTGAAAAACTTGAAGTTTCAAAACACTGTCACAAATGTAATAAACACACAACACACAAAGAGAAAAAATAATTTTCTCTTTTTTTATACCCATTTTTTATTTAGGAGTAAAATTAGAGTAGTTATTTAACTATCATTAAGGAGAAATTATGAACAGAAAAGTAGTAGATAAACATTTTGCTGAAAAAGGTCTTGATGCAATCATCATTATGTCAGACCAAAATAGATTTTGATATACAGGAGTCCAATCATCATATGGATTCTTATTCATTGAAAAAGATAGAGCGGATTTATTCGTTGACTCACGTTACATCATTTTAGCTAAAAACGAAGCTAAAAACGCTGATGTTAACTTATTAAAAGCGGGAGCGTTAAAAGAATTTGCAAAAACTAAAGAATCAAAATATAAAAAAGTTGCATATGAATCTGATTATGTAACAATTGACCAATTAAACCTTGCAAAAGAGTTATTCCCAGATGCTGAATTTGTAGCTGTTTCAGGACAAGGTCTTAGAGATTACAAAACAGATGAAGAAGCTTCAAAAATTAGAGAAGCAGCATTAATTGGACTTAGATCATTTGAACAATTAAAACCAGAAATTGTTGCTGGAAAAACAGAAAAAGAATTAGCTGCAAGATTGGAATACCTATTTAAAATAAATGGTGCTACAAAAGAAGGATTTGATACTATTGTTGCTTCAGGTTACAATGGTGCAAAACCACATGCAGTTCCTTCAGACAAAAAACTTGAGAATGGTGAACTATGTACATTTGATTTTGGAACAGTTTTTGAAGGATATATGTCAGATACAACAAGAACAATACAAATTGGTGAAGTTACAGATCCAAAATTATTAGAAATTTATGAAGTTGTTAAAGAAGCTCAAAGAAGAGGTATTGAAGCGGTTAAACCAGGTGTTACTGGTGCTCAAATTGATAAGGTATGTAGAGATTACATTACTGAAAAAGGTTATGGAGAATACTTCGGTCATGGTACAGGTCATGGTCTAGGTATTGATGTTCATGAATTACCTAATACAAACTCAGGTAATAAAAATCCATTAGAACCAGGACATGTTGTAACTGTTGAACCAGGTATTTACATCGAAGGACTTGGTGGAGTTAGAATTGAAGATGATGTATTGGTAACTGAAACAGGTTACAAAGTTCTTTCATATGAATAATTAAAATTCTCACGAAGGTGAGTTTTTTTAATGAATTTAATTTATTTATCTTCATAAAATAGTTTCACTATATAATTGATTTATACAAATAAAATAAATAGGAGGTTAAATATGGGAATTGCAGTCGCACTTGTAGTATTGCTTTTATGAGTTGCATGAGTTATTGGTTGAATTGTTGTATGAGTTAAGGGAACACAAAACCAAAACTCAGTAATGGTTTTCTTAGGAGCATTTTTCACACTATTCATAGTTGGTCTAATTATCGCTATTGTTCAAACAAATGGTTGACAAAATAACAATGTAAACATTGAACTTGAGAAACAAAAACTTGAATTACAAAAACAACAATTAGAATTAGAAAAACAAAAACAACAAAAAGAATTAGAAAAACAAAAAGAAACAGAAAAACAAAAAGAATCAGAAAAACAAAACGAAAAATAAAAAAGCCAAAACTATACTTATAAAAGTATGGTTTTTTAATTGTAAAATGCACTGATAACACATAAGTATATACATACTTTATATATTTAATATATAATGTAAAGGAATATAAAAGGAGATAATATGATAGATGTAAATAAATTTAAACCAGGTATTTCTTTCCAAGACGGAAAAGATATATTTGTTGTTGTCGAAGCACAACATTCAAAACAAGGTAGAGGACAAGCTTCAGTTAAAGCAAAAATCAAGAACTTAAGAACTGGCGCAACAATCATGAAAACTTGAACAGGTGGAGATAAGGTTAAAAAAGCGCATATCGATAAAAAAGATATGGATTACTTATACAATGATGGAACATCAGCAATTCTAATGGATCAAGAAACATTTGAACAAGTTGAAATTCCAATGGAGAAAATTGAGTGAGAACTTAAATTCATGGTTGAGGGAAATAAAGTTATGGTTAGGGCGTTTGAATCAGAAATTCTTGATATCGAACTACCAGCTAATATTGAATTGAAAGTTATTGAAGCACCAGATGCTGTTAAAGGTAATACTGCTAACAATCCTCAAAAGTTTGTTAAAGTAGAAACAGGTTTCGAACTTGAAGCACCTATGTTTATCAAAGAAGGTCAAACAATAGTTATTGCAACTTCAACTGGTAAATATGCTGGGAGATCTAATTAATGGAATTTGTTACAGTTAACTATTCTTTAAATCAAACATATAGTGTTCACAAAAATGTTTTCACTCAAGTTGTAGAAAAAGTTGCTTCAAACTTTAAAAAAGAATTAAGAATTACAGAAGACATTCAAGCAAACATCATTAAAGGTGGAGAAGATATTGAATTCATAATTGAAATCGCTATTGACAAAACTGGTGATGCTTCAAAAATCATATTAGACTTTTCGAAAGCTATAGAAGAAAGAGTTGTAGATATAATCAATTCAAAACCTTCAAATATACAAATAAAACTAACAAGGAGATTTTAATGAAAGAACAATTAGCTATTAATACTTTAAAAGTAAATGGTGTAGCCGCAATTAATAAGGCAAATTCAGGACACCCTGGGATAGTATTAGGTGCAGCACCAATGATTCATACTCTTTTTACAAAGCACATGAATTTTGACCCTCAAAACCCACTGTGAGTAAATAGAGATAGATTTATTTTATCAGCAGGACACGGTTCAGCACTTCTATATGCTCAACTTAGATTATTAGGGATGATCTCACAAGAAGATCTAGAAAACTTTAGACAACTTGGTTCATTAACACCGGGTCACCCAGAATACAAGCACACTAAAGGAGTTGAAGCTACAACAGGACCTTTAGGTCAAGGGATAGCAATGGCTGTTGGTATGGCAGTTGCAGAAGAATCATTAAGAGCAAAATTTTCAGAAATAGATCACAATGTTTATGTTATTTGTGGTGATGGAGATTTACAAGAAGGGGTTGCTAACGAAGCATTATCTTTTGCAGGTAAACAACAACTTTCAAAATTAATCATTATGCATGATTCTAATGATGTTCAGTTAGATACTGATGTTAAGGAAGTATTTAATGAAGATATCAAAGGTAAGATGGAGGCGCTAGGATTCTTTTATCAGTTAGTTAAAGAGAATACTGTCGAAGCAATCGATGCAGCGATGATTGCTGCCAAGAAATCAACAAAACCTTCATTCATTGAAGTTAAAACAATAATCGGTGAAGGTGCTACAAAAGAAGGTACTTCTGCTGTTCATGGTGCTCCATTAGGAGAAGATTTTGAAACAGTTAAAAAATCATTAAATTGAACTCATGGTGATTTTGAAGTTCCAACAGAAGTTGAAGAACTTTATAAAGAAACAATTTTTAAAAGAGGTGCGGATGCATTTTCAAAATTCGAAGAATCTAAAGGACTTAAAAAATTCTTAGAAAACGAATCTATTGAAATTAATTTAGAAGTTGATAAAAATACTGCAACACGTGTTTCTTCTGGTTCAGTTATCCAACACTTAAATGAAAATGTAGAGCAATGAATTGGTGGATCAGCTGACTTAGCTGGTTCAACAAAAGCTATGGGTGGAGATGGTGTATTCTCTATTGAAAATAGAAAAGGTAGAAACATTCTATTTGGAGTTAGAGAATTTGCTATGGCTGCTATGGCTAATGGTATTGCTTTACACTCTAATTTCAAACCATTCGTTTCAACATTCTTTGTATTCTCAGATTATGCAAAACCAGCAATTAGATTAGCTTCATTAATGAAACTACCAGTTACTTATGTATTTACGCATGATTCAGTTTATGTTGGTGAAGATGGTCCAACTCATGAACCTATCGAACATAACGCTATGTTTAGATCTCTACCTAACCTAAACTTCTTTAGACCTGCGGATGAAAAAGAAGTCATGGGGGCTTACGAAGTTGCCTTAAATTCAGTTGACACACCAACTGTTATTGCGCTTACAAGACAAAACATTGTTTCATTAAAAGAAACTTCAAAAATTGAAGCTAAAAAAGGTGCTTATTACTTACATAAAACAAATTCTGAATGAACAATAGTTGCGACAGGTTCAGAAGTTGCTAATGCATATGAAATGGGTATTGAGTTAGATGTTAATGTAATTTCAATGCCTTGTGCAGAATTAGCTGATATAACTTGAGATACTCAAAAAGCATTTACAATTGAAGCTGCTACAACATATGGTATGGCACGTTTTGGTAAATATAATTTTGGTATTGATAGATTTGGAGAATCTGGAAATGGTGATGCAGTTTACGCTTCATTGGGACTAGATAAAGAAACTCTTATTTCAAAAATTAAAACAATCATAGGTTAATAACAATAAATCACTATTAATGGTGATTTTTTTATATCTAAATTTAAATATTTAAACCCAATTATGTTTACATAATGTATAATTCTTTTAATATGGCACAAACAAAATCAAGAATGAATGTAATTAACGTAATTTATGTTTCAGAATTAACAAATGAAAGACTTACAAAAGAAAGTATTAGAGAAGATTTTGATCTTTCAGAAATTGAGTTAAAATCATTAGATTGAATCATAACTAAATATGATGGACTTAAAAAATTAATTACTACATTTACAAAAGACAGTTGAACATGAACAAGGATGGCTCCACTTGAAAGAGCTATGCTACTTTTCGGTGCCTTTGAATTATCTTTCCGTGATAAGAAAATTGTAATTAATGAATTAGTTATCTTATCTAAAGGGTATATTTCTGGTGAATCATATAAATTTATAAACGCTATTTTAGACAAGGTCGCGAACTATTATGAAACTAAAAAATAAAACTTTAAAAATTTTAAAAGATGAAGGAAAATTAAAAGCTTATAACAACTTGTTCGCTCATAAGCAAACGAGATTTTTACTTACAAAAATAGTTAACATTTTAAATCCTTCTGTTGACCCTAAGGAAATGGCTTTAATTGAAATGCAATTAACCAAAAACAACGAGAATATGTTTGTGGCAGGTGCGAAACAAATTCCAATAATAACAAATGCTAGTGAATATAAAGAAGCTGATTGAGAATCTTTTGGTAAATATTTATATTTTGTTTTCCAAACAGGTGTGTTTTATCATAATAAGAAAAATGGTATTGAAAATATTTATATAAACGGTGATTATGTAGCTTTAAATATCGAGAAGAAAATGTTATTTAATAAATTTGCTGAATCAATTAAGGTTATGACACTAGAACACAATACTTTGATTAAGCAAATTTTAAAGGTGGTTTTATAATGAGAACAGCATTACAAATTATCATGGAAATGGGTTACACTAAAGATCAAGCTGAAAAATTAATAAGAGCTGGCAAGGTAAAGATTAATGGAAATGACGTTTTTATCCCATCTGAGAAGTTCAAGAAGGTTGGAGAAGTATTTATCAAGGATGTTAAAAAATGAGTTTCTAGAGGAGCATTTAAGCTTTTGGCTGCTTTCGAAGAGTTTGACTTAGAGATAAAAGATAAAGTTGGTTTAGATATCGGTTCATCAACTGGAGGTTTTACAGAAGTTCTTTTGAATAAGGGAGCAAGCAAGGTTTACGCATTGGATGTTGGTACAAATCAACTGGATTTTTCTTTAAGAAGAGATGAACGTGTTGTAGCATTGGAAAAAACAAATTTAAAAAAGATAAGTAAAGATATGTTTGCTGAAGATATTGATTTGGTGGTTACTGATGTGTCATTCATATCTCTAAAAGAAGTTTTTAGAGTGTTAGAGAATACTTTGGAACCAGGCGTTCAATTAATGGCTCTTATAAAACCACAATTTGAAGCGTTTGCTGACCAAGTTGAAGATGGTGGATATGTTCCAGAACGTTTACACAAAGAAATAATAGAAAGAGTGATTAAACACTCGAATGACTTTGGTTTTAAATATATAAAACACAAAGCATCACCAATTAAAGGTAATAAAGCAAAAAATATAGAGTATATAACTTTATTTGAAAGGAAATAAAATGAATAGAAAAGATTTTAAATTCTTAGAAGATACAATATATCTTGATAGTAGTGCAGGGGCACTAAAACCAAAACAAGTTATTGATGCAGGTATCAACTTTTACGAAAATTATTCAATCAACCCACATTCAGTTGATTCTAAAAAAGGTGTTTGATTATCTGAGAGGATAAAAGAAATAAGACGTGCAACAGCTGAGTTTTCAAACGCAAAACCAGAAGAAGTTATCTTTACATCAGGAACAACTGAAGGGCTGAATAGAATTGCTGATATGCTTTCATCAAAATTAAAAGCTGATGATGAAATTATTGTAACTTCATTAAATCATGCTGCTAATGTAATTGTTTGAATAGAATTAGCTAAAAAAACAGGTTCAAAATTAGTTTGATCAGAAACTATCTTTGATGCAATAACAGATAAAACAAAATTAATAGCTTTTGCTGAAGTTAACAATACAATTGAAGTTGAAAGAGATATGGAACAAATTTATAAAGTGGCGAATGAAAAAGGAATTTTAGTTGTTAATGATGCTGCTCAATCGATTGCTCACAAACCAGTAAATTCAAAATGAGCTGATTTTACAGTTTATTCTTCAAATAAACTTTATGGTCCAACTGGATTTGGTGTATTGATTATGTCTACAAAATTACAAAAGGAATTACCATTAGTTAGATTTGGTGGTGGTGCTAATGCAACATTTTCAAAAGAAAATTGAATTCCTCATGAAGGGTTCGCAGCAAGAGAACCAGGAACACCAAATACATCAGGTATTTTAATGCATGGAGCGGCTTTAGATTACATAAATGAAATTGGTATGGATAATATCATTAAATATGAAGATGAAATCGCTGAATACGGATACGACAAAATCGCAACTATTGATGGTGTTAAATTTGCATCTAAAAGAGGGGATAAGAACATCATTTTCAATATAGGTAACTTAAATTCTCAAGATATAGTTTCTTATTTGGGACATAGAAATATCATTTTAAGAGCTGGTCAACACTGTGTTAGATTAATTCAAGAAGCAACCGGTGAACCTTCTTGAATGAGAGCTTCAATCGGATTATATACAGAAAAATCTGACTTTGATACAATGGTTGAAGAAATTAAAAATGGGGGTGATTTCCTTGACTTCATATAATGATCCAATGGTAAAGAGAAAAATCATAATGGAAAGATATTCAAATCCTATCCATAAAGGTGAACTAGAAGGTGCTGAAGTGATGGAAAGATTTTCAACTCAATGTGTTGATAAGATGAAATTATTTCTTAAATGAGAAAATGACACTTTGGTTGATGTTAAACATGATTCTGTTGGTTGTGCAGTATTCTTGTCATCATTAGATTTATTTATCGATTATATAATTGGTAAAAATAAAGATGAAATTAGAGAAGTTGTCAAAAACTATGATGCTATGATAAATCAATCTGGTGAGTATAGTAAAGAACAATTAGATAAACTTATTATCTTTGATAATGTAAAAACACATCTTAATAGATTACTATGTGCAAATATGATTTCTGAGGCACTTAAATCAATTTAATTAATAGCGTTTACGCTATTTTATTTTGTGGTTTATAATTAATTTATGAAAGTATTATTTCACCTTGATGCCGATGCTTTTTTTGTATCTGCAAGTCAAACAATTAGACCAGAAACAAAAGGGAAACCTGTTGCTATTTCTGGTAAAAAAGGTAACTCTGTAATTGGTTCTGCATCATATGAAGCAAGAGCAAAGGGTGTTGGCTCAGCAATGGTTATCAAGGAAGCTTTGAAATTATGTCCAGAACTAATAATAATTCCTGCAGACTTTGAGTTATACGAGACATTATCAAAAAGAATGTTTGAAATACTGAGTGTAAAATACACAAATGAAGTTGAGGTAGTTTCTATTGATGAATGTTACATTGATGTTACTGATATTTGAAAAAAATATGGTTCAGCATTTAAATTAGCTAGAGATATGCAAAAGACAATAGAGAAAGAGTTGGGTTTTACAGTTTCTATTGGTGTTTCTTATACAAGGTGACTCGCTAAGATGTGTTCAGACATTAGGAAACCCAACGGCATAACGTCCGTGGGGCCAAAACAAGTGAAAGAAACGATTTGAAAACTACCAATAGATAAGTATTATGGAATTGGTAAAAAAACATGACCTCTATTGAATGAAAATGGCATTGAAACAATAGGTGATCTTGCAAAATTAAAACCTGAATCCGAATTAGCTATTACTTTCTTTAAAAATAGAGCTAAACATATCATAGATACTACTTATGGTAATTCATCCAATGTTGTAGATAATTCTAAAATAAGACATAAAGAAATTTCTAGTTCCAAAACATTAAAAGAAGGTTATTCAAATAATAGACAAGAAATAATTGAAACGTTACGTTTTTTAACGGAAAAGGTTGCTTACACAGCGAAACATGAAGGTAAAATAGGCATGGTTGTCGGAGTAACAATCAAAAATACTAATTTTGTAGTTAAACAAAAACAACAAAAATTAAGGATCCCAGTCCAATCAGCAGACGAAATATTCCCAATAGCTTTAAGTTTATTTGATAAGAGTTGAAGGGGTGAGGATATAAGGTTAATTGGTGTTAAGATTGGTCAAACAAAGAATATCAACAGTTGAACATATCAACAATCATTTTTTGACAAACCAAGAGAACCGAGAATTTGACCAATTGTTTAATCTAATAAAAGTAAAATAAAAAATACTATTAATTAGTATTTTTTATTTTAAAACATTCCGAGTTTTGCTAAAGCGTTTGAAACATCTTTTTCTGTTGTTCCTTTTTTTAATGTTAGCTCTTTTCCTTTGAACTTAAGTTTTACTTCTTCTGTTGTTTTTCCATCTTTCATATGAGTATTGCTTCAATTTTCGAAATCAATCATCTCTTTTTTCTTGCTTAGGTTGAATGTTTTGGTGCAAGATACCACTGCAATGATTGGAATTGTTATCGTGGCTAGCGATGCAAAAATTCCTAGGGATATTTTTTTAGTTTTTAACACAATCTCTCCTTTGGCTTTCTTTTTGGCTTTTGTCTCTAATTTTAATTCGAATAAATTATATAACTTTTAATAAAACTACCCAAATAAGTAAAAAGACTTAAATGTGTGGTTAAAAATTAAAAATATAAAAAAATAGTGAAGTAAGAATATAAAAAGATGAATTAAGCTTAAATAAGAAAAAAACAAATAAAGTCAAAAGACTTAGCAAAACGTAATTGTTGTATACTTTATAATGTAAATACAAGTAACTTAATTAAAAGTTATATCAAAGGAGAAAACAATGTCACAATTAGTGAATACAAGAAAAAGAGGTAATCCAGAAGGATTAAATCCAAATGTAGACAATAGCGAAAAATATGCCAAAGCAGGAACAGTTGGAAGAGTTATATGATACATATTATTTATTTTAATAATTCCATTAATCATCCACGTGATGACTAAAAATGCATTAAATAGAAAACAATCAGAAGTTAATGAATTAGCATCAGGAATTGATGTGCAGTTAAAAAAACGTAGAGATACATTAGTTAAATTATTAGAAGCAACAAAAGCTTACATGAAACATGAAAAAACAGTACTTTCAGACGTAACAAAATTAAGAAGAATGACAATCAATTCTGAAAATAGAGCGGAAGTTAATTCAAGAACAGAATCAGCTTTAGGGAGATTATTAATGGTTTCAGAAAATTACCCTGACTTAAAAGCTAACCAAAGTATTAATGAATTAATGGAACAAGCTGCATATCTAGAGAGAGAAATTGCCGCAGCTAGAAGACTATACAACACTTCAGTAAGACAATTCAATCAACAATTATTTGCTTGACCTTCAAATGTACCAGCAACAGAACTTGGTTTAGGTACTTTACCATTTTTCGAAGCATCAAGTGCAGATAAAAAAGATGTTGAAATGAAATTCGATTAGGAAACTATGAAAAGAGTAGAACAATTAATATCAAAAGAAGAATATATTTCAAAAGTAAAACCATTATTAAAAGATGAGGTTGTTGAGGGTATTAAAAACGCCGAACCTCTTCTTCCGAAGAATTACAAAAGAATTTCAAATCCTTGATATTTAATAGTATCAATATTATTAATCATTTTAGGGAGTGGAACGATATTGGGAGTGCTTATCTTTTTCTTTAAAAAAGACTCTCACGATAATTCTTATAATGATCCTTACACAGCTAACAATCCTTATGCATCTTCAACAAAAGCTAACGAAGGGCTTCAAATACCCGAATTAATTTTCATGATAATTGGAGGTATTTTAATTCTTGCTGGAATCATTATGTGATTTCATAGGAGAAAGATACTTAAAAAAATCGATTTTATTTATCGTAATTCAATGAATAATCAAGCAATTTATAAAATTGCTGTTGAAGCTTTTCCTAATTTTAAATTAACAGATGTTGAAGAAGGACTTTCTTCAGAACTTTATGAATACAAGTTTAATATACCTAGCGATGGAGCAGTGGTTCAATCATCCCCTGTATTTCATGCAATGTATAAAGATAAATATCATGTAAAATTCCAATCAGCAAGATATCACTGAGTTAGAGTTGTTAGAACTAAAAATGGAACAACAACAAGACATTATTATAGAAACTCTGGATACATTCTTATTGAGGGTGATAAAAAGAATTCTGACTATTTATATTCAATGAATAATACTTCACTAGGATCAGTATTAAAGAAAATTGAATTGGAAAATAAAGAGTTCTTAAAGACTACTAAGTATCGTTCAAATAATGAGATTAAATCAAGAATGGCATTTACTCCATTAGCTATGGAAGAAGTTTCAAAACACTATAAAACAATTCAAAGTGATTTCAAACTAATCAAAGAGCGTTGACATTATGCGTTTACACTATCAACAGATATTGGTCGTTATATTATTGATGCTAAAATGGGGAAAACAGACGAAGAAACTGCTGAAAATTATCTCGAAGATATCGTTGATGATTTCTATAAATTCTATGAAGTTATAGGTTTAGCGCTAATTCCTCCAATGTTATAAAAATACCTTAAGTGGTATTTTTTTAATTCTTTTTTATTTTTTGTATTGTTGTTTATAAAATAATGATTTATATTTTTAAAAATTAATTATAATTAATTAGCAAACATTAGTTTGCAGTTTCCTGACTGAGTTAATTTCTCAACCGGATGTAATAGCCATCGTACTCTTTTGAGCATGAGCAGGTGGAATTCCTGAGCCGACAGTAAAGTCTGAATATAGAAAATGCAACAGTGTTATCTGTAAATTTTCAACACAACTAAATAGCAGGAACATTTTACTAGGAGAAAAATGTTTAAAATTAACAAAACTATTAACCAAAAAGAAATTTGGGTTAGTTCTATGATAGGTATGACTTATGGATTCTTTGCTACGTTAATCTTAGGAACCATAATAGGGTTGTTTGGTAAAATTCCGAATATGCATTTTATGTATGATATTAAAAATATATTGTCATATTCTGTAGGGTTTGGAATTGGTATAGGAGTGGGTATAAGGTGTGGTTTAAAACCATTACAAATATTTTCACTTGGAATTGCAGCTATGATTGCTTCTGTTTCAATGTTAATACCTCATTATTCATTGACAACACACCAAATAACAACAAGTAACGCAAAGTATGGATTCTTTACGTTTACACATCTTAAGAAAGGTATTCCTGGAGATATATTATCTTCATGGTTAATATCTGTTTTATTGGTATATTTATTCCGTATCTTTGAATTCAAAACATATATGGATATATTCTTTATACCTCTTATCGGTTTATTCTTTGGAATGATCGCAGCTGGTTCGTTAACATTTATTACATCTGGAGTAGTTTCAGTTGTTGAATTAATAGTTGATGCATTAGCAAGAAGTTCAAAAGGGTTGAATGTGTTATGTGCGCCACTAATTGGAATGATAATGGGGTTAGCACTAACACTCCCAACTTCATCGGCAGCAATAGCGATAATGCTACATTTACATGGAGCACCAGCTTCAGCTGCAATGGCGGCAACAGCGGCACAAATGGTTGCCTTTGCTGTTATGACCTGAAAATCAAATAAAACAATTGGAAAGACTTTAGCTGTTGGACTTGGAACATCTATGTTACATATGCAAAACATTGCCAAGAAACCAAAACTATTAATAATTCCCGTTATTGTATCTATGATAGCGGCTACATGTGCTGTTGGATTACCTTTAGAATTCCCTGCAGGAGCAATTGGTGTTCCTACATCTGGAATGGGTACAGCGGCTCTCTATGGACCTATTTTCACATTATTTGAAAATGGATGAACAAACTACGTTCCATGAATACATGTTCTTGTAATGCAAATAACATTACCAATATTAATAACAATAGTCCTGTGATGATTATTTAAAAAAATGAAGTGAATCAATGAAAGTGAGTTGAAATTAAATGAAATCTAAAAACAACGAAAAATATATTGCTAATTATTTCTTTAAAACACAAGCAATAATTAAAAACAATAAACCAGAAAGTAGAGTGACTCTGCAATTCTTCCAACGTAATGACGATGTTGTCCTATGTGGTATGAATGAAGTTTTGGAATTACTTGAAACAAGCACAGATACTTCAAAGTACAGTATTAAATACTTGGAAGAAGGAACACTAATCAATAGTAAGGATGTTGTTCTTGAGTTAGAAGGTCCATATGCAGAGTTTGGTATTTATGAAGGAATGATTGATGGAATCCTTGCAAGGCAAACATCTTTAGCTACGAATGCTAGAAAGATTAAAAGTCTTACTAATAAGAAAATTATTTTTATGGGGGATAGAGCTGATCATTACACTAATCAAATTAGGGATGGTTATGCAATTTCTCTTGGTGGTATTGAAACACAAGTTACAAAAGCGCATACAGAATTACATGGTGGTCAACCCGTAGGAACTGTTCCACATGCATTGATCCAAATGTTCGGAGGAAATTTGGTTAATGCATTAAAGGCATATAAGCAAACTTTTCCAAATGAAAACCTAGTTGCTCTTGTAGATTTTAATAATGATGTAATCACAGATTCTTTAGCTGTTCTAGAAGAATTTGGTAAAGAATTAAAAGCAGTAAGAGTCGATACATCTGATGGTGTTTCTGATGCATATTTTAAAAATGATGAAGAATTCGGTGTAACCCCAAACTTGATTAAAGCATTGAGGGAAGAATTGGATAAAAACGGCGGTAAATATGTTGAAATAATAGTTTCATCAGGGTTTAATGTTAAAAAAATTGAAAACTTCGAAAAGGTGAATTCTCCAGTTGATGTTTATGGTGTTGGAGGATCTTTATTAACAATTAATATTGGATTTACTGCTGATGCTGTAATTATTGATGGTGTTAACTGTGCTAAAAGCGGTAGGGGATATAACGAGAACTCAAAACTAATAAAATATACCAAATAAATATTGGTATTTTTTTAATGTGAAATCATAAAAAAACATATAGTTATGGGAGGTGAATATGAAAAAAGAATTTATACCTATGACAAAAGAGGAAAGAATTAAAACTTATGGTGGGTTTGCTTGACTTGCAGCAATACCGGTTATTGCAACCCTAGTTCAAACTGTAGTTAGTTCAGGTGTGGCTATTTATCAAGCTGTTCGCGAAAAATCGGGTTCTGTTTCATTTGGTGGAAGTAAAACTATTACCCAAAAATACTCAAGCGACACACACAACTCGCAACAAAAAGGAACAAAGATTAAAAAAGTGAATGTATCAAGTTTCTCCGCCTACTAAAGTAAAGAGCAAAAAAACTCCTATATGTATGAGCAAAATGGTTATTTTTACTATATAATAATTAAGTTGTTTCAAACAACCATACCAAAATGGCATTTAAGCATAGCGCCATCCGGGTGAGTCACATTCAAAAAGGAGAACAAATAATATGTTCGCAATCATTAAAACTGGTGGTAAACAAATTCTTGTTCAAAAAGACGATACAATCTTCATCGAAAAAGTTGAAGGTAAAGAAGGAGACAAAATTGTTTTCTCTGAAGTATTAGTTCTTGGAGACAAAATTGGTAAACCATTAATCGATGGTGCTTCAGTAGAAGGTACAATCGAAAAACAAGGTAAACAAAAGAAAATCGTAGTATACAGACACAATCAAAAATCAACACACAAAAGAAAATACGGTCACAGACAACCTTACACTCGTGTAAAAATTACTGGACTGAAAGGTTAGGTGAAATAAATGGCACATAAACTTGGTGGTGGATCTACTAATAACGGTAGAGATTCACATTCTAAAAGACTTGGAGCTAAACTTGCTGATGGACAATTTACATTAGCTGGTGGAATCATCTACAGACAAAGAGGAACAAAAATTCACCCTGGTACAAATACTGGACGTGGTGGAGACGACACTCTATTCGCATTGATTGACGGTTATGTAAAATACGAAATGATTAAAGGAAGAAAATACGCTTCAGTTTACACTGAAAGAATTGAAACTCCTAAAAAAACTAAATAGTTTATCTTAACATCAGTGCAAACTGGTGTTTTTTTATGCAGTTTTTTTCAAACAACTGTTTAATATAAAAGTTCAGAACACTAGAAAAGTAAAAAAACAAAAAAGTCACCATGCTATAATTAAAACAAGCATTGGTACAAGTTAAGTAATGAATCGAAGGAGTTCGAGATGAAAAGAATCAATAAAATAATGAGTTTAGAAGAATATGAAGCGAAAGTAAAAGAACCTTTGATGAATGAAATTACAAAAGGTGTAAAAAAATCTTACAAAGAAGTTACTGATAGAATTTGAGTCGTTACTTCATGATGATATATTATCGTTTCGCTTTTATTAATAATAGGGGGTATTGTAGTTGTCATCCATGGAGCGGCCTCAATAGGTCATTCAGGTAACACTTTAACATCTCGTATTGTTCTTGGAGTAAGTACGTCTCTCTTCGGTGCATTATTGTTATTCATAAGAAGTTATAAGTTAAAAAAATGTAATGAGTTGTATGTTAAATCAATGGACAAAGACAAAATATATAAAATCGCAATAAACAATCTCCCTGATTTTGAATTGAAAGAGATTGTTGAAGATGTTATAGATGAAAGTGTTGAAAAATATACATATAAAATTCCAAATACAGCAATATTGGATGAGACTTCACCATTATTTAAAACAATGTATAAAGGTAAATACGAAGTGACATTCCAAAGTGCAAGATTTCATTGAATTGAAAGTTCAACAGGTTCGGATGGGGGTAGTTCATCGCATGAGGTATATGGATATTCTGGGTTTGCATCAATTAGCACCAATGAAAGAGATGATGACTTCTTATTTTGTATGAAGGGCGGGTTCTTAGATTCTAAAATAGGTGCTAAAAAAATTAAGCTTGAAAACAAGGAATTTGTGCGGCGTGTAAAACTTAAAAGTAATAACCCCATTAAATCAAGAATGGTGTTTACACCATTAGCTATGGAAGAAGTTTNAAAATATAAAAATAAAATAAAAAATAATTTTTATGTCACAAAACCTGATAACCATATTTATTTCGGTTATGAAACTACACGTGATCAGTTTGTTATAGATGCGGTAGTAACCAGAAAACTAGATAAAATAATTGCTAAATATTATGCTGATATAATATCCGACTTTTATTCATTGTATGAAAAATTAGGAATAATATTCATACCACCCTTTTTATAAAAGGCTAAAAAGTAAAAGTAATGTACTATGTATAAAAATATAATTTTATTTACGTAGTTTACATTGCTACTTTTTTTAATATAATATCCTTATGTTTAAAATAGGAAATATAGAAATTAAAAATAAAGTAATCTTAGCCCCAATGGCTGGTGTTACTAATAGCGCTTACAGAACAATAGCAAAGGATTTTGAACCAGGATATACTTGTACAGAAATGACTTCAAACGTAGGTTTAAAATACAATTCTGAAAAAACACTAGATATAGCTAGAGTTACAAAAGAAGAGGGTATCGTTGCTTTACAAATCTTTGGTGGAGATGTTCAAGATTACATTAATGCCGCAAAATACTTTGATGAAAATTCGAATGCTCAAATTATTGATATTAATATGGGGTGTCCTGTGAAAAAAGTGGCCATTAAGTCACAAGCGGGTTCAGCACTTACAAAAACACCTGAAAAAGTTAGAGAAATAGTTGAAGGTATAGTATCTGTTATTAAAAAACCATTAACTGTAAAGATAAGACTAGGGTGAGATGAAAACTCTTCAAATTACATGGAGTTAGCTAAGATCATTGAGGAAGCTGGCGCTTCGGCGTTGATCGTGCATGGGCGTACACGTGAACAAATGTATCAAGGTAATGCTAATTGAGATGCAATCAAAGAAATAAAAGAAGCTCTTTCAATACCAGTTATTGGAAATGGTGATGTATTCACTCCTGAAGACGCAAAAAGAATGTTAGAATACACAGGTGTTGATGCTGTAATGGTTGCAAGAGCAGCTCAAAGCAGTCCTTGAGTATTAAAACAAATGAAAGATTATATCGAAACAGGTTCTTATGAAGCAGATCCTACAATAGATACAATACACAAAACAATTAAGAGATATATTGACATACTTTTAAAGAATTGATCACCTAATTACACATTGGCTCAGTCTAAATCTGTAGCATCTCAATGATTTGCAAAATTCAAAGGTGCAAGTGATGAAAGAATGGCTTTCATGACTTCAAAAACTTTAGAAGATTTCCGAAAAAATATAGCTATATTTGTAGAGAAAATTAAAATTAAATATGAACAATAATTCATCAAAAAATAAATAACCATAGGTTATTTTTTTATTTCCTTTATAATACAAGTATGAAATTTATAGACGAAGCAGAAATACATGTAAAAGCAGGTAAAGGTGGGAATGGTGTAGTATCTTTCCGTAGGGAAGCTCACGTATCACGTGGGGGACCAGATGGTGGAGATGGTGGACTAGGGGGAAGTGTCTACTTTGTAGGTGAACCCGGAATGAACACACTTTTAAACCTGAAATTAAAAAGAAACATATTTGGTAATGATGGAGAAGACGGGAGAAGGAAAAACCAGTATGGGGCTAAAGGGAAAGATATTTTTATTAAAGTACCTTTAGGAACGTTGGTTATGAATGGAGACAAATTACTTGTTGACATAACTGAACAAAAAGAATACCTAATTGCTGCCGGTGGTAATGGTGGTAAAGGTAATACAAAATTTAAATCTTCAAGAAATCAAGCACCTAGAATCTCTGAAAATGGAGATAGAGGTGATGAGTTTAGATTAAGACTTGTTCTTAAGGTTCTTGCAGATGTTGGATTTGTTGGAAAACCTTCAGCAGGTAAATCAACATTATTATCAAAAGTTACTAATGCTAAACCAAAAACAGCAGCTTATGAGTTTACAACTCTTAATCCTCAATTAGGATTATCAAAAGTTGGAGAGAATTCATTCGTTGTAGCTGACTTACCTGGATTAATCGCGGGTGCAGCACAAGGTAAAGGATTAGGGATTGAATTCCTTAAACACATCGAAAGATGTAGATTAATAGCTCACGTTATTGATTTTGGTGATGAAATGAAAGATCCTGTTAAAGATTTTGAAGTAATAAACCATGAACTTAAAGAATATTCTTTAGGATTAGAAAAGCGTAAACAAGTAGTTATCGCTAACAAAGCAGACTTAGATGCCTTTCCAGATAACGTTAAGAAATTTAAAAAAGCTTATCCTGAAATTGAACTTGTTGAAATATCAGCATTAACTGAAAAAGGTATTGAACCACTTAAACATAAGTTATATGATGCATATAGAGCAGCAGATGAAATTGAATATAAAGCTAAAAAATCAGAGGTTACAATTACTTTTGAAGATGACTTTATCGTTGAAAAAGATTACGAAGGTATGTTTGAAATCTCAGGTAAAGAGGTTGAGCGTATTTACGATAAGATTCCTTTATCAACTGGTGAAAACTTCATGAGATTCAACAAAAAACTATCAGCACTTGGAGTTTGAGACNAACTTAGAAAACAAGGTGTTAAAGATGGAGATACTGTTAGAATCTTCTCATTTGAATTTGAATGATCAGAAAGAGAGTAATTCTCTTTTTTATTGTTTTGTTTTCATATAACTATTTAGTTATATAATTAAGATAGGTATAAAAGCGAGGTAAAAATGAAGATAGTCAAATTACATGCAAAATTACACTGTGGTTCTTGTGAGAACAAAATTAAAACAGTGTTAGGAGAAAGAGTTGAAGAAGTGTTGGTGAACGTTGCGTCGGGGTTGATAAAAATTAAATATGATGAAACAAAAATAGAGTTACAAGAAATTAAAAGATTGATCAGTAACCTTGGTTTCGATTTAAATAATGGATAAAGATAAATTATTAAAAATAAAAATAATTGTGGCAATTCCATTATTTTTATTGCAAATATATTTCATTATATTGAATGTTTTAAAACCTAAAGGAATAATTGAGGTAACCTGAAATCCACTGATATGAGGTTCAATAACTACAATAATACTCATCATTTATGGTTGAAGATTATTCTTCATATATAAAAATATGTTTAAGAAGATATTTGACATGGATATATTGCTAGGCTTAGCAGCTCATTTGTTATTTTTGTATTCAATTATAAATTCTTCTATACATTTCCAGGATACAACGTATTCTTACGAAGTCTTTTGAGAAGGAACTGCTTTATTAGTTATTTTCGCCTTTGTAGGAAACACTTTAGAGGTAAGGCTTAGAAGTAAGTCTATTGATGGATACAAAGAGCTCTTGAAGCTTAAAACAAAATCGGTGTATTTAGTAAAAAATGGCAAAGAAATAAAAGTTCCTATAAATGAAATTAATGTAGGTGATATCATTTCAATTAAAGCTAACTCAAATGTTCCTTTGGATGGAAAGATATTAGAGGGAAAAACTCACTTGGATTATTCTAAAATAACAGGAGAATCCAAAATGATCGTTAAAACCGTTGGAGATGATATGCTATCAGGCTCTATAAATATAAAAGAAAGAATTCTCTTAAAGGTTGAGAAGGATTTTGAAGATTCAACTTTAGCTTTAATAATAGATAAAGCAGAAGACTTATCGCTGGTCAAACCCAAAATCCAAGTTATTGCTGATAAGGTTTTGAGAATATTTACACCACTTGTTTTTACATTAGCATTCTTAGCATTTATTTTCTGAATAGCAATGGGTTATGGTGCGCATATTCAACTCGGTTGATTTAAAGGTGATAGTTATATAGAGAATGCTTTCCTTTCTTCAGTAACCATTCTAGCAATTGCTTGCCCTTGTGCTCTTGGGGTTGCGACACCTTTGGTTGTAACTGTGTCAGCATCTTTAGCTAATAAAAATTCATTGTTATTCTCGGAGTCTAAATCATTTGAAAAGATTAAAGATGTAAAAATTGTTATATTTGACAAAACAGGTACATTGACTACTGGTAAGATGAAGGTTGTTCGATATGAAGGTAATAAAGATTCACTTATGTTAGCTGCAGCAATTGAGAAACATTCAATACAACCAATAGCTAATGCTATAACATCTAAGTTCAACTCAACAATTAAGGTTGAAAATGTTAATGAAATAACTGGAGTTGGTATTGAAGCTACGTATAAAGGTGAAAAATACTTAATAACCAAATCTAATAAAAGAGCAAAAGTCAATGGTGCCACAATAGTATCTTTAACAACTTCTACAAAAACTCTTGCAACTTTTGAAGTTATGGATGATATAAAACCCAATGCACTTAAAACAATACAAATGTTGCACAAATTAAAAATCAAAACTATTATGATTACAGGAGATTCATCAAGAGCTGCTAAGCGTGTTGGTAATTTATTAAATATTGATGAAATGTATTCAAATATCCTACCCGAACAAAAAGCCGAATTAGTTAAAGAACTTAGAAGTAAGAATCAATTAAAGGATAAGCAACAAATATTATTCATCGGTGATGGGTTTAATGATATTCTAGCTCTAAAAGCAGCGGATATTTCTATGGCATTTGCCTCTGGTTCGGATATCACTAATTCTCTTTCTGATATATCAATCCTCAATGATGATTTATATTCATTGATCAATGCAATTAAAATTTCTAAATGAAATCAGATTAAGATAATCCAGTCTTTATCATGGGCTATGATATTTAATATACTTGCATTGCCAATGGCATTTATGATGTTTGTGTCGCCTTGAGTTGCAGCTGTAATTATGTTATTGTCTGATATTGCTGTTGTTGGTAATGCTTTATTTTATAAAATCAGAACCGATAGATACTTCAAAAAACAAAATAATAAAATATAAAAAAACATGCACATAAAAGTGTATGTTTTTAATTCGTCATTAACCATCATTTACTTTAAGTAGAAAAGCATTCTTAAATGTAGTATTATATTTATATGAAATATTCAGAATACTTAGTACAATGACTTCAAGAAGAAGTTAAAAAAGCAAACATGGATGGTGTTATAGTTGGTCTGTCAGGTGGAGTAGATTCTTCTGTCGTTGCAGCATTAGCTAAAAAAGCATTTCCAAAGAACTCATTAGGTGTTTATTTACCAATCAATAACATGGGTCAAGATTTAATAGATGCAAAAGAATTAGCAGATACAATCTCTATTGAAACAAAACTAGTTGATTTAACTGAATCATACGAAGCTATGAAAAAAGCAGTAGGAACAAAAACAAGGTTAGCAACAGCAAATATAAAACCAAGGCTAAGGATGTCAGCTTTATATGCTTTAGCACAAGAAAAAAGATACTTAGTGCTTGGAACAGACAATGCAGCAGAATGAATACTTGGTTATTTCACTAAATACGGTGATGGAGGGGTTGATTTACTTCCAATAGTACATTTGACTAAGGGTGAAGTAAAAGAGATGGCAAAAGAGCTAAAATTACCGGAAGTTGTTTGAACTAAGAAACCTACTGCCGCATTATGAGAAGGGCAAACTGATGAAGAAGAGTTAGGCTTCTCATATGATGAAGTAGATAAATATTTAAAAGGTGAATTTGTTGAAGAGGATATATTAATAAAAATTAAGAGGCAAATAGCAATCACTAATCATAAAAGGGTTCCTTTACCAGAACCTAAATCAAAAGAAGAGTATAAATAAGCATCGCTTATTTTTTTATTATAAAAAAACTCCAATGGAGTTTTTTAAATTTTGATTTTAATATCGTTCATTCCTTCTTTTTTAAGTCCTTCAGTTAGAACTTGAGCAATTTGGAATAATCCAACTGTATAGTTAGAGTGTGGATCGCGTGTTATGTTTTTTAGGACATCTAAAACATTAACTGAAGCTTCCACTGTTCCTATTATAGGGACAGTTTTTTGTAAAACGATTTTTAATGAATTATCGATTACATCTTGTTTTACATGTTTGTTATAACCTTCATAATTAGAATAATTGTATGCATTTAATTGAGGTGTCATAAAAGCTTCTTCTTTAGCTTCTCAAGAACCATTTTTCTTTTCGATTCCACCATAAAATTCAGCTTTATCACCTATAAGATGTGAGGCTAACATTTGTAAGTTCACTTCTGTAAGTTCTAATGTTTTACCGAAATCTTCTAAAATCAACTGAATTTTATTCAACGTATTATAAATAGGTGTTTTATCATTTAGAAGTTGTTTTATTTTTCCAAGAGAAGGTATTTTAATATCTCCAGTTCTGAATAAATCTACTAGGAAATTATCGTTTAAGAAAGGGTCATCAATAAGAGCACCAACATTACTTTCGTCTAAGTTTAAAGACTTTTTGATGTTGTTTGCTAAATGAGTAGTAGTTTCAGCTTTCTTGAAATAAATTTCATCTGTTGTTTTACTCTTATAAACTTTAATATCTTCCGGATGAGCGGTAGCACTTGAAACGAATTCTGCCATTCCGGCTTGTCAAGGTGTACCCTTGATTACATCAGTTTCAACTTTGAATTTAGTGTCACCAATCAAACCTCCAAAAATAGATGCTAATGAACCTATGCTTCCACCAAGGTGGTTTTTAATGTCATAAGTATCTTCTTTAGAAATTTCCACCCCACTCGCTATTTTTTTAGCATCAGCAAATCCTGCTTTTACATCGTCGTTAGAAACAAGTTTGTTAGTTTTACCATCTTGAACATCCTTTAATGTTCCAACAAGCTCAGCATCACCGATAACTTTTGTTGGGTCAGAATAGTTTATATTGATTAATGTATCTAAAACATTATCCATAACCATTTGCATTTTAAGAAGTACGTTCTGTATAACGACTTTAGCTAGCCTTTGTGCTTTATTGCTTTTATCAACATCTTTAAGATTAATAAAATTATTTATAATGGGAGAAATGATATTGGCACTATTTTCAGGGTCTACTAATGCCATGTCAAATAATTTATCTAATTGATCTTTAAATTCTTTTAAATTTTCTGAAAATTCTTGTTTTGCTTTGGCTTTAGCTTTTTCATCAGCATTACTATTTGTTGCATCACTTTCTAAGTATGAAACAAAAGCTATAATTGCGTAATCTGCTGTTCTTTTAGCTTGTGCAGTTAATGCCACTTTACCTTTAAATTTACTTAGGAAATCTCCAAAATAATTATTTAACTCCATTGCTGCAGTGTATGATTGTGCAACTTTACCTTTTGGAATGATGATTTTATTTTGTTTTTTATCATTCCCTTTTTGGTTTGCTATTGAATTACCGCAAGAAACCGCAACCACTACAGGTGTGGCAATTACTAAAGGTGTTATAGCACCTCTTAAAAGTATCTTTTTATTTAATTTCATAATTACCTCCTATAATGAACCAGCGAGTATTAATCCAAGATCAATTAATGGTTTAAGTTTCTTGAATAATACGTCTAGTTTATCCTTTCTGTAAATGATTGTGTCTCTATTATCTTTATCGACTGTTGTGATTTGTGGTGATTTGTAATCTTTAAGTATAAAGTTACCATCACTATCTTTAGCAAAACTCATTACAACATTACCTTTTTCTCCAATTAAACGTGTAAGTAGTCCTTGAAGGTTATTTTCTGCTGAAATAAATCCAGTAGATAGAGAACCAGTTATTGAATTGAATATATTTTCTAAGTGACCAAGACCACTTAAACCAAATTTAGAATCAACCGCTCCCTCACCTAGGTTTAGTAAACCTTCTAATGATTGTGAATTTAGAATTCCTTTTATTACTGGGATTAGATTTTTTATATCATCACCTTTTAATAATTTTAAGATGGCATCTAACGGTGATTTAGAATTTGATTCTGCCTTACCATCGCTTGATTTAGGATTACCTGATTTTTTAGGTTGATATATTTTCTTTGCATCTTCTTCGTAATGATTATCACTTTTTCTTTTCTTAGCAGCTGCTAAGACACCTTCAAGTTTATTATCTTTAGGATTTAAACGAAGGTTATCAAGTGTGCCTTTGTGGTCAACTTTAGAATGTTCCAAGAAGCCTTTGAATGTATTTGAAATCACTCTTGAATTAACATCTTTAACAACATGGTAAAGAACTTCCCCATTAGCTGTGGTTTCTTTATAAACTTTTAAATTTCCATTCATAAGTTTTTTTACGGTTTGGAATGCAGCATCTTTTTTATCATCTGCATCACCAGAGTTTTCGATCAATTTACCTTTAGTTAATTTATCGAAAAATGCTTTATCATCTGCATTGGCAGATTTTGCATTAACTAAATGACTAGCATCCAATCATTCCGGTTTTCAATACAATGAATGTTCAATGAAATTAAATGAATCATCAATAAAGACTTTAATAATATCTAGTGCATCATCAAGTAATGCTTTTAACTCTGGTTTCAGAGTTTTATTATCATTTGAGATCATTGACGCATCCACACCATTGTTTACCAATGTTTCGATAACTCTATTTGCTATAGAATCTTTGTTAGTTGCGATTTCATCAAAGAATCTTTCATCTAATAAGTTGTGAATTCTATGGAATGCATCTGCAAATTCTTTTCTATCTCTTTTGTCTACATCTGTTGACATGTATTTTTTTGCTACTTCAAGTAAATTCTTTAGATTGAATTTCAAATCAGCTAGTAAATCTTTTCCGATTTGTTCAAAGCCATCAATCATTGCTTGAATCGCTTTTTTATCTTTTAAAGAATCAGGAGTTCCGTCACCATTTTTGAAGTTTTTAAAGAAATCAATAACATTTCTTTTTAAGTTATTTACTTTAATTATCCTTGTGTAAGAACTATCGCTCTTTCTGATTACAATTTTAATCTCATCATCATTCTGAATACCAATGATATTTGTTTTTTTAGATCAAAAACCATTTTTACCATGTCTGATATACATAGTTATTTCATCTTTAGATTCATCTTTACCATTTATTTTAACAACACCTATCTTAGGAGTGTCTATAACGGCCATCTTATCTGAACCAATAACTCTTGTTTCAGGGAATTTGAAATAATTTTCAAAATAATTTCTTCCTTTTGAATTTAAAATCATTTCATCTATATACATAGAATTCTTAGCGTTGAAAGTTTCTTCAAATTTTGATCTAAAGTCTTTCAAGTTAAGTTGTTTTCCTTCGTAGTTGTATAAAGCTTCACCATTATTGTTTTTTTGGAATTTAACACCTTCGAATAATATTTGTTCAATTGAATGTTTAACAAAGAACACTTTATCCTTGGTTTTCTTGAAAGCATCAGGCCTTGTTTTCTTCACAACAACAAACCCTTTTTTAAAGTTGTTTTTATTTACTTCAAGCAACGTTCCATCTGTTTGCTTAATATAAGATTTGGATTTAATATCTTTAAAAGTTTGAGGGTTCTTAAGCATCTTTGAAACTTCTTCAGTTTTGAAGTTACGCCCAACTTTAGATTTAGCATTAGTTGAAGGAGTTAATGTATCGATGTTAATTAACACATTTGAAGAAGTTTTATCATTAGAAGCCAACTCTCTTGCTTTAGCTACCGCTTCAGCTTTGGTATTTAAAATTTCATTATTAACTACTCAAGAAGTTCCAAGTTTTTTATTGATAGTTTCAACAATATCTGTGTTTGTTTTTGATTCAGTAGAAGAAATTGAACCATCTTTTCACATTAATTTGGTTACACCTTTTTGTTTAACTAGTGATTTTAAGTCACTTAAGTTTTTCAATAGTTTTAATTCAGCGGGTTTGATGGATACTTCTTTTACACCGGTAAATTTATCAACCTCTGCTTCTGCCGCTTTTTTAGTTTTGAAGAATTTTTTATTAACTTCAAAATGTTTTAAAACATTCCATTTACTCGAATTTGTTTTGTAATTTTCTAAAGAAGTACCATCATTAGATAGGGCATTCAATGATTTTTCTCATGTTGAAGGTGATAAAAATCCTTTTGATGTTAATTTGAAGTTGTTCGAAGAAATAAGATTTCAAATTGTTTTAACATCATCCATTGTCTTAACATTCTCTTTAATTATTGAAAGCAGAGATTTTGAAGTTACTTTTTTTCCATCGCTTATTGTTGCATTTGCGAATAATCAATAATTACCATCTCTACCTTTATAAAGTGGTGTGGACCCAGTAGATAAATTGATCGATTTGACATCTCCAAGTACTAAACGTGTTGCATCTATTGTGTCATAGCCATCTCTTCATTTTTCAGATTTGTTGAAGATTTCTGTAACAACTCTTGTAAGTTCTTTTTTGAATTTATCTAAGTCATTCAATGTTTTTATTTCTGGAGCAGGTTTAGTTCCACCGCTTTTAAAGATAAAGTTCCCCTTTTTAACTTCATTAAGCATGTTGAATTCTTTCGGAGCATATTTCTCTTGTACGTAAAAATTACCCGTACCATCTCCACTCGCTTTGACAAATTCTTTAATAGAACTATATTTTTTACCTTTAAACTCTAGTCCGTCGATAATATCTACATATTTATTTTTAATATCACCAAAGTTCTCTACTTCTTTGAAAGCATCTTTTTTGAAATAAGTTTCTTTAACTTCATACTCTTTTTTAAGGTAATCAACAAATTCAGTTTTTGTTTTAAATGATTTACCATCTATTTCAAAATCCTTAACTAAAGCTGTTTTTCTAGCTTCCTCAAATTTCTCGTTAATTAATTTGTTTCTTGCTTTGTCAGCTAATTCTTTGGTTGCATATTCTGCACCAGCAAATCTTCAAACATGTTGACCTTCTGTAATAACTCTATGAGAACCATGTCTTCTTCTTCTCCTGTTGTGATGTGATGATTTAACTTCTTTTTTTGAATCTGTTTCTCCACAAGCAACAGCTACAGTTGACACTCCAATAGCTGATACTGCTACTAATGCAGATGATTTTAATACTACTTTATATTTTTTCTTCATTTCTACCCCCTAATAATTATTATTAAATATTTTACCACTAATTGCTAATACAGACAAATTTTTACAATATATAAAAACCTAAATATGGGACTTATTTGGGTATTTTTAGTCTATGAGGCTAACATAAAAAAAGCGCATTTGCGCTTTTTTGTGAATTAATGCACATGAACTAATAGGATTAATAATGCCATCAAGAATCCAACTACAAATAAGAATGTTGTTGTATGTCATTTAACATGCGAGATTTCTTGATCTATAAATTCTGGTATTAATTCTAGAATTGCTGTAAATACTAATATAGAACCAGATGTAACTAATATTAATGGCATTAATCAAATAACATCTTGAATAGCCTCGCCTAAATAAGCTCCTATAAACATCATTGGTAATAGAATTAATTGAATTAGTAATGTGAATCCCATTGCTTTTCATTTGTTTGTTCCCATTTCTATTTGTCTATAGTATATAGTTAACATCTCTGGTATTGTATGTATGATGAATGCAACTATAGCTGCAATTGTCATACCACTCACTTCGTGATCGTTCAGTCCTTGAATCATTAAACCTAATGAAATTCCAGCGGGTATCTTATGTGCCATAAGCAACATAATAACGGTTACTTTTGATTTCGCTGATTGAGCTTCTTTTAAGTTAAAAATGTGATCTCCGTGGTTATGGTCACTGTGATTATTATGAACCTCTCCACTTTTTTTGGTAAAAATATGTCTTGCCAACATAGAACCACCCATACCAATCAATACACCTCCAATAGCGATTCCAGCTAAAATACTTATGATTTCTCAATCTCCGTAATGTTTAGTTAAATGATTGTGGTGACCATGTGTATGTCCCTCTAAAGTTTCTCTAAGTGATGTTAATGGTTGAGCAATTAATCCATAAAGTCCTAAGACTAAAATAAAACCTGCAGAAAATGAATAAAGATAAATATTTGATTTTCTTTTAATTCTTGGTTTTACAATTGGAAGAATTAATCCCAACAGCAATGGAATCGCTAATACAATTCCAGTAAATAACAATACTTGTAGAGAAAGATTTCAACTTGTAATGTTTTTCATATTTCCTCTTTCTATATGGGTAATCATATCATATTAATATTTTTAAGCAAAAATTAAGGTGTGCACTTATTAAAAAAAGTACCATCATTAGATGATGATACGTCTAGTTTGAAGAATATCCAACTCTTTTAATTCAAAGAATTTTATTGTTCCCACAGGGAATCACAACACAAAATAACATTCACTATAATATTTTGAATAAAACCCTGGTGCAACATCGATGAATAATTTCAAAACCTTCCCATGTCTATCGGTTAATACAACATCATAATTCTGTTGGAATAATATAGTTTGAAATGCTTTTTTTCTTCTTATTAAATATCCAGTTTCATATTGAGGAGTTGTGAACTTTCTTAAGGTTCTAACAGTTTCATATGCGGAAGAATTGTTTATGACATTTCACTTAGTCAAATGAACACCATTTAAAATTAATCTACAATCGTTTTTGTAATTCCTTTTCTTGGCTTTTCTAGTGAAAATATGTCTAATATTTGCGATATCTTTTAAAATCATAATAAGTTTATTATATAATAGATACACTTAATAGAATAACTAATAGAAAAGGAGATAAAATGGCAGGACACAGTAAATGAGCAAATATTAAACATAGGAAAGCAGCACAAGATTCAGCGAGGTCAAAAATTTTCGCTAAATTCTCTAAAGAAATTATGGTTGCAGCTGCAGCGGGTGGAGGAGATATTAATACAAATGCCCCACTTAAATTAGCAGTTCAAAAAGCTAAGGCAAAATCAATGCCAGCTAAAAACATTCAAAAAGCTATTGATAAAGCAACAGGTGTTGGAGCTGAGGGAGCAGTATATAAAGAAAGTGTATATGAAGGGTACTTACCAGGAGGAATCTCAATAATGGTTATGTGTTTATCAGATAATCATAATAGAGTTTCTGCGTCAGTTAAATCACTATTCAATAAGAGTGGAGGATCTTTAGGTAAAAACGGATCAGTATCATTCTTATTTGATAGAAAAGGAGTACTTGAGTTACCTCTTTCAGTTGGAGATGAGGATACAGTTATGATGATTGCTCTTGAAGCTGGTGCATCAGACTTCGAAGCTGGAGAAGAATCATACTTCATTACTACAGAACCAACTGATTTCGCTAAAGTTAAGGAAAACCTTGAAAAAGAATTTGAAGGTGTTGAATTCAAAACAGCGGAAGTTACATATGAAGCTAATACACAAGTTAAAGTAGATGCTGATAAAGCGCAAAAAATTCTTGATGCAGTTGACAAATTCGAAGATGATGATGACATACAAGAAGTGTTCCACAACTTAGATCCAGAATCATTTGAATAAATAATTAAAACAACAACTCAGGTTGTTTTTTTTATTTCCTTTAAATAAACTACATATTAGTATATGAAAATAAAACTATTGATAAGCACCCTATTTTCAATTTTTATAGGCGTTGGAGGGTACTTGATGATTCATGGTACCAAAGCAAACAATGACACAACCAAAAAAGAAATGCTGAAAGTGACTGTTTTAGGAGCGGTTCGGTTTCATGGTCCTTTTGATGTTCGGTTTGGGATTTCAATTAGAGAAATATTGGTTAAAGCGGAACTACTCTATGGAGCTAACTTAAAAGATGTTGAATTTGACAAACATTTATACAAAGAACAAACTTTATTAATTCCATTTAAGGAAGGCTTCGAAAAGAAAATAAAGTTGAAAGACATAAACTTAGCTGATTTAATGAGGGTGGGAATTAGAAGAAAAACTTCCTTGGCGATAATGACTTTTATAAGGAAACAAAGAGGGGGTAAAGTAACATGAAGTGACTTAGACTCAATACGTGGTGTTGGTACAACTACCTTAAACCTTCTAAAAAAGATTTTAGATTTAAGTTAAGAATACCCATTGCTTTTTTATTGAGTTTGCTGTTGTACGGATTAATTTCAAACGGAATAAATATACCGTTGCTTTTTGTTGTCATTGTATTAGTTGCTTTTTTGGCATATTACCCAAAACTACTACTAATAACAATCGCTTTAGTCTTTTTATATTTCTTATCAAAGCAATTATTAGACGTTAAATATATCGACAGATACATAGATGGCAAATACACAGTAATTTCTAAAATAAAAATGGGTGCAATAATAAAAGTTGAGGGTCAAAAAATTTTAGTAAAAACAACCGAAAACATAAACCCTGGTGATGTATTGTCTTTGAAGGGACATATAATAGGAATTAAGAATACAAACAACTTTGATATGGTTACATACCTTAAAACTAAACAAATAATGTCTCAAATATACCCTAAAACTCTATCGATAATAGCTATTGAACACAATTTTTTCAATGATACGCATGAGTATGTAAACTCAGGAACTAAAATTTGGAAAAGTATTGCACCATTATTGCTATTAGGGGAACGCACAAAAGAAACAAAACATCTTTTTGAATTAACTAAGAGCTTGTCGATAGTGCATCTATTTGTTATCTCAGGATTCCATATAGGAATAATTTATAAAGTGATTGAATTAACCCTTAAGAAACTACACATTCATTATTTTGAGTTATTTTCATTACTCCCATTGATTCTTTATGTGTTTTTATTGAATTGAACCATTCCAGCAATAAGAGCTTTATTATTTATTATGTTACTGACTTTTAAAAAAAAGAATTTCTAAATTAAAGCACAGCTCTAACTTAGATGTCTTAGGTGTTGTTGGTGTATTATTGATGCTTTGAAATCCGTATGTTAATATGTCAATATCTTTTCAATTAACCTTCCTTGCCTCAACTACGATTATTTATTTAAATTCAATAGCTTTCGCCAGCAAGTTTGCCAAGTATTTCTTCATTAATGTAAGCGCCTTTTTAGTGACATTACCAATAATTATTTCTATAAATGGATGGATTTCTATTTGAGGTGTTCTTTATTCAATGGCGCTAACTCCTTTAATATCAGTGATCTACATTATCACTTTAATTCTTTTGCCGATTAAGTGGTTGCTTGATTATCCATACGAACTCCTTATATTTGTATTGAAAATATTTGGCAAAACGGTAATAAAAATAAAAAGTCAAACTTTTTCACCTACATTAACTTATAACTACTATATAATTTTTGTACTATGTATTTTATTTATGGAGAAGAGAGTTTCCTTATCAATAATGAGGAAAAGCGCATTATCGCAAAATTCGGTATAGAACCCGTTATTTTTGATGAAACCTCAGCATTATCTGAAATATTGATGGAATTAACTACTATTCCTATGTTTGAAGATGTTAAAGTGGTTGTAATGAGGGATATACCAGCATTCTCAAAAGAAGCTGAGGCGAAAAAGTTAGTTGAGATGTTAAAAAACGTTGATAAAACAACAAAAGTTATTTTTGTAAGTAATAATGCAAAACCTAAAGCAACAAACACACTTATAAAATATTTAATGTCCAATGCGACAACAAACAAATTTGATAGATTAAAAAATGCTAGAGTTTATGAAACAATTAGGTTAATAGTTGAATCAAAGGGTGGAACTATTACAAATAAAGCTGCCATTGCATTTGCAAACAAAGTACCAAATGACTTAAGAATAATAAACAACGAAATAGATAAATTATTATTAGGTTCAAAAGATGTAACTATTGAAGTTATTGATAAATCAATTTCAACATATGTTTCAGAAGATTATTTTGCGTTAGCGAATGCAATAATAGAAAAAGACGCTTATGCAATAGCGTCAGCATACAAAGATAGATTATTTGCAGGAGATGATCCATTATTATTAATTGGACAAATAGCTTCTACATTATTATTAGCTAACAAAGTTAACAATTATAAACAAACAGGTATGACAACAAGAGAAATATCTGACGTTACAAGAATTCATATATTCAGAATTAAGAAAGCTAATGAATTACTTATGAAAACTAACCCAGTAGTTCTTAAAGAATTAATTAATGATTTAGCAAAACTAGATATCGACATTAAGACTGGTGTTATAGATTCAAAAGTAGGTTTAGACAAATTTATATTAAACTTCATGAAATAAGCATTAAGCTTATTTTTTTAATTGGTAAAAATGGATAAAAAAAATAACTCAGCCGAAGTTATTTTTTATTTAATTGTTATTGTTAATTGGTAATGTTAAATGTTATAACTATTTATTCTTGTTAAAGAATGCATCAAGTCTTGAAGACTTTCTTGCACCGTTGTTCTTGTGGAATACTCCTTTAGAAACAGCAGTGTTGATTTCTTTATGTGCTTTTGACACTAATTCTTGAGCGTTAGCTTCTTTTGCAACGATTGCAGCTTTAGCGTTTTTGATTGCTGTTCTAACTCTTGATTTGATAGCAGCGTTTCTTACTCTAGCTTTTTCGTTTGTTTTAATACGTGTCATTTTTGATTTGATATTTGCCATTTAAAACTCCTTTGTGAAAACATTATAGCAAAAATAAAGTATAATTTAGTAAAAATTAAGGAGTAATATGACAAGACTATATATAGGGATGGTTTTTGGGTCATTGGTAATACTAGCGATTGTAGGAATTTTAGCATACTTTTGATACAAAAATAGAACCTTAAAAAGATTAACAAAAAAACTCGGGCAATCAGCTGAAACTATAATAAATGGCGATATTGCAACTTGAGCAAAACACACTCGTAATAAATTCATTAAAGCTAATTTATATGCTTACAACTCAAATATGGTATTTGAAGTTGATGGTATTCTTATTACAAATAAAGGAATTATAGTTGTAGAGATCAAATCTATAAAAGGTGAAATCCATGGAGATGCAGCATCACCACAATGAATTAAACAAATGGGTCAAAAGCAACACCCAACTGGGAATCCAATAATTCAAAATGACAAACATATTAATCACATTATGAATATGATGCAAATAAAAGTACCTATTGTTTCTTTAATTGTTTATTCTAATAGAGCAGAATCAATTAAAATAACAAATACACCTGCTCACGTTGTTTTAATAAGACATTCTGAGTTATTTAATTCACTTGATAAAATAAATTCAGTGCTAGATACGAAATTATCGGATCAACAAGTAAAAAAACTATATAATAAGATTAAATCTTTTAGGACACATAATCCTAAGGATGTAAATTTACATAAAACCATAACAGGTCAGAAAGGAAGATAATATGACATTAAATGAAGGAAGTATCATAGTAGCTTCAGAATCAAGCTTAAAATCTATTGATACAAAAGAACGTAAACGTAAAATAAAAAGATTAAGAAATATATATGCTTTTGTAATCTTTTTCATAGTTGCAATTTCAATTTCAACACTTGCATTCAAAATCGAGGTACAAGAACACTATAAAGCATGATTTACATTTGTAGAATTAATAGTATTCGTAGTATTGATTGTAGATTATGGATTAAGATGATTTACAGCTCCGGCGAGGTTTATAAGTAAAACAAAATCATTATTATTATTCCCATTCACAATGATTTCTATAATGTTGATTATTTCGATGTTACCATCGTTATACATCATCGGAAATTACTTAAGTGATGGACCAACAAAAAACTTTTTCGTTGGATTACAAACATTTAAATTTATGAGAATATTAAGAATTGTTATGCTGGCAAACTTATTCCCACCATTAGCAATTTTCAAAAGAGTTATATCTAAGAACAAATGAATACTTTACAATGTATTCTTTATAGTTATTATTACAATAGTTGTATTTGCATTAGTTATGTACAATGTTGAACAAACTGCGGATGATGCACAAATAACATCATTCAAAGATGCACTATACTTCTCAACAATTACACTAACAACAATTGGATTTGGTGATATCGCACCTAAATCAGATGTGGGTAAAGCAATCGTAATGATAATGTCTATTATTGGTATTGGTATTCTTGCAATCCCATCAGGTGTTATTGCTGGAGGATTCCTTTCAGAAGCTGAAGTTATGAGAAATGAAAAAGCTCAAATGGAAGATAAACGTAAAAAATCAAAACTTACAAAGTTAAAAGTAACTAAGAAAGCAGATAGAGGTTAATTAAACCTCTTTTTCTTTCGCCTTTTTTGCTTTGATAAGTCATTAACTATAAAAATTAAAAACAAGCCTCAGTCGGCTTGTTTTATTTAAAATAAAAACTCCTAAGAGTAATTATTTAATATCTTTAATAATATCTTGGATTCTTTCGTCTGCAAGATAATCATCTAACTTACCTCTAAAGAATATTGAACCTTTAGAACCAAGTGTAAGAATAGTATTAGCAACTTTGTTTGTGAAAGCTTTGTTGTAAGTTGTAAAGATACATGAAGATTGATATTTATCAAGACCTTCAATAACTGAATCGATTGATTCTGTATCTAAGTGATCTAATGGTTGATCTAATATTAAAGCGTTTGAGTCTCTTAACATTATAGCTGCCATCATTAATCTAACTTTTTCTCCACCTGAACAAGCTTTAACTTTTTTAAATACTGAATCAGCTGGGAATAACATTCTTCCTAAGAATCCTCTAAGTTTAGGTTCATCATCTTCTTTATCTCATTGACCTAATCATTTAAGAATTGTAAGATCATTATCAAATAAATGAGTATTGTCTTTAGGGAAATAATCGGTTGTTATAGTAACCCCTCATTTGAATGTACCTGAAGTAGGTTCTAAATCACCTGATAAAATATCACATAATTTTGATTTTGCAATATCGTCATCTCCAAGGATAACCATCTTTTCACCAGGAAGTATTTTGAATGTAAGATTCTCGAATAAAGTTTCTCCTTCTGGTGTTATATAAGTTAAATCATCAACAGAAAGAATTTCTTTACCAGGTTCTCTTAAAAGATCGAATCTAATGTAAGGGTACTTTCTATTTGAAGGTTTAATATCTTCAAGTGTAATTTTCTCTAATGTCTTTTTACGTGAAGTAGCTTGAGAAGATTTAGAAGCATTGGCTGAGAATTTATCAACGAATGCTTGTAATTTTTTCATTTGATCTTCTTTTTTAGCGTTTTGAGCTTTCTTAAGTTCAGCGGCTAATTCTGATGATTGTTTTCAGAATGTGTAGTTACCTGTAAACATGTTTGCTTCTCCAAAGTCAATATCAACTGTGTGAGTACATACGTTATCTAAGAAATCAGTATCGTGAGATACGGCGATAACTGTATTTTCATATTTACTTAAGAAATCTTCTAATCATGAAATGGCTTGCATATCAAGGTGGTTAGTAGGTTCATCAAGAATTAGAATATCTGGGTTACCAAATAGCGCTCTCGCTAAAAGAACCTTAACTTTTTCTCCTGATTTTAATTCAGCTAACGGTTTTGTTCATTTTTCTTGAGGAATTCCAAGAGATGAAAGTAATTTTTGTGCATCTGATTCAGATTCATAACCACCCATCATTGCAAATTCACCTTCAAGATGTGAAGCTCTTTCTCCATCTTTTTCATCAAAGTCTGGCTTCATATATAAAGCATCTTTTTCTTCCATAACTGCGAACATTTCTTTATGTCCTGAGATTACAACTGATGTTGCGTCTAGTTCATTATATTTAAAGTGATCTTGTTCCAATGTTGAAATTCTTTTACCTTGATCAACTGAAACTTTACCTGAAGTTGACTCCATAGCCCCTGCAAGTATTTTTAGGAAAGTTGATTTACCGACACCATTGGCACCTATAACACCATATGTGTTACCTTCTGTAAATCTTAAACTTACTCCTTGGAATAGCTTTTTATCACTAAAAGCCATACCTAAATCATGTGTTTCTATCATTTTTGCCTCCTAATTTTCATACTAATTATAATAGAGTTTTTAAAAACTCAAAAAAATAATCTATAATTTAGCATATGAGTAAAAATATAGCAGCGCAACTACTAAAACAATCGTTAGATCAAATCATGTCAGAGAGGTTTGGAAGGTATTCAAAATATATCATCCAGGATAGAGCCTTACCCGACGCAAGGGATGGATTAAAACCAGTTCAAAGAAGGATTTTATATGCCATGAATGAACTTGGTTTAACTCACAACAAACCTTACAAAAAATCAGCTAGGGTTGTTGGTGAAGTTATTGGTAAATACCACCCACACGGTGACACTTCGATTTATGATGCATTAGTACGTATGACACAAGATTGAAAAATGAATATGCCTTTAGTTTCTATGCACGGTAATAATGGTTCAATAGATGACGATCCTGCCGCAGCTATGAGATATACTGAAGCTAGATTAGAAAAACTAACAGATTTACTATTAAAAGGTATTAAGCAAAAAACAGTTCCATTTGCTCCTAACTTTGATGATTCAGAATCTGAACCAACTGTATTACCAGCTGGATTCCCCAATTTATTAATTAACGGTGCAAAAGGTATTGCAGCTGGTTATGCAACTGAGATGCCGCCTCATAACTTAGGTGAAGTTATTGATGCAGTTATCGCTACAATAAAATCACCAAATATCAGACTTGATACTTTAATGAATTTTGTAAAAGGTCCTGACTTCCCTACTGGAGGTATCGTTCAAGGTATAGATGGAATATATTCTGCTTTCGAAAGAGGTAAGGGTAGAGTTATTATTCGTTCTAAAGTTGAAGTAACTGAATCTAAAACAAAACCAACAATTACAATTTCAGAAATACCATATGGTGTTATCAAATCAAAACTTGTAAGAGATATAGATGAAATTAGATTTAATAAATCAATACATGGAATTAAAGAGGTTAGAGATGAAACTGACAGAAGAGGAACTTCAATTTATATTGAATTAATGCCAGGTACATCACCAAAATTAGTCTTAAATTACCTATACGCTAAAACAGACTTACAAATTTATTACAATTACAACAATATTGCTATAAAAGATAGAGCTCCTAAATTACTTTCTTTAAGAGAACTAATAGAAGCATTCCTTGTTCATCACAAAGAAGTGCAAAAAAGACAAATTAAATTTGAATTAGCTAAAGATGAACTTAGACATGAAATCGTTTCAGGTTTAGTTAAAGTTACAGCAATGGTTGATGAAGTTATTAGAGTTATACGTCAAGCATCTGGTTCAAAAGCCGGAGTTATAAAAGCTCTTATGGAAAACTTTGAATTCACTCAAGTTCAAGCCAGTGCAATAGCGGAATTAAGACTTTATAGACTTTCTTCAACTGATCAATTTGTTTATTTACAAGAAAAAGAAGAACTTGAAGCTAGAATAAAACGTTATCAAGAGTTATTAGGGGTTGATGAAGAATTTGATAAACACCTAATAGATTTCTTTAGACAAGTTAAAAAGGATTTCGCAATACCAAGACGTACAACTATCGAAAGAGAAATCGAAAAAATTGAAATTAACGTTGCCGACTTAATCAAACATGAAGATGTTTATGTTGGTATTTCAAGAAAAGGTTACATTAAATCATTCTCTAATAGAGTATTTGAATCAAATAAACTTGAACACTATGGACTTAAAGATGGTGATTCGTTAGTCTTCATGGATAAAATAAATACTGCTCAAAAATTATTAGTATTTACTGATGCAGGACAATTCATATTTATTCCAGGTCACAAAATTTCGGAAGAGAAATTCAAATCAGCAGGTAAACACATTAATGATTACGCTGCTATTGATCCTGATCACAACATCGTTTCAGTTATCTCTGTTGCTGATTTTGACTTAAAAGGTTATGTTACATTAGTTACAAGAAAAGGTAAAGCTAAACGTATTCAATTAAAAGATTTTGAAGTATCTAGATATTCAAAACCATTAATGGCAATGAAATTAGGTCAAGGAGATAAATTAATTGGTGCTAGAGTTTCAGGTGGAGATAAAAAAGTTGTTATTGTTACTTCATCAGGTAAAGCAACTCTATATGATGAAACAACAATTTCAGTACAAGGTACTAAATCAGGTGGGGTTATCGGAATATCATTAGATGATAATCAAGTAACTGCATTTACCCTTGTTAATCCAGAAGATACAATTGGTCTACTTTCAAGTAGAGGTGGGGTTAAACGTATGAGGATTTCTTCAATAGCTCCTTCATCAAGAACAACAAAAGGACGTAACTTGTTCAGAGTTGTTAAATCTAAACCACATATTATTTACGATATGAACGTTGTGGACACTACAACAAAAGCCAACTTTATGAAAATGGATGGTATTTTAGAAGTTGTAGAACTTAAAGCAGCTGATATAACTGATACAGAAGCAGGGTTAAGTTCACTAGGACCAGAAAACATCTTAGCAGCTAAACTTATGGTTTCTCAAATAATTGATAAAGACTCAGAATTAATAAAAACAAATAACATTTCAGAAACAGAACAGTTCGATGAAGCTGAAAAAGCAATTGAATCAGTTTCTCAAATGTCAATAGAAGACATACTAGGCGATATTTAATATATTGTCTTTTTTATATATAATTTAAGTATGAAAACATTATTTATAACAACAACAATGACAAAGAACACACCTAAAGGTTCAATTTCCCTTAAGGCGTTAGAAACATATAAAGAACTTTACGAAATTAAATACCCAGAACATGAAACTATTTGAATGGACTTAAATGATCAAGATGATTTAAGTGTAGCAATGACATCAGAGAACTTTGATACATTTTTCGAAGATTCAGACAAGTATATAAACTTACTAAAATCAGTTGATAAGTTAGTTATATCAGTACCTATGACTAATTTCTCATATACTGCACAAATGAAGAACTTATTTGACAAAATATGTGTTGCCGGAAAAACATTTAAATATAAATATGATGGAAAAGGTGAGTCAGAAGGTTTATTAACTAATCTTGAAGTTCAAATCATAGCAGTCCAAGGTGCTCCTGAAGGTTGATATGCATTTTCTAACTTCATACCAGCAATGGAGGGAACTTGAAACTTCCTTGGTGCAACTGTATTACCAACTATACAAATTGATGGAGTTAAAACTTCCGAAAAAATAAATTTATCAGTAGAAGAAAATATTGAACTAGTGATGGATAAAATAAAAGAAAGAGTATAGCTCTTTTTTTACTATAATTTTTATATGAAAAAAAATAAACGTGGCTTAGTTGCCAACTACTTTAAACCATCAATGTATGTTAGGTCTTTTAAAGATGTTAATATCAACTCATTAAAAGAACAAGGGATAAAATTATTCTTATGCGATTTAGACAATACATTGGTTCCTCATTACACTCGTTTACCTAATAAAGAAGTTTTAAGATTTATTAAAACTGTAGAATCTTACGGAATTGAATTTGTTATTGTTTCAAATAACACTAAAAAGAGAGTTGATATGTTCTGTGAAAGGGCAAATATCAAACAATGAAAAGGGAATGCTAAAAAGCCCCTTAAATCGTCAATTTCAGATATTATGAAGAATGCTGATGTCGAACCTAGACAAACAATCTTTATGGGAGATATGATTATTACGGATATATTGATTGCTAACCGTATGAAAATGGAATCGATACTAGTGCAACCTCTAGTTTCAACGGATTATAAAATGTCCCCTTTGCATAAATTTTTAGAAAACGTTGTCTACAAAAGACTAGAAAAGAAGAATATTCTTAAGCGTGGTAAATATTCTTTAGGTCATTTAAAAACTTCCTTTGAGCTTTTATAGCTCTTTTTCTTATATAATAGATTTAAATATGAAAATAGGAATATTCGGCGGATCATTTAATCCAGCCCACAAAGGACACATAAACGTTGCAAAATTTGCAATGTCAGAGCTAAGTTTAGATAAGTTATATTTCGTGCCTGCATACCAGTCACCGTTTAAATCAAAAGTGAAGTATCTTGATGCTGAAGATAGAATCAATATGTTGAACCTGGTTAAACCAGAGAATACAGAAGTATCTTTATTCGAGATAAATAGAAAAGGAACTTCTTACACAATAGAAACTATTAAACATTTTAGGAAACAATTCCCTAATGATGAATTAGTATTACTTATTGGAAGTGATAATCTTTATAAATTACACAAATGAAAAGATATAGATATCATTGCAAAAGAAGCAACTATCGCAATCTTCCAAAGAGAAGATGTTTTCTCAAAAATAAACATTAAAAAATATAACGCAACTCTACTTAAAAACGAAAGATGAACTCATTCATCATCAAATGCCCGTTCAGGAGACTTTACCGGACTTGATGAAAAAGTAATTGAGTATATCGGAGATAATAAATTACTTCTATTAGAAATTGGTAGGGCTAATTTAACTGTGCGTAGACACAAACACTGTATTGCAGCCGGTTCAATGGCAGCTGATTTAGCAAAAGCTAACGGAGTAAGCGCGAAGCAAGCTTGAGTTGCTGCTTTAATGCACGACATCACAAAAGAATGAAGTAATGAAAAACATAAGGAATTCTTGTTAGAACGTGGTTATGACCCTACAGGAACACCTGAATTAATTTGACACCAATGAACTGGTGCTTTATGACTTAAAGATGTTTACAAAGTTAATGATGATGAAATTGTTAATGCGGTATTTAAACATTCGAATGCTGATGCAATGCCTTTCGAAGACTTGACAACATTAGATAAAATAGTTTATGTTGCTGATAAGTTATGTGATGGTAGAAGATATCCAGGTATTCAAGAACATAGAAAATTAGCTATGGAAGATCTTGATGCTGGATTTAAAGCTGCAGCTGAATTTGCTACAGCTGAGATAACAAAAAAATACGGAAGTGTAAATCACTTCACTCTAAAGAAAGTCGGTAAATAATGATTGGTTTAATAATTGCAGATAAACACGAATTGAATAAAATTCGTTGAAATGAAAAAGAAGAGGTTACAAAAAATGGATTTGATTTCATTGTTTATGACGTTAATGGACAAGATGTAGTTGTTTCTCACTCTGGTATAGGTGTTGTAAAAGCTGCGGCTTGTATTCAAGAAATGATTTCTTCATTCGGTGTAACAAAAGTTTATAACTATGGAGCTGTTGGAGCAGATTCAACACTAGAAGTATTCGATTTAGTTGTTCCTAAGAAGATATACTTCCATGATGTTATTACTCCTTGATACCCAAGAGGTCAAGTGCCTGGAGATGTTCAATTCTATATAAATAATTTAAGAATACCTGGTACTAAAAACAACCCAATAGCTTCTGGTATGAAATTTATTTCATCAGAAGAAGATGTTAAAGAAATTCAAAAAGATCTTATTGTAAGTATCTTTGATATGGAAACAGCTGGTATGGCTCAAATTGCATATAACAATAACGTTGAACTATACGTATTAAAATGTGTATCAGATATCATCGGTAAAGATTCTTCAAGATTAGGTGATATTAATTACAGAATAACTGAAGCTGGTAAAATTGCATTCCAAAAAACAATGGAATTAATTGATGAAGCAACAAAAAACGCTTAATTAGCGTTTTTTTTATTTATTCAGTTTTCTTGTAATTGAAATAATGCATAAATCAAATAACTAGTTTTAATGGAAATAAACCAATTAAAGAAGTTGCAAATAATATTCAAATTGAATAGGTGTTGTATATGCTTTTTTTGTGTAATCAAATAATAATGATGAATCAAATTAAATCCGCTATTAAAAATCCCTCTACTATTCAGAAAATTAATGATAGAGACTTGTTATCTATCGAATCCTTGTGAGCAATGCTATACAGTAAAAAGAAAGTATTGATCATAAGGAATATAAGAACAAATACCATTGCTAAATAAGAGAAACCACTAGCACTCATTCTTTTTTTATTTTCTTGCATACTACCTCCAATTTATTTATAAATATTTTACATTAATTTTAAAAAATGTTATAGTTTAGCGTACCTTTATTTTCTAGCAATAGTTAGAAATAAGCGTTTCGGAATTTACTAAAAGGAGGTTTTATGTATGAAAAACTAAATATTTGAGGGCGAATACAAGGCCCTCTTGCAGTTGTGTTAATCTTCATTGGATTTGCAGTAATGTTAGGTTTGCGTTCAAAATTTAATAAACGTTTTGATGATAAATCAATCACTTTACATTTAAGAATATTAGGTGTTCTATTAGGGGCTCTTGAATTATCTTTCATTATTGCTTTTGCAAGTATCGGAGCATGATGACACCTACTTTATGGTGACTTATGCTCATTCTTATCTCTTGTAGCACCATTCATTTTGTTAAGTGGTAATAGAAAAATTATAAAATGAACCCTTCCTTGATTATTTATAGGTGGATTCTTAACACTTATCTCAACAACATATGACTACATTCCAGAGCATGCATGATGACCTGATAGAGTTATATCTTATATCAAGCATTCTGTAATGTTGATAGTAGCTATGTATGGATTGATAACCATTGGTAAATATGAGAAAAAAGATTTTATAGGAACTTTTATCTTTATAGCAATTTTCATATTGTTTGTTATCCTGGTAACAGGTATCCCTTATTGAAGTGTGAAGTCTCAATTATGAAAAGATAGGATAGGTATGTTCTCAACGGCTCTATTAGAACCTAGTTATCGAACAATTGTAACCAAGTTAGATAATGGTTCCATTGTGCTTGTGAGTGAATCTTATACATTTATGAAAGATATTGCACCTTATCCAGTTCCAACATTGATTTTTTATGTATTCTCTGTATCATGATGTTTGGGTATTGCATACGGATCAACATTCTTATCACAATGATTTAATATGGAGAAGGTTGATACACCAAAATTCATCAAATTTATAAGAAATAAACGAAATAAAAAATAAGGATTTCCTTATTTTTTTATTCTTCGAAATCAAATCTGTAAAGTTTAACCTCTTTGAGTTTTTCAATTGTTTTAATAGCGAGTTCGTCTAGCGCTTCAGTTAATTCCTTACCATTAGTTTTAACACTTACTTTCTTTGTGTATTCTTGTTCATAAAATAAAACTTCTTTACCCGCTTTATTTAATTCGAAATCTAATTTTGTTTCAATTACATTTAACATTTTTGTAGTTTTACAATTACACTTTGTAAAATTCTTACATTTACAAATCGCTTTTGCAATTCTTTTATAAAATTTTGCTTTTAGTTCTTTATCTATTGTTTGCATAGTTCCTCCGATGCTTGTAAGTGAATTATACTTATTTAAACTGTAATTGTTTGTTTATTTCGCTTTATCAACCTTTTACAACCCATTTAAGGCTATAAATCAACAAAAACACATAAATTACTTACAAAAAGATGCACGATGTTTAAAACAACCTAAAAAGTTTTGAAGTAACAATAAAGAATGTATACTTTACTTATGTATAAATATGAGCAAGAACTAATTAATAAAGGAATAAAATATATTGCTGGTTGCGACGAAGCTGGGAGAGGTCCTATGGCTGGTCCTGTTGTCGCTGCAGCTTGTATCTTACCTTTGAATTATAAAAATGATTTAATAGACGATTCGAAAAAGTTGACAGAAAAGAAACGTGAACTTGCTTTTGAGCAAATTAAAAAAGATGCAATAGCGTTCGACATTCAAATCATCAGTGCTGAAGAGGTTGATAGATTAAACCCCAAAGAAGCATCACGAGTTGCTATGACTAATGCGATAAAATCTTTAAACCCTCAACCTGAACATATCTTGGTTGATTTCGAAACTGTTTATGTTGATATTGATCAACAAGGTATTAAAAAGGGTGATTCCCTTTCACTAACTATTGCTGCAGCAAGTATATTAGCAAAAGTTACCAGAGATAGAATCATGGTTGAATATGCAAAAGAGTTCCCTAATTATGGATTTGAGAAACATAAAGGGTATGTAACAAAAATGCATAGAGAGGCTCTTGAAAAATATGGAGTAACGAAAATTCATAGAAAGAGTTATAAACCAGTGCAAAAATTTCTATAAATAAGGTTGTAGACCTTATTTTTTTATTACACCCTTAACTTTGTGAATGTATTATAATTCTTTAAATGAAAGGTGGTTATTATGATTAAACCAGTTATGCTAGCAGATGTAAGTTTATCTTACAAAACAAAAGAGGAGTTTGAAAATGTTGTTGTAAAAATGAAAGACGGATTACAAACTTTCTTAGAAATGAACTTTGATGATATTACTAATTCAAAACTTAAGGACTTTGTTGCTCAATACAATAATATGATGGGTATGATTGAATACACATATACATATTTAAATGTTCAATATTTTTCAGACACTAGAAAGAATGAGTTACTAAAAGAATCTGAACCAATCCATGAAGTAATCGATTCGTTCGAGTTAAAGGTTTCTAAATTAAGTGAACAATTAGTTGCTTTTGGAAGTGAAAAAGTTTTAGAACTAATCAGAAAAGATGAAGAGTTAAAAGTTTGAGAAGAATTATTTTCTTCAAAAATAAGACGTCAAGTAGGAATCCTTACTCCTGAACAACATAAGGAGAAAGCTTTATACACTAAAGAATTTACAAAGAATTCACTGAAAGCTCAAGAACTTGGGAACAAACCAGTTGTAAAACCATTTATTAAAGATGGTAAAAAATTAACTGAAGATGAAGAAAATGTTATTTCTATTGATCCAACACAAGATAGAGACTTAAGAAAACAAATTTTCATCCATAGTTTTGAAGATAAAAGAGATAACGACAAGGAAGTTACTTCAGGTGTTGCAAATTACATCAATAAACGTACTGAATACTTAAAGAAATTTGGCTATGATTCATATCAACAATTTATTAGTCAAAAGAGGGATGAAGCTCCTGGTTTTGCAAAGGGGGTAATGCAAACTTCAAAAGAACTATATAAAGAATTGCATTCTAAATACATCTCTAAATTAAATGAATATAGAAAAACAAGTTTTAACCTAGAAAAAATTCAACCTTGAGATGAAAAAGCGTATCCATCAAAAATAGTGCCAATACCATTAAAAGAAATCATTGACTTTTACCAAAATGAAGTAAAAGACATTTTCCCGAAAGAAAGTAAATACATAATAGATAACTTCTCAATAGAAGGTACTTTAGCAATCTTAGAAAGTGAACACAAATATAATGGTGCTGCAGCAACTTGAACTGGAAATAATAATATTTATTATGTAACTCAAAGTTATATAGATAGCAATCCATATTCAGCTTCAACTCTCGCACATGAAATGGGTCATACAATGCACATAGTTGCTGCAAAACTGAATAAACCAATTGAAGAGGCGAGATTCTCACTAGCAATAGGTGAAGCCGTTGCAGATACATTCTCAATGTTATTTGCATTTGCTTCTATGGATAAAGAAACAGAATATGCAAAAACAATTGCTTATGAAGCTTTAGCTAGATTATTATCAGTAACAAATAAATTTGCAACAACAACACTTGCAGAAGATACTTTATACGAAATGGCTTGAAAGGGTGAAACTATTACTCCAGAAATAATTCGTGAAGTTGTTTATAAAGAAAATCTTTCAATTAAACCAAATAACAAACCAACCGTTGTTGATGGAATTGATTTAACTAAAAAAGGTTCTGTCTTAGGTTACTTCTCAATGGATAATCACTACACATATTCAAGTTATACTATTTCATTCATTCTTGCAATTTACTTAGCTGATCAAATAAGAAGCGGTAATACAGAAACATTTATTAGGATTTTAAATATGGGTGGTGAAGAATACTCAACAAACACTATTCTTGAAAAAGTTGGTATTGATATCAACTCTGAAGAAGTTAAAAATGTAGTGTTAAAAACGTCAGAAGAAATAACAAATTACATAATTAATAAATAAAAAAATAGGGTTCTTCCTATTTTTTATTATGAAACACCTTTAATAATCCCATCAACAATATCTATCTTTTCTGCTGCAGGCGTTTTTGGCAATCCTGGCATTACAAGAATGTCATCACAGTATAAAGTTATGAAGTCAGCTCCATTAGATAACTTAATTTTATTAATTGTTATAACAAAATCTTTAGGTGCACCCAATAACTTAGGATTGCTTGATAGTGAAACAGGTGTTTTTGCAACACAAATCAACTTTTTATCTAGATTATTCTTTTCTAGATAAGCAATTGTTTCTTTAGCTTCATTTGAAAACTCAATTTTATTTGTTCCGTAGATTGTTTTAGCTAATTTTCTCATCTTGATTTCAATTGAATCTTGAATATCATATGTAAAATTAATTTTAGTATCGTCTTCCATCGTTTTCATTAATGTTTCCACTAATTCTTTACCGCCTTCAGAACCATGCTCTCAGACTTTAGAAATTGCAAAATTTAAACCTTTATCTTTAGCTCAATTTTCTATGTATTGAACTTCTGAACTTCAATCACCAACAAAATTATTTAAAGTTACAACCAAAGGTAAGTTGAATGATTTAATTATTTCTATATGTCTATTTAAATTTTCTATACCTAATTCCAATGCTTTTAAATCTTCTTTGTTTAACTCGCTTAATTGAGCACCACCTTGCATTTTTAATGCACGAATTGTTGCTACTAATACAACAGCGTTAGGTGATATGTCCGCAATTCTCGATTTCATATTTAAAAACTTCTCTGCACCCAAATCTGAACCAAAACCAGCTTCTGTTACAACATAATCAGATAATGATAGCGCTGTTTTTGTTGCAATAATACTGTTGCACCCATGAGCTATATTAGCGAATGGTCCCCCATGTATTAAAGCGGGGTTGTTTTCAAGAGTTTGAACTAAGTTTGGCTTCATAGCATCTTTCAATAAAGCCATCATCGATCCAATAACATTTAACTCTTTGGCAAATATTGGTTTATCATCTGAAAATCCAACAATAATTTTCTCTAATCTCATTCTTAAATCCTCTGAGTTTTTAGCTAAACAGAATATAGCCATTAATTCGGATGCTGCCGTAATTTGAAACATTTCTTTACGTTCATGTTTCTTACCGTTTTTAATAACTATATCCCTTAGTGCTCTATCATTCATATCGACACATCTAGATCAAACAACTTTTGTGATATTTAACTCATTCCCAAAATAAATATGATTATCAATAGCGGCACTCAATAAATTATTTGCTGTTGTGATAGCATGGAAATCTCCTGTGAAATGTAGGTTAATTTCATCTATTGGTGCAACTTGAGCTTTACCACCTCCGGTTGCTCCACCCTTTCTACCAAAAACAGGCCCTAACGAAGGTTCTCTTAATGCCAACATAGTTTTGTAACCCATTGCATTCATTGAATCGGCTAAACCAATAGAAGTAGTTGTTTTACCTTCTCCTGCTGGAGTGGGGTTGATAGCAGTAACTAAGACTAATTTACCCTTTGGAGCAGAAAGAGATTCTACTTTTGCTTTTGTTTCTCCGTAGGTTGTGAATTTATTGATACCTGCTTTTTTTGCGACTTCATTTATATTATTCAATTTTATTGATTGTGCTATGTCTGCATCTGTTATTTTTTTCATAATTGCCTCTTTTATTTTTGGAATTTACTTAGTTGTAATTATATTAATATTTTAACACCTTTAACGGTTCTTACTTTCAATTAAAAAAAACACCAGCAATAATTGCTTGGCGTTAATTTTGTATTAATAATATTCTTTCTTCAATATACCTATATACGGTAAATGTCTTAAGTCATCATTTAAATCAAATCCAAACCCAACAACATAATCATTTGGTAACTCAATACCATATCAAGTTGGCTCAAATTCTATTTTTCTAGCTGATGGTTTATTAGCTAGAACTGCTGATGAAATGGTTTTGGCTCCCAATTTATCAAAATAGTCATATAAGAATTCCATTGTATATCCGGAATCAACAATGTCTTCAATTATAATAACATTCTTATTTTCTATATTTGCAGTGTGTTTGGCGATTAATTTTACTTCCCTAGTTCCATTACTAGTTCCGTTATAAGATTTTACGTGTATATAATCAGTTGCAACTTTTACCCCATGTATATATTTTAATAAGTGCCCATAAAAGGTAATTGCACCTTTTAAAACACAAACCAATACAACTTCTTGACCTTTGAATGTATTGGAAATAGAATCACCTATTTCTTTTATAGGTTTGATCAAATCTTCGTAATCAAATAATTTCTTTTCTATGTGTTTATCTAACATATTAAGCATATAAAGGAATAGTTGCAATATATACCAAGGCAAGCACAGAAAGTGATAGCACCATTCAATTTATCTCCGTTTTAAATAAGTTTTCCTTCAATTCACCTTCAGTTACATGGTTTGAAAGTGTTTTTCCTCTTTTGTTTCAAATAGCTTGTTTAAGAGCAATTGTAAGGTAAACGATTGAATGTGTAACGAATGCAAATGCCATACCTAATGAAATTGAATATCCTAGCATTGTCATCATTAATCCAATAAATAACGGAATAACATCTAATTTACGTTTTCAATTAAAGTGTTTAACACTTCCGAACATCAGCATACCTACAATAACAAGAGCAGGAGCTGTAACAGGGAAGATTAAACCAGAAGCTGTATTGGTTACACTTACAGGTAAGAATACACCCATTATTGGTCAAGCAGCAATAGCAATTAAGAATAGTGATCCCGTAACTATTGAAGCAACCCCAGTTTTTGCACCTGAAGAAATACCAACTGATGACTCTAAGTAAGAAGTAACTGTTGAAGTACCCATCGCTGATCCAACAACTGTACCAACGGCATCTACATGATTAGCACGTCTAAATCATTTTGCTTTTTTAGTTCCTGGTTCTGGTAAGTCCATAATTTTACCGAATGCGTTTAGTGTTCCTGTTGTATCAAAGAAGTCTTGATATAGGAATGTTAATATAGCAACATAAGTCATTGGCTTACCTAATGCACTACCCATTGATGAGAATCCAGAACCAGCAACATGCTTAATTCCTTTTAAATCACCATAAGGTCTAATTAATCCACCTCAATCTTTGTGGTTAATGTGTAATTTATTGTTTGACATTGTATTTGTCATAATTGCAAATGTAATGGCCGCTATTACCATTGCAAGTAACATTCCAGCGGGAACTTTTGCAACTTTAAATATAATCATTAAGAATAATGTACATACTGATAAAATGACGAATGGATTTGAGAAATCCCCCATCTTAACAATAGTATTAGATACAACAACCCCTTTTGCTGGAGTGAATGCATCGGTTCTAATAATACCCGCATCATTTAATCCGATGATTGCAAGGAAGAATCCTACTCCTATAGCTAATGATAGCTTAAGGTTTTTTGGAATCAATTGCATAATTTTACGTCTAAATGGTGACATAGCAATTATGAAATATAGTAAACCCGAGAAGAATGTTGCAGCAAGTGCTTCTTGTGCTGTAAGACCCATTCCTCCTTGTGATGAAGCTACGGTAAATGCGAAGAATGCATTAACCCCCATACCTGGAGCAAGTCCAAGGGGGATATTTGCATATAATCCCATAACCATTGTGGCAAAGAATGCTGAAATAGCTGTTGCCAAGAATAATCCACCCATAATCTGTGATTTAGAAGCATCTCCACTTCATTTAGCACTTGAAAGTAATGATGGATTAACCGCTAGTATATAAGCCATTGCAACGAATGTCGAAATACCACCGATTATTTCTTTTTTGAGTATTGCTTTTCTGGAGTCAAACTCAAAATATTTTCTCAATTTATTCATTTGTGTTTCCTTTCGAATAGATTCGACAAATTTATGTGAAAAACGCACACTTAATAAGCGCGCGTCCCTAAAGAGAGTGAGTCCAAAATAAGACTTTCACTATCTTTATAGTCTTTAGATATAGGTCCAAAGGTAGAGACGCCTGACCAAATTACAGGCTTATATAAAGATGTCAAAATCATTATAGCACCTAGATTTTTTTATTAATCCAATTTTTTTATAACATTCATTTAAACTCCATTTGAATTGTTTTATCTACTTAATTGTGTAAAATTAAAGTATAGGAGGCACTATGCCAATAAGTATTAAAAATGTAACCAAAATATTCGGTGAAAATAAAGCATTAGATGATGTTTCAATTGAATTTAAACAAGGTCAAATAACCGGTTTGATTGGGTTTAATGGTTCTGGAAAAACAACTCTATATAATGTGATATTAAAATTCATAGAAAAACATGAAGGTGAAGTTTTACTGGACGGGAAACCAATAACAAGAAAAGATTTAAGGAAATTCACATTCCTAGGAGCAGGTAGTGAAACTAAAAATGCTACTATAGTTAAAAATTATCTTTTACAAATTGCCAGTCTTTATTTTGTACCTAAGAAAACTGCTATTGAACAAATAACTGAACTAGCAGCTCAAATGGATTTCTCACAAAATTTAAATAAACCTATTAAATCTCTTTCAAAAGGTAATCAACAAAAGATTAAAGTTATAGCTTCATTCTTGAATCCGAATGCAAAATATATTATTTTAGATGAACCATTTGATGGTTTAGATCCTTTAATGGTACAAAAGATTGCACACTTATACATGGGATTAGAGGATGTTACAATAATCATCACTTCTCACAGAATGGAAGTTGTTCAAGAAATGTGTGAAGAATTTTACGTTATCAAAGATGGTGTAATAATTGACTCTAAGAAAGTAGAACAAAAGGCTGTCTTAGTAGAGGTGAATGACAAGGTAGATATTTCAGCGATCAAGAAATTAAAATATGTTAATTTCACACATAAACATGAAGAGGCTAATGTAATTGAAATAAAAGGTATTGAATTTTACAAAGATTTAACAAAAGAACTTATAAAGGATAAGAATTATATATATTCAACAATTAAAGAAAAAAATATTGCTGAATCAGTATTCTTAGGATATGGAGAACAAGATGAAAAATAAACAAGCTCCAGCAACAAGAAGCAACCAAGATAAAGAATATATTAGAAATCTCAAGGTTGCAAACGCTTCTTTTAAATCACAATTCAGTATAGGAAAATTATTAGTGGCAGCTGTTCTAGTTGTAATTATATTATTAGGACCAATCATAATGGTAACAACTAATAATATAGAGGAAAAACAAATGAGACAAGGAAGCATACTCCTTGCAAAAATACCAACAAGCGCCATAAAAGACCAAAAACTTCATGACTTACTTACAACTGGCGTTTTCAACGATACAAAAATCGATGCTTTAATCGCATATTTAAACGACCCTAGGCATAAAGTTATAGCAGGAATAGCACAAAATTACGGACTTACAGAAGCAACACTAGAACGAATGACAATATCTAGTTTATCATTTTCAGCTTTAGCACAAATATTCTCAACAGCAATTTTATATGCTTTAGGGTGAGGTATATTCTCAGCTTTAAAAGATAAAAACATGATGGATAGAAATAGAGTTATGTATATGAACTTCTCAAAACATTCAATTCTATTTTGAAAAGTATTTTCAGAAACAATAATGTTCTTGTTTATTGTTGTGGTAGCTGACGGGATGGGAATGTTATTGGTTTCAACAGCAGGTAAAGGTCAAATAAGCAGTGATCTATTTAAGCAACTTGGAGTTCAATTAATAGCGATGACAGTATTTTACTTCTTTATACAAATTGGTATTAGATTAATCAGTTCTAGAATTCAATCTAAAACAATAAAAGGTGTTGTTTTAGCAGGATGACTATTATCAACAGCTTTCTTATACATTGTCCTTTCAATTGTATTTGGTGTAAAACCAGAAACTACTGACGTGATAATCAATAATAAATATGTATTTGCATTCATACCAATAATAAATATTGTTGTATTACCTTTAGTTCTTTATGGTTCTTTACCTCTATGAACTATAGTTCCATTTGTTGTATATGCATTAATAGCAGTTGCATTAGTTTGAAAAAAACTAACAGCATCTGTAAAAGATTACCTATGTAGTTAAGAACCTTTGGTTCTTTTCTTTTTTTGTTTACTTCGGTATCTACTATATAATTAATTCGCATATAAGGAGAATTATGAAAACAATAAATAATATATTCGTAAGAATTGTTTTAGGTCTTTTTGCGTGATTAATACTTTTAATCATTTCACCAATAAGATTACTATTTCTTGCAATAGGATTTGTATTTTCATTTTGAAAGTCAGGAGCAATCGAAAAATTCATTTACAACGTTATTTTCGCAGTTGCTATAGCAATAGGTTATTGAGGTACAACATATACCTTCGAAACACCTATGGGACCTAAGAACGTCTATACTCTTGTTAATATCTTTACATATAAAACAAGAATTAACTACGGAAAGGGTTGACAACCAATGGGTAAAATGACAACTCAAGATGACTTCATGTCTAAAGTCAGTGAAGGAATTAAAGCTGATATCAAAGAAACAAACGCTAAAGAAACAACATTAGAAGAAAAATAAAACCACCAATGGTGGTTTTTAATATTTAATTTGTTTTTCGTCGAATTCTTTTAAGATTGCTTCTTTTTTACTTTGATCTATATATTTAGTTAGTTGTTGGTTAGCAAAAACCTTATATCCTAATTCAATAGCGTCAATAGCTGTGTATTTTACACAAAACTCTCCAGCAACTCCTACTATCTCTAATTCTTCAACTTGTTCTCTTTTTAAAATTCTTTTTATTTCATCATTTCAATTTTTATTGGCATCTTGGAATACAGAATAAGAATCAATCATTTGGTCATCACCTTTATGAACAATATAATCAACTTTATTAAGTTGAATTCTTTTATCAACCATAGCTCCAAATGAATCTTGGACACAATGCTTTGGTCAAAGTTCGGTTTGTAGAGATTGATCTCATGTTGAACCTACAAAAGATATGTGGTTTTCAGGGTGTCAATCTTTTGTAAGTACTACTAATTGTTCCTTATTTTTATATTCTTCTATTTTTTTATTTATACCTTGTATTAGTTCCGAAAAACCAGCAACTGGCAATGCTCCCTCTTCTGAGAAATCGTTTTGCATATCAACGATTAATAAACACTTTTTCATGTCTTGGCTCCTTATTTGTTAAAGTAATTATAGTCAACTATAAAAACTAACCTAAAAAATTATACATTAAAAATAAAAAAGTAGTAAAAATTCACTTATTGCTCTATATTTTGAATAAAAAAACAGACTACCTGTCTTTTTTTGCCCTATGTAGGTAATCCATAATCGCCATACCAACTCCATTTTGGTTGTATGCTGACGTATGATATTTAGCTCATGTTTTAACTAATTTAGGTGCATTAGCCATTGCATAAGAGTAACCAGCAATCTTTAACATTGTTTCATCATTGGCTGAATCTCCAATTGACATAACATCATCAATTGCAACATTATGAGTGTCGCATATAATTTCAATTGCATGCGCTTTTGAAACGTTTGGCATTGTTACCTCTATGTGAATAGGTTTCATCCTTGCAACTGTTAAACCTATTTCTTTTAACCTTACTTCCAACTCATCTATTTTTTTTGTATCATAATCGTAAAACTCGATTTTAAACATATCATCTACAACTTCTTCTGAAATAACAATCTCAGGACCCATTGAAGCCATAGCTTTTTGAATTAGTATTTTTGCTTCTTCTGAAACATACTTATTACAATAAATGTTTTTATCATTTCATCAATTGGCATGAACTTTAAGTTCGTTAGCCATTTGTAATGCTTGGTTAGTTAAATCTTTAGACAACATATTTTTATAAATATATTCTCCTGATACTAAATCTACAATTCCTGCTCCATTTGAATTGATTAAGTATTTAGCACCTAAATCAGTAGCTAAGTCTCTTATTGCTTTGAAAGCACCGTTACCGGTAGCTATATTAAACATAACAGAGGCCTTTTTAGCTTCTTTGATCGCAGGTTTTAAACCTGGGTGTATTTTGTGTTCAGGACCGTAAATTGTCCCATCTATATCTGAAAAAATTAATGACATAAAATAATTATAGAATAAAAAGATGGAAGACAGACTTAATTGTATAGTTTTACAACCAATGAAAAAGTGTCAATAATTCAATACCTAGTTAATTTTTTCAACTATAATATTTATATTATGAGACCCGTTTATAAAAAAAGACATAGATTTAATTGAAAAGATTTAATCCGTATAAGTTTAGTTACTATTGGTTATTACTTAGCTATTGCACTTTATACGACTTTTTTCCTTTCGATAAGATGAGCTATTTGAGGTGGTGCATTCTTTGCTAAACCCAGCGAATACAACTGATGATTAATCTATGGAATCGTTATTTCGCCAGGTATTAATTCCATTGCTCACTTAATTTATTCTGAAACTGGTTGACTGAATTACAAAGCTTTTATCTGAATTCATTCAGTTATCGTTGCAATAGTTTTGCCTTTAATAATATTTATATGATTGTAATAGACAGCATTGCTGTTTTTTTAATGTAAAATACTAATATGAAATTTAAACTTGGTAAAAAAATATTCGCAACTTCATTACTTTCTTTATCTCCTGTGATAGCTATGACTGCTGTTGCTTGTGGTAATAATCTTCACACACAAAAGAAAGATAGTAAGACCAGAGTTATCTGAATTGGAGTAGATGGATTTTCAGCAAACGTTTGAAAAAAACACCCAACACCAAATATCTCAAAATTATTGACTAACTCTAATTATTCTATGGACGCTCAAGATATAATGCCTTCTAAAACTTACCCAAATTGAAGCGCTTTATTCACTTCTATGAAACCTGATAAAACTGGTATAGAAGGAAATCCAGGTTCTATTTTTCAATCAAAATTAATAAAAAAACCAACCAAATGAAACAACAATGGAAAGGGCGTTGCATTTTCTATATTTGATGCTATAAAAGAACAAACTACCTTAAGAAGTAAATTCATTTATCCACTCACAAAAGATTTTAATATCAAGAATATAGTTAATAAGGATGCTGTTGAATTGTATTTTGCAGGCGAAAGCGACAACACTGACCCAAAAGCTAGAGATCAATTGAAAAGAGAACTAGAAAATAAAGGGAACATAAGTAGTAGTTCTAGAATTGGTTATATTCTTTCTGGTTTAACAGATGTCAATTCAATTCACGAAGCAACTAAAACCCTAACCTCTCAAAGTTCTGAATTCATTTTCTCTTACATAACCGGTTTGGACATTAGAGGGCATGCATTCGGTTGAGGCTCAAATGAGTATATATCTTATATGAATCAAATAGACGTATATATAGGGGAATTAATGAAAGAAATCAGGGGATATGATAACTTCGAAAACACCATCTTTGTATTGACTGCTGATCATGGAGGTGTGTTGAACGATAAAAAACATGGAGGCAATACTCCAGACGAAAGAACAGTTCCTATCATTATTCACAATAGGAATCAAAAGGAAGCAAATAATTTAGGAAACATTTCTAATTTAGATGTTACTCCAACATTAGCAAAAACATTAGGTTTAAAACAATACAAAGATTGAGAAGGAACTATTCTTAATTTAAAGTAATAAGGAGGATGTATGAAAACAAAGCATAAATTAGCATTAGGATTTGGAACACTTTCCCTTGTTTCTATACCTTTGATAGGGGTTGTTTCATGTGGTAAAAGTGAAACCATTGGACTAAAAGATGGGGGTTATGAGTGAGATGGAGTTTCCCATAAAATGATTGACGAAGATTTAACTAAAACAAATGAAAAAATTTCTTATAAATTAGCAGCACCAAAAGGAGATTCATCATTAATCAAAGAATTAAAGGCACAAAAATACGATAAATTTTATGTTGATAGTGATTTTGTATGAAATCCAGATGGTGTATTTCAAAGATCGCCGAAAACAATACTTCCAAATACCGACGGCGTTAAGGATATAAATGATTTAGATCCGAAAAAATTCGGTATGACAGATTTACAAGAGTTTGTCAAATCTAAAAACGGAACATTAAAAATTTCATTAATAGAAGGTACTGAAGATGATACCAATGGGACATTAGCAGTAAGAACTACAATAGAGATCGATGGCAAACAAGCGATTGCAGAGTATTTGGTAGATGGTTTCCCAATAACTAAAGACATAATATTGAATGGTGATTCTTTTAGTTCAATCAAAAGTATAATAAATGCTTTAAATGATAAAACTCATTTGGATTTTGAAAAAAAAGTTTCCATGATGACTCCTCAAGATTTAAAAAATGAACTGATTGATTTGTACAATGAGACTTATGGAGGTAGATTAACCATAATCGGTACATACAACGGTAAGAAAAGTGCTGTAGCTTTAGATAGAAATGATATGTTAAAAGAATTAATCTATGCTTTTGGTAATGTTTCTAAAAGAGGAAGATACGAAAACAGTTGAGTGGACTTAGCGGTAGATATCGCTAAAAACGCAGGTAAAATAAACATTGGAAACTTGCATAAGCTATTTGCTGATTATAGTAATGATATGCCTACAAATGCAGATAAAGATGATATTGCTGGTCTTGTGGGTAATTTGCCCGCTGACGTTATCAATATGTTCCCAAGTTTATTAACTCTTTTCTCTCAAGTTGCTAATGGGGTTAAAACCATGCCTATGGTTATTGATTGAGCTAAAAATACTACAGATAATAATTCTATAAGTGAGAGCAATCCAAAAGGTGATACTTTTGAAAAGAAAGTTAAGGATTTAGATCATATTTTAGTTAGGTGAGTCCTAAAAACAGGTAAATGAAAATAATAGACCATAGTCTATTATTTTTTAATGTGAATCTCTTCTGGTAATTATAAATACAGAAGCTCCTATCATCAATAATGTCAATATCGCTCACAAAGTGTAAGTCCCTTTTTTATTGATGTATTCCACAGGTATTATAACTGGAATGCTTTCTCCTTCTTTTATTAAGGTTAAATCATAAGAACTACCAAATCTATCTATAAATCCATGTGTCTTTGGCAATGTTAATTGTGTCAAATTATTGATTTCTTTATTGTTAACCATCAGAGATCAACTCATTAATGTAAATCCGTCAATTTTAAAGTCGGCAATAAGTTCTTTTTTATCATTAGTTAATAAACCTCTTTCATATTGAAGATTAGCCTCCTTATCAGAAAGCTTATCTATAACATTTGTTACTGATGTTATTAATTTATTTAAGGCTACAACATCTTTATCTGTTGAATGCTCCTTTGTAGCGGCCACAAATAACATTTGCTTAACAAAACTTCAATCATTAAATTTTGTAGATATCTTTTTAACTTCATTCAAGTACTTAAGTGAATTACTTGAACTTCTAGGATCTATATTTTTAATACCATTAGTTGAAGAAGCGTTAATTTCCAACATCTCACCTTTGAAACTTTTTGAAAGAAGAGGTGTATATGTTTCTCCATTAATAGTAATGGTGAATTCATCGGAAGTTCTATGATATATCACACTTTTCTCAATTCATTTCTTACCATCATTTGCAAATTTAGATTCATAAGTTACATTATATAAACTTGAAAATTGGTATCAAGGATCGAAATACGCCAAAACCTTATATGCACCATTCCTTTTATATTCATCATATTTCATTTTGAAATTTGGAACAAATAGAGATTGCCTATTTATAAAAATTGTATTTTTGCTGCTTGGATATATCTCGATTTTAGACTTGGATACATCTTCAAGGTTTTTACCAGCTTTTATATATGCGGGTAGTAAATGAGCAGAAGGCATATGAGGTTTGATTGTTTGTGAAAGTACGATAGAAAATGATGGCACAAATACTGATGTTATAGCTGCAAATAATAATATTATTTTTTGAGATAAAATCGTTGAAAGAATAATAAATATCGACGATATAGCAAACATAATTGTTATATTACCAATAAATATTGAAATACTGTAGTTTCAAATTAATTCAGATGTAGAGTGGGAATCGATCATAGAAACAAAAGATGTTACTATTAAAAATATTAAAGAGAAATACATTATCAATATTCAAACTGAAATAAATTTTGAAAATGTAATTGTTCTTTGGGAAATTGGTTTAGAAGCATAAATAATATCTAAACCCGTGTCCTTTGGCTGTCTGAATATATTAATTACTTTCAATGCAATAAAAATGACTGAAATGGCAAAAACTGTTATGAAAGAATATTCATTACCACTCTTGATAAATGAAATATCTTTTTGAGCAAATGAACCAAATACTTGCGCATATGTAAGTATTGAATAAATTATTATCCCAAGAGCAGGAACAACATATGTACCCAATCTTAAAAACTCATTACGAAGTGTATATCTAACAAGATTAAACATTAGACACCTCCTCTTGTTCAACACTCTTTAAAAATGCATCAACTAATGTATCACCTTTTTTAAAGTCATCAACTTTTCCTGAAAAAATAATTTTACCTTTTGACAATACAGTTGCATCAACTATAAAACCATCAAGTTCAGCTAATATATGAGAAGTTATGAATACAGTAACACCTTCTTTATTTAATTCTTTTAAATCCTTAAAAAGGTTTGCCCTTGCAATGGGATCTAAATTTGATGCTGGTTCATCCATGATTATTAATTTTGGAGAATTCAATAAAGCTTGAATTAAAAGAATTTTTTTCTTTTGACCTGAAGATAATTTATTAGGGTTTTTCTTAGCTAAGTCTTCAACTTTGTATTTACTTAATAATTCCAAAACTCTTTTTTTAGAATCTTTTAATTTCATTCCTGATAAATTACCCATATAAGTTAAGTAAGTAACGACACTTTGATTCACAGGGAATATCGGACGCTCAGGTACATATCCAATTAAGTTTTTTGATTCTTTTGTTTTAGAAGAAAACCCATTAATAGATATTTCACCTTTGAATTGATTGTAAGCTCCAACAATCATTTTAATTGTTGTTGTTTTTCCTGCGCCATTTGCACCAAGAAATCCATGGAATGAACCCCTTTTAACAACGAAAGAAATATCATCAACCGCAGTTGACTTTTTAAAGGTTTTTGTAAGACCTTTTACTTCGATAATATTTTCTGAGGTTGTAGACATAAAACAATTATATAAAAAATACCCCGAAAGGGTATAAATTATATTTTCTATTAATGTTCGTCATGAACATCTGGATCATGAGATGTGTAATGTCCATATTTTTTAAATCTTTTCTTATCAGCAAAGTAATTTACTGTTAATGATAATGGAATAAATCCAAGATAAATGAATATTGGTCATTGGTGTAATCATACAACGGCATTGTCTGTATCTACGAATAACTCTCTAAACGACGCTATTGTGTATGTAAACGGCACCAGAGGGGCCATTTTACCTCAAGCAGGCGCTTGCATTGTAACTGGGAAAACACCACTAGAAACGGATAATTGAATGATAAGAATAATCAACACCATAAATGAACCGACTTCTCCAACTCTAAATATAGAAGAAATTCCTTGACAAATAAGTGCAAAGATTATTGCGACGAATAATGTATATCCTATTAAATAACCAGGACTTTCAACTTTAAGTCCAATCGCAAGACATAACGTTGACATCAATAGCGACTGTATCATTGCAGTTGAAACTCATAATATTGTTTTTGCAAAATAGTTTTTGAATGTACCTGCTTTTTGAGCAATTGGTCCAACACGTCTATTTTTATACATGAATATCATCATTAAACATCCAGCTCAAAGAGCGATAGAGAAGAAGTAAGGAAATAGAGCATTTCCATAGTCGTTAATTTCTCTTCCTCCGATAGTTTCAAATTGTATGAATCCATCTTTGAATGTTTTTATTTTTTCCTCAATATTTATTCCTGCTAATATAGCATCAAATGGAATTCCTTTTTGTTGTGATATCTCTTTTATTATTTGTTTTAAAGTTCCGCTAACAAACTGACTTTTTAAAGTAACTATATCGGCACGCATACCTTGCAATCTAGCTGAAACATAATTACGTTTATAAGAAGTGTAGAAATTAATTGTTGGGAGTTTCACATTTTCAAATGCATTGGCTTTGTTTAGCATCACATTTTCAATTACTTGAAGAGCGGCAATTCTCATTCCTGAGTCAAAACCTTTCGGAATTATGAATACTCCATCAATAGTTCCTTCTTTAACAGCATTCTCTGCAGCTTCTCTTGTTTTATAAACATCAGAAGCATCTTTGATTGTCATATTATATTCATCAACATGAAGATCTATTTTGTGTTTTCCAACCATTGATTTCTTAACTTTATTACTTAAGTCTTTATTATCTAATGAGACTACTTTAATATTTGCATTATCAGAATTATGAACCGGATTTTGGAAAGCGGAAATAAATATACTTGCATAAAGAGCAGGAAGCAGTAAAAGCAAGAACATACCAAATGTTTTTCATCTATTACTTGTTAATTCTCTTAAATCTTCTCTGATTAATTTTCACATTATTCCACCTCCTTAGTTTTCTTTAATTTAGGAGTTTTTTTCTTTTTTTCTTTTTTTGGTTCTTTAGGTTCTTTTTTGTGCTTATCAATTCATTCTTTAACACGATCAGATAAAGCAGATTCTATTTCAGATATTTCTTTTTGTTTTTCCTCATCTTCTTTAGTAAATGCTTTCGGATTTGAATTTTCTAATTTGTTTTTTCTACGAGCATATATTAATGGACCAGCAATTGCAAATGGAATTGCTAAAATAATTAGCATTAAGAAGTTCATTCCTCAATCAATTGCAACTGTATTTGTTAATGTTTGTCTAAACATATCTATTGAGTATGTAAACGGCATTATTGGGTGAAGTATTTTAAAGAATCCTTTTTGTGTGTACATTGGGAATAACCCACCAGATGCAGTTACTTGGAATACAAAGAAGAATGTAACTAATATGATTCCTGTAATTTTTGTAGGAACCATAGATCTAATTGCGAACACCATTGTAGAGAATGATATAGCCACTAAATATCCTGTTAAGAAGAATAATGGAATACCCATTCCTAATGATGAGAATCCAACTCCAACCAATGCTCCTAATAAGATTGTTACTTGCATTGTATTAGCTATTCAAATCAACATTAATTTTGCAAAGAAATTTTTGATTTTTGAAGTTCCTCTTTCGTGAACTTTTGGTGTTACCATCAATGTTGTTGATAAAGCACCTATTCAAAGACCAACACATATAAATAGAGGCGCAAGACCAAATCCATATTGTTCAATTTCTCCCTTACCCTCAAAATCATTAATAATAATTCTAGGATCAAATGGTTCAAAGTGTTGTGAGATAACCCCAGTAACAATAGCAACGGCTTTTTGAACATCATTCGTTACAGAAGCTTTGCTAGCTTTTGTTAATGTAGCATATTTATCGATAGTAGCGTTTACTATAGCTTTAACCATCTCTTTATCAGCAGGTTCTTTTGAAGAAAGTGCTGACTTCATAATTTTCATAATAGTTTCCCCACCTAAAATTTTATTATTTGCACCAAATCCAAGAACAAAATTCTTCTTATGGTTGAAATACAATTTAAATGGTGCTGTGTAGTGCTTAGATGCATTATTTAATGAATCGATAACTAATGCTGCTGTAGTTAGTTTCGCAACAGGGGTATTACCAGATGGATTATTTGCTATCAATAACTCGATCAACGTTTTGACTACAGAAGATCCTGGGATTTTATTTGTATCATTTAAAGCGTATGCAAACATTCCACCAATATAATCAGTTAAGTTTTGTGGTTTTTGTTTATCAATAATTTTTCCATTGTTATCTTTTTCATAAATAGGTTGTAAAACAATAGAAACATTATGTTTCGCTAATTCTTCTTTGTACGCTTTATTTTGCGCATATAAATCATTTGCAGCAACAACTCTTTTTTGGAATGTTGCAGATTTTGATGTTTTATTTAAATGATCAACCTTTTTCATTAAAGATTTATAAACAGCATCATCTTCCGCCATTTTATCTGAAGCAATAATAGCCATATCACTTGCCTTTGTATTAGCAATTGGGTTTCACATTGCAAAGATATAAATAAACCCATATAAGAAAGGGACTACTAAAACACCTAAGAATTTAAGCATTTTAAGTCTATGTCCACCAAAGTTTGTTTTGAATTCTAATCTGAAAATACGAAAAAATTCTTTAATATTTTCTTTTAATTTCTTTCACATTAGTTTCTCCCTTCACTTTGTATAAATACATTTTAACATTATTCGGGATAAAAAAATAAAAATTAGATAACTAATGTTAACTAATATTATATTGAAACTAAAAAAATACTTGAATAACACCTTTTTTAGTTTTTTTGAGTTGTAAAAAATATTTTAAAAAATGTAATAGAAAGTCAAAAAGGGCGAAAAAAAAGCGACTTTCTATTTTCACCTTACGGCTATCGTCGACGTTAACGGGCTTAACTGCTGAGTTCGGAATGGATTCAGGTGCGCCCCGTTGCTATAATCACCAAAAGTATTATACATAAATATTTAAGGTTTTTTCAACTTTTTTTCTTTTATTTGTTTTGAGGTGGATTTTCCTCATTCTTTGTTTTTCTAATTAACTCTTTAATTGGTTTTATCTCGCTTTTCCCATGATAGACAAGCACAAGAGTTAAACCAACCGAAAGTGGAAGTAATAAGAATCATAAATACCAAGCAAGTAATGAATTGGTAAATTCTAAACCAGGATTACCAGGCAGGAATTGTAATACCAATGCAAATATAGAAGGAATAATGAAGTTATTAGTATCAATGATTGCCGTAAGCTTTTGACCAATGTACTTAATTGCAGTAGTATGCATAATTCTTAATATTATTACATTTAACCCCGCAAAGAATAATACCAATCACACTATTCAAGCTTGTTTTTCATAAAATAATCTACCAATTAATTTTGTATAAGTATTGAAGACATCACCAGTGATGGCATAATTAACCCCAATAGAAATAGGGACAATCAATACTCAAGTTGTTATTGCTACACTTATAGTTCTAATTGCGATTGCTTCTTTTTGTTTAACTTCAGGATTTTTATCCATAGCAATTCTTAAGAAGAATCCTTCTAAGGCTCAGAAGAATCCCGCAAGAAGACCACAACACATACCACCTATAGTTCAAGCGCTTATTGTTCCTCCACTAATAAGAACAGGTAATATAACAAATAACGCTCCTGAAAGTATTGAAATCAACATTCCTAACTTAGACACTCAGTTATCATTTTCTTTATAAACTAATTTATTTAAACCAATAGCAAATATTGGATAGAACGCAGTTAAAATAACTCCGTATGAAGGTCCAGCCATAACAATACCTACAATAAAGAATATATTTCCCATTGCTGTACCAAAAGTACCAGAAAGAACAAATCAAATATTTTTCTTTTGACTCATTAATTTTAAAGAATGTTTAATGATCTTTGGACCTAAATAAAATACAGCTATTATTAATGAAAATAATTCTTTCAAAGACATGATCCCAGCAGAATAAGCAATACCATTATTATTCGAGATTTCAAACATGAATGTTGCATAAAACAATAAGGGTAATAATACAGCTTCGAACCCTTGTGTTAATACAACTCCACTAGCCGCAAAAATTCCGAGTTTTCTGTTTTTTGGATTTAATCTTTGTTTCATATTGAGAATTATAACAAATAGGTCTCATTTTATAAGGATTATTAAGGATATAGGAATATAAAAAAATAGCCTTAGCTATTATTTTGCTGCTTGCATTGAACGCATAACTGATTTAATTTGTGCTTCAGATGGTTTTCTACCCATTTGTAAGAACATTGCTCTAATCATTTTTTCGTTAATAGGAGGATTTTCTCTAAGTTGTTTTTCAAACATTTTCTTAGTAACAAAGAAACCAATTCCTCCTCCAATTAATATCCCTACTATACATAGTCCAATGATTAGACCGATTGCTAAACCTAATGACATATTTGCTCCTTATTTATCTTATTATGTAATGATAATAATAATATTATACAAAAAAAAGCGCTAACGCTTTCTTCTTATTAATTTTAATATAGCTAATACAACCATCGGAATAACCAATACAACGATTACTGAAATTATAAATAATCTTCTATATGCTTTATTTCTGATTGCCTTAATCTCTTCTACTTGAGATTCAGGAGCTAATTCTGCACCGAAATACATATTCATATCATTGATACGTTTCTTTCTTTGTATTGCAAATATGATGTGAACAATTGCAATCACTAATAACGCAATAGACATAAGTGTTGCGATTAATGAAGGTTTTCCCATTCAATTATGAATTCAAACGTCGAATTTAAATATTCATCAACTTACATCTTTTAATCATCAAAGAATTATTGTAGATAAACCTCCATAGAATAATAATGAGAATGTTATTCAGTTGTGCGCCACTTGTTTCTTATGCATACCAATATACATTTTTGAAATAAATGGTGGTGTTGATGTTAATCCAACTTGAATATCTTGACGATATCTAGCAACTGATTTTTTTAAACTTATAAATTCCATTGTTGAAATAGAAAATCTAAATAAAGCTAAGATCCCTGCAACCGAAGGAGCTACATATGTTAATGGTCCAAAGTCTCACTTTGTTGCTCCAAGAGTTATGATTATAGCCATCGCTATTAATAAGGCACCTGAAAGTATCATTGTAATTACTTGTCTGAATTTTTCTCACCTAATAACTCCATATATACCATTTGGAATCGCTCCAGTTGGATCTGCTACTATTTTTGTAGTTTTTAAATTAGTCTTTGTGAATGTACTGGTATTTACGAATGTTATTGTGTCATTGTTGTTTATTGGTCTTAAATCCATTAGATGCCTCCTTTCATAATATTTTCTAGTTTTTCAGTAGGTTTAAATACAAACCTTTTTCCTTGCTTATCTTTAATAAATAATTCGAGCTCCGTTAATCTTTCTAACGAACTCCTTGCTGTTTCATATGAACATGATACATGCTTTATGTAATCATCAATTGAATATGATTTTGTTCTCTCGTTGTAACTCTTAATAAATGATTCATCTTTTTTTGAAAGCTCAGGAATCATTCTTCTTAAATCTACATCTTTTTCTTTAACAAAGAAGTTGTCTATCTCTTTTATTAACCAATTTGTTACTAATGTAAGATCATTCCCTTCTTCTTTAAACTCACTTAAGATGTATTTCTTTTTATCATCAGGAATTTTTATAGGTGTTTCTCTTTGTGCTACTAATAATTTAGCTATTTCTGTTATGTAATCATAATCAATAACATCAATATCTAATTTATTTGATATTTCAACGTTTTTTGCATATCTTTTCTTAATCAATTCAGGTGTTTCAACCATCTTGGCGAACATGTCATCAAAAGAAATGATGCTTGTAAATTGTGTTCTATAAGTTTTGACGTATGTAGAAATACTAGAGTCCATTTGCTCTAGTTTTTTTATTGGAACATAAATATCATTAGTAAATTTCCCTTTTTCCATATAAATATTATACACAAAAAACTATTTTTTTACTAATTTATTACTATTTTATTACTAACTACTAATTTACTACTAATTTAATATTTCTTTTCTTGGAAATTGAATTCATATTTTTGTATTGTTCTGTAATATGTATTCATTTTTATTCTATTAATAATGTGGAATATTATTGATACACCACCCACAAATGTAGCGATACCAAATACAATTGATAATGCAATTTTTGTATTGTCGATATTCGCAATTAACTCACGACTAATTAATTCACCTGAACCCAAAGCAAACGATCTAACTGAAAGGAATATACCTAAAACTAAAGCTGGATGTTTATGGTCAAGGTGTAATGTTGAACCAAATAATGTTACTTGGAATATAACAGCACTCACTGAAATAACAACTGTTGTTATTCCTCATGCTACTGCAGAACGAGTATTTGTAAGTGCTAATACTAACCCAACTAGTACAGCAACAATCATAGTTATAAATGATATACCTTTGATTTTTAGTATTGAAAACACTTTTACTAAATATGTTCCTGTTATGATCGCTCCTAAAATAGAAAGAATCATTATTGCAGCCAACAACTCTTCTCTTGTTTTAGAGCTTCCTACACCCATGTTTTGCATTACTGCTGAATTTGTTACCAACATTGTCATAAAAGCTATTAGAGAAGCTGTAATTGATAACTTCCATACCATTGAATAACCTTTTGAAGTATGTATAACTTCTTCAGGAGCTCCAAGGTCTAAACCAATAGTTTCTTTTCTTTCTTTAACCAATGTATAAATAACAACGTAGATTGTTTCTATTATTAATGCAGTTAAAATGATTCATCTAATTCCTTGAAGTGAAATCCCATTAGGTGTTAATTCATTATTGATATTTGATGCTTGTTTTATTATGTTTGCTAATGAAGATGTCAATAATGGAACAGTGAACATAATAACAGATGATCAAAAGACTTTTTTAATATCTCAGTTTTCTGATCAATATTGAGAGTTTAATCCAAATGTAGCACCAACCATACCAGCACCCATCATTGTTAAAATGATTGATCATAAAGCGAAGTTAGAAGCTATTAAAGTGATACCAGTTAAAATAAATCCCACTGCTGATATTTGAATAACTATTTTTCTTGATTTGAATTTTGATGAAAGCATACCAAAAGGGATACGCACGGCAACTTGAGTAAATTGATAAAGAGATATTATCAATGGTCAAATTCATGGCTTTGAAAGGTCTCCTTTAATAAATCCGGCATTTTGTTTAAAAATTTGCATTGCAATTCAAAAGAAAAATAATGATACATATATAAAAATGTTGTATCTCTTTAAGTTAGTTGTTTTAAAAAGTAATCCCATTACGATTGCTAATATCATCGAAAAGGTTACTATAGAAATAATTAGTGTTGTCATATAAAAATAATTATATAAAAAAATAGGTTATTAACCTATTAATTGAGATATTATTTATCGTTATCAGTTCTAAGTACTTGTAAGAACGCTTCTTGCGGAACTTCAACTGAACCAAATTGTTTAGCTCTCTTCTTACCAGCTTTTTGTTTCTTAAGAAGTTTATCTCTACGTGTTCTATCACCACCATATAATTTAGCAGTAACATCTTTCCTATAAGCTTTGATTGTTTCCCTAGCAATAACCTTTGCACCAATTGCTGCTTGAACTGGAATTTCAAAGTTATGTTTAGGAATAACATCTTTAAGTCTTTTAGTTAAATCTCTACCTCTATAGTAAGCAAAGTCTCTGTGACATATAAATGAGAACGCATCAACTCTGTCTGCATTAAGAAGAATATCAACTTTAATCAAGTCTGATTTAGAGTATCCAACAAAATCATAATCAAATGTTGCATATCCTTTTGAGATTGATTTTAACTTATCGAAGAAATCAAAGATTATTTCTACTAAAGGTAATTTATAAACAACTCTTCTACGTGTGTCATCGATGTATTCTAAATCTAAATATTCACCACGTTTGTTTTGACATAATTCCATTATTCCACCTAAGTGAGCTTCAGGTGTTACAATAGTCGCTTTAATGAATGGTTCTTCAATATAATCAATGAATGAAGGATCAGGTAATTTTGTTGGGTTTGAAATAACTTCCATTTCTTTATCTGTTTTATAAACATGGAATTCAACAGAAGGAGCTGTTGCGATTAAAGGAACATTAAATTCTCTTTCTAATCTTTCTTGTAGAACTTCCATATGTAACATTCCAAGGAATCCAACACGGAAACCGTGTCCAAGTGCTAAAGAAGTTTCTGGCTCAAATGTTATAGATGAATCAGAAAGTGAAATCTTTTCTAAAGCTTCTTTTAATTGTTCGTAATCTTTACCGTCAATTGGGTAGAAACCAGTGAAAACTACAGGGTTAAGTTTTTTGTAACCTTGTAAAGGAGATTCAGTTGGGTTTTCAGTTAGAGTAATTGTGTCACCAACAGCAACATCTTTTGCATCTCTAATTGAAGCCGCTATTCAACCAACTTCTCCAGCTTCTAATGAAGTTTTCTTAACCTCAGCTGGGTTTTTAATACCTAATTCAGTAACATCAAATGTTTTACCTGAAGTCATAAATTTAAATTGGTCACCTTTATTGATTTTTCCTTCGAAAATCCTAACTAGCAGAACAACTCCACGATATGGATCAAAATATGAATCGAATACCAATGCTTTAAGTGGTTTTGAGTCATCAGCATCTTTAGGTGCTGGAACTACTTTAATTATTTCTTCTAAGACTTTATCTACATTATGTCCTGTTTTAGCTGAAATTTCAATTGCTTCATCAGCAGGTATTCCAATAACGTCTTCAATTTGTTTCTTAACACCCTCTGGGTCGGCTGAAGGAAGATCAACTTTATTTATAACCGGAATTATTTCTAAATCGTTATCCATAGCAAGATATACATTAGCCAAAGTTTGAGCTTCAATACCTTGTGTTGCATCAACTAATAAGATTGCACCTTCACAAGCCGCAAGAGAACGTGAAACTTCATAAGTGAAGTCAACATGCCCTGGAGTATCTATTAAGTGGAATATGTGGTCTTTATATTCTATTTGAGCCGCATTCAACTTAATTGTAATTCCTCTTTCTTGTTCAAGGTCCATTGTATCCATGTGTTGAGTATTTAAATCTCTCTTTTGGATTGTATGTGTTTGTTCTAGGATTCTATCTGCTAATGTTGATTTTCCGTGGTCTATATGTGCAATAATTGCAAAGTTTCTTATATTTTTCTTATTCATAGTGTAAGTATTATAAATTAAATAACCATATTTAACTAATAATAAATAAAAAAGAACCATATGGTTCTCTTAAACTTCTTCTTCTAATATTCTTTTTCTAATTTCATCATATTCATTTTTAGAAATAATTTCTTCATCTAAAAGAGCTTTAATTTTTTGTAATTTAATTTTTAATTCATCATTCGATGTTTCTTTTGTTTCTTGTTTTTCTATTACTTGTTTATTTATTTCAGCATCAGCATTATTAGCTTCTGAAACAACAACTCTAGTTTTTTCATTTGCAATTTCTCTATGAATAAATACAAGAAGAATTATATGCGCAAAGCGTACGATAATCCCTATGATCGCAAGTATCTTAAATGTAAAAACATTAGGACCATGAATCGTTTGTATATACCCTGAATTTACAGTATCCAGTTTTAATGTTTCTAAAAGAATTTTGACACTTATAATTATTGAAAATACAGAGAAGGTAAAGATTTCGAAAACTAACAAAGCAACCATCGCTATCATTGGTGCAATTAGTGAAACTGATTCAAACGAACGACCTAATATAATTATTCATATAGGCATAAGTACACTTATAAATAATATAACTATACCAATGAACATATTTAGACTTGATAATCTAAATATTTTATGAAGACCTTTTTTGTATTCATTCATCTCCGGATTGAGTAGTCCACCTTTTTTAATTTCATTACTGATTGATGTATTCCCGAATGTGTCAACACCCATCAATAAAGCAAATACAAAAACGCCAAATACAAATAAACTAGATATGACAACACCAAATACATAAATAGAATTTATTATCCCATATGGATTTGTCATATTTTTTTCAGGATTTGTATACCCGCTTGCTTGAAAACGTTTGTAATAGTTTTCTACACCTGTATGTAACCATTCCGAATCCAATCCAATTGCGAAAAAAGAACTTATTACAAGCATCGGTAACAAAATTGCAAATATCCCAATTGCAAATAAACCTATTCCGTAAACACTTAATTTTGTTCTACTTTTTTTAAGGAAAACTTTTAAAGATATCATTCATGTGGTTGTTGCAAGAATCAATGTGATCATAAATGCTATCATTGCCATAAATATCATCAAAAGCATTTTATCGCTTTTTTCAAAATGCGAACTTTTAACTATTGGTTTACTATAATCAATTCAATTTGAAAAACCAAATAAAATTGTTGCAATTAATGCAAAAATTGTTGTAACAATTGATAAAATAAAAATAATTTTTTTATTGTTTTTTATCGTTTTTGACCCCTTTTTAACTTGTGTTTGCATTGTTCTCCTTTTTAATATGAAATATATTAAAATAATATCATATATTTATATATACAAATTTGAAATTAAAAAAAGCGAAATCGCTTTTTAAAATTCACTTCCCTTTAAAAACTCTTTGTAATTTAAAGCACGTTTACCTGGAGCTTGTAGTTCAGTTATATATATAATCCCATCTTTAACTTTATATTCAATACCTTCATTATTGTTTGAGTAATTTAAAATTTTGATTTTTTTATCACCCCTCATGATAAATGCACCAGGGAAAGGGTTGAAAGCCTTGATCATCCTCTGAGCTTCAAACATAGTTTTTTCACTATTTATTTCACATTCCTCTTTTGTTATTTTTGGAGAAAATGTAACTCCTTCTTTTGGTTGAGGGTGTCTTTTAAATAATCCTTTTTCTATACTTTTCAATCATTCAGTAATATGATCTGCTGCAATCATTGAAAGAATACCAAACATTAAGCCTGTTGTATAACTTTCTTCAATTGGTGTAGACGCTTTGAAAACCATATCTCCTGCATCCATTTCTTTAACCATATACATTAATGTAATACCTGTTTCAGCATCACCATTTAATACAGAATAATGAATAGGTGCAGCACCTCTGTATTTAGGTAATAAAGAACCGTGTATATTCAATGCTGCTATTTTAGGTAAGTCAAGTATTTTTTGAGGTATATATTGACCATATGCACAGGTTAGCATAATGTCGAAATCCAATTCTTTTAATTCATCATATATTTCTGAAATTTTTTCAGGTTGAAATGTTTTAATTCCATATCTAGTTGCCAGTTGCTTAACTGGTGTTTCAATAACTTTATGTCCTCTTCCTTTTGGTCTATCTGGTTGTGTTACGATTCCCACGACTTCAAAATGATTTATCACTTCTTCGAAAGCTCTTACTGAGAATTCTGGTGTTCCTGCTAATAATATTTTCATAGATAAATTATAACAAGTGTTTTAAAAAATCCTTATATAAATAAATTTAACTTTTAGATAAAAAAAACAATCCTTATTGGATTGTAATTTAATTAGTAAAGATTTGTTGTTGCTGTGTTTAAAGTAATTGAATAAGTTTGTACTTTACTTGTCAGTTTGTGAGCTTCTGAAGCAATTTCTTTAACTGTTGTTGATTTTAATTTAACTCCAAGAATTTTTTCTCATGCTTCTTTAAAGTTTTTGATTGTAGCGTCACTAAAATCATTTGCTTTAACTTTAAATGGGTTTCTCGCAATTTCTTCAATATCAGTTTTTGCTTTTTTAAGTGCATCAACGTTAGCTTGTGCTTTTGTTGTTGCTGATTTAGCATTGTTAAGAGCAGTTGTAGCTTTTTCATTTGCTTTTGTTAAGTCGTTAACTGATTTAGCATTAGCATCAATCTTTGTTTGTGCTTTTGTTGTTGCTGATTTAGCATTGTTAAGAGCAGTTGCAGCTTTTTTGTTTGCTTCTGTTAAGTCGTTAACTGATTTAGCATTAGCATCAACCTTTGTTTGTGCTTTTGTTGTTGCTGATTTAGCATTGTTAAGAGCAGTTGTAGCTTTTTTGTTTGCTTCTGTTAAGTCGTTAACCGATTTAGTGTTAGCATCAAGTTTTGCTTGTGCATTTTTTAAATCAGCAATAATCTTATTTAATTTAGCTTTTGCCGCTTTTTTAGCTGCATTATTTTTTGAAATAATAGCATCTCTATTTTTTATAGCTTTATTAAGTGTTTTTTGAGCATCTTTTTTAGCTTGAGTTTCTTTTGGTAGCTCTTTATTTATTTTTTGGATTAATTCATCCATTTTTGATTTGTAATATTGAGCTTCAGTTTCATGCCTTTTCATACGACTTTCAAGCGCTTTTAATGATGCAGGTGTTTTGATCATATGTTTTTTGAAGTCAATTTCTTCTTCTACCATTTTTTTGAAATTTTCATAATGTTTTTTAGCATCCGCTAAACTATCAAGATCAATTTGTGAAATTTTTGCATTTTTAGCAGCTTCGAATTTCTTTTCTGCAGCATCTACTTTAGCTTTAGCTTTTTTAACTTTCTTTTTCGCAGCTTTAATACCATTATTACTGTTTAATTTTGCAAGTTCAGCTTCAACTTTCGCTTTTGCAGCTTTTAAATCTTCTACTTTTTTATTTAGATCTGCTGTTTTAGCTTTTTCTGCATCAAGTTTTGCTTGTGCATCTGTTGCAGCTTTTTCAGCTGTTTCTTCTGCTAATTTAGCGGCTGCAAGTTTTTTATTTAGATCTGCTGTTTTGGCAGTTTCATCGTTTAATGTTTTTGTAGTTTTGTCTAAATTATCTTTTGCTGTTGCTTCTGCTGATTTAGCATCTGCAAGTTCTTTATTTAAATCTACTGTTGCAGCTTTTTCTGCATCAAGTTTTGTTTGTGCAGCTGTTTTAGTTTTTTCAGCCGCTGTTTTTGCTAATTCAGCATCTGCAAGTTTTTTATTTGCAGCAACGATTTTTTCTTGAATATCTTTATTGATTTCATTAATAAAATTGTCAATAGCTTTTTCAACTTTATTTATTTCAATTTTTGCTTCGCTAAATTTTGTTGTTAAATCAATTTTTTCATTAATTTTTAATTTTGTTAATTCAGCATTAATAGCCATTTGCATTTTCTTTAGTCCTTCTTGATTAAGAACGTCTTCTTCAGGCATTGCAATTCCAGCGATACCTTGTGTAGAAGTTCTAGCACTTGCTGCTGCGCTAATACCATTATTTTCTCCATTTTGTACTGTTCTTAAAGCTAAGACTGTTCCAGCCCCGATAATACCCATTGATAAAAGAGTTATTGCTCCCAATGTTCCAGCTTTTGTTTTTTTGTTCATAATTTCTCCTTAATGATAATAGATCTTTATATTGAAACCTATTATTCTTTAATATAAATACACTCCCAAATAAATTCTCATTAGACAGAATTTTCTGTTTCATTGTGAAATCTTTAAGCTTTCGCAAAAAGTCATTTGAAAATATATTTAATAATTATATACTTTTATATTGAAACTTTGTTAGTTTTTTTTAACTTTTTAGTTTTTTTAAATTAAAAACACCATTTTTTCAAGCAATAAGACTATATTTTGAATGCTTATTTTATAAAAAAATATGCATGTATTGAAAAAATAACATAGCGTAAATGAATAAAACTATACTTTTTTTGGTATATACAAGCATTATAAAATGTGTAGTTTTCACAACATTTTTTCAAATAAAAAAAACATCCTAATAGGAGTGTTTTTAATATAAATCAGAAACTGATGTATTTAATGCAGAAGAATTTGTTGATTCTAATAGTGCTTTAACTTCTTCTTGAATATCTTTTATAGTTTTTGATTTTATTTCTACGTTTTTGTTTTTAAATACTTTTGTTAATAATTCTTTTTTGAATTTATCTATTGTTTCTTGTTTGTGTGCATTTGCTTTAGGTGTAGCTAGTTTACTTACCTTACTTTGGTCAATAGGTGTGTATTTATACACTTTACCGTTTTCTTCAATAATATTGTTATCGTTTTTACGTTTATCATGAGCTTCTTTAGCTTTTTTCGCGGCCGTTGCAGCTTTTTCATCGGCTGTTTTTGCGGCTGTTGCAGCTTTTTCAGCGGCATCTTTTGCAGTGTTTGCATCAGTTAGTTTTTGATCAACTGAAACTTTTTCAGCTTCTTTTGCTTTGATATCATTTGCGTTATCAGTTACTGCTTTGTCAGCAGCATCTTTTGCAGCTGTTGCAGCAGTTGATTTATTATCAGCAGCTGTTTTGTCAGCTTCTTTTGCTTTGATATCGTTTGCATTATCAGTTACTGCTTTATTAGCAGCATCTTTTGCAGCTGTTGCAGCAGTTGATTTATTATCAGCAGCTGTTTTGGCAGCTTCTTTTGCTTTGATGTCGTTTTCATTGTCAGTTACTGCTTTGTCGGCAGCTGTTTTGTCAGCATTTGCAGCTATTAATTTATTATCGGCTGCTGTTTTAGCAGTTTCTTTTGCTTTGATGTCGTTTGCATTATCAGTTACNGCTTTATCAGCAGCATCTTTTGCAGCTGTTGCAGCNGTTGATTTATTATCAGCAGCTGTTTTGTCAGCTTCTTTTGATTTAATATCGTTTTCATTGTTAGTTAGTGCTTTGTCGGCAGCAGCTTTGTCAACATTTGCAGCAGTTGCTTTATTATCAGCTGCTGTTTTGGCAGCTTCTTTTGTTTTGATATCATTTGCATTATCAGTTACTGCTTTATTAGCTTTTGTTTGTTCTTTTTTAGCAGTTACCAATTCATTATTTTGATTTTTTAAATCAGTATTTTTAGTTTTAATTTCAGCTTCTTTATCTTTAATTTGTTTTTCTAGATCTTTTATTGTTTCTTTTATTTTTTCAATTTCTTTTGCATTATCAGTAATCGCCTGTTTTGTTTGACTAATTTCTTTTGCGTTTTTTTCTAAATCTGCTTTCTTTGATTCAAGTCTTCTTCTAGATAAATCAATGACTTTTTTGACAGTTTTTAAAAGGTCATTTGCTTTATCAATTTTTTCTTTATTATCTTTAAGATTTTTTGCAGCTATTTCTTTTGCTGATATCGCTTTACCTAATTCATCAGCTGCTTTTTTACTAATTTCTTTAACTTTTGCAATGGTATCTTCATTATCTTTTAATGCTTTTTCAGCTGCAGCTAATGCTTTTCTAGCTGCTGCTAATTCATCACTTATTTTTTCCCGAAGTGCATTTGTCTCATCTATTTCTTTTGAAGTGTCATTAATTTCTTTTTCAATTCTCTTCCCGTTTTCTTCAGCCTTTTTAAGTTCTGCTTTGATTTTTACCATTTCTTCACCAAGTCTATTATGCTCTTTTTGACCTGATCATTCATCTACAAGCCCTGCTTTTAGAAGCATTTTTCTAAATTGTTCAGTACGTTCTTTTTCTAAAACTCTTCTTATTCTTTGGAATTCTTCGAAATCTTTTGTGTTATCCATAAGAGTTAATCTATTATTTGCACTTCATTTTTGGTTTTTTAGTTGCCCTTTTATGATTTTATTCATTCTGACTTGTTCAGTTCGAATTTCTTTAAGAAGTTCACTTGCATGTTTAACAACGTTTTCACCCATGTGTGATTTCCCTCATGTCAGTTGTTTTAATATTTGTTTGTTCTTGTCGGTTTTTTGTTTATTTTCAAATTCTTTGATAAGTGCATTTATTTTTGCAAGTTTTGTTTCATATAAAGCTTTTAGAGTTTCTTGTTCTTTTTCCATTTTTAGAAGATTAGCTAATTGATTTTTAGCATCTTGCTTAGTCATCACTGTTTTTTTAGTGTGTTTACGCGCATATTTCGTAACCATATCATTGAATGCTTTCGCGTTTTTTTCAATGCTTTGTTTTAATGCTTTAATTTGTTTTTTTAGAATAGTTGGATTTAATTCAGCTTTTCTTTCATCAAGCATTTGCTTACGTTTAGCTCTTAACTCTCCATCTTTTTTCTTGAGTTCGTTTATCTTATTATTATTTTCAAGCTTTTCGTTAGTTAATTTTGTTCCTGCTTTAACCATTAAATCGCTAAGTTTTTTCATTATATCAGCATATTTTTTTTCTAAATCAGCAACAAGTTTTTTTGCATCTTCAACTTTTTTGAATAAATCATTTGTCTTGAATTGTTCTGAACTTGCATTCCCACTAGCATTTTCAGCTTTCTTTTTAGCTGCTTCAGCTTTTTCTGTTGCAGTTTTTAATGCAGCTTCTAAATCTTTAGTTTTGTTTGTTTCAGTTTTGACCAAATCTTCATTATTTTTGATATCTTTTTCAAAACCTTTTACAACTCTTTCTGCCGAATTCTTTTCATCTTCTATTTTTTTTGTGTTGTTTTCTGCAACAGTTAACTTTTTATTTAATTCTTGACTTTTATTTTCTTTTTCTTTCAATAATTCTTTTGCATTTTTTAAATCGTTTTTTAATTTTGTTAGATCTTCATTGGCTTTTGTAATATCCTCATTAGATTTTTGAATTTTTCCTTCAATAGTTTTAACTTTTGCATCCGCTTGATCAGCAGCAGCTTTAAGTTTTGCTTTTTGATCATTTGCATCTTTTAAATCAGCAGCAGCTTTATCAGCAACATTTTTTGCATCCGTTGCAGCTTTGTCAGCAGTTGTTTTATTAGCTATTAAGTTTGCTGATGCATTTTTAGCGTTTTTTAAATCAGTAGCAGCTTTGTCGGCAGCATCTTTTGCAGTTATTGCAGCTGTTTCTGCAGCAGTTTTTGCAGTTATTAATTTTGCAGTTTTAGCATTTGCATCTTTAAGCGCGGCAGTAGCTTTATCAGCAACATCTTTTGCAGCTGTTGCAGCAGTTTCTGCAGCTTTTTTAGTAGCTATTAATTTTGCAGTTTTAGCATTTGCTTCTTTAAGAGCAGCGGCCGCTTTATCAACAGCATCTTTTGCATTTGTTGCAGCAGTTTCTGCAGCTGTTTTAGCAGCTTTTAATTTTGCAGTTTCATCTTTTGCATTCTTAAGATCGGTAGTAGCTTTATCAGCAGCATCTTTTGCAGCTGTTGCAGCAGTTTCTGCAGCTGTTTTAGCAGCTTTTAATTTTGCGGTTTCATCTTTTGCATTCTTAAGATCGGTAGCAGCTTTATTAGCAGCATCTTTTGCAGCTGTTGCAGCAGTTTCTGCAGCTTTTAAATCAGAAGAGGCTTTATCAGCAGCATCTTTTGCAGCTGTTGCAGCTGTCGCAGCAGTTTCTGCAGCTTTTCTAAGATCTTCCATTTCTTTAGAAATATCAGCACGAGTTCTTCATTCTTTTGATTTATTATAAAATTCATCAACCTTAGCTTTGATTTCATCAATTCCAACAACTTCATTTTTATTTTTATTCAACTCAATTGAAACAGGAATAAATTTATTGTTATCCAATATGAAATACTCTTTAACACTTTCATTAATTCTTTTTTCTAAGTCCATTACTTTTTTATTAGTTAATGCGTCTTCTGTTGGGATTTTTAATTTTTTTACAATATTCGACATTTCTTCTTTTGATGCTAAAAGATTGTCGTTATTATTTCCTGCAGTTCTTGTAGCTAGTATCGCTCCCACACCTATAGTACCAGCTGATAATAATGCTATAGTACCTAATGATCCATTTTTAAGTTTTTTATTCATATCTCTCTCCTATCGTAGATTTTTAATATATTTAAACGCTTTTTTTATCAAATAAAAGTTTTTATTTTAAACTTTTTTAAAGATATAAAAAAATGTATTTTACAAATATCTAGATAATTATATACCTTTTTAAAAATTATTGTTATTTTTTGTTCACATTCATACATTTTTAAGGGCAAAAAGTGATTTTTTTATGCTATTAGACTTTTTTTCTTATTTGCTGATTTATACCTTTTTTGGCATTTGTTAAAAGAAAATAACATATTCTTAATATTAATTTTGCATAAAAAAACTCCTATAGATATAGGAGTTTTGGTATTAGTATAAGTTTTCAAGCGACATTTCTAATGATTGTTTAACCATTTTTTTATTGAATAATGCTTTAGCTTCGTCAGCAATTTCTTTTATTGTTTTTTTATCTTTTAGTTTAATTGGATGTTTATATTTTTTAGAAAGTAATTGTTCTCAATTTTCTTTAAATTTCTTAAGTGTTTCATCTGAGTTTACAGTTGGCTTAACCTTAACTTCTTTAACTTTTACTTCATCATCTTTAATAAATGTTTTTGATGAAATTACTTTATCAACAGTTGTTACTGATTCGTTATTTAGATTTTTAATATTCTTTTTCTTAATTTCAACATTATCGGAATCAATTATTGTTTGTGCATCTTTAAGAGCAACTTTTGCTTTTGTATCAGCTTCTGTTGCTTTTACTTTTGCTTGATCAGCAGTATCTTTTGTAGTTTGTTTAGCTTTGACATCTGCTTTGTTAGCAGCAAGTGCTTTGTCGGCAGTATCTTTTGCAGTGTTTGCATCAGTTAGTGNTTGATCAGCAGTATCTTTTGTAGCTTGTTTAGCTTTGATATCTGCTTTGTTAGCAGCAAGTGCTTTGTCAGCAGTANCTTTTGCAGTGTTTGCATCANTTAGTGCTTTGTCNGCAGTATCTTTTGTAGCTTGTTTAGCTTTGATGTCTGCTTCGTTAGCAGCAAGTGCTTTATCAGCAGTATCTTTTGCAGAAGTTGCTTTTATTAACTCAGTTTCTTTTTTATTCTTTTCAGTTGTTTTAGAAGTGATTAAATCGTCATTAGTTTTTTTATTCTTTTCAGCAGTTGTTACATCACTTTCTCTTTGTGCAACTTCTATTGTTTTTGCATCAACATCTTTTTGAGCTTTTTTAATAGCGTCACTATTATTTGTTAATGCTAATTGAGCTTGGTTTGTTGTTGATGATGCATTAGTTTTTTTAGTGTTTAATTCTTTTATTGTTTTTTCAGCCGCAGCAATAGCTGCTTTGTTTTTGTTGAGTGCTGTTTGACTAGCATTTGAACTACTTGTTAAATCTTCAAATGTTTTCTTAGTACTTTGTTGTTTGGTTGTTAAGTCCGCAATTAATTTCTTGTTATCATCAAAATCTTTTTGTGCTTTTTGTTCTGCAGATTTTGCTTTTGTAAGACTTGTATCCAATGTTGTTTTATCATCCTCTAAGGACTTGATTAAAGTTGCCTTTGCTCTCATAGCTTTTTTGATTCGTCTCGCTTTTTTACCATTTTCCATGTAATCTTTTCTCGTATCATCAGATATCTTACTTAATTTGGTAAATTCTTTATCAGCAACAGCTAATTCATCATTTACTGTTTTTAATTCAGAATTAAGTTTTTGTCTTTCTTGATCTAATGTTTTCACTTCATCTTTTAATTTAGCAAGATTTTTTGCAGCATTAGGGTCTTTAATATCTAATAAGAATGAACTTCAATGAACTTTACCTTTTGCTTCTTCTTTAGCAATTCTGTTGAATTCTTGAATAATTTTTGCATCTTTCTTTCTTCACTCTTCATTTTCAGCTCTTAATTTGTCTTTTAATTCTCTTTCTCATGAACCGGATTCCATTATTCTTTTGTCATTCTTTTGTATTGCCACAACTGCTTTTTGATGTGTTGCATTCATTTTTGTTTTGATGTTTACAAGATCAGCATCAGTCATAACATCTCCAGCTGTTTTTGTAGCAATCGCTTTAATTTCATTCTTTTTTTGTACAAGATTTTTAACAACGTCTGCTAATTTATCCTTAATAACTTTAACTGCTGCTTGCTTTGAATTTTTTGCTATGTTAGCATTATTTTTATCATTGGTTGCCAGCCTACTTTTCGCTAGCGCATCATCTTTCGCTTTAGTTGCTTGTGCTTCGTCTAGTTTTAGCTTTGCTTGTTCATCTTTAGCTACTTTTAACTCATTGTCTTTATCGTTAACTTTTGTTTCTATATCTTTCACATCATTAGATGCTTTAGTTAGTTTCGTATTTAAAGCGGATGTTTTTGCTTTTTCATCATTTAAATCTTTTAAAGCTTTATTTGCGGCAGTTTCAGCATCTTTCGCTGCTTTCGATGCATCTAACATTGCTTTTTCAAGTGTAGCTGTTTTTGTTTTAGCTGTTGCTAAGTCTTTTTGTGTTTTACTTAAAGAATTTATTATATTTTGTTCTTTTGTTTGAGCATCTTTTAAATCATTATTTAATTTAGTTGTTTTCGCTAACTCATTAGATAAAACATCTCTTAATTTCTTTAATTCCTCATCTGCTGTTTTTTTAGCAGATTTAGCTTGACTTATAGAGTTTGTTAATGAATTTGTTTTTTTAGTTAATACATCAATATCATTTTTAAGTGATTCAATTTCTTTTTTAATTGAATCTACTTTTTTATTAGTGGCTGTTGAGGCTTTAGTAAGTGCGGCTGTTTTAGCTTGAGCAGCTGTTAGTTCTGCTTCAGCATCTTTTGCTGCGTTTGCTGCATTAGTTGCGGCTGTTGCTGCATCTGTTACTGTTTTTGTAAGTGCAGATGTTTTAGCTTTAGCTGCTGCTAGTTCTGCTTCAGCATCTTTTGCTGCTGTTGCTGCATTAGTTGCGGCTGTTGCNGCATCTGTTGCTGTTTTTGTAAGTGCGGATGTTTTAGCTTNAGCAGCTGCTAGTTCTGCTTCAGCATCTTTTGCTGCTGTTGCTGCGTTTGCTGCGGCTGTTGCTGCATCTGTTGCTGTTTTTGTTAATGCGGCTGTTTTAGCTTGAGCAGCTGTTAGTTCTGCTGCAGCGTCTTTTGCTGCATTTGTTGCATTAATTGCAGCTGTTGCTGCATCTGTTGTTGTTTTTGTAAGCCCTGCTGTTTTAGCTTTGGCTGCCGCTAGTTCTGCTTCAGCATCTTTTGCNGCTGTTGCTGCATTAGTTGCGGCTGTTGCTGCATCTTTTGCTGTTTTTGTAAGTGCGGCTGTTTTAGTTTTAGCTGCCGCTAGTTCTGCTGCAGCGTCTTTTGCTGCATTTGTTGCATTAATTGCAGCTGTTGCTGCATCTGTTGCTGTTTTTGTAAGCCCTGCTGTTTTAGCTTTGGCTGCCGCTAGTTCTGCTGCAGCGTCTTTTGCTGCTGTTGCTGCATTAGTTGCGGCTGTTGCTGCATCTTTTGCTGCTTTAGTAAGTGCAGGTGTTTTTGCTGTTGCTGATGATAATTTTGTTTGAGCATCTTTTGCTGCNTTTGCTGCATTAGTTGCGGCTGTTGCTGCATCTGTTGCTGTTTTTGTAAGTGCGGATGTTTTNGCTTTNNCTGCTGCTAGTTCTGCTTCAGCATCTTTTGCGGCTGTTGTTGCATTAGTTGCGGCTGTTGCGGCATCTTTTGCTGCTTTAGTAAGTGCGGGTGTTTTTGCTGTTGCTGCTGATAATTTNGTTTGAGCATCTTTTGCTGCTGTTGCTGCATTANTTGCGGCTGTTGCTGNATCTGTTGCTGTTTTTGTAAGTGCGGATGTTTTAGCTTNAGCAGCTGCTAGTTCTGCTTCAGCATCTTTTGCGGCTGTTGCNGCATTAGTTGCGGCTGTTGCTGCATCTGTTGCTGTTTTTGTAAGTCCTGCTGTTTTAGCTTTAGCTGCTGTTAGTTTTGTTTCAGCATCTTTCGCTGCATTTGTTGCATCTTTTGCAGCTGTTGCTGCATCTTCTGCTTTTTTCTTAGCGTTATCGAAAGCCTTTTTATGATCTTCTAAATCTGTTGTTTTAATATTTTTTGCTTCTATTCTTCAATTTTTCGAATCTTTGAAAAACTCTCTTATAACTTTCTTAACTTCCTCTACTTTAACAGATTTCCCACCGTTTAAAAGTTTAACCAATTCAATATTTTTAACGTGTTCATATTTATTATTTACAACAGTGAAGAAATCCTTAATATCTCCATTAATTTGATTTTCTAAGTCTTCTAAGTTCTTTTCATTTAGTGCATCAAAACCAGGACTTGCTATCTTAGCAAAATTCCATTGTGTTGTTTTAGCACCATTCGATGAAAGTAAATCCCCTTTTCCCTCTCCAGAATCTTTCAACGCGATTGTAGTCCCCACACCAATTGTTGCAGCTGACAATAATGCGACTAATCCTAGTGTACCTGTTTTAATTTTCTTGTTCATTTTTCTCTCCTAGCATATTTTTTAAAAGTTCTTTTTTCATCAAAAAATACTTTATTTTTTTATATTTAAACATCTCATTTTCCAACTAATACCGCTATTTTTTAAACTTTTAGTATTGCTTTAAAACCATTTTTTATAAACAGTTATTTAGTAGTAATATTTGTAAAATACATTAAATTATATCTCTTTTAGGGCGAAATAGTTATTTTTTCTTAACTTTTATCTTATTTTATAGGTGGTAATCTTTTTTTATTACTATAGGTCATTTTTTTAATAGTCACTTAGAAGTTGTATTAGTAAAAAATAACCAACCAATAAAAAACTATACAAGATACATAATTAGATATGTTAAGTTAATAAATAAAATGGGTTGATCGTTTTGCATTCTATACTTTACGTGTTGAAGTTACAATTAATAAACTGCAATAATACTGATAATCCTTTTTACTGCTATTACACAATAAATACCTTTTCTTAGAGCTTTTTACATAATAATCATATACAAACCTATTTATGGCTTAAACACCCTTAAAAGGCGAAAAAAAAGGACCTTTATAGGTCATTTGTTTCTAGTTCTTTCAAAACTGAATAGCAGATTCTTCATTGGTTTGTCTGTGACGTACCGTTTCAATAGATAACCTAAGATTTAGATCACTTATTAAACCGTTCAATTTATTAGTACT
>NZ_CBDBYJ010000003.1:0-180873 GCF_965212735.1 Mycoplasma todarodis | reverse complement strand
TTACTCACCCATTCGCTACTAAGTCTAAAGTGCAAGCACTTTTGCTTCGTTCAACATGCATGTATTAGGCACACAGCCAGCGTTCATCCTGAGCCAGGATCAAACTCTCATAAATTGATTCTGGGTTCATGGTTTCTTGTATCTAGTTTTCAAAGATCTATCAGCAACATTTAGAATTGCTTTTTCAAACAGTCTAATATGTGTTGCCTTACAAGTATATCAAAGTTTTAGGTTTTTATGCATGTTTTTTCATTTTTTTTAAAAGAAGTAAAAAAGTTGAGTTTTTAGTGATTGATATTGCTGTTAGTCACTATTAACCATTGCATTAATAATTGTTATATTTTTTTCACTTTTTATAAAATTTGACTTTCCAGAGCCAAAAGAACTATATGGTTTTTGGTGCGAAAAAGGCGATAAATTATATCCCCCTACACGCGCGCACACGTATATGCATATATATTGAAGGATATTGCGCCAGGAAAAGACGATAAAAAAGAGCTAACATTTATTAGATCTTTTTATAAAAGCTACTATCTCTCATTGATGATGCGAATTTTGTTTCTTTTGCATATTTATTTGTTCTGTCAGATAAAGCAACATCAACAACTCACATATTCTTACTTTTAATATTTCTTTTGTTTTGAGTTCGAGAAACATAAAGAGCTTCAAAGTTAGTGAATTCTCCGTTTTCTAATTTTGTGTCAGGTAACCTAGTGTTATCTTGAATTACATTAAGAACTGCTTTTGTTGTTACTCCAGTTGTATAGTAATCATCAATAAAAATATAGTGAATGTTTTTAAGTTCTAAAACAGAAGGATTAAACTTAACTTTTCATTTAGGATAAACAGCTTGAATTGTTCTTTCTCTTTCATCTTTATCCTTTAAGAAGTGAACACCTCTATAATCAGGTGATTTAATCTTTATATATTCTAAATCTTCGATTGCTTCTACGGCAAACTTCATTGTTTGGTTTCAAGTACTTTTTCTTGGGGGAAGAACCACAACTGGATCGTGCCCCATTTTTTTAAGGAAGTCTACTCTTCACTTTAATAACTCTATAAAATTTTCTTTTAAATCTTTTGTGTGTTGCATTTCTGTATTAGATTTCAATGCATTGAAATAACCAAATTGTCATGGTGATTGATATCAAATCATATATCATGAATTACATATATCTGTTGGTTCACCATCTTTTCAATTTAATGGATTTTTTGTGGGTTCTAATTCCCAATTATTATTTTCTGCCATACTACCCCTACGCTTTCTTTGTTATATCATCTCATTAAAGTGGCTAGTTATTACTTTTATTTTCTCAATTCAATGAAATTAGTCTTGTTTTCACAACTTTAGTAGTGGTTCATCGTGTTTGTCTAGTATTACTTTGTACTCGCCACCACTTATTTTTTCATATATAGCCATGCCCATTTCATACAATTCGTCAAAATTAATTTGGGATCCAGTTAATTTGTTGTAATGTCTCGCCAACTCAGAACCATTCAATAATTTTGATTTGTTGTGTATTCCGGCTAAACCCATATGTTGCAACCTGTGGCACAAAGGACAAAGAGCAACAAACCTTATTAATATTTGTTCTTTTGTTTCTAAGTTGAATGCTCATAATTCATGTGCTTCAACAGGGTGTCTCCTCCCCTTCCCTCCACAAACCTCGCAAACGTTGTTTGCCCTTTTATAAACCTCTTTCCTTACAATGTCTCAATTTTCTTTTCCCATTCAAGTTCTTGGGTTTTGGAAATGAGTACTACTTGGTAAAGCTTTCGGTAATAATAATCAGTCAATTGTTGTTTTATCAATTCTCATATCAAGATTATAGTTTAAAAAAAGAACAGCCATTAAATGACTTTCCTTTTAATAAATCTTTTTCTCCCAATTGTCATTTTGTTAAGATATTCATTAAATTCATTGGGCGCTGTTTTTATGGGATTATGTCTTTTACCAATATAAGTAACATCTTTTCCTAAAGAGTTTGCATACTTAACAAAAGCTCTTGTGCTTATAATGTTGTCATCTTTACTTACAACAAACTTAGCCTTGTGTTTTGTTAACTTGTATCTTGCATCAAGCCTTTTCATAAATTTTTCATTAAGGACTGTGTTTCTCAGGATTCCCGTTCAATTCGAATCCCTATCAAGGAACGCGTGAGCTCATGTATATTTACCCCTCGTCATATCAACAAACTTGTTTGTAATCATTAAAGATAACTTGCCTTTTGCTTCGTGATGTTTTTTCAATAATTTATAAGCGTTGGTTTTTTGTATTTCTGGAGTTATTGTTGACATGTAAACAATTTTCTTTACTTTTGGATTTAAACCAACTTTTGAAACAACTCCACCAGCAAGCGAATGACCAAGCAAAATAACTTTTCTTGTTTTGGTTTTTTTAATTAATGTGTTTGTGATTTTAATCATCTCATCAAACTGAACCTCGTCTGCCCTATCGACATCAACCATGTCTACAGCTATTATGTTGTAGTTGTTTTTAAGTGTGAATAAATGACGAGCAAAATTAGAGCTAGAATTAAAACCATGCACAAATATGATTGTTCATTTTGAGTTATTGTTCTTTACAAAATATCTAATGTCTTTGCCGTCAATGTTTTTAGTTCTATACATATGTATATTTTAACACTCTAATCGATAGTGGGTGTTATATAATATAATTAAATAAGTAATCAGTTATATTGATTAAGAAAAGAGAATTATGAAAAAGAGAGTATATATTGACTTTGAGGCCTTTAATTTCCTTGGGGTTAGAAATGCACAACCATTTGCATTTTCGGTTGCAACAATAAATGGAAAAAAGAAAAAAGTGAGAGCTAAAACATTCATTAATGATTTTGACAAAAAATGAAGTTCAGATTTCATGAAGTCAAGATTAGTTATTTGCATCCGTAAAATAACTGGGCAGTCAGATATAAAAATGACAGATATTGAATTCGTGGCTTTTGGTGCCCAACTAGAATCTTCAATACTAAAAGGTTGATTCGGAGCAGATATAACAATTGTTGATCTTGGTAAATCACTTCATGGAAGTTTAAGTTCACTAACTGTTGGATATGGAGAAACTAAAACATACTTTGATGAGTATTATGGAAGATTCTTGAATCACTTACCAGAAAACAAAGTTAGAAGATTAAACCTTATTGGGGACGGTGCTTTTGTTGGTATGTTTGGTTCTTTCATGCTTCAAGATCCAGTTTATAAAGATAAATTCAAAAAAGTTAAGTTTACAGAATTAGAGATAGTTGCCATTACACAAATAATGAAAACCTACTCAGTTGATGATGTATTAAGACTTATATATCTTGAAGAGAACATGGAAGAAGTTAAAGAAATATCCGAAAGACACAGAAGAATAAATAAATCAATTCAAACATTAAACAATAAAAAGCGTATGTACGCAACTACAGTCAAGTGTCTTTCTGAGAAGCCAAAAGCTACTGTTGCTTCACTAAAAAAAGAAATAGAATTAATTGAAACACAAGTTATTGAACTAAAAGACCAAAAATAACATATAATAGTAATGCGATGAGCCGCATCGAGGGAACCACTGTTAATTCATGTTTCTTCAAAGCGAGAAACAGACTTTCCACAAGTCAGTTTTTTTATGCCTTTTTTTCAAAACAAAAAAACACCATTAATAGTGTTTGATTTGTTGTGTGTCTGAAATTTTGATTGTAATAGAATTTAAAACCTGTTTTTTGAATTTAAGCATTTTATTTTCTCTTAATCACTTTAAGATTTTTTCTTCGATATCTTTACCTTTGAATTCGCCAATAAGTGTTCTTGGGTTGTTACCTTTTATAGTTTTTAATTCAACCGTGAACACCCCATTAGAACCTGAGGTTACAATCGAAACTTCAGGATCGCTATTTTTTTGTAAATCATTAGAAGTTATAAGATAATCCATTTGAGCCAAAATGATTTCGGTTGTATTATCGTTATTTTTTCTCTTCTTTTTTGTTTTGTTGAAAATCGCCATATTTTCTCCTCTTTGTTTCGCCAATATTATTTTACTAAATCCTCGGGTTGATTTTTACCAATCTTTACTTTTAATTCTATAAGTGCCAATGCATATATGTCTTTTGTTTCAAATTTATAAGTTTGGTCTTCGTAATCAAATAGAAATGTGTATTTGTTTTTTTCTAATTCGAACTCAAAGTCATTAATCCCACTAAAAGCAAAAGAGTAGTTTTTCTTTTTCTTCCCTCTTCTTTCAACTGTTAGCCTTTTATTTGTTATTCAAATGGTTGTTGGCTCTGGTTTGGTTTCGGGATTCTCGCGTTCAAAATCAACATCAGACATTTTTGTTCTCAGTTGATAAATTAGATCCTCACCCTTTTGAAGGTCGGAAGGTTCACTATCATAGAATATATCATATCCATTGTTCATCATATCTTCTTGATATGTTTGGAATTCCTCATATTGTGGATCTGTATTGTGAGTTTGTTTTTTTCTCACCATTATAGTCACAACCAAAACCATCGCAAATACAATTAGCACTCCAAATGTAACCACTATAGCTCTATGCATGATACCTCCATTCGTTTATATAAAGTATAAATGAAATGAGTGATAAAAAATAGAATTATCAATTCTATTTATGGAATATTTCTTTCTTAACTTTTTCTTCGGTTCTGAAAAGGTGATTTGTTATTAGAGAATATATTCATTCCTTCTTTGCCAATCTTTTATATGTTGCTCTATTTTTTAGTGTTCATAAATTGAACTTCATATCCATAGATTTATATTTAGTTGCATATGCAATGTTTTTGTAAAGTTTTACAGAAGGATGGAGATAATCACATAGTTCTTTAATTTGTTCTTTCCCCGCTTTAACAAAGTTTTTATGTTTGCTTCATAAAAATCCAATCTTTACCTCTTTGTTGAGTTTTCTCAATCTTTTGATTGTTTCAAAATTAAATGAAGAAAGTATGAACTCAGTTTTCTTGTATCTTTTGATAGCTGTCAAAACCTTTTCTTCAATGCCTTCATACTCGAAAACATCTGTTTTCAATTCAATGTTTATTATTTTGAATTTATCTCCAAATTCTTTTAAAAATTCTGGAAGTGTCATGATTTCAGATTTTTTAACACCCTCATAACGCTTTGCGAAGTTGTATTTCTTAAGTTCGTTTAAGGTCTTATCTTTTATGTAACCTCTACCATTTGCGGTTCTATTGATTTTTTCGTCATGTATGATTACTAATCTTTTATCTTTTGTAAGATGAACATCTAGTTCCACACCGTCAAAACCAAATTCAAAAGCATTTAAAAATGCAAGTCTTGTGTTTTCTGGCGCAATCCCTGACATACCTCTGTGTGCTAAATTATTTGTCAAAACATCCTCCTTCTTAATTCTTTCTACCTAATTATAGAATAATAAGTAACTTTAACATAAAAACCACCACTCACAATAAATCAAGCATCGTGCATTATGATAAGAAAAAAACCAAATAATTGGTTTTAGTCGTTATTTAGTTAGCAACTTTAATCCTATTCTTTTCCTTTCTTTTTCAAGACTTATGATTTCAACCTCAACAATTTGACCAACTGAAACCACGTCCATCGGATTAGAAACAAAACCTTTTCCCATGTTTGATTTATGAATTAATCCCGCCGTTTTAACACCAAGATCAACAAAAGCACCAAACTCTGTAATGTTTTGTACTCTCCCCTCCATAACTTGACCTTCAGCCATGTTATCAATTGAAAGAATTTCTGTTTTTAATATAGGTGCATCATAAGAATCCCTAACATCCCGTTGTGGACTTGAAATCCCACTGATAATATCTTCAATGGTATATTTATCAGATTCGTACTTCTTCGCAAGTTCTTGAATGTCGAGTTTTTGTAATTCATTTGCTTTTCCTATTTCTTCAAGAGTAACTTTATTGTCTTTAAGTATTGCTTTTGCAATTTTGTATGACTCTGGGTGAATTGAAGTTGAGTCAAGCTTATTAACCCCATCAACAATTCTCAAGAAACCTATAGATTGTTCGTAAGTCTTGGCTCCAAGACCTTTAACTTTTTTGATTTCTTTTCTATCTTTAAATACTCCATTTTCAGCTCTGTGATCAACGATGTTGTTAGCAACTTTTGCTGATAGACCAGAAATGTATTGAAGAATTGCGGCACTTGCCGTGTTGATGTCAACACCAACTTGGTTAACTATTTTTTCTACAACGAACCCAAGCTGTGCATCCAATTGTTTTTGATTAACATCGTGTTGATATTGTCCGACCCCAATTGCTTTGGGTTCGATTTTAACCAACTCATTAAGTGCATCTTGATAACGTCTTGCTATTGAGATTGCAGAACGTTGTTCAACTTGTAGTTTCGGGAATTCTTTTTGTGCTATTTTTGACGCTGAATAAACCGATGCTCCCGCTTCCGAAATTATTGTAAACGGTATTTTCATACCTCTATCTTTTTGATATTTAGCTACGAGTTCCATAGTTTCCCTCGAAGCTGTACCATTCCCTATTACGATGACATCTATTTTGTGATTTTTAAATGTGTCATCAAGAGTTGCGTATGCATCTCTTTCTTTAAAGACATAAATAACTCCGATAGTTTTTGGTGAACCAGTTCCATCTATAACAGCTGTTTTACAACCAGTTCTGAAGCCTGGATCAATCCCTAAAACAGTTTTGTTTTTGATTGCTGGCGTTAAAAGTAATTGTTCAAGATTTGTCGCAAAAATATCAATTGCTCCATTACTTGCTTTTTCAGTTAAATCAGAACGTATTTCACGTTCTATAGAAGGTTTTATCAAACGCTTGAAACCATCTTTAACCGCCGTTTCTATGTAAGGCAGTGTTGACTCGTTATTGTGCCTGTTCATATTTTTAATCAAGAAGTCTGTAACTTGTTTTTGAGCATAATCAAATGAAACCGAAATAACTTTTGATTTTTCAGCTCTATTAATCGCCAATACTTGATAGTTTGCAATTCATCTTAAATCTTTTTCAAATTCATAATAAGTTTTATAAACTTCTTTTTCATCTTCGGCTGATTTTTTTAGTTTTGTTTTAATTTTTGCGTTTTGTCAAATAAATGAACGCACTCATTTTCTAAAAAACGTTCTATCTGATGCATATTCAGCAATTATGAATTGCGCACCCTCTATAGCCTCTTGCGTTGAAGCGACTTTTTCATTTATGAACTCTTGCGCTTTTTGTTCGACGTCTAGGTGTTGCTGTGCCGCAAGAATAATCTTAGCTAGCGGTTCTAACCCTTTGGCGATTGCTTCTGTCGCTTTTGTTTTTTTCTTCTCTTTAAATGGAAGATAAATATCCTCAACATCTTTTAACGTTTTGGCTTTCAATATTTGTTCTTTTAATTTATCTGTAAGCATCCCTTTTTCTTCTATAAGACGAAGGACCGCTTCTCTTCTTTCTTCTAATGCTTTTTGTTTTGCGTGGTATGTTTCAATATCCTTAATTTGATTTTCATCTAATCCACCTGTAACTTCTTTTCTATAACGAGCTATGAAAGGTATGGTTGCACCTTCATTTAACAGCGAAAGCACTGTCTCCACTTGTTTTTCATTCAGCTCTAATTCTCTCGATATTATTGTTATTAAATTCATGTTTATATTATATATTGTCAATAGACCCTTTCTTTATTTTCTTTTGAAATAATTAAAAAATAATGCATATGCACTATTTGATTTAATTAATATATCTTCTGAACAGGTGTTGTTGTAACCTTATCTGATTTAGAGTGTCCTGGTTTTGAAGCGTCTTTTTTAGTTTCTGGTTTTGAAGCATCTTTTTTAGTTTCTGGTTTTNAAGCNTCTTTTTTANTTTCTNGTTTTTTTACTTCAGGTTTTTTAACTTCTGGTTTTTTAACTTCTGGTTTTTTAACTTCTGGTTTTTTAACTTCTGGTTTTGAAGCGTCTTTTTTTACTTCAGGTTTTGAAGCGTCTTTTTTAGTTTCTGGTTTCTTTGTTTCTGGTTTTGAAGCATCTTTTTTAACTTCGGGTTTTTTAACTTCAGGTTTTTTAACTTCTTTTTTTGTTTCGGGTTTTTTAACTTCTGGTTTTGAAGTTTTTTCTTTCTTAAATACTTCTGGGTATAACTTCATTAGAACTTCTCTTAATTCTTTATTTTGGTTCGCAATTTTATCATTCAGGGATTTAAGTGACTCTGTATCCACGTTTTGCGATCTAAGGTTTTTAAGTCTTGCTATTTCAGCTTCGATCATTTTCTTTTTGCTTTCTAGTGCTTGTTTATCAAGAGCATTTATCTCTTTCATTCTCATTGAAGCTTTGAAGTTTTTTAAATCTGATTTTTGTGCATCAATTTCGGCTTTAAGTCTGATTTTTTCTTCTTTTAATTCTCCGATTTTTTTCTTAAGTTCTTCTGCAACTTCTTTTTGTTTTGCTGATGATTCTTTGATGTTGTTTTCTAGTTCTTGTTTTGCTTTCGCGATTTTTGCATCTGTTTCTGAAAGTTTTGCTTTAGCTTCTTCAAGAGCGGTTGTTGCTTTTTTCATTTCGCCCTCTAGTGAATCTAATCTTTTTCTAAGTGATTCCATTAATTTTTGAGTTTCTTGTTTGTTTTCTTTTGACGCCATTTGTTTTTTAATATCTTTATTTGAGTTGTCTCCACATGACACTACTGCTGCTATTGGTAATGTTGTTGCTAGTGCTATTGTTCCTAATGTAAGTAATTTCTTTTTTGTTGTTGTCATTTTTGCTCCTTGATGTTTATTTTGTTGTTGTTTTTGAATTTTCGAAAAATTAGATAAAAAAAACCAAATTTATTCGTTTTTGTTTCCTATATATTATATGTAGATTTTTCCGGTCAAATTTGAAAAAATTTTTCGAAAAAGAGGTTTTAAAAAAGTATTTATATATAAATAAGGGTTGAAAATAAATTCAAAATAAATAAAAGATTTTAAAAAAAGCTGGCAGCTTTTCTAAAATTCTTCATTAAATTGTTTTGCTCTTTTTTCAATAGCTGATTCCTCATCAGTTTGTAGACTTCTAGTTTTTAAATGTTCTTTATTGCAACTAATCATTTCTTTGGTTGTTTTTTTCTCTTCATACTTCTTGATGGAAAGGATTGGTATTCAATTGAACAGTGGTATCAACATAAAAATTCCGAAGTAAAGGTATTTTAGGTTTTTCTTTTTTGAAAACTCAAAACCCTCTTCATGTTTATGACAAAATATTCATCTATTGTGCATGTAAGAGTACGACTTTATATAAAATAAAATTATAGATACTAAACACATTGGAATTGTAACCATCAACACTCATAAAGGTATTTGAGGAACAGTTCCAATAATTATGGAAGTAATGATCAATGAAGCTAAAAGGAATAAGTTTATGATTAATTTTTGAGTTTTATAAAATTTTTCAAATGTTTTCGATGCTATTGTTTTCATAAATGAATTATATATTAAAAAACTTTATGGTCGGTTAACAAAAATAAAGCAAGCGCTTTATTTTTTCTTCTTAAATAGTGAAGCGTTTTTCTTTTTAAATATAACTATATTCTTTGGTCTCGTCATAGATTCAATTGAATATTTTATACCTTGAACCCCAAACCCAGAATGTTTAACTCCTGTGAATGGTAGTTGATCTGGACCTCTAGAAGGAGGACAATTTATATTAACTGAACCAACTTCTATATCTTCCGAAATTTTAAGAGCTTTTTCATAATCTCTTGTGTAGATTGAAGCTTGTAATCCGTATTCTGAATCATTAACTTCTTCAACTGCTTTTCCTAGTGAAGTGTAATAAATTATCGGTAGTGTTGGCCCAAACTGTTCTTCTCTTGAAATCATCATCTCTGAAGTAACATCCACAAGCACCGTTGGTTGAACTAAGTTTTTACTTATTTTTCCTCCAACAAGCACTTTTGCACCTTTTGAAGTTGCATCATCAATCAATTTCTTTTGATATTTAGCTGTTTTTAGGTCGATTAAGGGACCTACAACCACTTTATCTACCATTGGGTTACCCACTGTGATTTGCTCCGCCATAAGCTTCATTTCACTTTCGAATTCTTTTTTAATTTCTTTAGGAACGTAAACTCTTTTTATAGCTGTACATCTTTGTCCCGAGAATGAGAAAGCTCCTTTTATTATACTTGCGACAGTTTCTGAAATATCCGCATCCTTCAATACAAGTGCAGCATCTTTTCCACCCATCTCTAAAATTACATTTTGAAGCATAGAATTTTTAGAAATTGCTAATCCAATTCTAGTTGAACCTGTGTAAGTTATTGCGTTAGGTTCTTTGTGCATTGTTAAGTAATCTCCAATTTCACTACCTCTACCTGTCACTAAATTAAATACTCCAGCAGGTAATTTAATCTCATCAAAAAGTTGAGCAATTAAATAAGCTGTCAATGATCCGTTTGTAGCTGGTTTGAACACAACCGAATTACCAGAAATTAACGCAGGTATTATTTTCGCGAGCGAAAGGTTTACCGGATAGTTGAAAGGTGATATAGCTAAGACAACCCCAAGTGGTTCTCTAATTATTGTTATCATTTTATCTTGCGCACCGACAGAACTACCTGGTACGTGTTCGATTAATTGATTGTGATATGAATATATTGTTTCTGAAATCAACTCTATTGTTCTGTTTATCTCTGTGATTGAGTCGTCGATTGATTTACCAATCTCATGCAACATAACTTCCGCAATCTTTTCCTTGTTCTCTGAAAGTTTTTTAGAAAAGTCGTCGATATACTCGATCCTTTCTTCTCTTGAAAGTCTTCCTCAAAGTTTTTGAGATTGTCTAGCTGCATCGAACGCTTTGTCGATTTCTTTCTTAGTAAGTGCAACAGCACTTCCGTATTCTTCTAAATTAAGTGGTGAAGTTATTGGGTATCTCTTTTTACCATTAATAAATTCTCCATTGATGTATGCTCTTGATTCCATATTTCATACCTCCTTATTCATTATAACATTATCATTTTTCAAAAAGAGTTATAAAAAAATAAGACATAGTCTTATTTCTTCTAACACATTATTTCTTTGTGTAGTAAAGGATTCAAGCCATGATAACACCAACGATTGGGAAGATGATACATAGAATACCACAGATAATTCCAAGAATCTTGTCGTTATCTTTAAGTGTGATTGAATAGAATATTGTGAAAATACCAAATACCACTACAACTATTCATGCAACAAATAACATGATTGCACCAATGTTGTACATGATTGATGTAGCGATTCTTACGTTAATAATTCCTGCCACGATCATCAATACAAGACCAATTACTCAAACGATTGTTGCGTAAATTGCTCATTTTCATCATTTATCTCTTGAAGATTTATCTCCAGCTTTTGATCCACCTTTAGAGTAGTAAAGGATTCAAGCCATGATAACACCAACGATTGGGAAGATGATACATAGAATACCTGTAATAATCCCAACGATTTTATCAGTTGTGTTTGATAGTGTTAGTGAATAAATAATTGTAAAAATACCAAATACTATTACAACTATTCATGCAACTAAACAAATAACTCCACCAACAATAGCGATAATTTTAGCTATTGTGTGAGCTGCGTTCCCTCCGAATGAAGCGATTGAACCTGAAAGTATAAATAATATAATTCCGATTACTCATGCGATTGATGCATAAATTGCTCATTTTCATCATTGGTCTCTTTGTGCAGAAGAGTTACCAGATGATTTTGTTTCTTTTTTAGTAGCCATTTAAAAAGCCTCCTTGTTTTATTAGTTTAACCATAGTATTCTACCATTGTTTTTAACAAGGTTTAAAAATTAGTAATAAAAATGAACTATTTCCACTAATAGCAGACAATAATTCTTGTTTTATTTTAGTTTTTATGCTTCTTTTTTTAATTTTATTAAATAAACTTGATCATTAATTCAAAGTGTGTCTCCAGGTCTTATTTTAGACCCTCTACCCTCTGGTTCTTTACCATTGATAGTTATCTTGTTTCTTTCTATGAAAACTTTTGCAGCTCCACCTGAATGTGTGAATCTTAGTTTTTTTAGTAATTGTCCAAGTTTGATGTATTCTCCGATAATTTCTATTTTCATTTTATACCTCCTTAGTATCCTCTATGTGGTAGAACTAATTGAACTAACGCTTTGTTAGACTCTCCCATAATTACAAATGGTTTAAGTTCTCCGATAAATCTTATTACTACGTCACCTTTGAATGTTCTTAAGGCATCCTTCATAAATTTGGAATCGAACGCTATTGAAAACATTGTGTTTCCTTCTCATTTGAAGTTTTCTGTTTCAACATGTGAATTACCAACTTCTTCTTGTTTTGATTCGATTTGTAATTTACCTTCTTTGATTTCTAATTTAACAGTTTTTGCATCTCCTGAAGAAACAACAATTGCTTTATCTATTAAATTACTTAATTCTTTAGAATCAATTTCTAATTTATAGTTATACTCTTTCGGAATTAATCTTGATAACTCTGGGTAAATACCATCTATTAATCTTGATTGAATAATTGAAGAATCGTGTTCTATATTAATTTTAGAATCATCAACTTTAATTTTAACCTCACCTTTGATTGAAGCAGGGATGAAATCTTTAATGTTTTTAGCGAGAATAGTTATATTGAAGTTATTTACTGAAGCAGTATCCATTCTTGAGGTAGCTAAACGATATGAATCTGTAGCAGATACCCTTAAATGACCTTCCTTAGCTATTATATTAATACCATTAAGGATTATCCTTCTATTGTTTTCGGCAGCAGCAAAAGCTACGTCTTTGATTGTTTTCTTAAAATCCGCTGAATCTAAGATTAATTCACTACCTACTAAATCAAAATCGATCATAGGGTAATCTTCTGGATCCATTAGATTTAATTTAAAGCTTGAACCCGCTGAATAAATGCTTAATGTATTTTCACTTGTTATTAACTCGATTTCTTTTGATTGTTTTTTAATAATCTCTATAAACATTTTCCCTGGTATTAAACTTTCACCTTCTTGGATGATAGTTACATCATCATTAACCAGTATTGTTTCTTTAATAGATAAAACTCCATCAGACGCTAGTAATTCTATTTTTTCATTAGTTACTTTAAATAAGATTCCGTTTAATGATGTAAGAGCTGGGTTGTTAGATAATGCCTTTGTTATGTTTTTTAAATGTTTTTCAAATAATGATTTTTCTATTTTGATATTCATTGTTAATCTCCTTAGTTAGTTTTTGTTTAATTATTAGTATTAGTTGTGTTGATTTAGGGGAAAACCCTTAAAACCCTTTCTATAACTGCTTAATAAAGATTTGCAATTATGTGGGTAACTTGTGTTTAACTAACTTTTGTAATTTTTGATTCTATTTGTTTTATTGCCATTTTAACAGCTGAGTTAATTCTCATTGATGTTTCTATCTTATTAATCGCAGACATGGTTGTTGAGTGATCTCTACCACCGAAAATTTCACCTATTTGAGCGAATGATAGTTGTTTTATGGATCTAACTAATCACATAGCTATATGTCTCGCTTGTACAACATTTTGTTTTCTTGTTTTTCCGTATATATCAGCCTTCGGTATTTTGTAGTAGTGAGATACTGTGGAAACAATTCTTTCTGGAGTTAATTCTTCTTTATTGATTTTTAATTGATCGAATATTTTAGAAACAACTGCATGCGTATATTTAATTGATTGATTATCCATAGTGAAGAATTTAACCCTCTTAACGGCTCCTTCTACAGATCTTATTGAATTTGAGTAATTCCTTGCTATGAATGATAAAGCTTGTTCTTCTCACTCTGATGAGTTCAACCCTTCTAGGTCTAATTTTTGCCTTAATATTGCTATCAAGTCGTTTATATTAGGGGTTTCTATTTCAAGAGTTAACCCTTTTTCAAACCTCGTTATAAACCTATCTTCAAATCCACCTAATTCATTTGGTGTTTTATCAGCTGCAAAGATTATTTGTATTCCTTTTTCTAAAGCAAAGTTAATAATATTGAATAAAACCGCAAGTGTTTTTGTTCTACTTCCTAAGTTTTGTATATCATCGAACATTATGTAATCAAATGATGTAATATCATCGATGATTTTATTAACTTGATCTTGGCTTTGCTTCATTGCTTCTGTTAATTTATAAGTTAACCTATCTGGGTTTATAAATAAGGCAGTTTTACCTTTCTTAATAACTTCATTCCCAATTGCGTGTAACAAGTGTGTTTTTCCTAAACCTGATGAAGAGTATATAAATAAAGGAGAAAATATCCCTTGCTCATCAATGATTGCTCGCGCACCCCTTAATGCTTTTTTATTAAATTTACAACTAACATAATTATTGAAGTTATATTTTTCAATGATATTAGATTCAGCGATTATTGTCAGTGGTGCTTTTTTAGAAGTTGGTGTAGTTGGATTTGAATCTAATTCTATTTGACTTACATAAGTTCCTTTAAGAACTAATTTGACATCAACATTTCTTTCCAAAACTTCTTTAACGGCTGTTTGGAACATTTGACCATAATCTCTTTCTAAGATTAATCTAACTGGTTCCGATGGAGTTTCTATGACAACAACACCCTTATAATCTTCGATAATATTAATTTCCTTAATAAAAGAATTAAAAATCATTTCGTCTGATATTGCGGATTCTAAATAATCTACTAAAAGTTGTGTGTTTGATTTATTATTTATTTTTCTAGCTTCTGATTTCATATAACTAAATTGTATTACTTACTAAAAACTATGTGGATAAATAATCTTAAAATAACACCTTTTTTAGAGTAATGCACATAGTTATCCACATATAAAAACCCTATGAATAATGATTATTGTGGGTTTTCCACAAAAATGTATGTTGATAATATAAAAAGAGTAAAAAGAATCGTAAAAAGAAAAGGTATAAGTCCTTAGAATGCAAAAAAGATTATAAAAAGTTATATAATATTCACACAAACAAAATGGAGGCATTATGAAAGTAGTTGTTACAGGTGGGGCAGGGTATATCGGTTCACACGCCGTATATGCATTAATAGAAAAAGGGCACGAGGTTATTGTGATTGATAACCTTTCAAGAGGATATGAGGCGAATATCCATCCAGAAGCCAAATTTTACAAAGCGGACTTGAGAGACGTGGAAGACATCAAAGAGATTTTTGATAAAGAAGGAAAAATTGATGGAATTATGCACTTTGCAGGATACATTGTTGTTCCTGAATCTGTTGAAAAACCATTAATGTACTTCAACAACAATGTTTACTCAGTTGAAAAATTATTGGAAGCAGCAGATCATGCAAAAATTAAAAATATTGTATTTTCATCTACTGCTGCAGTATATGGAGAACCAAAGGTTGTTCCTATAAAAGAAGGGGATGTTAAAGAACCTGTTAATCCTTATGGAGAATCTAAATTAGCTGCAGAAGCGTTAATTAGAGGTTGAACAAAAGCTAGAGGAACAAATCATGTTATTTTCAGATACTTCAACGTAGCTGGAACACACCCATCGGGAAAAATTGGTATTAGAGGTAGAGGACTCACACACTTATTACCAAGTGTTATTGAAGCAGCAATTGGTGTTAGGGAAAAATTTGTAGCTATGGGTACAGACTACCCAACAAAAGACGGTTCATGCGTACGTGACTTTATTCATGTTAATGATTTAGTAGCTGCACACATAAAAGGTCTTGAATGATCAATTGAAAATAAAGAATCAGGAATTTTTAATTTAGGTTCAGGTTCAGGTTATTCTGTACTTGAAGTATTAGAAACGGCGAATAAAACACTTGGTTTCAAAATACCTAGTGAATTAGGTGGCAGAAGAGCGGGAGATCCTGCTAAATTACTTGCTGACGTTTCTAATGCAGCGAACATTCTTAAATGAAAAACAGAACAACCATTAGAGGTTATGATTAAAACAGAATATGAATTTAGAAAAAAATTAGAAAAATAATGTATAATCTCATTACTTAACTCACATATCATGAGTGATGGCAACCAATAAAATAGTGAAAAGGAGCGGCAATGAAAAGAACTTACCAACCAAACAAACGTAAGCATGCTAAAACACATGGTTTTAGAGCCAGAATGTCTTCTGTAGGTGGAAGACTTGTTCTTAAAAGAAGAAGAGCAAAAGGTAGAAAACAACTTACAGTTTCAGATAAATAAGAATAATTTAAAAAAGTGCGTCGTACACTTTTTTCTTTTGCCTTTTTTGTCCTTTGGTTAAAAACAGTAAAAAAAGCAGTTTTTCACACACTTTAATCAAAATAAAGAAGTATATTAAGGTATAATTTAAACACTGTATATGGAATATATAGGGGTAAAACAAGAATAAAAAAATAAAAAAATTGGAGGAAATCATGAAAAGAACTTACCAACCAAACAAACGTAAACATGCTAAGACACACGGTTTTAGAGCCAGAATGTCTTCTGTAGGTGGAAGACTTGTTCTTAAAAGAAGAAGAGCAAAAGGTAGAAAACAACTTACAGTTTCAGATAAATAATGAAGAAACAGTTTAGACTTCAACATAATAGGGAGTTCCAATCAATAATTAAAAAACGTAAACAGTTTGTTACGAATTCAATTATTTTATATTATGCAAAAAACGATAGCCACCTTAGGGTTGGATTATCGGTTTCAAAAAAATTCGGTAACGCAGTTGTCCGTAACAGAATGAGAAGAAAAGCTAGAGCAATCATCAGAGAATTGGGTGTGCTCGATTTAAAATATGATGTTGTATTGATAGTTAGAAAAAACTTTATCGATGCATCATTTGCAAAACAACAGAAAGCCATAACACAAGTTTTCGAAAGGTTAAAGAATGAAAAATAATACAAAGAAAAGCAATGGAAATTACGATTGATTCCAAAATGGTGGAAACAACAAAAAAGCTAAAACACCAAAAGAGAAGATAAAAAAAGTATTCAAAATTTTTAAAATCTTTTTATACATAGCGCTTGCTGCATTATCTCTTACAGGTTGTGTTCAGTCATTTGTTATCGGTACAACTAACTACTCAGGACAAGGTATGGAGTTATACAAATCAAAAGATCGTATTACACCACACGTTGTTACGTATAACGTTGACAAAGGTAAATTAACACAAGATGCCAAAGTTAACTACTACTTAAACGAAACTGAAGATCTTAAAGAAGTTCATGACTTCGTTGGAAAACAAGGTGGAGATCTATCAACATGAAAAACTGAAAACAACGCAGTTAGAATTATTAAAGATGGAAAAGTTCTTGGTGGAAAGAATATAGCTAGAGACACCGCTGGAAATCCAATGGTAGTAAGTAAGTCAGCTGACCAAGCTGGGTTAACAACAACATTCAAGACAACAACTATTAAAGTCTATAAGTATGACGAGTCTAAAAAGACTTATACAGAACTTAAAAACAAACCTACACTGAAATTACCAACAGTGCCTAGAAAAAATAAAGAGCAAAAAATTGAAGCAGCATTCGAAACTGCAGCATTCGATACTCTTTACCAAACAATGTTTATTGATGGTGGTAAATTTAATGCTATTTACAACCTTTTAAACAACACAACAGCTGGTACAGTATATGATGAAAAATCACCTGAATTTAAAATAATCAAACAATACAACCAACAATTAAACAACCTACAAGTAACAACTGGTGTTGTTGCCTCAACAAATGACAAGTGAACAACTTTTGATAAAGCTACAGAGTTTACTTCTCAAACAGATAATGGTAAGGTGAAATCAAGATCAGATCTTGCTTTCAAATTAAGTACTAAAAACTCTTTAAGAGCAATTTATGATTGAAAAACTTCATGAAAATTAGGTCCTTTCTACGGATTATTCGTTTACCCTCTTTCAAGACTTGTTCTTGCACTAGTAGGTAGCTTCCCAATGATGAGTGGATGAGAATCATTACTTGCAATCGCAATTGCAGTCATCATTATTCGTACATTCGCATACATGCTTACATTCAAATCAACACTACAACAAGTTAAACAACAAGAGCTATCTTCTAAAAAAGCCGCTATTGAAGCTAAATATGCTCAATACAAAGGTAATAAACAAATGGAACAGAGAAAAAGACAAGAAATGTCTGAAATGTTCAAAAAAGAAGGTATTTCACCTCTTGGTTCAATTGGTTCAATATTCCTAACAATGCCTATATTCTTGGCCATGTGAAAAATTATTGGTGGTATCCCTCACCTGAAATCAACTTCATGACTTGGAATTCACTTCTCACAAACTTCATGAAGAGAACTATTCCATGGAGAATTCCAATATCTACCATTGATGCTAGTTGCAGCAACGGTTCAAGGTATATCAATATACATCCCTCGTTTACTTACAAAACGTAGAGATAAGAATAGAATTAATGCTCATCAAAAAGCTGCTCTTAAAAAAGCAAACAAAACACAAAACATCATGATGGCTGTATTTGTGTTCATGGCATTAATCTTCTCAGCCGGTCTACAAGTTTACTGAATCTTCGGTGGATTATTCACAATCGTACAAAACTTAGTAAACCACAAAATTATTAAATGACAATCAAAACGTAATAAACAAAAACGTATTAAAGCTGTTTAATAGCAAAAAGAACCTCATGGTTCTTTTTTTAATTGCTTTATAATTTAAGTATGAAAAAGAGAATATTAAAACTAAGAGATGGTAAAAAAGTAAGGACATATATATGAGATAATGTTGACCAACCCAAAGGAATGGTCCAATTAATCCATGGTTCTTTAGAACACGGTAAAAGATATGATGAATTAGCAAATGTCTTCAACAAAGCTGGTTATATTGTTGTTGCCGACGATCATAGAGGACACGGAGAAACTGACGATGATATGCTTGGGCATGTAGGGGTTAATGTGACTGCACAAGACATAGTAAACGATCTAAAAGAAATAAATGCTTTTTATTACAAAAAGTATCAACTACCTGTTGTGGTTTATGGACATTCTTGAGGTTCTTACCTAGCTAGAACACTAATAAGTCAAAAAGGCGTTAAGGTTGATAAGGTGATAATTTCGGGAAGTGGATGAGAAACTCAGTTTGCTACTTCATTTGGTCTTGGATTCCTTAAGATGTTGAGGCTTTTCAAGAAAGACCACGAAAAATCAAAAATGGTATTCAATATTACATTCAAGAAATTCAACAAAGGGTTTGCAAAGAATTCAGAAACAGGGATGGAATGATTAAGTAATGATGAAAAAGAAAATAACAAATTTTATAATGATAAATTAAGAGGAGATCAATTCTCAATATCTGGTTATAGAGCATTGTTGGGAGCTGCAAAACTCGCTTGTAACAAGCACACACTAACAGAAACACCAAATATAGATATATTGATTGTTTCTGGTGCTGATGATCCAGTTGGAAAAAAATCAAAAGGAGTTACAAAATTCTATAACAAACTCAAGAAATTTAATGATTCGAATGTGACCCTAAAACTTTACAAGGGTCAACGTCATGAAATTCATAATGACACAGAAAGAGAAGTCCTATTTAAAGATATAGAAGAGTTTTTAAAATAATTGAAAAGAGGAAAATATGAAAAAGATATTAGCTGATTTGACAATTTATAGATCAAACATTCAAACAATACATTGAAAGATTCAAGGTTGCAACTTTATACCTATCCATAAATTCACTGACAAGATGTATGAAGAAGTAAATGAATTCATTGATAGGGTTGTTGAGAAATATGTTCAAAAAGAGGTTGAAATAGACACAACACTTAAAACACTTATGGACAATTCAACATTATCAGAAGAAACAAAACTGAATATTACAGTAGATGAGGGTATTAAGAAGTTAATCCAAGATGCTTTAAGCATATTAACTCAAGTCGAAAAGGCTTATGATGATATTGAAGGTCTTGGATCAATGGATCTTATTCTTGATGATTTGAGAGATTATCTTGAAAAAACAATTTGATTCCTAAGAAAAAGTCTTAAATAAAATAATGCAAACGCATTATTTTTTTCTTTGATAACTTGAAAGGTCATGAATAATCTTATCGTTGAGTTCTTTGTTCTTAGAATAAACTTCGGCAAAAAGAGCATCCATAATGTATTGAATGACGATGGCACTAACAGAAGGAAGTTCAAATGAATCATCTCCCATAGCATCATAGAACACACCATTGATATGAGCATTCTCGAAATCTTCAATATTAGTTGTTCTAGATGCAGTTAAAGAAACAATGATCTGTTTTTTGGTTTTTTGGTTTGCGCAGATCTTTTTAACTACTCTTCTTATATTTGGGTTCTGTCCTGTTGTGGAAACAAATATATGAACGGAATTCTCTTTAGGCAAAATCATCCCAATATCAGAAGCAACATTATAGCAAGTTGATGCTATATTGATTTTATTTAGCTTTCTACTTAAGGTTTGAGCCATTAGATGTGTAAAGGCCTCTCCATAAACAAAAACATTGTTTGTTTCGAATATCTTATTCGCAACTAAAGTTAACTCATCGTAATTTAAAATCTCATTTGTTTTTTCTAGTGAGATTAGTATCTCTTGTAAAGTCGATGGAAGGCCATTAGAGTGCTTTGTTCCTGTTAGTTCTAATTCGGTAAGTAATTCGTTTTGAAACTCCTTAAAACCCCTCATTTTCAGTTTTTGGCAAAATCTTGTTATACCTGCTGGTGATACTGAAAGCAATTTTGCTAATTGAGTTATGCTTAATTCACCTGTTTTGTTATTGTAATTAGATAAAATATAGTCCGCAATCTTTCTTTCTGACTTTGTATATTCATTTTTATTTGTTGAAATCCTTGTTTTTAACATACTTTTATTATACAAAATAAAAATCTTTTCAAAAAGAAATAAAATTATGAAAATAGTTAAAAACTAATAGATAATTAGTAAGAGTTAATAGCTCAGATTCTCTATAAGACCAATAGAGAACATCCAATATACAATAAAAAATCAAAACACACACCAGTGTAATGTCCGAATATGTAAATTAAATTCTTATTAAACTGTATCCTAAGTGCAGTTTTTTCTTTTGCGTTTTTGTGGTGGGGTAATTGTCTAGTTATATGGTGGATCAACTTATAAAAAAAGAACATTTTTTTGACCCTTATGGTGATTATTTGGTATTATCTTTTTACAACAAACTTATTTACAAAAAAAGACTTTGTAATATAATATATTAGTAAAACGATTCAGGAGGCCAAATATGAACAATTTTAACGAAGAAAAAAAGCCAAAAAAATTCAAAAGAAGAGTTAAAAAACATATAGCGCTTGGAGTTTTATCTGCCGCAGCAATAACAGGTATAACATTTGGAGCCATTCGTTTATCTCACCAAGAGAAAACTGGTAAAGTAATTCCTATTAATTATCGTTGAGACGTTCAACACCTAGAAGGCGAAAAAGCAAAAGAAGGCGCAAAGTTCGATTTTGTATATGCGGTCTGTACAGCTTTAATTAAATATCGTGATGACCTTAAGGCTCTTGTAAAAGATCCAAACACGGATTGAGCAAATAGAAAAGAAACAATATTTGCTTTACCCAACCTAAAAGACGGGACAACTTTTATTGGTGGTGACAACTACACAAGTAAAATTAATTCTGCAAAAGAAGCACAAGAAGTTATTGAGGAGTTGAATGCATATTTAGATTTATCCGCAAAACAATATGGAATAAAATTGAGATTTGAATTTAAGAACCCGTTCTTAAGAGAAATCTTAAGGAATGTGCGTAAAACACTAGAAGATCATGGAATTCCATGACAAAAATAAAAACCAGCATTAGCTGATTTTTTTATTCCTGAATTTTAATTCAATAATACCTTGGCTTTTTAAATATAGTGCTAATAGTGCATTGATTCCTATAGCGGCAAATATAGCCACTACAACTAAACCATACATTAGAGGTCTATCTATCGATGCGTAATCAGCACCAGAAAGAGCAATCAATATAGTTATGAATGAAGCTGCAACCAAACCAAATGAAAATGCAACAAAGGCTTCTCTTCAACGTTTTAATATAAATGATGTTGTTAACACTGAAGATATAAGTCCAGCAATTATTGCTACACCCAAAATCAAGAATACAGGTATTGCTGTTTTTAATTCTCCATGAACTGCCGCAGACACAGTATTTGTTATGTCTGTATATGTATTAAAAAGATAAAGTAATAAACTTCCTGAGATTCCTGGGATTAACATTGCAAATCCAGCACAGAACCCAGAAACAAGCAAGATTGTGGCTGACTTTGCATTTAAAGTCATAACTTCTTTTTGTCCTGAGGACCTAATCATCGTTACTCCCCCAAAGGCAAATCTAACAATAAGTCCTATTGTTATCATCAATAGAAAGCCAATCATAAAAAGGAAAAGCATTTTCTTATCTGGTTTCTTTTGTGTTTTTTCCTCGCTTGGCTGATCAACTGTTAATTTTGGCTTGTTAACCAACATAAATAGTGGGATGCTTAGTAATGCAAATGTTGAGAAGAGAACTACAGCAATAACACCATATCCCTTTTCACTCACCTTACTCATTACCAGCATAAATCCTAGCAGCGTCCCCATTCACATTATTAGAAAGGGAAGAACTCACAATAGGTGTTTAATTCTTGTTGAATCCTTTTCGGGTTTAAATATACCCTTAAAATTCATAATTAATTTATCGTAGAAATTAAGTAGTGATAGGGTTGTTCCTCCTGAGAACCCTGGTGTACCATCACTTAAACCCATTAATACTCCATAAGCCATACGCTTCGGTAGTGACTCTGGTTTTAAATCTCTTTTTTCATCTTTATTTTGCTCTTTAATATTTTTCATAAAACTATTTTCTCATAAATGATTATTTAAATGAAATTTTACAATATGTTTTATTGATAAAAAAAGAAAACAACTTGGTTGTTTTCTAGTGGGTCAACAGTGTTGATATGGTACCCGAGACTGGACTTGAACCAGCACGCTGTAAAGCAAGAGGGTTTGAATCTCTCATGTCTACCATTCCATCACTCGGGCAAATGTGCCCTTTAATTATAATGCTTTTTGTTCTTTCTTTCGAAATATATATGAAAAAGAAATTAATGGATAGAATATGAACCCTAATATTGGCATGAATCATGCTCAAAACACTAATCACGCCCCACCTCTAATACCTCTTCTTTTTCTTGCAACTTTCATTCAAATAGATGTCACTACAGCAAATAATCAAGCCACAATGAATAGTAACATTCCGAAGAAGAATAAATCACTTGTACTTGTGAATCATTCTCCGAATCCTTTGAGTACTAGCATTATGATACGGTGTTTATCAGCATCTCCATTAAATGCAACCTTCGCTATTTCTTTAAATGAAATATATTCTGAAAATTCAAATAAACTTTTAGCAAACGCAATGTGGTTATCACTTATTGGCTCAACTTCATTTAAGACACTGTTTTTCTCTTTAATTAAAGAAACTAGTGATTTAAAGAAATCGTGTTGTGTTGATTCGTTGTTTAGTAAATCGTGAATTTGAGAACTTAACTGTGCAGCAATTTCTTTCGGTGTTCCCGTTGTTGGGATAATGATTTTGTTGCTCTCTAAGTTTTTATTTAAATCAGCAGCGAGTTGCATTAATTGCTCCTTGCTCATATTCCCTCCCTTAACATCACTAGCTAGGTTATTTGCATATGTCCCAACTTCGCGAGCATATAGTAGTCCTGATATTCTGTTATAAAATTGGATTAAAGATACAACCATTAAAATTAAACCTAAAATAACAATTGCTGAAATTATTAAGTTGATGAAAGCGGAAACCCAAACCCCCGTTTTTTTCTTAGCCATATATGACCTCCTATAAATAAATATTAAAGCATTTCTTTAAAAAAGTAAGTTTTTGAATATTATTTTTTAACTACAATCAAGTTTTTAATATTTTATATTACTCTTAGTTTATAATAAATATACTATGTATGACACAATAACAGCAATATCATCTGGGAATGTAAACCAGGCCATATCAATAATCAGGGTTTCAGGTCCTGAAGCTTTTGAAATCGTTTCAAAAATATACACTGGTAAGGTTGGTAAGGATAAAACTTTAACATTCGGTAAGATAATGGATCAAAACGAAATTGTTGATGAAGTTTTGGTTGCTTGATTCAAAGGTCCAAACACTTTTGTTGGTGAAGACACAGTTGAAATTAATGCACACGGTGGTGTGGTTAATACAAATAAAATATTAGGTTTAATACTTGCGAACGGAGCAAGAATGGCTGAAAATGGTGAGTTCTCTAGGCGTTCTTTTATGAATGGTAAGATGGACTTGGTTAAAGCGGAAGCAATTAATGACTTAATAAACGCTAAGTCAGAAGCGCAAACTAAATTATCAGTTAAGAAGTTTGATGGTAGGACTTCAAAATTGATAGAAGGTCTAAAAGCTAAGATGCTTAAGATTATCGCAACTTGTGAAGTGAATATTGATTATCCAGAATATGATGATGTTGAACAATTAACTACAGAGAATTTATTACCTGCTCTAAAAGAAATTGAAAAAGAGATTGTAAACGTTGTAAATGTCTCAAATAGTTCAAGAGCAATTTATGAAGGTGTTTCAGTAGCGATAGTTGGTAAACCTAATGCGGGTAAATCATCATTGTTAAACGCGTTATTGCAGGAAGAAAAAGCCATCGTTACAGATATACCAGGAACTACAAGGGATATTGTTGAAGGAACATTACAAATTGGTCAAGTATTATTGAAATTGAAGGATACTGCAGGAATTCATAATACGGATGATAAAGTTGAAAAAATGGGTATTGAAAAATCAATAGCTGAAATATCAAATTCTGATTTAGTAATTCACTTAATTGATTCAAAAATTGGCGAAACTCAAGATGATATCGAAATCGAAGCAGCATCTAAAGGTAGACCATATTTAAAAGTTTGAAACAAGAATGACCTAATGAAGCGTGAAGGTATTTCTATTTCTGCTAAAGAAAACAAAATAACTGAATTGTTTGATGCAATAGAAGATAAGTTTAAAGATATCGATTTAAACGACGAAAGAATTGTTTACAACACAAGGCAACTTTCATTAATAAAAGCTGCCTTAATATCTATTCAAGACGCAATTAACGGACTTGAAATGCAACTTGGTCCAGACACAGTTATTATTGATATACAAAAAGCATGAGATGACTTAGCTAATATACTTGGTAAAGCAGATCAGGAAGACTTATTAGATTCAATGTTCAAGAACTTTTGTCTTGGTAAATAAACACCTCGGGTGTTTTTTATTATTTTCTTTATAATTTATATATGAAATATATAGATACACATATGCACGTAGTGCCTTCAGAGTTCGATGACTATAAAGAAATTTTACAAAATGCCTTTGATAAAGGTGTTCATAAAATGTTTGTTGTTGGTTGTGAAGAAAAAACAATACCCGAAACATTAGAATTAGCAAAAGAATATGAAAACATCCACCCAATAATTGGTATCCATCCAAATGATTCAACAGGTGCAGAAGATGCGGAGTTTGTAAGAAAACACTTTACAGAAGATGTTATTGCAATTGGTGAAATTGGTTTAGATTTTCACTGAGAAGATAACCCTTCAAGAGAAACACAAATTGCTTCATTAGAAGCGCAATTAGAACTAGCTATGGAAAAAGGTGTTCCTGCAGTTATTCACTCACGTGATGCTAATGAAGAAACATTAAAAGTTATTGGTCAAGAAAAGTACAAAGACCTTCAAATCGTTATGCACTCTTATGCTTACGGATCTGAAAGTTTACAAGATTATCTTGATCTTGGTTGTTATCTTTCATTCTCTGGAATTGTTACATTTAAGAATGCAAAAGACTTTAAAGAAGCAGCAAAGATGATTCCGCTTGATAGACTTCTTTCTGAAACTGATTCACCTTATTTAGCTCCTATTCCACATAGAGGTAAAAAGAATCAACCAGCTTATGTAATTGACACAATCAAACATATTGCTGAACTTAGAGAAGAAAAACTAGAGGATGTTCTAGAAGCTATTGAAAAAAATGTTAAAGATGTATTCAATGTTTAAACCACATTAGTGGTTTTTTCTTTATAATTAATTCAATATGTTAACACTGAATAAAATAAAAGAATTACAAAATAAATATGAATTGCAAGTCCATGCTAAAAAAAGATTCGGTCAAAACTTTTTGATTGATCAAAATGTTTTAGAACACATCATCAAAGTTGCTGACATCAAAGATAAAGAAGTTGTTGAAGTTGGTCCGGGTATGGGTTCACTAACCGTATTCCTTCTTCCAGAAGCAAAGAAACTTACAGCATACGAAATTGATGAAGATATGATTAAGGTTCTTAGTGGAGAAATCAAGGAAGACAAATTCGAATTAATCGATGGAGACTTTTTAAAACAATCATTAGAGTGAGAAGGGAAAAGAACTTTAGTAGCAAACTTACCTTACTACATCACTTCAGATATTCTTTTTAGACTATTCGAAAATGTTGAAAAATTTGATAAAGCTGTAATCATGATTCAAGATGAAGTCGCAGATAGACTTAGTGCTCCAGTTGGTTCAAAACAATATGGTAAATTAACAATATCTACAAACTATTACGCAACAGTTAAAAAAGAATTTGTTGTTAAACCTTCTTCATTTTCTCCTGCTCCGAGAGTTAATTCAGCCATCGTCTCTCTTACATTTAATAAAACACAAGATTTAGATAATAAAGCTTTCTTGGAATTTGTTAAAAAATCATTTACACAAAGACGTAAAACATTATTTAACAATTGAAAATTAATAATGGGTCCTGATACCGCTAAAAAAATGATTTTAGAAATGGGATTAAAAGAGTCGGTTAGACCTCAAGAATTAACAAATAAACAATTTGAAGAAGCTTTCTTAAAGTTTAATAAATAAGCACCTTTATGGTGTTTTTAAATACCAATATACACCAAATTATGTATAATAATTTTATGAATAAAAAGTGAGTAAGAGACGCTTCAGTTTATCCTGGGGTAACATTTGCAGATATTGAAAATACCTTTATTGAAGAAGGTGCAAAAATAGCTGAGGGTTGTTTTATAGATCCTCTTGTAAGCATTGATGCAAAATCTACAATAGAAAAAGGTGTAAAACTGTATCAAGGTGTTGTTATAAAAGAGTCGTTTATTGGTGAAGAATCATCGATTGGGCAATACACACTTATTAGAAAGAATGTTATTCTTCTTGGTAAAAACTCAATAGGTCCTCAGTCAGAGATTTCAAATTCTACTTTCCACATTGGTTCATCGGTTTATCACAAAGCTTTTGTGTCTGATGCAACAATTGGTGAGGGAACACAGATTGGTGCTAGTGTTATAACTGCAAACTCTTGACATGACGGTAACAAATACGAAACAATCATTGGTAAAAATGCAAAAATTGGTGTGAATGTAGTATTTGTTGCTCCAATTGAAATTGGTGATGAAGCTATTATTGCTGCGGGCTCAACAATCACAGAAAACGTAGGAACAAAACAATTAGCTTTCGGTAGAGCTAGACAAGTAACAAAGGAACAAAATGAAAAATAACAACGAAACAAGAATATTTGCCATGGAGAACTCAGAAGTTCTTGGTAAAAAAATTGCAAACATATTAGATATTGAATTATCAACAATTGAAAAAACAGTTTTCTCTGATGGAGAAATATTTGTTCAGTCAACAAACACTGTAAGAAATAAAGATGTATTCATCATTGCATCAACTTCAACACCAGTAAATGACAGCATCATGGAATTACTTCTATTTATTGATTCTCTTAAAAGAGCATCAGCTAGACACATCACTGTAGTTAACACATATTATGGATATGCAAGACAAGATAGAAAAGCAAAAGGTAGACAACCAATCGGTGCTAAATTATTCGCTGATTTATTAGAAACAGCTGGAGCAACAAAAGTTATTGGTGTTGACTTACACAACCCTTCAATTCAAGGATTCTTCAACATTCCAGTTGATGATTTAAAAGGACAATTCGTATTCGCCCCAGAAATTAAAAAGCTTGGAAAATTCTCAGTTGTTTCACCAGACCATGGTGGAGCAGTTAGAGCTAGAGTTCTCGCTGAATTAGTTGCTGATACAGTGCAAGTTGCTATCGTTGACAAACGTAGAACAGGACCTAACCAATCAGTAATTTCAGGTATCCTTGGAGATGTTAAAGGTAAAAACTGTGTTATCATCGACGACATGATCGATACAGGTGGAACAATCATCAAAGCTGCTGAAGAACTTAAGCGTCAAGGAGCTAAAAAAATCCTTATTGCTGCAACACACGGTATATTCTCAAAAGGTTTCAAACACTTTGAAGAATCAGATGCTATTGAACATGTATTAATCACAGATTCAATTGCAGGAGTTTACGGAATAAAATCAGACAAACTAAAAGTTGTTTCTTTAGATACATTCTTAGCAAAAATTATAAAAGCTACAGTTGATGGAACATCAGTTTCAACAATCTACGAACAAATTCAAAACAAACTATAATTATTAATAACGAGAAAGCAATAGCTTTCTTTTTTTTGTGCAAAAATCAAAACTACTCTCACATTGATAAATACAATAATTCCTTTTCTATGTCAAGAAAAAAATAAGGTGTTAGGAAATCTTAACCTATTAAACCCTAACACTCAGCATAAAAAGATGCATTTAAAAATAAAATAATTATGCATATTGGTCTTAAATATGCTTTAAATCTAAAAGGAGAATTATTTAAATTATGAGAATTAAAACAAAACTTTTAACAGGTTTCACAGCAATAACAGCTGTTGCAGTTCCTGTTGTAGCAGTAGTATCATGTGGAAAAGGTGATGTACAAGATAACTTCATTAAACAAGGTTCATATCAAGACGCTGGAAGGCTTTTAAAAGCTGATAAAGCTGATTTAGTACCTATTTATTCAGATGCACGTAAAGACTTTGATAAAGACGTTATGGACTGAGCACTAGCTAAAGGTAAAGATGGGAAATTAGCTAATACAGAAGTTCTAGCTGTATCAGATAAAATCTATAACAATGGTCTTGTTTCTAGACCTGAATATTCACAAGCAGCTAACGCCAAATTAGCTAAAATGTTCCAAACACTTATTGGTAATAAAGCATTAACAGTTGAACAAGGTGGTAAAAAGAAACAAGTTTTCGATGCAACTTATTCAGTTAAATCTTACAATGCGATGGTAACGGATTCAACAGATACAGAACCAGGTAATAAAGAACACAAGAACCACGAAACAACATTCGGTAGTTCAGAACCTACAGGTACATTTACATTAGAATTTGTAGCTTCAAGAGATCCTGAACAAATTAAAAAAGCGGCAAAAATTATTACAAAAGAACTTTTACCTTTACTGAAAAAAGAATTTAAAGGTGTAACAGGTATTAAATACAATATTGCAAATGATTATTCAATTGCAGCAGAAAGAGTTGCAAGTGGTAAATCTTCAATGGGATTCTTACCATATGACACATTTGATTCAATCATTAAAAATGGTAAACATGTTCATATGTTTGCACAAGCAAGTAGAGATCACTTAAAATGAGATCCAGTAAAAGCACAAGGTTCAGAATTTACAAATGAACAATTAGTGAAAATGGCTAATGATCCAGCAAACATCTACAATGGTAACAATGTGGAAATTGCGGAAAAAGGTTCAAACGATGCAACTTGATATAGATCAATGTTCATTGCTAAAAAAGGTCAAAAAGTTAACGGAGTTCTACTTAAAGATTTATTTGAGAACCCAACAAAAGAAAAATGAGACAAAGTAAAAGGAGACTTAAGAATCGCACATGGTTCAACAACTTCTGGAGCTTCATACTTAATGCCACAAAAAATTATGGAAAAACATTTTGGAAAATTCGGATTTAAAACATTTAAAGACATGTTTGGTCTATAAAAAACTATAGGTAAAAACAAAACAAAATACTTCAAATAAGGCGCTGAGCCTTATTTGTATCTAAAAATAGGAGAAGAAATGAATAAAAAATACAGCCATACGATAAAATTTGAAAACGTTAGTAAAGTTTGACCTAATGGTACAGTTGCACTTTCTAATATTAATTTAGAAACCAACCCCGGTGAATTTGTTGCTGTCATTGGTCTTTCAGGTGCGGGTAAAACAACACTTGTTAAATCAATCAATAGTTTAACAAAGATATCTTCAGGTAAATTATTTGTAGATGGACACAACATATCTAAAAACCCCTCAAAGAAAAAATTAAAGAAAGTTAGAAAATCTGTTGGGATTGTTTTCCAAAGATATAACTTAGTTGATAAAGCAACAGTAATTCAAAATGTTTTAAATTCAATTGTTTCGCAATTGCCATTCTATAGACAAATATTAGGGATATTTACAAAGAAAGAAAAAGAAGCAGCGCTTAGAGCACTTGCAACAACAAACATGCTTAAAAAAGCATATGTTAGAGCAGAAGATCTATCAGGTGGTCAAATGCAAAGGGTTGCTTTAGCAAGAACACTAGTTCAAAACCCGCATATTATCCTTGCGGACGAACCAGTTGGGGCTTTAGACCCTATTATGGCCAAGTTCATAATGGATGACTTTAGAAAGATTAACATTGAACAACAAATCACAGTTATTGCCAACTTACACCACGTTGACTTAGCTCTTAAATACGCAACAAGAATTGTTGGTGTTAAAGAAGGTGTAATTGTTTATGATGGTAAATCAGAAGATGTATCTTATGATGTGCTAAAACAAATTTATGGAGATAACCTTGAAGAAGAAGCGGTTGAAGCTGCTTTAGGAATCATTGAAGACAAAAAGAAAAAAACAGTTAAAAAGAAAATAACTGATAATAAAAAAGAAGAAGTTTCAAAAGATTCTGGAAACAATCTAACAAATAAAAAACAAGAACTTAAACAACAATTAAGAAAACAACAAGGAATGAAACCAAGGGTATCAAATCCAAAAAAGGTAGATATCAAAAGATCATTAAGAAAAAATGCGCAACACCTGTAAAAAATTATTTAGTTCATTAAATTTTAGGTATGTTTCAAGAAAACAACAAGTTCACAAAAAGTTTCCGTGAACATCATTAGCAGTATCTGCAGCAATCTTATTAATTGCGATAACTGCATTCTACAAATTAGGTAATGATAATCAAGCGATAAAATCATTGTTTGACAACTTACCAAAATTCTTTAATTTTAAAGATTACCATTCAATTACTGGTGATGTGTATACGACATCAGACACATTCCAAAAGTCAATTGAATTTATATTTAAGACCATAGGTATCGCTCTTGTTGGTACCGTTATTGGTGCTTTCGCAGCACTACCACTAGCATTCTTGGCATCCAAGAATACTATCAAATCAAAATTCATTTATATACCAATGCGGATCGTACTTTCGATTATGCGTGCATTCCCACCAATACTACTTGCATACATTTTGAAATATGAATTTGTATCGGATACTAATGGAGTAATTACTATTTCAATATTTGTAGCCTCAATTATGGCTAAATGAATGTATGAAGAATTTGATTCTGTTGATACGGAATCACAAATGATGCTAGAAGCATTTGGTGCAAACAAATGAATGGCATTTAAAAGAGGTTTATTCCCACAAGTTACAGCAAAATTTGTTTCATTAACACTATATGCTTTTGAAATGACTGTTAGATTTGCTTCAATACTTGGGGTTATAGGTTTAACTGGGATTGGAGTTCTAATAAGTAGATACCAATCAATCCCTGGAACATGAGGGCAATTGACAGTTGTTATTTCAGTTATCGTTATGTTTGTTATGTTAATCGAAGCTTTAGCATGGGGTATTAGAAAATTCATACTTAATAATAAAGCTAAAGATTATTCAACAGAATTTAAAGAAAAAGGGTTGGGAAACAATGAAGAATCAGTTCAATGAGTTCTTAAAAACCCAAGAAAATTATGAATACCTAAAGTAATTTTTGCTTTAGCTTCTATCGGTATAGTTATATACTTTGCTCTTAACTTAAGATTTGATGTGTTGAGAAACACGGATGAATTCCCTGTATTGTTAAAAGCACTTTCAAAACCAGAATGAAAATTCATTACGGATTGATCACTAGATAATAATGCTGTTAAATTAGCATTAGAATCACTTGGTATGGTTGTGTGTTCTATTATTATAGGATTGATTCTTGCAATTCCAATTGGGCTAATTGCATCAAGAAATGTAGCGCCGATATATGTTGCATTTGTATTTAGATTTATACTTATTTTAATCAGATCAGTTCCTGCATATGTATATGCTATTGTTCTATGAATGGGTGGAACAAATCCAAACTTTGTTGGAGCCTTAGCGCTTGGAATACACGCTATAGGGATGATGGGTAAACTGATTGCTGAATCAGCTGATAACATTGATAAAGAAACAATATCAGCAGGTAATGCATTTGGAATGGGAACATTCGCAAAAATCAAATACATTATTTGAAACTCAGTAAGACCACAAATCTTCTCAACTGCTATCTATAGAGTTGAAATCAACTTTAAACAAACAGTTATGCTTGGAGCACTTGGTATTAGTGCATTCGGTTACGAAATGCTTAACGCTACAGCTAAATTATCAACATATGGTAAAGCTTCAGCGTTTATAATTGTTACACTTGGTGTAGTTCTTATCCTAGAACAAATTTCTAATATGACAAGACTTAAAATTAATAGAGGTTACATCTTTAGAAAACCGAAAAATAAATTTAAAGAAGAATACTACTCAACAATTAATTTAGATGCTAAAAAATAATATCCACTTATGGATATTTTTTTATTTTAATAGTATAATTATTTAGATATGAAGAAAAACACTTTCACATTAAATAATAATAATTGCTAAAACGTAGATCACAAAGTTCTACGTCTATTTATTATTGAATGTGGAGCTTTAAATAATTAAAGAACACATTCTTAAAAAAGGATGTGTTTTTAAATTCATAAAATTAAAAAAAGAAAGGATAGCAACAAAATCATGTTGCTATATAATTTAGTCATGACTATAAAACAATTATTAAAAGACATTGCATCACTGCATGAAACAAAACAAGAAATTAAAGGATGAATTACAGCTAACAGAGGGAACAAAAAAATTAGATTTGTTGCTGTAAATGATGGTTCAACATTTGCTAACTTACAAATCGTTGCTAAAGCTGAAATGGGAGTTGACCTAGAATTAGTTGATAAAGCTAGAATGGGTGCTTCTGTAATCGTTAAAGGAACATTACTACACACACCAGAAGGTAAACAAGTTGCAGAACTAGTTGCTGAAGGTTTTGAAATTCTTAAAAACACAGATGAAGATTTCCCATTACAAAAAAATGGAATCTCAAGAGAAGTTCTAAGAGAAGTTCCACACTTAAGACATAGAACAAACTTATTCCGTGCAACAATGAGAGTTAGATCAACATTAGCACAAGAAATTCACGCACACTTTGCAAGCAAAGATTACTTACTTGCTGCATCACCAATTATTACTGGTAACGATGGAGAAGGAGCAGGAGAAGCATTTGTTGTAGATGATGAATCAAAAGATGCATTCTTCGGTAAAAAAGCTACACTTGGAGTTACAGGACAACTTCACGCTGAAGCTTATGCAAATGGATTTGGTGGAGTTTACACATTCGCACCAACATTCCGTGCTGAAAATTCACATACACAAAGACATGCTGCTGAATTTTGAATGGTAGAACCAGAAGTTGCATTTGCTGACTTACAAGAAATAATCAAAATTGCTGATGAAATGTTAAAAACAGTTATTACAAAAACAATGGAAAAACACCCTGAAGAATTCAATTTCTTAGAAAAATTTGTTGCTCCAGGATTACATGAAAAACTTCAATCATACTTAGGACAAAAATTAACAGTTATGGACTATTCAGATGCTATTGAAGAACTTAAAAAAGTAGCTGACAGATTTGATGAAAAAGATATCAAATTTGGAATTGATTTAGCTACAGAACACGAAAAATACATTGCAGAAGAATTAGTTAAAGGACCAGTTGCTGTTACAAACTATCCAAAAGATATTAAAGCATTCTACATGTTCCAAAATGAAGATGGAAAAACAGTTGCTGCATTCGACTTATTAGTACCAGGTATCGGTGAACTAATCGGTGGATCACAAAGAGAATGTGATTACGATAAATTAGTTACTCGTATTAATGAAATGGGAATCGACCAAGAAGACCTACAATGATACTTAGATTTAAGAAGATTTGGCCAAGGTATGTCAGCTGGATTTGGACTTGGATTTGAAAGATTAGTTATGTATGTAACTGGTGTAGAAAACATCAGAGACTCTATCGCTTTCCCAAGAACACCAGGAAAATTAATGATGTAATAAGTAAAAAAACACCCAACCCTATAGGGTTGTTTTTTAATTAAATGTTATAATTTAAATAAATAATCAAAAGGGAGCATGAATGAAACTATCAATTATCACAACTATTTATAGAAGACCAGAAGAAATCGACCCATTCTTCGAAAGAATGTACACACAAAAAAATAAGAATTTTGAACTTATTGTGGTCGTAGACACAAATGTATTTGGACAAATGGAAAAATTACAAAAATGATCTAAAAAATTCAAAAACAAAATGAAGATTGCTTACAACACAAAACGTCAAGGTAGAACAAAATCTAACTTAGATGGAATTAGAATGGCATCTGGAGAATACACACTATTCATTTCTACATCAGATGAAATCAAAAGATTTGAAGGTGTTGGAGAAATCATTGCATCATTAAAGAAAACTGGTTCACCAGATGTTCTAGAGTTCCCAGCTACATTTAGAGGAGTAACAAGATGAAACTCTGATTTAAGAATTAAAGCACCTACAATGGTTGAAATAGAAAAGAAACCAGCTGTAATTGCTATGACAATGCCTTTCGCATTAAACAAAGTGTATAAAACATCACTTCTTTTAGAAACTGCAAGTCAATACAATGGTGTGGAATTAAATACAAGATTCTCAATTGAACTACTTTACTTATTCTTAAACAAACACGCAAAAACATTTGCTACAGTTAACAAAAGAATAATTAAAACTTATGTTTCGAAAGAATCAGTATCATTTAATCCATTGAGACTTTCAAAACAATTAGTTAAAAACATCGTACAAGCGGATGTGTCTAATTCAGAATATCTACAAGAAGTAACATATGCAACTTTATATAGTGTTGCAATATTCCTTCCTATATTTACAATCGCTTACAAGAACAACATTATGTTCAATAAATTATTTGACCAAATAACAAAAATGTATGACAAAGATCTTAAGACATTATTGATTACAAATAAATACTTATTAAAAAACAACAGAGAAGCGATTTGACTATCTGCAAAAAGAACAAAGACAGAGCTTAAAAAGTCAATAAAAGAATTTAGATAGGAGCGGTATGAAAATTAATAAACCAATTGGATTATTCAAAAGATTAATTTCTAGAGCAATAGATTTTTTCTTAATAGCGGTAATCTCAATAGGTTTACTTTTCATTCTTGCTAAACCACACAGAAGTGGACCGGCTACATTTAATAGCCCGTGAATGTTTTATGTTTGAGCTTTAATTACAATACTTTGTATAGGTATATTCATGATTGCAATACCATTAGCCACAAAAGGTTGATCGATTGGTATGAAGATAATGAAAATTAAAGTTGTTGCTGAACAAGGAAGTATATATAAAGCTATTTTAAAACGTGAAATAGCATTCGGTATTGCTTGAATTGTAATTGCTTTATTAGGTATGGCGGTTGTCAATCATACATTAATAGATTCAGCTGCGAGGGTAAAGGGTTATACGAATCCAGTAGACCATCTAACTAACTTTGAAAAAACAAGAATGACCTTTGTAGGGTCAATTTCTGGTCTTATTTGATTTATTCAAATGTGACTGGGAATTACTATTGTTCCAAATAAAGATAAAAGAGGATGACACGACAGATGAGCACAAGCTTCTGTTGTAAGTTCAAGCAAGAAGATTGATAAAGAAGTAGAAGAAGAAACAAGAATTGTAGAACCAATTGTTGTAGAAAATAACATTGTTGAATGAATCAGCACAAAGGAGAAATAATGATTAATATATTAGAAGGTTTAAATAAAAATCAAAAGAAAGCAGTAATGCACACGGAAGGACCACTTAGGCTATTAGCTGGTGCGGGTTCTGGTAAAACTAGAGTTCTTACACATAAAATTGCATATCTTATAGAAGAAAAGAAAATTGATCCATCAAAAATTCTTGCTGTTACTTTTACAAATAAAGCTGCAGGAGAAATGAAAGAACGTGTTGCTGCAATCGTAGGTGAAGCTGCTGCAAATAAATCATTACTTTCTACATACCACTCAATGTGTGTGAGAATTTTACGTCAAGACATTACTTCACTTGGATACCCAAGAAACTTTAATATTATTGATGGTATTGACCAAAGACAAATATTAAAACCAATATATGCAAAATACAATGTTTCTTCAAAAACAATGTCATACTCACATATGATTGATTACATTTCAAAAGCTAAGTCTAACTTAATTGAACCTGATGAATTACTTGAGTCAGCTGAAACAGAAGGTGACAAATACCAAGCATTAATCTATAAAGGTTATAAAGAATCTACATTCGCTTCTAAATCACTTGATTTCGATGACTTGTTAATCTTTGTTCACAAATTATTTGTGACAGATAAAAAAGTTGCAGAAAAATGAAAAGCAAAATTTGATTATGTTCTTGTTGATGAGTTCCAAGATACTTCATGAATTCAATATGAAATCGTTAAAGTACTTGCACACCATGACAATATTACAATCGTTGGTGACCCAGATCAAACAATCTATACATGACGTGGTGCTAAAGTTGAATTAATTATTAACTTTGATAAAGACTTCAAAAAATCTAAAACAATTAAATTAGAAGAAAACTACCGTTCAACACAAGCAATTCTTAATGCTGCTAATGAACTAATTGAACACAATGAAAATAGACTTCCTAAAAAACTTATTTCAAACAATGATGAGGGTGAAAAGATTATATTCAACCATGCTTACTCTCCTGAAGCGGAAGCTAAATGAGTTGTACAAAGAGTTGATGAACTTAGAAGACAAAAAGTTCAACTTAAAGATATGGTTATCTTCTATAGATCTAACTACCTTTCAAGAACTATGGAACAAGCGTTAATCAATGGTAATGTTCCTTATAAAATTTTCGGTGATGTTAAATTCTTCGAAAGACAAGAAGTTAAAGATGCTATTGCTTATTTAAAAGTTATTGCTAATGGAGATGAAGTATGACTTCAAAGAGTTATTAATGTCCCTTCACGTAAGATTGGTAAAACAACAGTTGAAAAAATTGCTAAATTTGCAGAAGCAAAAGGAAAAACAACACACGATGTAATTATTTCTCACTATGGTGAACTTCCAGTTACAGCCTCACAAAGAAACTCATTAGGTAACTTATTTAACTTATTTGGTAAATATAGAGCTGCATTAAAATCAAACCCAATTAAATTAGTTTTAGAAAAATTCCTAATTGAAGTAGGGTATATGGATTCATTAACTCAAATCAATGAATTAAACCGTATTGCTAACATTAAAGAACTAATCAACATGATTGGTAAATGAGAAGAAAGAAACCCTGGTAAAACTCTTGAAGAATATCTACAAGAAGTTGCACTAGTTTCAGCACAAGATGAATTAAAATCAGGATCTTCATACATTACACTTATGACAATCCATACTTCAAAAGGACTTGAGTTTGATAACGTGTTCTTAATTGGACTTTCAGAACAAGTATTCCCATCATCAAAAGCAATAGCTGCTGGTGGTGCTGCAATTGAAGAAGAGAGAAGACTTGCTTATGTTGCGATTACTCGTGCAAGAAAAAGACTTTTCCTTTCAGATTCAAAAGGTTACTCAATAGATCATAGATTTATGAAAGTTCCTTCAAGATTTATAACAGAAATGGGATTAAGAATTAGAGACTTCACTAAAGAAATCTTTATACCAAAACAACTAGATACTCACTATGCTAAAATTGAGGATGTAGAATACGAAGTTGGTTCACAAGTGAAGCATAAAGTATTCGGTATAGGTGTAATTACCGAGATTGATGGAGAAATGGCTGAAATAGCCTTTGAAGATCCACATGGAACAAAAACACTTATGAAAAACCATAAATCACTTTCAAGTGTTCAAGAAATAATTGAGGAAGAAGAGGAATAATGATAACTGCCGTCATTGTAATAGTAACGATAATAGCTATTGGATTGTTTTCAACAATCCTATATTTCTTATTCAACAAGGAACTGATTGCAAACGACAGTGGGAAGGTAATGTTTGAGATTGATTACAAGAAAAGAAAAATCAGAAACATTAACCACCCATCATTAAGTGGGACAAAAATCCCCAACTCTCAAAAGATTTCAGCATTTTACAATGGTAAATGAATGGACTTAGACAAGTTCATGACTTTCTTTGATAAAGCTACTAATAAAAAATATAGAAATGCAATGCACGATATTGAAAATGAAAAGGATGTTAAGGTTTCATTTGAAATAAATGCACTAAAAAATCACCAACCTAAAAAAACAACTAGAAAAGGTAAGATTGCAAAAATGTTTGAGTGAAAAGGTAAAAAGAATTTCACTATGACAACAACAATGTTTAAATGCGACAACTCGTTTATTGGTGGAGAAATTAAATTCTTTCTACCAAACCCTGAATTCAAAACAACATTCACAGAAAGAATTGAAAGCTCTTCACTAGGTACGTTCGATTCTAAATTTATTGGTTTCTGAGTATTTAATATGAGAGAAACAACACTAGAAACAAAAAATATTTTCTTCCAACAAATGAAGAAAGCAATTGGACTTAGTGATATGAAGTATTTCTTATATGAAAATAAACTTGTGTTAGTTATGCCAACAACCAGTTTAATTTTCATTAAAAAGAAAATCGCTAAAAGAAAACAAAACATTCAAAAGGTATTAAATAAAAAGGGTGCTAAAAAGTACTTTGATCAATCAGGTACATTATTTACAAAAAGAATAGATTCACCTAAGAAGAATTCTGAATTATTAATTAAACTAGACTACGTTATTTGAAAATCATTAAAATTAAATACTGAATCAACATATGCTGCTGATGATATTCAAGTTTTCCAAAAATATAAACATGCTTACATTACTATAGAACAAACTATAAAAGCTAAGTCAATGCAAACAATAGAAACAAGAGTTAAAAAGTTCGGTGGTAAAAGAGCCATCATCAAATATATATTCCCAGATATTAAAGATACACCTTCTAGATTCATTGCTATGGTTCTAACTAATGATATTATGCGTGTAAAGATGATGAATGCTCATGCTGAAAAAATTACTTCTGAAGTAGCATCTTCACCTGGTATTATGGACGTCGATGCTTTATGATTAATTGACAATGCTAGAAAGATTGTTAACAATAAAATAATCTATATGGTTGAGTATGATGATAAAACCCCTCAAAAGCTCCTTTTTGCTATTATTATGCAATTACAAGAAAGAGGTATTCTGTGTGGTATCAGAATACGTAAAGCTGATGTTAAAGATATGACTGCTTTAACAAGAGTTGCACCTAAGTTCATTGTTATTGATAGAGAACTTTCAAAAATAGCTCATAGTTCAGAAACATATGTTAAGCTTTCAACAATTAGAGAAGTTGCTGCTAAAAAAGGTACAAAAATGATTTACGAATTACCTTCATTAAAGCTAGATGCTAAACAAAGAAAAGTTATTGGACTTGAGTTCTATTACGACTATAAATAAAAAGGCCTATAAAGGTCCTTTTTTTTCGCTTTTAAATAATAGTTTTACCCTAAAAACTATTATTGTATAAATGGTGCTTTTGGTGAAAAACAACAGATTTTAAAGAAATTTAACTTTTTTTAACACTTTTCTCATAATTTGGAAAGGATAGTAGTATAATCATATTACTTATGAAAAAATTAGATAAAATAACACCACAAAACGAAGACTTTTCAAGATGATATACAGATGTTGTTAAACAAGGACAACTGATGGAATATGGTCCTGTAAAAGGAACTATTGTATTTAAACCAAATTCATATGGAATTTGAGAAAACATACAAATGGAATTCAACAAGGTACTTAGATCAAAAGGAGTAAAAAATGTTTACTTACCTGTTTTAATCCCATTATCATATATCGAAAAAGAAAAAGATCACGTTAAGGGATTTGCACCAGAACTTGCAACAATAACAAAAGTTGGAGATAAAGAATTAAATGAATATTCAGTAATTAGACCAACTTCAGAGGTTCTATTCGGAGAATTATTTGCAAAAGAAGTTAACTCATATAATGATTTACCAATCATGTACAACCAATGAGCTAATGTTTTAAGATGAGAAAAAACAACTAACCCATTCTTAAGAACTTCAGAGTTCCTATGACAAGAAGGACACACTACTCACTCAACTGCTATTGAAGCTAGAAAACTTTCAAGAACAATGATTAAAGAGTATGCAAAATTCTTAGAAAAATATCTTGCTATCCCAACAATCGTTGGTAAAAAAACTCCTAAAGAAAAATTTGCTGGAGCAGTTACTACTTATACAATCGAAGCAATGATGAAAGATGGTAAAGCTTTACAATCAGGTACTTCACATTACCTAGGACAAAACTTTGCTAAAGCATTCAATATTTCATTCCAAAACCAAGACAACAAGCAAGAACTTGCTTACCAAACATCATGAGGAGTATCTACTAGATTAATTGGTGCGATTATCATGACACACGGTGACGATAGAGGGATTATTATTCCACCTAGAGTAGCACCTACACAAATTGACATTATTGAAGTGTTTGGACACAAACATGAAAATGTTCATACTGCTGCTGTTGAATTACAAAAAACATTAGCTCGTAAATGAAGGGTTAATCTTGACGCTTCAACAAAAGGACCAGGTTTCAAAGCTGGACAATCTGAAATTCAAGGAACACCATTAAGAATTGAAGTTGGACCAAGAGATCTTGAAGAAGGAATGGTTACTTTAGTAAGAAGAGATACACTTGAAAAAATTCAAGTTGCAATTGATGATGTTAAAACAAAAATTAAACCAATCCTAGATGATATCCACAACAACCTACTTTCTTCAGCGCAAGCAAGACTTGAAGAAAAAACAGTTTACACAGAATCATATGAAGAATTCAAAGAAATCTTCGCAGATGATAAGAATCTAAAATTCGTAATTGTTCCTTTCGCAGGAAATGATAAAGATGAAGAAATGATTAAAAGAGATACACTAGCATCAACAAGATGTCTACCATTTAAATTTGAAAAACCAGGACGTAGAAAGTGTATAATTACAGGGCAATTAACAAATCGTTTCGTTGTGTTTGCTAAAGCATACTAAAAACGATTAACAAGGAGAGAAAAATGACACAATTTATTAAACCAGAAGACATTGAATTAAAAGTAAAAGAAAACAAATTTACTGTTATCGCCGTAGCTGCATCTTGATGTGGACCATGTCAAATGATGACATCAACAGTATGAGACTTAATCAATGAAGAAAAAACAGATATTTCAATTTTCAAAATTGATGCTGACGAACATAGAGAATGAGCTGTTGCAAACAACGTTTCAGGACTACCAACAATGTTCATTTACAAAGAGGGTACAAAAACTGGTGAAGCATCAGGATACATGCCTAGAGAAGAATTCGAAGAAAAAGTTAGAGGTTAAGCCTCTTTTTCTTTATAATTTTTATATGAAATTTAATCCCAAAGCATATTTTATAGATTTAGACGGAACAGCTTTCGATACTAGAGTTGATGGTCACCATGCAATCTCTGAAGAAAATAAGAAAGCAATTATTGAAACAAATAAAAAAATACCAGTTATTATCTCAACAGGAAGACATGTTAAAAATGCACTTCCTCTTATTCAAGAACTTGGTTTAAAATACGCAGTTTGTCAAAATGGTGCGCAAATAGTTGATATTGAAGGAAATATCATTGAAAAGCATAACTTCCCTGGACCAATTGCTGAACGTATTTTAAAAATTATGATGAAGAACAAAATGATGATCAAACCAAATGATGATGGTATCTTCTATGGTGCTAAATTCCCTTATGGAATGATCGCAAGACACGTTGGATTCAAAACACATAGAAAATATGATTTTGAACACACAAAAGAATTTACTAAATTAGTATTTTCGGGAGCTGGTAAAAACAAGATTGCTAAACTTAATGCAGAACTTAGTGAACAATTCCCTTCTTTATCAATAGTTACATCTGGTAATGGTTATACAATAGAGGTAACATCAGGTGAAGCAACAAAAGGTCAAGCAAATGCAACGGTTGCTAAGTTACTAGGCTTAAAACCTATGGAAACAGCACACATCGGTGATTCAATGAATGACTCAACATGTAAAGATAAAACTATGCTTGTTGCAATGGCTAATTCAAACCCAAAATTAATTGAAATGGCTGATTGATTAGCACCTTCATACAAACCTGCAGGGCTAGCAAAAGTATTGTTAAATAATGAAGTACAAAAAAACAAATAATCGTTTTACACGATTATTTTTTTATATAAAAAATGTCTAAGTATTAATCTAAAAGAACTCTTTCAACATCATATCATTCTTCATCAATTTGAATTCTCATTAATCCTTGGACCTTTTGATTTTTATCGAGTTGTTTTACTATTCTAAAAGGTATTTTATTAATCTTTCCCTCAAGTTTATCTGCTTTACGAAGATTAGATTTTTTAGATAATAATTGGGAATTTCTTCTTGAACGAATTCCACCTTTACTCTTTGGGTAAATGTGATCTACTGTTGTTGGTCCCTTGTTGCCGAAACAATCTCTATGTGTTTTAAAATCTCAACTTTTTATTTTCATATATTTATTTTACCCTTTCTTTTTAATTGTGTGTATTTTACTATTTACTTTTATATAATTAGGTTCACACTAAACAAGATATAGGAGAAAAAAAATGATAAAAATTAATTGATTTGCAAGATTATTCATGAGTTGAAATAAATTAGAGGAACATATATTATCAAACAGTTCTAATGATAAAGAAATGGCTGTAACAAAATCTCAACTTCAAATGACTGAACAAAGGCTAGAAGAAGTGATTAAACAAAAAGAAGAACTTAGCAATTTCTTGATGGAAGCTAAAAACGAGAAAAACGAAATCTCAAGAAAATTAGAGTTACAAACACATGACTTTGAAATGGCGAAAAAGAAGGAACAAGAAACAAACATTTCTATCCATGAAAAATTACAAGAAATAGAAGTTCTTAAAGATAGAATAAGAGACGAAAAAACAAGTCTTGATTATTATAAAAAACAAATCAACGAAAAATTAGTTCCGTTGAATAAAATAGAAAAAACATTCTTTGCTTCATCAGGTAACAAAGGAAAAGGTGAGTTAGGAGAACTTCAATTAAAGACTCTTCTACAAAAGTCTGGTCTTGATAATAATATTTGAGTTGAAAACCTTACAGTGGGTAAAAACGTTGTTGAGTTTGCAATTCAGTCAGGTAATGAAGATGAGAAATGAATCCCAATAGATTCAAAAGTATTAGAAACTGAAATCGACCCAGATACAAATAAAATAATCGTAGATCAAAAATATAAAAACAAAGTATTGTCACAAGTTAAGTTGATAACTAAATATTTAGGTAAAAGCAATACTGCAGATTATGGTTTATTGGTTCTACAAAATGATGAAATCTATATGGAACTTTATAATGAATTCCCTTCATTTTTCAAAGAAGTTATAGAAGAACATAAAATCTATATTACTTCACCATCATCATTTGTTCAAATAACTTGATCAATAGCAAATATCATTAAGATTTATGAAAGAGTTCATAAGGATGAGATGATTTATGATCAAATGGTAAGTATTTTAGAAAGTGTAAATAAATTCTCTAATAAATTAGCTGCAACGCACAAAGAATTCAATATTGCTATGACAACTCATTATCCAACAATCCAGAAAAAACAAAATAGTCTAGTTAAAAAGTTAGTTAAAGAAGGAAAGATAAAAGAACTTCCTACAATAGAAAACAAATAAAACTATATAATTGAAATAAGAAAGTTGGTAACAATGGCTAAAAAACATAAACCAGTTAAGTGTAAAGTTGAATCAATTAATAAATTCAACAACCAAATTACTATGTCTTGTGGAAAAAGAATTTTAAACGCAAGAGGTAAAGGTGCAAACTGAACTACAAATACAAAACAAATGAAAATCGCAAACGATCACATTATGATTTGTACAGAAAATGAGGACTTCTAAAAGTTCCTCATTTTTTTATTTTATTCATTAAAGTTTTATAATTTAAGTATAGGAGGTTTATATGTCGCAAAAAATTAAGAAACATTTAAAAGACCATGAAGATTATTCTGTATACGAAACTACAGAGGGTAAGAAAGGTGTAGCCCCTAAAAATGCAGGTATTAAACCTGGAGATAGTATAGATATCAAGGAAATTCCGATTGATCACCCAATTAGAGATGCGGAGAATATAATTGGTCTAGCAGTAGGAGAATTAGCTTGATTCTTCTCTAAAATTTAACAACAACGCTTGTTGTTATTTTTTATGCTATTGCACTATATTTTGAATAATAACACTATGTTAGTTTTGTAATAAAACTACAAAATGTTATAATTTAGCATTATAATTTAGAAAGAAAAATAAGGTGGAATTATGAGAATCAAGAAAGCGTTTTTAGGTACATCACTAATAACATTATCAACAGCTGCTCCAATAGCTGTTGCGGTTTCTTGTGGAAAAGATGAAGCTCTTAATGGCGTTTCTAAGTGAAGTACAAGCATAAGGGTTGGTCAAGAATATAGTATGAACGAACAAAAACCTGATTTAGCCAGACGTTCATCATTTGGTTTCAGCCTTACACAAGAAATCGCTGAAAAAACTATGAAACTACAAATGTGATTGGAAGGTCATGGGTTTACATTGTGATCAAACTCTACAAGTATTTTTAATCAAATTTTAAGTAATTTAGATATGAAGAAAGTCGCTAGATATGATGAATTACTTAGCAATGAAAAAAGAACCAAAACTGAAGAAGATGAATTTGATTTGTTGAATAAGAAAATTCAAGAATGATGTAAGCAAAAAGTTGAGGAACTTAAAAATGAAAATAAATGACAAATGCAAGATTTATTTTGAACAAGCAACGGCAAAGTTGTTTTAGATGGTTGAAAGAGAAAATATAAAATCACAAAGATACAAGATACCATTCAAGGAATAGCAATCCAAACAACATTAAGCACTGCTCCGCCTGAAGCAAAAATTGATGGGTATATTGTTAGAAGCCCTATAACAGGGAAACAAACTATAAACTCGAATACAAAAAGCGTTTCAGTTGACGGGGCAACAGAAGATCTTAAAAAGATTTGAAGTAAGATTCATGATAAAAACCACTCTAATGATGGTGTAAATATAAATGGTGAAACATTCATAAATGAACATGCTATTTTGAAAAGATTTATTGGAGTAAAACTTTCTAATCGTGTGATTGATTTTAAAGACCCAAATGGTAAAACAATAAAACAAAAATTTGAAGATGCATTAAAATCACTCGCAAAACTTAATGAAAGTGAATTCCGTAAGTATGTCACAATGTTTGGGGAAATAGAAGAATATTTCCATAATACAGTTATGAAATATATAGAGAAAAATAACCACGATATAACAAAATTATATGCAAATGAAGAATTTACATATTCTCCAAAAAGTATCATTAAAGATTTACAGGAAAAAGCTAAAAGCAATCCGAAATTACTTGGAAATGTTGACCCTAAGAACCTTACATGACTTAAATAAAACACCTAATTAATAGGTGCTTTTTTTTATTCAACATGTCCTTGTGTCATTTCAATTGCTGTTTTTAAAACTCTTCTAGTTCTTCAAGGTCAATAATTAAAGATTATCATTATAGGAATAAAATATGCAAAAGGTATATCAACTCACAATCATGGAAGACTTGCTCTATTAATTTTCTTTCTTAATACACCACGATCAATACTTGTGATTGCTTGATTCATGTGGTACATATAAATGAAGTAACCAACTATAGGGATGTATCAATATCAATGATTGACTTTGATGAAAGCTTTAGCTTTTTCGATGTCATCTGCAACAACTTGAGTTTTATACTCATCAAAATCAAAGTTTTTACCTTTAGCCTCTCCCAATTCTTTGCGCAATTCTTGTTTAATTTCTTCCTTGATTTCTTCTTTAATATCTTTTCTTAATTGTTCTATTAATTTTTCTAATTGTTCTTGTTTCATAATTTAATTATACAACTCATTTATTTTAAAAGATGAACCCAAACAAAAGAATGCAAACATAGATATAGGACATAGTATAATTTATAAGCAATATTAAACAGTAGATTAATTTTGAATTAAAGTGCAAGCTAATTTCAATATTACATCTTGATGATGGTTGCTCACTTACCAAGTAGGTAAACAATTAAAGGAGGTATTATGAAGATTGATCTTCATTTACATTCTCCAGCATCGGAAAATAATGGCGACGCCATTAAATGAGAAAACACATTCACAACAATTAAAACACTTCACTCTAACGGTATCAAGTTAGCTGCTTTTTCAGACCACAATACATTTGACTATGAATTCTATAAAGAGGTCAGAAAACTAGGTAAAACAGGTGGTATGGTATTCTTGCCAGCCATTGAGGCTAATGTTGTTAGGAAGAATGGTGTAATTGCCAATCTAATCTATGTTTTTAGAGAAGATTTAACAGATGCGCAATTAAAGAAAATAAGTTCTATCGCTAGAAAAGAACTTCCGAAGCGGGGAATATCAATTGAAAGTGCTAATGCATTATTCAGTGAATTTGAAACACTGAGAATACCTCATATAGGTAAATCAGATCATTTCAAGTATGATGACTTACTTGATTTAAAATATGATGCATTTGAAGTTACAAACATGAAACACCCAAATTACGTTTCAATACTTAAAAAAGGATTGATAAGTTCAACAGTATCTTTTTCAGATACTCATGTTTGAACTAACTATCCACAACAAGGTTTCTTAATTACGGAAATGAATTTAGAAAAACCTTGTTTTGATGAATTAAAAGAGTTCCTAGAACTACATAGAGTTTACTCTAAAGAAAGGGCATAATGATTAAAGAATTAATATTTAGAAAAACAGATTCTTTAGCTGAAGAATTGGTTAATATCAACTTCGGTTCAAGAACAAATATAATCATCGGACCCAAAGGTGGAGGTAAGTCAACATTATTTGATTTAGTTGCTGGTTTAAAAGAATCATACATATCAAAAAATGTTATCGAAGCACTTGCTGCCTTCAACCTTGAGTTTGTTAAAGTTATTAAATATAACGGAGAAGAAATACATAGTAATAGTTTAAGAAAAATTACTACCAAAGAAAAAGAAAAATTATTTGAGGAAAGAAATGATGTTATTTATCAAGATGACCCAATCAAGAAAAACCTTAATAATAGAAAAGAAATAGAAAAGGCTAAAGTTGCTTTCGCTAAAGAAGAAGCGGAGAATTCAGAAGCTGTTGAAGAGTTCTTAAAAAAGATTGATTCATTCTATTATGGAATGAGAGATTTAGCTAAAAGAAATAGTAATAGTGATATCAACTGAACCAACTCTTTTATTGTTAAAGAAGTATCTAATACTGAGAATGATTTAATGCTAAAACTTAATTACTCAACAATGTATTTAAGTACTGATTTATCTAAAGAAAAAAACTCTTTAGAAGACGCTTTAAGAAATTACCAAAATCAAAACATGGTAAATAAAAAATTCTTACAAAAAGAATGAAACAAAGCGTTGATTGATCAAGAATTCATTAATGAATTTAATGATTCAATTAATAAATTGATTGAAGTTAATAACAAGATCATTGAAAGTATTTTAAAGCAGATTAATAAACTTAATAAGATTAAAAATATGTCAATGATGTTTGAAAAAGCATACAAAAAAGAAGTTGATGCAATTAAAAACCAAGACTTTGAAATAGAAGGTATTAAATCATTTGTAATCAACTCAAACGAACACTTCAGAACAATGGCAAGAGAAATTCAAAAACAAAAGAAAACATTTGAATCTCTAGTACAAGAAGAAGTGGTGATTGAGTTCGAGAATTCAACAAAAGATAATGAGTTATTATCTTACAAAATGCCAGAAGAAATAATCCTAAAAGATAGCGATGTATATTCATTACTAAAAATAGTTTTACATACTCCTGGTAGTTCAGTTTCTGACATCACAAAATGATTAGAAGCAATAATTAAAAAAGGTATTAAACCATTAGATAGAAACAAACTATTAAATAAACTTTCTAAGATCATCCAAGAAGAGGTTATTGTATTAGCTAATGGTCGTATATATGAACATATGTCATTAGGACAAAGATCTATTTATGGGATTGAATACAAATTCAACAAATCAAAAGGTCAAGACTTATTCTTAGATCAACCAGAAGATAACTTAGATAACCATACTATCGCAAGTGATATCTTAAAACTTATTAATAAAAAAGAAGAACAAGTATTCATTGTTACACATAATGCCAATATTGGTATTCTAAGTAATCCAGAAACTACAATAGTTGCTGATTTAAATAATGAACACGAACAATATTCAGAAGGAACAATAGTTAAAACACAATCTGGAGAATCTGATGCTGCACACTATTTAGAAGGTGGAGTAGTTTATCTGAAAAAAAGATATGAAGTAATAGAAGGAGAAAAAAATGACAATCAAAATTAATAACAAGTCAACTGAAGAAAAAAATGAAATCTTAGTTTCATTTGGTAAAGAAGTATTAGAGGTATCTGAAACTTCACAAGATTGAAACAATCAAGGAACTAACAATTTCCTCATTAAACTTGCTTCAGCTACACCTGATAAAGAAACAATAGTTTTAGATTATGATAAAGATGACGAAAATGCCGTTTATAAGCACGTTATACAATTGTTTGAGTCTTTCACTAAAGAATATAATAGCACTCTTCAAAACGACTAATTTAAGAATAGACAACATGTCTATTTTTTAATCAACCTCTAGGGAAAGAACATTTTCATATGAATGTTATATAATTGAATATATATAGGAGGTAATATGAAAAAAAGAGCAAAGTATTTCGCTACAAGTAGCACCACTGTGCTTAATGCATCATTAATGTGATTTGGTATAGGTTTAGTTTCAATGTTGGGAGTCGCCACAATATTTGGATTCATTCCTCAAATGCAAGAGGTTGCTGCAACATTGTTTGCATCTAGAGCCTTTATAACATTAATGTCTATAACTGCGATTGGATTGATGATAGCAATATCATTCATGGCTAGAACGGCAAGGATAGAGACATTAATATTCATGTACATAGCATTTGCAATTGTAGAAGGTTTCTCATTATCAATGATTTTAATTCAATTTGCTTTTGCTGGACAAACATGAAAAGTCTTGATGTTATTATTAATACCATCAATAACAATGCTTGTTATGGGTATGATTGGTTATCTTCAATTATTTGATTTCTCTAAAATCTCTAGATTCTTAATGTTTAGTTTCATTGGATTATTTATCTCTGGATTAATTATGATGTTTATCCCAGGAATAAATAGATTATGAACACTATATTCTATGATCGCTTACGGAATATTCACATTATATGTTGGGTATGATTTTTGAAGGATTTCACGTTTAGATGATATTCTAGACCTTAATGGAAACCATGATAAAGAAACAGTTAGAAGATACGGAATCCTATTCGGACTTTCATTATTAATAGACTTCATTCAACTTGTTTGATATTTAGCAAGAATACTATTTTCAAGATAATCCGAAAGGATTATTTTTATTTTTAATATCAAGCTAAAACTAATATACATAAAATGTTATAATGTACTTAATAACAAGAGGAGAAGAAATGAATAAAAAAATCGCAATGGGAGTACTAAGTATCTCAGCGGTAGCAACGACGCCAATTATAGTTGCATCAGCATGTTCATCTGCCAGTGAACACGTTGTAATCAGAAAACAAGAAAAAATCCAAATGAATTCCGCCTTATTATTAAGAAACTTTTTAAAAGATGAAAGCAATGATATTCATTTATTTGGAGATATAACTTTAACTCATGAACAAGTTAAGGAGTTTTTTGCTAAACCTGAAAATGTTCCAGTTCATAAAAACAACAAACATATGAAAAGGTGAGAAAAAGCCGTCGCTGATTCCATAGAGGAAATTGAAGAAACTGATGCTTTCCAAGGTGTGAAAGATTCGGATGCTGCAACGTTTCCGTTTACGTATTATTCAATTGCCAATTTAAAATATCAATGTCCAATTAAATACAATCCACCAATCAAAGATTTATTAGTGAATTGAATTAAAGGATTTAATGAGAACTTAGATAAAGATCAAGCGTACGCTATTGAAAAATACCCACCAATTCCGGAAACATTAAATGCAAGTAAATATTACGAAGAAGCTTATAAAGAATTCACATCATTTGAAGAAAGAGAAATTTCATTTGAAGGTTTATCTTTTAGAAATGATAAGAAGAAAATAGAAACATTCAAGAATGCTCTTAAACTTTTCTATAGTAACTTTTACATAACACCTAAATTTAAATAATTAAAAGACATAGGTCTTTTTTTATTTAGCTATTTTAGATATGTTTAAGTATTTACATTAAATATTAAAAGTAATCACTTAATAAAACTGTTTTCACTGTATAAAGAGATATAATTATTTAATGATAAACCACGAACTTGAAAGAGCGACAACAGCAAGTATTATTTCTAAATACGCGACTCATATCCAAAACATCACTTATTGATTCCATACTGGTGTAGGAATTATTCACAAGATTGAAGATGTTACTATGGAAGATCCAGAAGTTGATATCCCATTAGACGAAATATTCTTAAGAGAAATTGAACTAACTGTTCAAGTTAGTCAAATCGACTATATCAATAATCCTGAGCAACTATTAGAGGATATTGAAGTTAAAAAATTAGCTCTTTCTCACCCAAGAAAATGTGGTCTTTTAAAATATGCATTTGTAAAGCCAAAAATTGAAGTTGTATCTGTAGAAGAACAATTATTAAAAATTACTGGTAAGTTCCCAAAAGACTGAAAAAATATAGAAACACATTTCCAAGATTACATATTTTATAAGTGTGATATCAATAGATATTTTGAAGTTGAAACACTAAACAGTATTGCTAGTGGTATCAGAAGTGGTAAAATCGTTAATCAATCAGTTCTAGAAATTCTATTAGGTAGAAAATCAGCGCCTCCAATTTATATTGAAAAAGAAGTTAAATCAAAATACATTTCTAATCTAGATGAATCTAAACAAATAATCTTTAAAGCTGCTGCTTCTCATAATGATATTTTATTAGTTAAAGGTCCTCCTGGAACTGGTAAAACAAGAACAATCACACAATTAATAAAACACTTTGTCTATGAAAGAAAAGAGAAGGTTATTTTAGCCTCTAGAACGCACGCTGCACTAAATAATGTAATCAACAACCTTTCTCACACTCCTGCTTCTAAAAACTACTCAGGAATGATTTTAGAAAAGTCTTCTTACGGAGATAACAATAGAGAATATGCAGATCGTGATGCTTTGCTTGTTAGAAACATTAGAGAAAGACTAAAAAAATATGCGCCCGAAAAAGGTGACTTACAATATTTACTTAAAAGAGAATTTGGAGCAAAGGCTGGACCTAAAAGATTCCTTTCTACTCCGAAAGGGTTTTCACACCCTTCGCTATATGCAGGAACAATTACAAGCGCTAAGCTAGAAAAGAAATTAGAAAAAGGTTATAAGTTTGATGAATCAATCCTAATCATGGATGAGGTTTCTAAATCAACTATTGTCGATGTTCTAAGATATGCTCTTTATGCCAAACAAATAATACTAGTTGGTGACGATATGCAACTTGCACCAATACCAATTAACAAAGCTAGTTATGGAGGTTTTTACGAAGAGTTAAACGAGAAAGAAAAGAATATATTTGATCAATTATTCTTTGAATCTGTATTCAAAAGATTATATTCAAAAGATAATAATAAATTAATGTTTAAAACAACTTATCGTTCACCACAATACATTCTTGATCTTTACAACCCAATTGCTTATGATAATCAAATTGAATCTAAAGTTGTTGAAATGAAACCTATTGTATTTAGGAATTCAAAGAAAGAAATGAAACTAGTTGAAATGTATAACAAAGCTAATTTAATTTTATTAGATAATGATGGAACTCATAGAATTGATACAACACTTTCAAAAATGTCTAAAGTTAATGACAAAGAAATTGAAGTATTGATGGATCAATTAAGTTTCATTTCAAGAAATGTTAAAGATGCATCTACACTTGATGTTATGGTTATGTTTGTTTATAAAGATCAGTATAAACATTTCTTCAGAAAACAAAATTCAAAAATAAAATATTGAGAAAAGAAATTCGCATCATTCACGCATGGTACTGTTGACCAATTACAGGGTCTTGAAGCTGATATCGTATTCTTGAATACAACTTATGCAAGAAAGAACAGAAGACTGCCTACAAACGCTAAATTTAAGACACAATTACAAGAAATCAAAAGGTTGAATGTCGCTCTTTCAAGAACAAGACAAAAACTTATTATGATTATGAATGTTAATGCATATAGGTTTGCACCAATATTTAACGAGGACAAGAAACTTGAATATACCTTTGAGGATATATTAAGTAAATTCGATGTAAAGGGGAACGTATAATGAACGAACACAAAACGATACCATTTTACATTTTGTTAATCAGAACATTAGCAAAAGATTTTGAAGAAAAAGGAATGACTTGAAGAGAGTTATACGATATTTTATTTATTGAAGGTACTGATATCTATAGAGAGTTTGTTGTAACTTTAGTTGATTCAGGAATTATTTTAGATTCTACAGTTAATTATGAGGAAACAGTAAAAATTACAAATGGATATACAGTTATCTTTCACGAATATGAAGAAGAACGTATATTAATGAATATGGAAAATCATGAAGAATACAAAATTCCTAAATCCGCAACATTAAATACAACATTAGCAAAGCTTGGATTTATAAAAGTTAAAGAAAAACCAAAAGCAAAATAATTATTAAAGAGCAAGCCTCTTTAATTTTTTAATATCAACAAATTTCATTGACCTATTGCTATATAATTTGGTTATGTATACAACTATGAAAAATTATATTTTAAGATATTTATTGCTTAAAATTCAAAACCTTGAATTCAAGGTTGGAGATAAACTACCAAGTGAACAGTTTTTAGCAATTAAATTTGATTGCAATAGACATACAGCAAGATCCGCGCTAGAAATATTAAAGAAAGCTCAATTGATTTCCAATAATAATGGGGTTGGTAATTTCGTCGTTAATAATATGGATAAGATGTTTGGAATGAAACACCTTATTTCATCAGATGATATAGAGTTTAAAAGAATAGACAAGAAACAAATGCCTATTTCTTTCTTAAATTATATTGATGGAGAAAAAACGCTTTTTCAAGAAACTTACAAACATAGAAATAGAATAATTGCAAAATCATACACAATTATAGATAAAGATATTCAAGGTGATATTGATGCAGAAAATCAATTACCAAAATTATTAGCATACAATGGTGTATGTATTTTTGAGGTAGAGGAAAAACTTGAATTCCAAAGTGAACCACACTATGTTGAATGAAAGAGTGAAGATGTTGTGACTATTACCCAAAAATATATGGGACAAGACGGAAAAGTTATTGGGTGAGTATTGACTAACTTAGATATTTTGTTCTATAAAAAGACAAAAAACTTCAAAATTTAAAAGCCATATAGACGGGATTGATTTCCGTTTTTTTAAAGCATATAATTAGGTTGTACAAGGAGGAAAAATTATGAATTTATTAGTAGTAGGAAGTATCAATATAGATTACGTAAATTACGTGTACGAATTCCCTAAAAAGGGAGAAACAATACTAACATCAGATTTTTTAATCAATAACGGAGGTAAAGGTGCCAACCAAGCCCTTGCAGCTAAAAGACTTGCAAGAGGAAACAACAAAGTATCTTTATTTGCAAAAGTAGGTAAGAAATATGGTGGAGAAATCATTGATTATCTTAATGAAGAAGGAGTAGAAACAAAATACATTTCATACTCAGAAACAAAAACAACAGGTATGGCTTCTATAACTGTATCTCAAACACAAAAAGACAATATGATCATTATTAATGGAGGGGCAAACCATGACTTCTCTGAAAAAGATTTAGACGACTTAACAGCTGCAATCGAAGAAAATGATGTGGTTCTAATGCAATTGGAAACAAATGCTTGATTAATGGATAAAACTATTGAAATCGCACATAAATTAGACAAAAAAATTATTCTAAACCCATCTCCAGCGGTCAGCTTTAAACAAGATTGAATCGACAAAATTGAATGATTAGTTTTAAATGAAACAGAACTAGAATACATTTCAAATCAAAAAGTTAATAACTTAGAAGATATTGAAAATGCAACTGAATCTTTAAGAGCAAAAGGTTGCAAAAACATTATTACAACATTAGGTGCAAACGGTGTATCTCTTTCAATGGATAGCATCCAAGAACACTTTAAATCTAGAAAGATCACAACAGTAGATACAACAGCTGCTGGTGACACATTCGTTGGAGCCTTTGTTGAAGAATTTTACAGCACAAATAATATCCAAAAAGCTATCAAGTTCGGAATGAAAGCAGCTGAGGTTACAATATCTCGTCTAGGTGCTCAAAAATCTATTCCTACACTTGAACAAGTGGAAAAAGAAAGTAGGTAATATTATGATGTGATATGAAGTATTTGGTTGATTAGCAACCACAATGGGAATCCTAATGTATTTCCCACAAATGGTCAAGACCGTTAGAACTAAAGACGTAAGTCAATTATCAAAATTTACATTTGCATCAGTTGCATTTGGTTCAGCACTTTGAACTATTTCAACAATAGCTATAGCTAATAAAGCGTACCCAGGTTGAGCAGCGAACTTTGTTATTACACTAATGATGTTCCCAATCATGCGTTACATTTATAAAACAAAAACATTTATTGGTTTCTCAGTTATTTTAGCCGGAATTCTATCAACTTCAATTGTTATTTGAATTCTAAACTTACAAATGACAGAGTGAGTTCAATATGTAATTGTAATAGTTGCAAGTTGTTGTACAGGTTTACCATTCTTCCCACAACTATTTAAAGTAATTAAAAGTAAAAACACAAGTTCACTTTCATGAATTTCTTCAACTCTTGTAATTATGTGTGGAGTTTTATGAACTATATTCTGATCAGGAAAAATTGCTGATCAATGACAAGAGCCAGGACTTGGTATCGTTATTATAAGTTTAATCTCATCAATTCCTTTATTCTTGGTTCAAATCCCTCTTTTATGAATGTGTATTCACCACAAGATTAAAAGCAGAGCTTCTTAGAATCATTAATGATTCTTTTTTGGTAGCATTTTTCTCAAAAAAAGGCTAAAAAACCAATAAAAACAAACCTTTTAGAACATTTTAAGAGTTTAAAACAATAAATAATATAACTCTAAATAAAGTGATTTTTGAAGTAAAAAACCACAAAAGGAGAAATAAAAATGAACACTATTTCAACTACTTTCTTAGCTATAGGATGTGTGCTTGTCGCACTAATGATTTGCTTAATTGCATTCAAACTTTTACAAGGGGATAGCGAAGAAAATGAAGAAGAAAACAAAAACTTTGTTTCTGAAGAAATCAATGAATTTGTTAAGGAATTTAAAACCGATGATGAATTACTTTTTGATAATGTCTCATTTAGAAATAGATACTCAAAAAATGATTTTTCAGTAATACCAGCAATGGTTGTGAAAGGGAGAAACATTTTCATTATTACTAATGTTATCCCTACAAGAAAAGCGGAACAAATTATATTCACCGGAGATGTTCCATATTTAGTTAAAGGCAAGAAAATTAGGAATGCTCAAAATATCAATTACTCATGATATGAAGAAATTAAGAAGTATTTAAAATCAGAGTTTGGCAACAAATACAACATTGAAGTAGTTTGTCCGATTTTGGGTGACTCATTAAAAATAATAAACAATGAAGGTAGAAGCGTTTGTTACCTTCCAGAGATCAAAGAATATCTAGATGTTAAATCAAGAAACACAAAAATAAGCGAAGATGAAAAAGAAGAATTTACCAAAAGAATTATGAGTATAAATTTATCTCAAGCTTAGTCAATATATTTAATTAAATGTAATGTAAATACATAAAAAGAAAGTAGGAAATATGAAAAAGATATTATTAATTGCATCTGGTGGAGATGCTCCTGGAATAAATGATTTTATTTATCATTTATGACAAGCATTCCCCGCAAAAGATATCGAGCTTTATTACTCTCCTTATGGAGCAAGGAATTTATGAAAAAATGAACTTGAAAAACTAGATATTAAAAATCCTAATTATTTATTGGATGCACCATCTTCAATTATTGGGTGTGGTAGATTTCCAGAATTTGTTGGAAACGAAGAAATAATGGAACAAACAATTAAAAATGCAAAAGAGTTTGATCATGTAGTTTTATTAGGAGGGAATGGTTCATATATGCTAGCCCAAAAACTTGCTGAAAATGGTGTGAAAATATCATTTGTTCCATTGACTGTTGATAATGATGTTGATTACACATCACAAACACTAGGGTTCAGAACAGCATTGAATACAGTTGTGGAATCAATTAACCGTATTTATTATTCAGTTAATGCTCATGGATATGTATCACTAGTTGAAATCATGGGTAGACAATGTCCTGATTTAACTGAACTTTCATTCAAGTTATCGCATGCAGATATAGCTGTTACAAATAATCAATTAATGACACCACAAGAGTTAGCTCAAGAGGTGAAGAAAATTCACGATGAAAAAGGAACAGCAACAGTTCTAATAATGGAAAAAATGAAATACTCAATACATGAGTATGCTGAAGAAATTTCTAAATTAGGCATGCAAGCAAGACCTAATGTTTTAGGTCATGTACAACGTGGTGGTCGTACAACCGTTGGAGACAAAATGTTGGCATATGAATTTGCTAACGAAACACAAAAATCTATTAATGAAAACAAGTCATTTGCAATAGGTAAAAATATAAAAATAAACATGGAGAAATAATGAAAAATAAATTAATAAACTCAATGCGTTCAATAGCATTGGATTCTATAAATAGAGCAGGTCAGGGACATATTGGTATGGCTATAGGTTCAGCGCCAATTACATATTCAATAATAGGAGAATCTTTAAACTTTGTAAAAGAAGATCCAAAATGAATAAACAGAGATAAGTTTATCTTATCAGCAGGACATGCTTCAATGTCTCAATATTCAATATTACACTTCCTTGGATTGCTAAGTGTTGAGGATATGAAGAATCATAAAGTTTACGGTTCAAAAACACCATCGCATCCAGAAGTAGACATGTTGGATTATGTAGATGCAACAACCGGACCTCTTGGTCAAGGTGTTGCTATGGCAGTTGGTATGGCTATATCTGAAAGATATTTAGCTACAAAATATAACAAATCCAACTTACCAATCATAGACCACAATATATTCACATTACATGGTGATGGTTGTTTACAAGAAGGTGTCGCTCTAGAAGCTATTCAATTAGCAGGTACAATGCAATTAGACAAACTGATTATTATTCAAGACTTCAATTCAGTGCAAATAGATTCAAGAACAGAAGAAGTTAATGATATTAATATTATAGATTTCTTCAAGTCTCAAAAATTCGATACATTTGAAGTTACTGAACCAACACCAGAGAACATTACAAAAGCTATTGAATTAGCTAAGAAATCTAAGAAACCATCATTCATTCAAGTACATACAGTTATTGCTCCAGGAACACCCTTTGAGAACACAAGTAGCGGTCATAATGGAACACTTGATGAAGATAAAACAATTGGATTCAAAGAAAAGTGAGGACTTGAAAATAAAGTCCCATTCAAATATGATGATGACGTTTATGAATTTGCATCAAAATTATGAGAACCAAAAAACAAAGAGTATGCAAATTGAAAAGAAATCATGGGAGTATATAAAGAAAAATTCCCAAAAGAATATGAAGAATTAAATGCTATTCATAAAGATGAATTTAAAATTGATTTATCTGAAGTTGAAATTAATGAGAGTGATGTAGCCACAAGAAATTACATTGCACCTATTATGGAATATTTAGAATACAAAACATCTAATTTCATGGGCGGTTCAGCAGATTTAAAAGCAGCTACAAAAGTTGGATTCTCAAAAGATGTTAAAGATGGCGGTAAAAACATCAAATATGGAATTAGGGAATTCGCTATGGCAGCAATTAATAATGGTATTTATCTTGCTGGTGGAATGAGAACTGTTGATGCTACATTCTTGGCGTTTGCTGATTACATGAAACCAGCAATTAGAATGGGAGCATTAATGAACATCCCTTCTGTTCATGTGTTCACACACGATTCATATCAAGTTGGTGGAGATGGACCAACACACCAACCAATAGATCAAATACCAATGTTGCGTGCAATACCAAATATGACAGTAATTAGACCTTGTGATGAATCAGAAATAAAAGCAGCTTTCCAATATGCTCTAAATGCACATAACGAACAAGTTGCAATCATTGCTTGTCGTCAACCAATCAAATCATTCAATGCTTTAAATTCTAATGATTTAAAATCAGCATATATTATTAAAGATATTGAGGACTTCCAAGTAACATTGTTAGCTACTGGTTCAGAGGTTGGCTTAGCTGTTGAAGCTCAAGAAGAACTATTAAAAGATGGTATAAAAGCAAGAGTTATTTCAGTTCCAAATCTTCATGGATTAGTTGAAGATGAAGAACTTGCAAAAGAATTACTTCTAGATAAAGCTCCTATGCTTGCAATTGAAGCTTCATCAGATTCATACTGATTCAGATTATCTAAATACAATAAGATAAATGCTCAATTAGCAAAAGAATTCGGACACTCCGCACCAGGTGATGTCATTTATGAAAAACATGGCTTCAATACTAAAAATATTAGAAAAATGGTTAAAGAATTAATATAAAAATAATGGATTTGCAAATGCGAATCTATTTTTTTATTTATCTTTTTAAGTGTCAAATGTAATAAACAATAATTATATGTATATACAAGTGATATAATTAATATGTAGGTATATCAATAAATATTAAGGAGGCATCATGAGTTTTGTCTTAGAATTATTGATAATATTTTCGATTTCTATATCGATAAATATGCTATTTTTTATCTTTGCGTATTTGATCCAGAAAGACTTATTTACGGACATTACGTACGCAAGCACATTTTCTATTACCTTAATTGCATCAATGTTATTAGGTAACGGTTTTGGTATTAATTCCATTGTTGCTTTAGTTTTGGTTGGCGCTTGATCAATCAGATTGGGAACATTCTTATTTATCAGGATATTAAAAGAGAAGGTTGATCATCGATTTGATAAGATGAGAAACAATTTTTACAAATTCTTTGTATTTTGAATAATCCAAGCTGTGACTGTATTTGTTGTTTCACTTCCTTCATACTTTGTAGTTTTATTAGGAGATAACCAATTCAACTTACTTTCATTAATTGGGGTTGTTGGAGCTATACTTGCTTTAACTTTTGAAACTGTTGCAGATATTCAAAAATTTACATTTTTACAAAAGAATAAAGGTAAATTTATTCAACATGGATTATGAAAAATCTCTAGACATCCAAATTATTTTGGGGAATACACATTTTGAGCATTCAACTTCATATTTGTTGTACTTTCAACAAGTAATCACTTAGTTTGAATCTCAATTATTGGACCATTATTTATCGCATTAATGATTTATAAAATTTCAGGTCTTCCAATGTTAGAAAAAGGAATGTGAAAAACATTTAAAGAAAACCCTAAATATATTGAGTATGTTAATAAAACACCTAGAGTTGTTCCGCTAATCGGAATAAAAGGAATGAAGAGGGGGTGAATTGATGAAAATACTAATAGATAGTTCACTAATAAGAGAAGAAGAATGATTTGAATCATTTCCAGTCTTCATAAATAATGTAGAAGACACAAATAATAAAGAACATATAGTAGAAATTCTTTCAAAGAAAAACAACACAACAGCTTATCTTTCATTTGGAAAACTAAAGCAAAAATATTTATTGGATGAAGATGAAGAAGCGGTAATATTCACCATTCCAAAATCTATGAGTGGTCAATGAAATACTTACAACAATCAAAATAAACGAAAGAATGTTTTGATTTTGGAAGGTACCTCATTATTCACAAATAAAGAAGATGTTAAAAGGATTTTAGAACGACAGATCCCATTGAAAGAAATTGAAAAAGAAATAAAAAAACTTAACATGCAAGTCAAGATGAGTGGTGTTGTATTAAATGCAAGAACCCTTAATTTAAAAGGGCGTATCCATACATTATTTGCAATGTTAATTAAAACTGCAAAAGTAAAAATAAGGATGGAGTGAAAACAAGGGGAATGAATAAAAGACAAGGTTTCATTGAATGGAACTGTACTTATTAAAAAGTTAATTGTCAATAAGAAACAAGTAAATCTTATTTGTTCTGATATTTCCAATTCTAAAGCAAACAAAGTTATTTCAAAGCTTGCAAAAGAATATCCAGATATCGTATTTAAAAAACAATTCATGACAAATAGTATGCTTGCACACTCAGGACAAGATTTTGTAGTTATTTATTAAGGAGAATATATGAATAAAAAATCACCAGCACTGGAAGTTAAAAACTTTACCAAGAAATATAAGGGTGCGAAGAAGCCTGCTGTTGCCGATGTAAACTTCAATGTTTATCCTGGAGAATTTCACGGATTCATTGGGGCTAACGGAGCAGGTAAAACAACAACAATCAAATCTCTAATTGGGGCATATGCAAAATTTGAAGGAGAGATTAATATCTTTGGTTTAGAACATCTAACAGAAGAGGCTAAATCAAAAGTAGGATATATTCCTGAAACAGCTAAATTCCCAAAAGGATATTCAACTTACAAATACATAGTTTATATGTCATATCTATCGGGATTATCAATGAAAGAAGCAAAAGCTTTCGCTGATAACGTTCTTAAAGAAATAGGTTTAGAAAAATTAAAAAATAGGAACCCAAATACTTTTTCATCAGGACAAAAGAAAAAGGTTCTACTTGCACAAGCATTGGTTCATAATCCAGAAATAATTATTATGGATGAACCTGCTGCCAACCTTGATCCAAAAGCAAGGATTGATTTCTTTGAAACATTGAAAAAATTACAAGAAAAAGGTGTTGCTATACTAATATCTTCACACATTCTAACTGAGTTAGATAAGTATATTGACGCTGTTACAATCATTGACGGTGGAAAGGTTGTTTTCACTGGAAAGATTGAAGATGCTATTGGAGATTCTGATTTAGAATATTCAATACAAGCTTCGGATGAAGAAGCATTAATCAACTTCTTAAAAAGACATAAATATAAACATACAAAACTAAGTGATGGATGTATGGTTAAGTTTAAAGATAAAAAAGAAGCTAAAAAATTAATGAATTTATTATCAACTTCTAAGTTAGAAATTAATACATTCAAAAACAACCAAAATTCACTTGAAGAGGTTTATAGAAAATATGTTTTCCTTGGTTCTGTAGATGATGGAGCAGTGCCAGATGAACCTTCAAAAGGAGGTAAGGATGCTTAAATACACAAGATATCTTTTACGTTCGAGTTTTAGAAAACTTTCAACAATATTTATACCGTTGGCACTTGCTATAGTGTTTGGTGGAACACTAGGTATTCAAATTGCAAATAATGAATCAGATGCTGCAGTTATTGATGGACTATTAGCTTACTACTACTTATTCCCATTTGTATTTGGTCCATTGTATGTAGCCACAAAAGCAATCACAATTTTTAAAGATGGAGAAGAAGATGGTACAGAATTAATAATCGTTGCCAAACCAATAAAAAGAATTAAAATCATCGTTGGTAAATTCCTTGCTCTATATGCACACATATTATTCTTTTCAGTATTCATCTTTCTACTTGGAATCATAATATCATTAGCAGATACAAACGCAAATGGTACTCAAAAGATAAAATTTGCAGGTTCTTTATTTATAGGGAACTTAATCATCACAATGATCATGTCTTCAGTTATAACATTTGTAGCATCTTCATTCGGTAAGATTGCGACATTAGTTACAGCAATACTTATTCCATTTGTATTCTCTATTACATCATTTATTCTTTCACCTTTAGGTAATGGACAAATTTCTTCAGGTGCAAGACAAGAAAATGTAATAGCTATTAAAGCGGATGGAACAACAACATACAATAGTGGAAGAGTTTATGACCAAGATGGTGTAACTCTTAAAGCTGCAATCGAAGAACAAGATAAAGGTTGATATAAATATGTTGCTTACATAGATGTTTATCAACAACTTATCAAATTCTATTCAGCATTCCAAACAAAAAATGTTTCATTAATTAATGTAACTGATTGAAAATCAAACTCAGATGATAACTTTACAAATAATGCGATGCAAGTTAACATAAATGGTAAAGACTATAGTTTACTTTACTTTAAACCAGAAGGGTTCAGAAGTAAAAACTCAAGTGGTAAAACAATTGCTAACAATATTCAGGATGCTAATAAGATTTACAGTAACCCAGCAATATGAACAGGAAGCAATACTTGAGATACATATGACAAAGCAATTAGTGGATTAGTAATTAATATGAGTAAAATAGGATTCTCATGAACAGAAAACACAGATGATAATACTAACTTAGAAAAAATCCCTGCTTTCAACTATTTACTTGTTAAAAAATTCAAAGACGATTCTTCAGCATTTAATAGTGCTTTATGACAAAAACCAGAAGCTCTAGTTAAAATGGGTCTATATGAATCAGACTTAAGATTAACTTACTACACAGAAACACCATGAGTTAAACCTGTGATTGTATACGTTGTATGATCAATCATTGCTATATCTCTTGCTGGTCTAGTAGTTTATAAATACTTAGGAAGAGACTTTAAATAAGAAAAATAAAAGGAACTCACTTGAGTTCTTTTTAATATGGCCTATCTTTGTTTAAAATAAGCCTTTTAACAGGGGAGTGCAAACAAAACATATATTTTCCCATTGAATATAACTTTACCCCTTAAAAAGAATAATAAGCATTAATAAATAAGGTTCTATGCTAAAAAAGGTTATAAAAAAAAGAACAATAATCATTATGTTCTTTTTAAGTGGTGATTAATTCACCGTGTTATATAAAAGTTTTTTTAAAATAAAAGTATTTAGCGTTACTCGTCACAAGTAATTTGATTCTAAAACAACTGCATTTTTTAAGTTGGCGAATGCTAATCAATGGCGAAACTAATTAGCAAAATAAATCGTGCATTTTAATATATTGATAATCCAGGTGTATGTTCTTAGTTAGGTGTAAACATTTAGATTAATAAATTACTGTGTTAATAATATTCTCAGTGCGTTGCTCATAATCGTTTTATTTAATTAATACTAATTAGTTGTATTAATTATTAGGCGAATTATTTAAACGTTTCTTTAAATAATCGAGGGGTACGTTCCCCACGCTCAACAATAGACTTGCATTTATCATTAAACTTGACAACTTCAAATATGGATCGAAAAGAGTTTTTTCCATATTTATTTTTAAAAGATATTTTATGAACTTCCATCAGCTCAATTCCTAAGTAGAGCTAACACATATCTTTTAATAATCATCCGAACATCCTACATGTAAATCTAGGACAACTAAATTATATGGTGCTTTTTACAAGAAAAACCATGAAATTATGGGGTGGGAGGTACCCCCAAAAATAAAAATGCATTTTTTGACCTAATAAGTATGTTTTTTCCTATTTTTTTCCTAAGTTATAAAAAAATAGCACCTGAGTACACAGGTTGTTTTCAAAATTGGGCCTTGTTTTTTATAAAAAGAGTAGGAAAAAGCACTAATACCTTTAAAAAATGAAATGGCGAATTTTAGGACAAATGAGGCATTATGTTTAAATTCAGTAAAAATAAGTTTTTTCTCTGCATAAATTCTTATATAAGTGAACAGTTATACAAAAATGTTATTTTATATAGGGTGGCCTTAAAAAAATGTGCTTTTTTGAAAGCGTTAAAACCCGTAATAGGTTAATTCTGTGGGCTTTTTGAAAAAAATGGCCTCGAAAAATAAAAATAATTTTAAGGGTATAATTCAATCGGAAGGCACTGGTTTATAAAAAGATAATGCAAATATATGGCATGATACTTTGTTACTGAAAACATCCATAAAATGCATTATGATCGTTCTTATGATGATTTTTCATTTCTCACCATTTGAAGAAATTCAACTTTTTGTCTTCCACAAAAATAAAGTTGAATCAAAAGCTGAGTATATTATCTCAATATAAGCAAACGTGAGGAATTTTAACCTCACAAAGATAAAATTAACAAATACACGCACTTTCTGGCAGAAGTGCAATTCATTTCTTTAACGTATAAATAGTATTCAGAGGACGTGGCACTCTTCTTGTACTAATATTAAATAATAATGCGAGTCATACGTGATTCGTTTTTTATTACTCATTTCAAGTGGGCGCTAGTAAAAATGTATAATAGTACATATGACTCTTAACCAATTAAAACTAACAAGCCACATCGTAAATAAATTTACAGAACAAGTAATGCCATCGAGTTCATTAAGAATTGAATCAAAAGAAAAATTCGGAGATAAAAGTGTATTTTTAACAGATCACGCTCATTCAAGACTTAATGAAAGATTAGAACTTAATAAAGAAAAAGTTGAATACGCTCAATTTATAAGATCAGTTATTTATGGAACAACAAAAACATTTGTAACTTATAAAAATGAAAAAATCTTTATTGCTAATATTGCATTTGGAGAAGTTGATATGACTTTAGCTTTTACAAATACAAGTGATGACAAAAACTATTTATTATTAACTGCATTCATAAATTCAACTTCAAGATTTGTAGAATTCATGAAAAAAGAATATAAAGAAGAATCAAAACTAGAACAAGTTGAACAAATATTAAAGGATTCATTATTCAAGGGTAAATCTTCTGAAGAATTCTTTAATGATTTTGAAAAAGAATTTGGACTTATCAAAGATAGAATGCCAGAACAGAAGAAAACAGAAAAAACTTATAAAAAAGTTAAACGTACTAAACAACCAGATAAAGAAGTTTATTCTGAAAAATTAGATGAAAAATATTCTCAAGAATTATTAAAAGCGTGAGGACTAGATAAGACTGATGACTTTGTAACAAAACGTGCAGAACCAGTTAAAACAAAACCACAACCTAAAAAGAGAGTGGTAGTAAACAAAGAAACAAAGTTACACAATCGAAACTACGATGATAAGTATGCTAATGAACTATTGAATTCTGTTGGTCTTGAAGAAAAAGCAGGAATTCAACCAAAAAGAGTTGCTAAACCAAAGAAAATAACATTATTTAATGAAGAAACAAAGCTACATAATCAATCACTTGATGAAGATTTCATGGAAGAATTGCTTAATTCAAATACATTGGTTCAACAAAGTGTTGAAGACATTATCGAGGTAGAAGAAGTTACATATAATGATCCTATTATTAAAGAAGATGATAGAGAAACTAAAATACCTGAACAAAAAGAAATTGTTACTCAAGAACTTGATGAAGATTTCATGAATGAATTACTTGGAGATTTATAAGCACTTTAAGAGTGCTTTTTTCTATGCAAATTACTTTATATAATATAACTTGTATATACAAAAAAGTGTATAATAAAAATGTGCCAATTTTGATTGAATGCATTGGCACGTTGCACTTTTTCATTTTAGGAAAATAACATTTTTTAAATCAAGCCTTCAAAATCGTTGATGGTCGTTTATAACTCCTTATTAGTTTATTTTGTATTTTCTTAAGATGATTTAGAGAGAAAGTGAAACGTATTAACACGGCAAAAGCTGTGTTTTTTTATATCTAGGGGTTATGGGGTGCTTTTTGTTTATAATTAACTTAACAATAAAGGGGTCAAATATGATTAACAACGGAAAAGATTTTTTAGTTCTAGATATTGAAACAACAGGACTATCACCAAAAACAGAAGACATTATAGAAATTGCTGCTATTAAAGTAAATGGACAAACAATGGAAATCATTGATACATTTGAATATTTAATTGAAATTGAACGTAACGTTCCACCATTCATCACAAACTTAACAGGTATTACTAATTCTATGCTTGAAGAAAGTGGTATTCCATTAAGTATGGCGCTTAAATTACTTAAAGAATTTGCTGGTGACCTAAATGTCTATGCACACTATGCACCATTTGATAAAGGTTTCATTAGAACAAATCTTATGAAGCATTCAATTGATTATATTGAAACAGAATGATTTGACACAATCAAGTTATTCAAACAAAAATGACCTAATAGAAAAACTTATAAATTAGAATCATTAATCATTGATCTAGATTTAGCTACAAAAGAAGATCACCGTGGATTGAGTGATGCGAAACACACACTTGAACTTATGAAGAAGACTAAGGAGTAATTATGAAGAAAACATGAAGTTGAGATAGGTTTGAAAACATTGATTGCTTCGGCAATGAAGGTGAACCAACAGGCACATATATTTGACCAAAAGAAAAAGGTGGAGCACATGTTCCTGAGAACAGAATGCTATTATCTAAAAAATCAATCGATGCGATTGGTGATGTGACTAAAGGTGAAGTAAACGGAATTAGATATTCAATCACAAAACAATTTGTTTTAGGTGGAGATATTTATGGAAACATGAAGATTCAAAAAGATCGTTATGATGGATGAATTGAAGTAGTTAAAAAAGTACAAAAATAACATCGGTGAGATGTTATTTCTTTTTTTATTTTTTTACTATTGAAATAAGGTTGTGAATATTATCAAAGAAATGAATTAGATAATGAGTTAAATTGTAAACTCGTTTATTTTTTCGATATCAATATCACAGTCTCAAGAATTGTTTTTTCTTGCAGCTCGACCTATGTGGATGTTTTTAAAACCATTTTTAATTAAGGTGTCTTTATTATCAATTGTCACTCCGCCACCTATTAGAACTTCTATTCCAGATTCGTTTGTTTCTTTTAATTCTTTTAAGAAATTAATAGGGTTACCTTTTCTACCTGAAGTTAAAATTCTATTAACTCCTTGCTCGTGTAAATAAGAAGATTCAGACTCTTTATCATCTACATAATCAAATGCCTTGTGAAATGTAATTTCCTTGTTTTCAACAGTGTTTATTATTGTTTCAAGGGCTTTCTTGTTTACTTTATTGTTCAAGATTGCCCCAAAAACAATACCGTGAGCTTTTGTTTTATTTATCTCTTTTATTTGTTTAATAATCTGATTAAGCTGTTCATCATTTATTTCGAAATTATCAGAATGATTACGAACTATAACCATAACTGGTATCTTAGAAATTTCAGTAGCTTCTTTTATTAATTCTATATTTGGAGTGTAGCCACCCACCTCTAAGTTTGAACATAATTCAATACGATTTGCTTTTGATTTATTTATAGCTTTTACGTCTTCTACGCTTTGTGCTATTACCTCTAATGTTAATGGTCTCATAATAGTATTATATGACTAATAATGTATAATTAGAGTATGAATAAAAAAACAAAATTACTAATAATAACTAACTTCATTTTATGAATTTTAGCTATGGTTACAATATTCCTCGGAGCAATCTTTGTATTTGTTGCCGGTAAGGGATACAGCGCAAGAGGGGGCGTAAATACAAAAGGGATAAATGTAGATGCAGACAACCTTATTAACATAGGAGATAAAGGTTCTGCAGCAACAGGAGGAATACTAATAGCTATATCAGTATTGATACTTGTAATGGCAATCGTATTCTTCTCATTGAAACTAAACAAATCAGCCAAAAAGATTGTTACTATTTCATTTGTTACAACATTAATTATTTCTGTCGTGATGTTTGTGATGGCTATATTAGATATCACACACGTGTGATCAATATGACCATGATTAATTAACTTCGGTTGTCTAATTAACTTCGGTATGGTGCTACTTGCATTCAAAACAGTCACAGCAACCAAACCATCAAAATCAGAAGCAATGAAACAAGTTGAATACTTAAATGAAAATGGATTCCTAAAGAAAGCGGAATACCAAGAACTTAAAGAGAGAGTAACAAGAATTCTTAAAACAGAAACAAAAGAAATTAAACTTATGGATTCTAATGGACAAGAGGTTGTATTAGAAGAACCAATTGAAGAGCCATCAAAAGAACCAAAAGAAACTAAAAAAGTTGAAGAAGTAAAGGAAGAAACAACAAAAGAAGAAGTTAAGAAATAAAATTCTAACTTTTAAAACTACCTGAAAAGGTGGTTTTTTAATGCTTATACGACTAAATAACGACGATAAATAATAATTAGCACTCGCAAGTGTAGAGTGCTAAAAGTATGTTATAATTGTTTAGGAACACAAATGATAATGTTCTGTATAAAAGGAGGATAATATGGATTTTAATTTCACACCAAACCAATCAGAAAAGGACCCATTAAAAGAATATGGGCGTAACCTAATCGATGAAGCTGTAAGGAATAAATTAGACCCTGTAATAGGGCGTGATGAAGAGATTAGACGTATCATACGTATCCTCACACGTAAGACTAAGAACAACCCGGTTCTTGTAGGAGAACCTGGTGTTGGTAAAACAGCGATAGTAGAAGGATTAGCACAAAAGATTGCTAATGGCGAAGTGCCTGAAAACCTTAAAGATAAAGAGTTGTATGAAATAGATTTACCATCTATGATAGCTGGTGCAAGTTATCAAGGACAATTCGAACAAAGAATGAAATCTCTTATGAAGAAAGTTAAAGAATCTGATGGTAAGATCATAATCTTTATCGATGAGATACATACTCTAATAGGTATGGGTAAAAATGCTGAAGGTGGTATGGATGCCGCTCAAATCATTAAACCTATGCTTGCAAGAGGAGAAATGCACTTAATTGGAGCAACAACACTTGATGAACACCGTAAATACATTGAGTCAGACCCTGCTCTAGAACGTAGAATGCAAAAGATTCCTGTTGCAGAACCAACTGTAGAGGATTCAATCTCAATATTAAGAGGACTAAAGGAAAGATTAGAAACTTTCCATGGAGTAACAATTAAAGATGATGCATTGATATCAGCTGTAAAACTTTCATCAAGATATATATCAGACAGATTTTTACCAGATAAAGCGATTGACCTTATTGATGAAGCGGCAGCAGCAATTCAAACAGAAATGAATTCAATGCCTGAAGAGTTAGAAAAAGTAAAACAACTTATTGCTAGATTAGAGATGGAGAAAGCAGCACTTTCAAAAGAAGACACAGATTCAGTTAAGGAAAGATTAGTTAAGATTGAAGAAGAACTTTCAAAAGCTAATACTAACCAAGAAGAATTAACTAATAAGTGAAAACAAGAGAAAGATGTGGTGCTTAGTGTACAAAATCTTAAAGAGGATTTAGCAAATGCGAAAGCAGAATTGAATAGATTCCAAGTTGAAGGAAAATTTGAGAATGCCTCCGAAATTATGTATTCTAGAATTCCTGAAATTGAAGAGAAGCTTAAACAAGCTCAAATCAACATACAAGAGAATAATAATACTTTAGTTAAAGAAGTTGTAACTTCTGATGAGATAGCCGGTATCGTGTCAAAATGAACTGGTATTCCACTTAACAACTTACTAGAGTCACAAAAAGAAAAACTATTAAAATTAAAAGAATCATTAGAAGAGTCAGTAAAAGGTCAAGATGAAGCACTTGAACTTGTAACTGACGCTATCCTAAGATCAAAAGCAAATATTAATGATCCTAACAGACCAATTGGTTCATTTATATTCATGGGTCCAACAGGTGTTGGTAAAACAGAAGTTGCGAGAGCATTGGCAAGAAACCTGTTTGACACTGAAAAAGCCATGATTAGATTAGACATGTCTGAATATATGGAGAAACACACTGTAGCCAGATTAATTGGTTCTCCTCCAGGATATGTGGGATATGGTGATGGTGGTCAACTAACAGAAGCAGTTAGAAGAAAACCTTATTCAATTGTTTTATTCGATGAAATCGAAAAAGCACACCCAGATGTATTAAACATCTTGTTACAAATACTAGATGATGGACAAGTTACTGATTCAAAAGGTAAACTTGTAAACTTCAAGAACACAATAGTAATAATGACAACAAACTTAGGTGCACAAGAGATGTTAGATAAGAAACGTATCAAACCTAAAGAGATATTGATGAAATATCTACGTCCTGAGTTTATTAATAGGATCGATGAGATTACTCCTTTCAACTCATTAGACAAGAAAGTTATTGCTAAAATCGTAGAATTAGAACTTAAAAAATTAATAAAAAGGGTTAACGAGCAAAAAATCAGCCTAACTTTCTCCGAAAAAGCTATAGCCGCAATTGCCGATAATTCATACGATCCAGCATTTGGAGCAAGACCAATCAAGAGATATATTAAAAGAAATATCGAATCTATATTAGCAAAAGCAATTATTTCTGGAGAAATAAAAGCTAAAAACTACTATGAAATAGATTACTCATTAAAACAATTTAAGATCAAAGATAGAAAAACAATGATGTCATAATGGCACATTTGTTTTTTAATTCTTTATAAATAAAAAGAAGAGAACACCTCATCTAAGGTAGTTCTCTTTTAAATAAGGTTATGTTAGCAAGTTTAACGCGGAGTGTTTTAAATGACCTTAAACCTTATGATTGAATGACTTTAACATCTGTGAATAGGGTGGTAATATGCACGAAACTTAAGAAGATGTAATTGATCAAAATTAAGGTGAAAATATGCAAAATATCGAGGTTAAAACAAGTGCCTAAATTACACGTTTTATTAGTCTCTGTTTTCCGGTCTAAAAGCATGTTAAAATGGGCTTTATTTATAAAATTCAATAAATTTGCACCAAGAATATTGCTACTCATAGCATAAAATTTAAGGTGTGCGGTGTCCTATAGGTGCTTTTTTTGTTCTGAGAAATAAAAATAATTAAAAAAGTTTATATAACTGATAAAAAAGATAAAAAAAATGTGTATAATAAATATGTAATTGAAAAATTACGTGTATTAATAATTTTAATATAAAACATTTTATGATGGTGCTTGTGTTTATTTGGCGATGCACACTCACGTTATGAATTAAAGTCTGAATAATATGAATTTAATTCTTCATTATAAAGTGTATTCTCTCTCAGAATAAATATTAAGTATTCGGTTATTGGCTTGACTGAGTACAAAGAAAACCTGTCTTTGGCGAGCGGGTTTTTTTCACGTCATTTTTAACCCCTCTATATATAAGGGGAATAATAAAATCCAATAAAAAAAGAAAAAGCATATTAATGTCATCAACCCTCTAAAACACTATATAATATATTTATGTATACGCTCCAAGAAGTGTGTAAGCATATGGAAGGAGATATATATTATGACAGGAAAAGTAAAATTCTTTAATGAAACTAAAGGTTTTGGATTTATCGGTGTTGAAGGTAGAGAAGACGTATTCGTACATTTCTCAGCAATCTCAGGGTCAGGTTTCAGAAACCTATACCAAAATGACACAGTTGAATTCGAAGTTGAAACTGTAGATGGAAAAGAAAGAGCTAAAAACGTTGTTGTTACTAAACAAGCTAACGCTTAATTAGAACATCACAAATAGCTTAACTCAGGACTAGTTCCTGGGTTTTTCTTTATTTTTTTTACAAAAATGGGTAAAAATACACATATATAAAGGGGAGTATGTAATTTTATATGTTTAAATTATTGAATTTGCAACTAAAAAATGGTGATATAAGTCAAAAAACAATATAATTGTATTGTAATAAGAAATAAGAATTATTTATATATTCTAGATATTGGTTAAATTTTAATGTATGTTGAAATAAAAACCATTTAAATCATCAAATTTATTGTCTATTGGTACGGCAAATCTATATTTTGATTTTTTTAAATGATCTAGGGAGAAAAAAATGAAAATAAATAAAAGAATCGCAATGTCATTAGGAGTCGTTGCTGCAGTTGTTGCGCCTATAACTATAGCTGCAATAAGCCCAACGAACCTAAATGGAAGTCAAAACAACAAGCAAGAAAACCTTTTTGCGAATAATAACTTAAAAAACAGTATGACCATTTATACAGACTCATATATGCAAACCCCAAGTGCACCGGTTGTTGAACCTCCGGTAACAATGATTGATAAACATAAGAACATGGAGAAATTCATCAAGGAAATAGATGGAACTTTCTATGTAGGTACAGCTAATAAAGGACTTATGAAATTAGAAAACAATAAATTAGTTCCTGTGCTTCCTGAATCACAAGTTGATCTTGAAGATGGCTTTATAGAAAAAATAGGTAAAACAATCTATATAGGTACAGCTCATAAAGGGTTAAAGAAATGGGAAAATGGGAACATTTTTCCAATTATGCACAAGACAAACAAGAATACAAATACAAGTGTGGACGAAACGCAAGTTCATCATGGGTTTATCAAAGAGATAAACAAAACTATTTATGTAGGAACTGCTGATAAAGGGTTGATGAAACTAGAAAATGGCGAACTTGTTCAGGCAGCAAAGAAATCTGGTAAAGATGACACTACAAGTGTTCTTAATGGTTTCATAAAAGAGATAAACGGAACTATATACGTTGGTACAAATGATAAAGGACTTATGAAACTGGAGGGCGATAAACTTACTCCAGCATTAGAAACAACATCCGGAGGTGATGATAGCACTGATGTTGCAGGTGGTTTCATGAAAGAAATCGATGGCGTTGTTTATGTAGGAACTTACGATCAAGGACTTATGAAATTAGATGGTAAGATGTTAAGCCCAGTTGCTAAATTTGAAGACGGAACAATCGATAAAACCTCTGTTGCAGGTGCATTCATCAATAAAATAGATGGAATTATTTACATAGGATCAGGAAGCGGTTTAAGAACATTAGTTAATGGAAGAATCACTACTATTGATGACCAAAACTCATATACATTTATGCAAAAGATGAAGGATACTATATATGTAGGATTAACATCTAAAGACCCTGAGAAAGCAGGACTTGCTAAAATTGATTATTCAAAGATTGCAAAAATAAATGAAGACTTTATCGAGAATCTTTTTAAAGCTGTTGAAATTAAAAATCAAGGCAATAAAACCGCTGCTGAAATAGCTAAAGAAATAGTGGATTCTAATTCATTAGGTAAATATTCAGATATTACAATACCTAAAATGAAATATTCAACTTTAGGTAATATTACAGCTTCTGTAAACCCTTCTAATGGGAAGATTAATGTAAGTATTGAGGTTAAAACTCCATACGAAACACCCAAGACAATTAAGGGTACATTATTCAATACAACAGAAGAAAAAGAAATAAACGCAAAACAAATAAATGGGAAGAAAAGTATCACGCCGATTGCAGATAAGACTGATAATAGAGGTTTTACCATCTTAGTTATACTAACTATAATGGCTGGACTATCAATGCTATTAGCTATGATTTGTTTCTTTAGAAAATCAGAATAATAAGTAAAAACACCTACCTTGGTGTTTTTTAATTTCCTCTTTTGAATCGCAATTAAACATACATCAATTTACATAAGTAATATTTTTGTTTTGAATTTTTTTCTTATAAAAACAATATATATGTAGGAGGTATGAATGAACATAATATTAATATGATTTGCTATTAAATACAAGGGTGATTGAGATAGGATCTATCAAGCTCTTGAAGAAAAAGAAAAGATATCTCTCAGGGAATTGAAGGATTTAGAAGAAAAGATGAAAAAGCAGGATATAAACGCGATAACCATATTAGACCTTGGATATCCTAATCAATTAAAGAAAGCGTATAAACCACCATTCGTTCTATTTTATAGAGGGAATTTAGATATATTAAAGAAAACATTTATGTGTGCAAGTGGTAATGAATTAACTCTTAATGTTAAGAAATGAATTAATAATTCAATAAGTGAAATTACACATAGACATGCCATTGTTTCTGCAATTTATAAAGGTGTGGATCAGTTTGTTTTAAAGAGGGTTTTAGAGCATAAAAAAGACCTGTTAATAGTCTCTGCAAACAACGTTGAAGACCCGTTTTTAGCAACCAAAATTGAACCTGGAGAACATGTTTTAGTGGTGTCAGAATACCCTCAAAACACCAACATTAAGAAGGAAAGATTGAGAGCTAGAAACAGAATTATTGCTGCTTTTGCTGAGTCTTTAGTACTGTTTTCTTCCGAAAAAGATGGTGGAATTATGAACCTAGTATCCCAATTTTTAAACCAAGGAAAAGAGATTTATTGCTTCCCAGGAACTGATAATTTAGATGATGGAAACACTGAATTAATTAAGCAAGGAGCCAACCTAATTACATCAATAAAAGATATGGATAAATAAAAAAAGAGCATTGCTCTTTTTTATTATTTGTAGTAAATTGTAGCTGCTTTATTTCTACCAATTGAACCAGCATCTGCATACTGTGTGATTGAAATAATTTCAAATCCTTCTTTAAGTAATCTTGAAGCTTCGTCAGCTGTTTTTTGAGCAACACTTTCTTGTGTCATTCCTTTGATTCTTGTAAATTTAACCATTGATTTTTCTCCTTTATAAATATTATTTTTTCATTACAATTATAAACCTTTATTTAGAGTTTAAACTTATTAAAAAGTAGCATTCATTAGGGCATGGTGGCAAGCACCTTTAAAGAATAAGGTGTTTATATATAAAGGGGCATTTTGTAAAACATGATAAATAGGGTAAACTTTTAGCATGAATAAATTAGTAATCGTAGAATCACCAAACAAAATAAAATCAATAGAAAAATACCTTGGAGAAGGTTATGTAGTAAAGGCATCAGTTGGACACATAGTTAAACTGCCTTCAGTAGGATTATTCCGTCTTGGAATTGACACTGAAAAATGAGAACCACAATATAAATTGGACCCAACTAAAAAGACAGTAGTTGCCGATCTTAAAAAAGAAGTTAAGAAAGCAGATTTCGTTTATATCGCAACCGATCCCGATCGTGAGGGTGAGGCCATAGGAGATAACTTAGTTGAATTCCTTGGAGTTGAAGATAAGTATAAAAGAATTCGTTTTAACGAAATCACAAAAGACGCTGTTAACGAAGCTATAAACAAACCATCAGTAATTGATGAAGCATTAGTTAACTCACAAAAGACAAGAAGAATGTTAGACCGTATCATTGGTTATAGACTTTCAACACTAATGGCTCAAAAGATGTCTAACTACCCAACTAGACCAACAGCTGGACGTGTTCAATCAATCGCTCTTAAATTAATAGTTGATAGAGAAGCAGAAATCGATGCATTCATTCCTGTAGACTACTTCAATGTTGAAGCAATTATCAATGATGAAGTTACAGCAAAATATTACAATCCAAAATCAGCTGAAAAAAACAAAGAATGAATTATGCCAAATGAGATTGATGAAGTATTCTCAGCATTAAACGGACCACTAACAGTTGATGAAGTTAAAGTTTCAAAACGTAAAGATGCAAAACGTACACCATTCAAACAAGCCGTTCTTTATAAAACTGCAGAATCATCAACAGGTCTTTCATCAAGACAAATCCAATCAGCAGCTCAAAGACTTTATGAAGGTTTTGGAGATGGTGGACTTATCTCATACCCACGTACTGACTCAACAAGAATGTCAGCTACATTCGTAAAACAAGCTCAAGCATATATCGCTAAAGAGTTTGGTGCAGAATACGTATCATCAGAAGTTAAAGGTGTTGCTGGAGATCAAGATGCCCACGAGGCCATCCGTCCAACAAACATTGCGATGACTCCTTCAAAAGCAAAAGGAATATTCTCACTTAAACCAGCAGAGTTCAAAGTTTATCAAGTTATTTACAACAGGACTATGCAAGCATTAATGGTTCAACCAGAAAGAGAAATCTTAAGATATGAACTAGTTAATGGTGAACACAGATTCAAGATGTCAGCTTCTAAAGTTGTATTCGATGGTTACTTAAAAGTTACAGGTTACTCAAACGATAATGAATTACCTGTTTATGAAAAAGGTGAAATTGTTAACGTTCAAGAATACGTTAAAGAAGCTAAGGCTACACAACCACCTGCAAGATATAATGAAGGTTCTATCATCGAGAAGATGGATAACATCGGTGTAGGACGTCCTTCAACATTCGCTGCAACAGTTAATAAGATTAAAGAACGTGAATATGTAGAAAAAGAAGGAAGGGCTCTTAAACCAACTGATTTTGGTAAAGTTGTTTCTGAAAAATTAACTACACACTTCCAAAAAATCATTAATGAAGACTATACAGCTAAAGTAGAATCTGATTTAGATAAAATTGCTGATGGCGATACAGATTACAAAGAATTAATGCAAGAGTTCTGAGATAAATTCAATGACCAAATTGAAAGTGCTCAAGATACTATGGAACACACAAAACTAATTCCAATCCCAGCAAGTACAGAACCTTGTCCAGAAGATGGTGGTCAATTAATCTTCAAACGTTCAAGAAAAGGTGATAAATTCATCGCTTGTGCTAACTGACCAGCATGTACATATACAGCATCAGATCCTAATAGAAAAAGATGAACTGGTAAAAGAAATTGAACTAAAAAGAAATAGTTCTTTTTTTATGCCTTTTTCTTTTATAAGAATGTTGATATAATTTAAACTATAAAACTACAAGGTGAGAAAGGAGAAGAATATGAAAATTAAAAGAAAATTAATGCTATCTTCTTCTTTAGCCCTAGTAGTTGCTGCACCAATGGCGGTTGCGATTTCTTGTAGTGATGGTTTATCTAAGGATTGAAACGGTACAGATTCAAATATAGATAACTCTTCAATTAAAATTAATTTAGAAAAAGAATTAATCCTAAGTGGTAAAGATGGTGAAGGAAAAATGAGTCTTCAATTAGGTGAAGGACTTGTAGGAATGCTATTACAAGCACGTGCACACCTTAAATTAGAAGTTGCGAGATATAAAGAAAGTACAAAAGAAAAATTGAATTTTCAACCAGTTTTAGATTTTGATTTTCAAGAACTTGAGAAGAACAAAACAACATTCCAAGAAAAAATTAAAATACTGAACGATAAACTTAAAAATGTTAACAATTTAATGGTTCAGGATGTAGTTAAAGCTACTGTTACTTCTGATAGGAAAACATTCCCAATTAAAGAAAGTAAAGACTTAATAATTACTGACCAAAATTTAGAATATCATCCCTTAAAACCTTCATTAAAAATGATTGACTCATCAAAACTTAATAATGGTGTTTTAGAAGTTGAACTTGATAAATTCAGCAAAGCAAATACAATCAATGATGTAATGCTATCAATTGCAAAAGGAATGGGTATGCTAATGTCTGAAGATTTAGATGTTACTCTTGGCAATAAACAAGCAGATAAAGCATTTACTCCAAAAATGTTATTTGATACATTGAAAAACATGCAAAGTAAAAATATCGAACACATTAAGTTTTCACATAAAGATGCTGATGGTAAAGTTGTTTCAGAAGTATTTGACTTATTTGAAAAGAACGCTGCAACAGTTTCTGCTAAAGAGCAATTAGATAATACTGTTAAAGAATTTGAAGGAATATTTAATGATGCTAAAGCAAAAGGTGAAGAAATCAAAGCAGCTACAGATATAAGTAAAGTATCTGCAAACATTAAAACAAAACTTTCTCAATCGGGTATTGCTGAAAGATATAAAGATTTGTTTGAAGCTTCACAAGAAGATTTAACATTGTTAGTTGCCAACATACATAAATCGATAACTCCAAAAAAACCAACCACAGACCCAAAGTCTACAGCAAAAGATTCAAAAACTACAAAGGCAGATCCTAAGGGTGCAGTTACACCACAAAGTGCAACACAAAAAAATGAAGATTTAGAAGCTTTAGAAAATCTTATTAATGTTTCTATGGCTTATTCAAACGTATTTAGAAGATTAAAAGAATGCAACTTCTTTAAAGATTGAGTTGAAACAACTAGATTAAGAAATATAGATAAAATAGATGAAATAGTATTCTCAACGATTTTAAGAAAATAAATAGTTCATTTTGAATTATTTTTATTATGCAATTTGTTATTATTTAAGTAAAGGAAAAGGTGAACATGAAACAAGCAAACACAATTATAGTTGGAGGCCCAGTTGCCGTAGGAAAATCTACATTAGTTAGAAACCTAAAATTACCAGCAGTTCAAGAATTAGACGACAGCGATAAAATGCAAGGAGCACTTCTAAAAGGAATGATGGAAGGCGACGGAATATCAGCATACTTATTCCAATTTGATATGTTGTTAAATAGAGTAAGAATATACAAACAAAGAGTTGAAACAGGTCTTTTACATGTATTTGATAGATCAATTCTTGAGGATAAGCTTTTTGCTTTCAATAGATTTGGCGATGAACCAGCAATTTGAGGCTACTATTCAAAAATTTGAGAAGAAGAAGTTGAAAACATGTTAAAAATTGGATTCCCAAAACTATATATCGTTCTTACATGTTCATGAGAAACATTTAAAGAAAGAGTTTACAAAAGAGATAGAAAATCTGAAATTGATAACTTTGAAAAGAATAAAGAAATCTNTAAATACCAAATTAATAATTACCAAAAATTCATGGAAGAAATCTTTACAGAATATGACATTCCTCATGTGTTTATGAATACGGATGAAATGGATGAAGATCAAGTTCTAGCAACAGCTAAAGACTTACTAGATAAGAAAGGAATTGCTCATGGATAAAAAATACGCAAACCTAATCGTTGTTGGTGGACCAGTTGCTGTTGGTAAATCAACACTTGTAGCCTCATTAGGGCACCCTTACGTTGATGAACTAATTGAAGGTAATGTTGTTCAAGAAGAAATCTTAAAAGGTACATATTCAGGAGATAGAGTTTCAACTGAAGTTGTACAACTATTCTTTGCTAAAAGAAGAGAACAAATGTGAAAGAAATTTGCATTCGCAGATGAATTACACGTTTTAGATAGATCAATCTTTGAAACAGAAATCTTTGCTAGAGCAAAACTTAAAGAAAAAAGATACGACTTATTTGAAGAGTATTTAGACAAGACAATCAAATTCTTACTTGAGGAATATGGTTACCCTAAAAAATACATCGTTCTTACATGTTCATGAGAAGTTTTCAAAGAAAGAATCTTTACTAGAAATAGAAAAGTTGAGATTAATTCATTCAAAGAAAATGAAGAATTCTGAAAAGAACACATCCAAACTTATGAAACAATAATGAAAAAAATCTTTAATAGATATGATATCGATTCAGCCTTTATTGATACTGATAAAATGAATCAAGAGCAAGTTAAAGAAGCAACGGATGCAATTCTAAAAGAAGCAAAAATAATCTAATCAATACCTAAGGGTATTTTTTTAATATTAACAATATTGTTATAATAGACAAAGAAAAGTAGGTGCCTATGAAATTAAAACGTAAACTATTGCTTACATCATCAACATTGCTAGTGGCTGCAACACCTGTTGTTGCTGTAGTTTCTTGTGGCGATTCAAACAAGATTAACAACAATATTAATGATGCTATTAATGGTCAAAGTAAAAAAATAGATGTACATGCTGAGGATTTACGTATCATTGGTCAAAATGGTAAAGATCCTATTGATGGTCAAGCCTCATTTAAATTATTGGCATCACCAAACAAAATGACACTTTTAAAAGAAGCTGGAGCAACATATGAGTATTTTGTTAAATATTATAAAAAAGGAAATGCTGCAGCATTTGAACCTGTTAAAGTAGATCCCAAGACAAAATTACCCCTAACAAGTGATTTATCTATAGATGACGAGGTGCGTTTAAAAATTAAATTAAATAAACCTGGTTTTGAAATAGGGAATAAAGGGGTTTTTACAAAAAAAATTCAAAACAACTTCAGGAGAGGAATTTGAATGAATTGATTTGAACCAGCTACTAAGGTTTCGAAAGAATTTGATAATATGGTTTCGCTAACGGGACAAACAATAAATATTAATTTAGAATCACTTGACTACATGAATAATAAATATCACTTAAATGAATTGGTATTTAAAATAGCTAAATCATTAGGATATTTATTCAGTGATGATCCAACAAGATATGTTTCTTTAAAGAAAGACAATAACGTAAATCCATTAACAATGGCAGATATTTGAAAATCTTTAGATACTGCAAGTAAAGCAGGTGTAAACAAATTGGTTATAAAATATAAGAACTCTTCCAACACAATCGATTTAACTAATATGAACTCTGTAATTGGAGGAAATAAAGGTAAGATAAATCTAAGTGCATTAATTGAAAATGGGAAGAAATTATTAGATAAATACAAATCAAATTCTATATTAGACGACGATGAATTTGCTGATGCTTCTATATTTACAAAAAATAAAATAGCTCAGGCGTTTGCGGATGAGTTTAAAAGTGTGGTTACTATAGATACAACAACAACAAGACTGCTTACAATGATTGGACCAATGAAGAAAGATGAACCAGCATTAAACTTCATTCCAGAACTTGCTGTTGGTTACGGAAATATTTTTAAGTCTATGATGCAAGATAATTTATTTAAAGAATGACTAAAAGATAATAGATTTAGAGATGGTGAAGTTGAAAATATAGCAAACACATTTATGGCCACTCTTTTTAGAGTTAAACCAAGTAACTAGATTAGTCCTTTTAGGACTTTTCTTTTATAATGTTTTTATGACATTTAAAGAAAAAACAAAATCACATATAAATAACGAAGAAATATTCAATAAATTATGTCAATATGTTGACATGATTGAAGAAACAAATAAGCACATGAATTTAACTGGATTTACAGAAGACAGATTGTGAGAAGAAGGTATATACGAATCAATTATTGCTCTTGAAACAGGTATTAAAGATTCAAAAGGTAAATTAATGTTAGATATAGGAGCAGGTGCAGGGTTCCCGTCAATACCCTATGCTATTGCACATCCGGAAATGGATTTAGTAATCTATGAACCAATGGGTAAAAGAGTAGACTTCTTAAATAAAGTTTCTGATGAATTAAACTTGGGTGTTGAAGTTCAAAAAATACGTGTTGAAGACTCAAAAGAAGTTGAAAGATTTGATATCGTTACAGCTAGAGCGGTTGTCAAATTTAAACATCTATTAGAAGCATCACATCACGTTGGTAAAGTGAATGGTTTATTTGTATTCGTGAAGGGTCCAAAAGCTCATATCGAAATCGAAGAAGCGGTACAAACAGCTAAAAAATTTGGAATTTGAGCAAAAAGAAAAGAAGTTATTTCTGAGAACAAAAATAACAATTTAATAGTGTATTTAAAGGAAAAACCTACACCAAAAGGGTATCCGAGAATGTGAGCTACAATTAAAAAAAGTTAGTTTCTTTATAATGTATAAGGTAAAATTGAAAAGATGAATAGCGAATTAAGCTGTCATTTTAAATAGGAGGTATATATGAATATATCAAAAAAACAAATATCATTAGGTGCATTAGCTGCTGTTGCGGTAGTTGCTGTCCCTGTAGCCACAGTTATTTCTTGTGGTAAGAAAGATACAAATAAAGCAGATGAAAAAGGTACTGTAACAATAAATGTCGAAGAAATGAAAACACCGGCAGAGCTATTTTCTAAAATAAATGAAACATTAAATAACTACATGCCAGAAAAAGCATCCATCATTGGTACTATAAATCCAAAAGATAAAGAAGCCACTTTTGAAAAAATCAAATCATACATGGGTAAAATTAAGACTGATGCCAAATTTATTAAATTAAAATTTAAAGATAAAGTTGTTGTTTGAGATTTATCAGAATTAAACAAAACAATAAACGATGCTAATGCCGCTATTGCATTGGGGTTTGATAAAGTTGAAGAAAAAAGTGTAATAAAATTAATGTTAGCTGATAATCCAGCGATGGCCGTTTATGTTGCTGCACAGTCAAGTCAAGGAATTACGTTTGGTACAAAATTACAAGGATTTGCTAACTTACCAAAAGGTGGATTTGAAGCATATAAATCAATGTTAAGAGCTTATCACAAGTTAGCATTAGAATTTATAGATTCAGATATTTATGCAGAATGAATTAAAGGTAAAGAATTTATTCTACCAAAAGGAGATCTTGATTTAGCTAAACCAGTTATAGAAATTGCGAAACCAGGTGAAAAATACGATCTTAAGAAAAACAGACCAAACATGCAAGGTCTTAGTTCAAAAGAATTTGTAGAAGAAGGTAACAACTTTGAGGCTCAATGAGTTCTTTCAATAATGAATATGTACTAAAATATTAAATGAGAAATGTTCTCATTTTTTTATTGCAAAATCACTCATTAAATACTTATTTAATGTAAATAGGGTAAAATACTTATATGAATATTAAGAAAAGAGATAAAAAGGCCCTATATAAGAAGTTAAAAAGACTTTTAACGGGTTTATTTATCGACATAGAACTTGTTCAGTATCTAAGCGTTAGAAAACTATACAAACTAATGTGAAGAGTGATCAAGTTACACGATGAATATGATTATTCTAAAAAAGAAGTTAAAGAATTAGCGAAAGTAATTGTTAACTTTGACTTTAATGAGAAGATTAATCTTAAAGATGCAACAGTGATTGCAGATTTTGTTGCGTTCGTTTTAACTCTTAATATTATTGAAAAAGTTGAATATTCAGATTGTAATGAAAGTACATATGTAAATCGTTTCTATTCTGAATTCCCACTTACACTAGAGTAATTTCCTTGACTTTTTTAAAAGACTAAAAAACAAGGAGGTTTCTAATTATGAAAAAGAACCAAAATAAAAACACTCAAAAACAAGAGGAAACAAAAAAACCATCAAGAGCTGAACGTTTAAAACTAAGAATCATGAAACGTGAAGTTAAAGAACATACACAAGAAGTAAAAGTTAATAGAAGAAGATTAAAGTCTGAAGAAAGACATCAAGAAATCCAAGATAAAAAAGATATTAAATTTATTAACCAAGAAAACAAAAGACCTAAAGGTGCTAGAAACTTAAAAAACATTAAAGGTAATATTATCGATTTATCTTATGTAAAGAAAGTTTATACAACTAAAACTCTTAAATTTATCGCTCTACAATCAACATCCCTTTCAATTCAGAAGGGTGATTTCGTTGTAATCCTTGGACCATCTGGATCGGGTAAAACAACACTGCTTAACATCATCTCAGGTTTAGATAGACCTACATCAGGAGATGTTGTTGTAGCTGACAGAAATCTTTCTGCCTTAAAAGATGTTGAACTTACTAGATTTAGAAGAGACCATGTTGGATTTGTTTTCCAATCATATAACTTACTTCCTTCACTTAATGTTAGTGATAATGTTGAGGTTGGTAGATCTTTACAAAAAGACGCACATAAACGTCAAAGTGTTGAAGAAATACTAAATCAACTAGAGATGGAACCGCAGTCTAAAAAGAGAACTTATGAATTATCTGGGGGACAACAACAAAGGGTTTCTATTGCTAGAGCTCTTGCTAAAACACCCGACATCCTGATTGGTGATGAACCAACAGGTGCTTTAGACACACATACTTCGCTTAAGGTTTTCCAATTATTCCAAGAAATTAATAAGAAAAACAAAACAACAGTTATCGTTGTTACACATAACCCTAATGTTGCACAACTTGCAAACAAGGTTATTCACGTTAAAGATGGGAAAGTACAAAAGGTAGCGGAACAAACACCTGTTGATGCTATGACATTAAAGGAGATTTAATATGAACAAACTTTTTAAGAACTCATTTAAATCTTTCTTGGGTTCCAAACTAGCTATGATACTGTTATCGCTTACAGTATTTCTATCAATTGCAGTATTTACTATGTTGTCATCGACATCATGGGCTTTTGACTCTTCATATGATCAAGTTATTAATGCTGGTCAATTGCATGACTTTACGGTTAATGAAAAATATACAATAGATGGTCAAAGTGGATTGACATTTGTAGCTAAACCAATGAAAAATCCAACAAAGAAAGCAAACACCTCAATTTCTCTAAAAATAAACTGAGGTTCAATTACAAAATCATACAAACAAGCACTAAAAACAAGTAATAGCGACGTTACAAATGATGCTAATATAAACAAGATATTCAAGAAATATAATGTTGATAATATCGAGGTATTAACAGCGGATATAAATGATGTTAAAGCTATTGCTGCAATTCCCGAAGTTAAGAAATTATTAGAAGCTGGTGAAACAGCGATTAATGAGTATGTTTCTGAGACAAAATCAAAAGTATTTGTCGACGATACGAAAAAACACTATGGTAAATATTTTGCAAAAGACGGTATTAAAAACGTGGAGTCTATTTATATTAACTCAGGTAAGAATCAATATAAAATAGTCGACACATTTGATAATGATAAAAATGTAGATAAATTAGTAATCTTCAAAGGTTCTGCTCCTTCAAAAGAAATGACTGAAAAGGAGATGCTAAAAATATTTATTGAAAATATCAACAAAGATCCAAAACTAAGCGCAGCATTTAAACTTGAAAATATTCAAACAAGTAAAGAATATAAAATCGTATTTGATAACGATCAAGGTCTTACTGCATCATTTACAGACCCAACATCTTATCAAGCTGTAATAACTGATGGTTTTGCGAAAGAACATAATATTCAGCCGATTTCACAAGATGATTTAAAAGCTTTTAATATAGAAATTTTAAAAGCTGGAATTGATATCAAAAAAATCAATGCTGTATTTGAAATGCCTCAATTTAAGAAGTATGTTCAGAAGATTGATCAAACACCTTATATCATTACTGGTATAGGTACAACACCTGATTTCTCATTCCCAATTATTAATCAACAAAATCCACTTCCAAACGCTAAAACTCAAGCATTATTATTCACAAACAATCATGGATATAGACGTATTGAAGATGCATTCCGTGGAAATCAGAAAGAAAACTATCTTGCGTATAAATTTGCAAGGGGAGTATCTGACGCTGATAAAAGAATGGTTATGAAAGGGATTCTTAAGATTTCAAAAAAACACATGTCATGAGGTAATACTTTAAACCCTGTTTCAGGAGCATTTGATACAAATGAGAAAGTTATCTTAGCACCTCAACGTATTGCATTCTTAAAGAAACTTAAACAATCAATTACAACCATTGCATTCCTTACAACAGCACTTTTAGGTGTTCTAACAGGATTTATTATATTAATGGTTATCAAGAAACAAATATCTTCAAAACGTAAGATATTAGGTACTCTATTAGCTAATGGATATAGTAAGAATGAAATAGCATGATCAATGACTACAATCGCTTTAATCATTGTATTGATACCTGCAACGCTAGGGTATGTTGTTGGTCACTTCATGCAAAGTGTATTTATCAATATGTTTACCAACTATTGAACGCTACCAATTTACAACCACTCATTCTCTTGAGTGACATTAATACTAGTTGTTGCATTACCTATGTTGGGAGTTATTCTATTCTCATACTTAGCATCACGTCTAGCATTAAAAGGAAGTTTAATTTCTATCCTATCAGATTCACAATCTAAGACTGCTGGTTGAATTACTTCACAAGTACTTAAACCACTTGCATGAATTGGTATCAAATCTAAAATTACAATTTCACTATTTACTTCTAACTTATCAAAAATGTTATTGGTATTAGTAACAACCACAATTGCGATGGTTGCTGGTGGGGTTGCCTTCTCTATTATGGGAAGATTCAACTACGCACAACAAACATCAAATGCAAAAGTAAATTACTCATTTAAAGTTGATATGGCCTCCCCTACATTTGAAGGTGGATTAATGAAAAGAGTTAATCCAAATCAATTAGGTATGAAAGGTGGAGATTGAAGAACGGCATCTGTTGCAGATTATTCAAACTTCTTTGTCGAAGAAGATAAAAAAGATGAAGCTAATAGAATTTCAAACCCCGGTTCTTATTTCCACATTCCAACTACAAATGACTTTGATAAAAAAGACACTGTCAATTACTTAAAAAATAGATTACAGTTCAAATCAATATTAAACTTTGAAATCGCAAAACTTAACCCTTGAAAAGCTGCGTTAAGTTCAATGCCTGAGAATCAAAGGAATATTGCTAATGAAAGAGAACAAGCATTTGTTAAAGCTCTTTATGAATGAGGAAAAGATTTTGAAGTTGCCAAAATAATTGGCGTTACTTCAGATGAATATTATAAAAATGTATTTGGACCAAAAGGATTTTTAGGTAAAGCTGCTAAAAACAACTTTGAATTTATCCCTCCAACATATGGAACTCCTGAATGAGAACTTTATAAAAAATTCTTATTTGCAGGACTTAAAGAACAAATTAAGAAATACAATAATAAAGAAGATTATCACTTACCTTACTTTATCTCTTATAACAACATAATTACCGACAAAGAGGATGAAGTATATACTCACCTTGATATTGATTACAAAGGTAAAAATCTATCAGGACACGAAGAAGTTCTAAACACAACTATCACAGGTATTAACCCTAAAACAAAAATGGTTAAATTTGATAATGGTTTATTAAATAGATTTAAAGAATTCCACTATGATACAACTAGAGATAACAAGCAAGTTATTCCAATTATCATTAACACATATTTCCAAAAAGCATATGGTATTGATGAGGGTGATATTATTGATGTTAAAATCAAAAATAGAGCTGATAGATTCCACACTGGTGCTGCTTATAAAGCACGTGCAATGGTTATAGGTGTCCAAGAATCATATGATGGACCAAAACTATACACAACACAATCTATAGCTAATGCTAAATTAGGTTGAGTGGATCCTATTAAGAATAAGAATGCATTCAATGGTGTTTATACTAAAGCTGAAAACCCAATGGTATTCCAAAACATTTCGCTATATTCACCTTCTGGAATTACTCCAGGTACAGATATTATCAAGACAAATCAAAATGATAAACTTTATAAAGCTATTGCAGAACATGTTAAAAATAACTATGAAAACCCAAGAGTTTCAGGGGCATCTTCATACTTAAACATTTATAGTAATTCACCATATGTATCTACATTCTCTTCAGCTAACTGAGCAGCTATGTCTAGATATGCATTCAAAAATATTCTAGACCTTTCAGGTAAGTTAATTTGAATGGTTGAAGCGATTGCTATATTTATCGCAATTCTATTCGTTGCAATTATTGCTTCGATGATTATTTCAGATAATAAGAAATTTATATCTACAATGAAAGTTCTTGGATATAGAAACAAAGAAATCCGGAGAATGTTCTTTAGATCATTAATCCCGGCAATCATATTAGGTCTGTTAATTGCTATACCAATTACGATTGGTGCGTTATTCGCAATTAAAGCAATTATCATATCATTCGGTGCTATATTGGTTCCTATCTCTATGATGGGTTGAGAACTAATATTAACATTCTTCCTAATCACATTCGCATTCGCAATCATATACTATGTATCGATGAGAAAACTTGGTAATGAAGAAACACTTGAAGCATTTAAAGCATAAGTTTTACTTATGTTTTTTTATTATCATTCAAAACCTATTTTAATAAGGTAAAATTGTAAGTATATGAGAAGCAAATTTAAAAGAAAAGAAAAACCTACTTCTGAAGTAAAAACAGAAGAGATTAAAAATGGTTATGACGAGACCGAATTAATCGAAGTTGTCTCAACATTTTCGCAAGCCACTGGACTTCAACTTGGTAAAGAATTAGCTAAGTGAATAGCGGTTGGTTCTTTCATGGGTGCTTCCGATGCTATACCTGGATATTGTGGTGGAACTTCCATGGCACTTCTTGGTGTATTTAAAAAACTTGTTATGCTTACAAAATCAATCTTTGTTCCTGAAGTTGGAATTACAAGAATGAAAGCATTCCTATTCATGTTGCCTTTTGGAATCGGATGAATTCTCGGGGTATATGGAATAGATAAGGGTACGGAGTTTCTTGCTGATAAAAGAAACTTAGGATTAGAACTACTATTCTTCTTCTCAACATTTGTATTATTCTCGATACCAATGTTCATTCAAGGTGAGAAACCTGAAATAGGTCTCAAGCCCAAGAAGCGGAAGCACTTGTGGATACGGAGAACTGTATTCGTAATGGGATTTGCAATGATGATCGGATTAGCTTGTTGAATTAAATTCGGTTCAGCAGAAAAAGGTATCCACTTTGGGGATGATTCTAAAAAAGAAGTTCACCTCGGAATTTGAACTCCAACTGCATCACATGTATTTATGTTGATGGCGGTTGCATTCATAGGTGGTATATTCACAATTACTCCAGGTGGTTCAGGAGCAATTATTCAATTACTATTCCAAGGTGATGAACCTGGATATAGAATGTATCAAACTATCCACTGAAAAATAATGGCTAACTTCCACGGTGGTCATGGCTCAAACTTCTTAGGATTAATGATATTTGCATCATTCACAATGTTAGGGATGATTACAATGATATTCTTGTTTGCATGATTATTCAAAAAACACAAAAGAACATTTGCAGCAGCTGCATTTGGAATGATGGTTGCATCATCAATTTCATTACTAATAATTCCACATGATAACTTATGAAGAAACCTTTCAAGTTCACACACAAACTACATCGGACACAGATTAGGAGTTGCAGCAGCGATTGTATTGGCAATGATTTGTTCATTATCATTACACTTCTACACTAAGCACCAAAACAAACAAAAGATTAACCGTAAAAGAGGGATGGAAGTTATAAAAGCAAAATCAGCTTTATGAATATGACTGAAATCATTATTCACTAAAAAATACTGAAGATTCAAAATAATGAGAGTCTACATGAAGACAAAAGCATTCTTTACAAAGGAATACTGAGAAGAAGTTCGTCATCACCATGCAAAAAATGCAGATGAAAAAAGAGAAACTATTGATAACAATAGCAACGATAATGATAAAATTAAAGCAATTAAAATAGACAGAGGAGAACAATAATGTCAAGAAAATTTACAGAACAAGAACAAGTAAGAAGAGATAAGCTTGCTAAATACGAAGAAATGGGTGTTAAACCATATGCACCAAAACAAGATTTCACACATACATCAGCACAACTAGAAGAAGAATTTGGGAAGTTCACTAAAGATGAATTACACGAAAAGAAAATAATCGTTTCAGTAACAGGACGTATGATGGGTTCAAGAGGACCTTTCATCGTTGCTAAAGATCCATCAGGACAACTACAAGCATATATTGCTAAAAAAGAATTCCCAGAAATGGCTGAACTAACAAAAACTCTAGATACAGGAGACTACATCTGATTTGAAGGTGAAGTAATGAAAACAAATACAGGAGCGATTACAATTCGTGCCTCAAAATTCATGCTTCTTTCTAAGTCACTAAGACCATTACCTGAAAAATTCCACGGACTTCAAGATGTTGAAGAAAGACGTAGAAGAAGATATGTTGACTTAATCATGTCAGAAGAAACAAAAAACAGATTCTGAACAAGATCAAAAGTTATTTCAGGAATTAGAAGCTACTTCGATGATTTAGGATACATGGAAGCTGATACTCCAGTATTACAACCAATCCTTGGTGGAGCATCTGCTAAACCATTCTCAACTCACTTCAATGCTCTTGACATGGAATTCTACTTACGTGTTGCTACAGAGTTACCTCTTAAGAAATTAGTTGTAGGGGGAATTGAAAGAGTTTATGAAATCGGTAGACTATTTAGAAATGAAGGTGTTGATGCAACTCACAACCCTGAATTCACAACAATCGAATTCTATGAAGCACATTCAGACCTAGCAGGAATGATGAGAAGAACAGAAGAGCTATTCCAATTCTTAGCTAAAAGACTAAACAAAGATACAATCATGTTCGACGGAAAAGAAATTAACGTTTCTGGAGAATTTGCCAAAGTTAATATGGCAGAAGCAGTTAAAGAAAAAGCTGGTGTAGACTTCAAAGCAGAAATGACACTTGAAGAAGCTAGACAACATGCTGCAGACCACAAAATTAAAATTGAGAAATTCTTCTCAATCGGTCACATCTTAGAAGCATTCTTTGAAGAGTATGTAGAAGAAACACTAATTCAACCAACATTTGTTTACGGACACCCAATTGAAATTTCACCTCTAGCAGCTAAAAATCTTGAAGACCCAAGATTTACAGATAGAGCAGAACTATTCATCAACGGTAAAGAATTCGCAAACATGTTTACAGAATTAAACGACCCAATTGATCAACTAGAAAGATTCGAAGCTCAACTAGCAGAACGTGAAGCTGGTAACGATGAAGCTAATGAAATCGACATGGACTTCGTTGAAGCTCTAGAACACGCAATGCCACCTGCTGGTGGATGTGGAATAGGAATTGACAGACTTGTTATGTTATTCACAGATTCACAATCAATTAGAGACGTACTACTATTCCCTCACCTAAAAAACAGAGGATAATAATCAAAGGATAAATTATGAAAATTAAAGCATTTGCATTTGACATGGATGGAACACTATTACTTTCAGATGGTTCTGGGATCCACCCAGAAAACATGAAAGTATTAAAAGAAGCTAACGCTGCAGGTTACAAAATCATTCTTGCTACTGGTAGACCGGTATGTATGACAAAAGAGAGTGCAGAACAAATCGGAGAAATCTCTCATTTAGTATGTAACAATGGTGGAAGTTTATTTGATATGGATAAAGATGAAAACATCAGTAAATCATTTTTAACATATGAACTATTCGAAAAAGTTATTGAACTAGCTAAAGAAACAAAATCATTCTTCGCTATGTCAACAACTGAAAGCATCTATAGACTAAACTTCTTTGATGAAACAGAAGTTCCAGAATGAGTAAAAACTTCATTTAATGAATCAAATGGTTCAAACACAATTGACTCAATTAAAGAAGCTGCTAAAACAGAAAAGATTACTCAACTTACAATCAAAAACTCAAAAGAACTTATCAAAGCTAAAAGAGATGAACTACACCCAGAGTTCTCTCAATACGCTTCATTACACATTGCTAATGATGTGTATCTTGATATGAACCCTAAAGGTGTTTCAAAACTAACAGGACTGCAAGAAGTTGCGGATGCCTTAGGTATTGATATATCAGAAATTATGGCATTTGGAGATTCAGGTAATGATGTTCAAATGATCAAAGGTTCAGGTTATGGTGTTGCTATGGGTAACGCTAATGACGAAGCTAAAGAAGCTGCTGATGAAGTTATTGGACACCACGATACAGACGCCATCGGTAAGAAAATCAAAGAAGTTATTGCAAATCAATCAAAATAGGCTCTATGCTTATTTTTTTATATCTTTTAAAATATTCAAAAATAACAACATATAATTTAAATAACTAATTTAGGAGAGAAATATGAAAATTAAAGCATTTGCATTTGACTTAGATGGAACTTTATTGCTACCAGATGGTTCTGGTCCTCATCCAGAGACTATGAAAGCACTTAGAGAAGCCAATAAAGAGGGATATAAGCTTATTCTAGCCACAGGTAGACCAATATACCAAACAATGGACTTTGTGAACTCTATAGGGTGTATTTCATACATTGTAGGGAATAATGGAGCTAGTTTATATGATGTTGAAGCCAACGAGAACATCAGTAAAGATTTTTTACCCGAAGAATTATTTAAATCAATGATTGAAGTCGCTAAAGAAACAAAATCATTCTTCGTTATGTCAACAACTGACCACGTTAAGAAATTAAACTTCTTTGATGGTGATGATGTTCCAGAATGAATCAAAATTTCAGTTAATGATTTTGGTGAACCTGATAAATTAGAAGATGTTATCGCATCATCTAAAACGGATAAGATCACACAACTAACTATTAAGAATGAACATGAACTAATTGTTGATAAAGCACATGAACTTAAGAAAGAATATGGAAAAGATTATGCTTTACATATTGCTAACGAAGTTTATTTAGATGTTAATCCAAAAGGAGTTTCTAAATTAACAGGTATTGAAATAGTTCTTGAAGAACATGGAATCAAACCTGGTGAAGTTATGACATTTGGAGATTCAGGAAATGATATTCAAATGCTTAAAGGTTCAGGTTATGGTGTTGCTATGGAAAACGCAAATGATGGAGCTAAAACCGTTGCTGATGAAATAATCGGACATCACAGTACAGATGCAATTGCAATCAAAATTAGAGAAGTTATTGATGCTCAAACAAGATAAGCCTAAGGCTTATTTTTTATTACTTTTTTTAAAATTAACAAATAAACCATATAATTGAAATAAGTAAGATTAGGAGAGATAATTATGAAAATTAAAGCATTTGCATTTGACATGGACGGAACATTAATGGATTCAAAAGGGTATTCACCTACAAAAGAATCAATTGAAGCACTTAGAGAAGCACATGATAAAGGATATAAAATAATCCTTGCAACAGGTAGACCACTTTGTTTTGCATTACCAGCAGCAGAGGAAATTGGACGTGTTTCATACATCATTTCAAGTAATGGTTCAAGTATCTACAACGTTGAAGAAAAGAAAATAACTGAAGTATCAGCTATTGATAAAGAACTATATAAAGCAATAGTTGAAAAAGCCAAAGAAACTAATTCTTATATTTCAGTTTCAACAGTAAAAAATGAATATAGAGAATTCTATCACCCAACAGATAAAGACCCTAAGTGATTAGAAGACTTTAGATTTGATGGAATTGATGCACCAATGGAATGATTTGATGAAATCATTGAAAGAGAAGGTGTTACTCAGGTTTCACTAAAAAATACTGGTGGAGTAATTGAAGATATGGCTGTTGAGCTTAGAAAAAGATTTGGAGAAGATAACTCAATACATGTAGCTAACTCAATCTACCTTGATGTAGATCCAAAAGGAGTTTCTAAATTAACAGGTATTCAAACAGTAATCGATGAAATGGATATTAAGATGTCAGAAGTTATGGCATTTGGAGATTCAGGAAACGATTTAAAAATGATTCAAGGTGCAGGTTACGGAATTTGCATGGGTAATGGTTCAAAAGAAGCTAAAGAAATTGCTGATGAAGTTATTGGTGACAATGATAGTGATGCAATTGCAAAAAAAATTAGAGAAGTTATCTCTAATGATTCTAAATAAGCTGAGGCTTATTTTTTTTATAAAGAAATTTTAATATCCTCTTTCTTAATTTCTTTTCCGGTTTGTGTAGGGATGATGTGGACATGTGTGTGAAATACAACTTGGTTTGAACTCTTCTCGTTATTAACGTGGAGTTGGAAACCATCAACTTCAAGAACTTCAATAAGTTTAAGAGCAATATCTTGCGCTTTACTCATTATGTATGAAAGATCATCTTTTGCAATGTCTTTAAGGTTTCTTGAAAATGTTTTTGGTATTACTAATGTATGTCCTGTTGTGGCTGGGCTGATATCAAGGATAGCAATTACTCTATCATCTTCATATACTATGTTGGCAGGTAGTTCCCTATTTATGATTTTTTGAAATATAGTCATGTACAAATTATAAAATTATAAAAATAAAAAAAGACATTATTTTTTAATAACATCTTTTCCTTTTAATATATTTCTTAATTCTCCGTTGTTTACTCTTAAGTTGTATTTTCTAATGTTTAGCATAAATTTTCTAGCGTCGTTAAGTAAACTACTATCGTGTTGTGCTAATGAGAATATTAGTTTTTGTGCATTTTCAGTAATATTTCTTTTATTTTTATCTGTTACTTTTGGATTTTTTAATAAAGAAGAATCTATTCTTCAGAATGATTTATCATCATCGATTGTATAAACTTTATCTTTATCAGTAACTTGTTTATTGTCTTCATCTTTTGCATCGAATCATGGAAGGAATTGCATTGCGAACATTGAATCAACAGAACCATCATCATTAACAATAACATGTGCTTCTTTTTCAATATCCCCTTCTTTAGTTACTCAACCAGATTCAGAAGTATTATCTGTTAATCTTTTTCTTAATGCATAATCACTGTAGTCTAATTCACCTTTAGAGATACCTGCAGAAGAGATACCTTTGTAGTTATATAGTTCACCTAAGTCAACTGTTAAAGTATTATCATTTGAAGTTTTTAATTGATCTGCTTTAACTAGTCCTAGTTTCATTAAGTCGTGAGATCTAGGGTCTAAATCATTGAACTCTGCAGCTGTTTTAACAGTTTCTCCAGAAATAGCTCCAGCTTTAAGACCTTTAACACTTTGTTTTCAAATAAAGGTTGGAGTGTGTTCGTGTAGGTATTTAATTAGGAAGAAGAATTTTTCATTTCTATCAAGGTTTTTAGGTTCATCTTCTTCTTTCTTGTAAACCTTTTTGTAATCACTTTCAACAAATCCTGTTAGATAATTTTGAACAAGAATAAGATTTTCTAATTCTAATTCTCAATTTAATGTAGGTTTTTGTTTAAGGATTTCTTGAGCAAGAGTTCAAGAAGGATAGAAACCAGGTACAACATTTTCTGATGCTTTTAAAGTAACTTCTGTATCATCTTTGGCATTTACTCAAACCTTTTTATCTGTGAAGTCAGCCTTACTAAAAGTACCACTTTTTTGTAAAGTAACGATTTCTTTTGTTCAGAATCATTTGTCTTCCATTAATTTTGAAGAAGCTCAAAAGTTTCATGCTGCTTCTAAACTCTCTTGGTGTTTAGTTTCGTCTTGCATAAGGTCTTTATTAATGAAACCTGTGTAAAGACGTAGTAAGTAGTCACTACCACTTGCTAAAATTGTATCTTTTTGATTTTGTTCCGCAGTTTTTTCGTTGTTACCACAAGATACTGCAACAGCAACAGGTGTAGAAATTAGTGCTAATGAAGCGAAAGGTAAAACAATCTTTTTATTTAATTTAAATTTCATTATTTCACCGCCCCTTCTGAAGCAATTCCCACTGCTGTGTTATAGATATCTTCTAGTGATTTATTTCAGAATTTAATTTCATCATCTAGTTTTCCGATGAACTTACTATTTACGAATAATGTTTCGTTGTGGAAAGCTGAGTTAACTCATGGACGAACTGCTGCAACAGCACTTTCTGCTCTTGTATCTGAAAGTGTTTGTTCATAACCTTTAACAGCTGTTTCTTGAAGATTTTTAATATCTGCATCTGTATAGTCTGGATAACTATCACCATCAGCTATACCATTGTAGTTTGGTTGATCTTTTAATCATTTAGTAAAGTCAGAATCATTAAGTAGTGATTTAACAATTAGCATTTTATCGTTAGAGTGTTTATTTACTTCAGAAATAACATTGAAGTAAGCACCATCACCATTTGTGGCTCTCATCACATCTGATTGCATCATTTTCTTCATATCATCAGCATCAGTTATTTTCTTGTCAGAAATAATGTGAACACCAAATTTAGAAGTAACTACATATCTAGCTGGTTCAGTTGCTGTTGCATCAGCGATTTTATACGCAAGTGCTCTTTGTTTATCAGCACGTGTATCACCAAATGCATCACGGAAAACACGCCCAATAATTTTTGGAGCATCATTTTCACCAACAAGGTCAAATAATGTTTGTAAGTTTTTAGCTCATAGTTTTGAATCTTTATCACCTTTGAAGTTAGTCTTATCAACACTTTGTTGTAAGGCGTTTAAGATTTTAGTTCCTAATCCTTTTAATGGGTTAGTTTTAACAACTTCGAACTTGTCACCTTTAATTTCTTCATTAAGTAAAGGTAAACCAAAACCAGGATCCATTGATTGAACATACGAAAGTTCATCCATCATACCTAAAGAACCACCAGTTTTTTTAGTACCAGCTTGATTACCACCAAGTAGTTTAAGAAGAATTTCATCTGATTCAGTAACACCGAAGTCCATTTTCTTTTTAGTCTTAGGATCATCAACTTGTCCATATTGTAAACCTTTAAATGTTTCTAAGTTATCGATTGCGGGTTTTGCATCTTTACCTTTAGGTTCAATTGACATTAATCATTTTTTGGCATCTTCAATTTTAACTTTTCAAGGAGCCATTGATTTATTGGCATCAGGAACAGCTGGAAGTAGGAAGTGGTTAACAACCATTGGGTCGTATTTATTAATGTAACCATGTCCACCTTTTTCTCCGAATAATGCAGAAGGATCTTTTAAATCAACATTTTGTGAACCAGTAGAAACAACAATAACCTTTTGAGTTTTTTCCATACCTGCATATGTACTATCTTTTTCAGATGGGAAAACATAACCTTTTTGTTTAAGGTTTCATAGTCATTCTCAATCTTTTTGTTTTGAATCTTTGTTAGCTGGGTTACCTCTTTCAACATCTTCTTTTGTGAATGTATCAGAGTCTTGTTTGATTGTGTGTTGTGCATAAGCATTACCAACAATTTGTTTTAGAACCATGTTGTCAATAGCTTGTTTATCAGATGTGGCGTTACCGTAGGCTTTATTTGTAGAAAGTTCTGTTTTTCAAGCATCTTCATATCCGTGACCATGCGCTTGTTTGAATGCTTCTTTTTGATCGTCAAATTCAGATCTTACTGAGCTTTCAATTTTGCTAAGTGATTTAAGTGCTTGTAAGTCGGCATCTTTTTTCTCTTTCTTAGTCATTTGTGCTTCACGAATTTCTTTAAGGTGTTCTGAACCTTTAACTTCTTTTTCATATAGTCATCTTGCTGATTTCTTAATGATATCTTGAACTCTCTTGGCATTTTCAGATTGTCCGTTAGCAATTAATTGGTTGTAGAACTTGTCGAATGCGATTTCACTATCTGTAAGTGTTTTACCGTCTTTACGAGCATCGGCGATATATTTACCGTCTAATTTGTCTGCAGCGGCAGTACCACAAGACGTTGCTAAAAGAGCTACACCAGAAATGGCACCAAGCGAACTTATAGCTGTTATTGTTTTTTTCTTCATCATTTTCTCCTTCAGGGTTATTTTTCTTTTAAATTATACCTTATGTTTCAATTTCCTATGTAAAATATATGTATGACGAATCGTAAAAAACAACTAATTAATCACCTAAAAACATTCATTAATATATGTGAAGATAATGATATTTGATATGCAGCAGCAAGTACAACATTGCAAGGTGCGGTGGCTATGAAAGGTATGATTCCATGAAATGAAAAGATAGAAATCATGATGACAATTGAGTCATATAGAAAATTAAAAGACTCTGCAGAAGAGTATTTAATTGATGGTTCTATGGATAGTTCTTATCCTTCTATTAATCCTAAATTTATCCCTAAAGGACTTAAGTTTTTCGAGACAAGCATCTTTATTGATATCTTAATAATTGCCCCAACAACAACTAAAAAAGTTAAGAAATGAAGTAAATTCAGTCATAAAAATAATTTTTTAATGAAAAAACTACATTCTAAATACACACCATATAATGCAAAAGAGAAAATGTTGAAGTTCTTCAGTTTCCCATTTAAGAACCTTTACAAACAACTTACATTCAAGACTGCATATAATAATCTTTATGCTAAAAAGAATGAAGGATTCTATTTAATTCATAAACCAAGTTGTAAAGCATTCCAACACTGAATTCCACATTTAACACTTAATGTAGAACAAGCAGAATACGAAGGAATCCAAATAAATATTCCTGCAGAATACAAAACAGCTTTAGAAGTTAAATACGGTAAAAATTATAAAAAACTAACAAAACAAAAACCTATAGCTGAATATATTGATTCTGTCTCAATGAGAAAAATAGGTAAACAAAAATAGCGAATGTCGCTATTTTTTATTATTAATTATTTTTCTTCGTCTTTAACGTAACCTGGTTTTTCTAATAATTTAAACATATTAGATTTGTAGATTTCTACACCTGGTTGGTTGAATGGGTTAACCCCTAGTAAATATGCAGACATAGCACATGCTCTTTGGAAGAAGTAGAATAATTGTCCAAGGTTTTCCTCGTCCATTTTTCCAACTTCTAAGTGGATGTTTGGAACTTTACCAATGATAGCGTGGGCGTCAGTAACACCTTCGAATGCGATCATGTTAACATCGTGAACAGTTTTTTCTGTTAAATAGTTAAGTCCATCAAGGTTTCTTTCTTCTTCTGTAATTTTTACATCGAAGTTAGGTTCTGCAACAGTCATTACTGTTTCAAAAAGAATTTTTGTACCATCTTGAATGAATTGACCCATTGAGTGAAGATCAGTTGAGAAGATAGCTGAAGTAGGAAGTAGTCCTTTTTCATTTTTACCTTCTGATTCACCAAATAGTTGTTTTCATCATTCGTTTAGATAAGCCATTTGTGGTTCATATGAAACTAACATTTCAGCTCCATATTTTTTACCTAGAACATATCTAGCAACAGCGTATTTGTAAGCGTCGTTTTTAGAGTTTGGTTCTCCATATAGTCTTTGACCAGTTGAAGCACCGTCCATAACTTTATCAATGTTAAGACCGGCACATGCCATTGGGAATAATCCAACAGGTGTTAGAACTGAGAATCTTCCTCCAACACTGTCAGGAATAACAAATCTTGTTCATTCATTTTCGATAGCTTGTCTAACAAGTGACCCGTTGTTAGCATCTGTTGTAGCGATAATGAATTTACTTGCGTTTGATTCACCTAGTTTTTCTTCTAGTAATTTTCTAAATAATCTAAAGGCTAGAGCTGGCTCTGTTGTTCCTCCTGATTTAGAAATCATGTTAATAGCGAATTGCTTGTTTTGAGCATATGATAATTTTTGAGCAAGGTCAGTTGAAGAAATTGATTCACCAACAAACATAACTTCCATATCTCTTTTTACAGGGTAATTCCCTTGTACAAAGTCAATAGCAGATTTAGCACCTAAGTAAGAACCACCAATACCAATAACTACAAGAAGTTCCACACCTTCAGCTTTAAGTCTCTTAGCTTCTTTTTTAATTTCTTTAAATTCTTCTTTGTTGTATTTTGAAGGTAGATCTTTTCATCCTAAGAAATCGCTTCCTTCACTTGAATAGTTTTCCATTGCAGCATGGATTGCTTTAACTTTATCGTTGTATTTTTCAATCGCACGTTCTGTAACGGCTTTTTCTAAATTTAATTTAATCATTCTTTAACCTTTCGTTTAGCATATTGGATAGACCTTTGAAACCACCTTCAGTATGTTCTAAAGTGTAGTTGAATGGATCTTTCTGAAATCTAGGCATGATTGCCTTATAAGAAAGTTTGACCCTCTTTTGGTCTTCCATAACTTCTATAATCTTCAGAGGTATCTTATCACCCTTTTCTACGAAGTACTTTATGTTAGAAACATAATAGTCTGAAACCTCCGTAATATGGACTAATCCTCTTCATTCTTTGTCTAGAGTTACGATAAAATGGGCTTTCCCAATGTATGTAACTTCTCCAATTACTATGTCTTTTATTTTATACACATTAAAATCTTACTACAATAAGTTAATTTAGTAGCAATGTGTTAAAATAATATTATGACTAATTTAGAACAATTAAGAGAATGAAAAAATGCTCCTACTAAGGATAAAATCCTTTCAAAAGGACTAAAAAAAATTAACGAAAAAAATGTCGATAAGTTTTTTGGAGAAACAATGACATTCGGTACAGCAGGGATTAGGGGAATCCTTGGACCAGGAACTAACATGATTAACGAATTTACAATTGCAGCTGCTGCTTACGCATATGGTGCCACATTAGTAAAACAAAGTGCAATTGTTAAGAAAATGGGACTTGTTATTGCACATGATAATAGAGAAAACGGTGCTTTATTTGCTGAAATTACAGCTAAAGTATTTGATCACCTAGGAATCAAAACATACCTATTCAAAAACAACGATATGGCAGCAACACCATTGCTTTCATACGCAATTAGAAAATTAAGAACAGCTGGTGGAGTTAACATCACAGCTTCTCACAATCCTAAAGAATATAATGGATTCAAAGTATATAACGCACAAGGTGCTCAATTACTTCCAGAATTAACAACACAAATTGCTAATTTAATGAACAGAATGAACTTCCTTAAAGTTCCTTACGGAATCTTAAACCCAACATACATTTCACCAACACTTGAACAAGACTACATCAAAGATGTATTAAGTATTAGAAAAAGACCTAACGACAACAAGAAATTAATCGTTGTTTATTCAGCGCTAAATGGAACAGGTTCATTCGTTGCTCCAACACTATTCCAAAAAATGGATATTGAATACTATGCAGTTAAACAAGAAGTTGTAGAAGACTCAACATTCAAAGGATTAAAATCATGTAATCCAGAAGATGAAGGAGCTTACAACAGAGCTATCAAATTAGCTAAGAAGAAAAAAGCAGATATTATTATCCTTACTGATCCAGATGCAGATAGAGTTGGTCTAGCTGTTAGAGGTCCAATGGGAAGTTACAAAAAAATTAATGGTAACCAAACTGCTGCTATCGTTCTAAATCACATCATTAGAACTAAACAATATGTAAAAGATGGATATATTGCTCAATCAATAGTTTCAGGAAACGTTACTAAAGAAATGGCTAAAAGACACAATCTTCAAATCCACGAAACACATGTTGGATTTAAAAACATTGCAAAAATCATTTTCGAAAACCCTACATCATTAGTTCTAGGTTATGAAGAATCATATGGTCAATTAATTAATGCAGAAATCGCAAGAGATAAAGATGCGTTCCAAGGATTAGTAATGCTTGTTGAAGCAGCTAACTACTTAAAAACTCAAAACATGACATTATTCGATGAACTAGAAAGAATTGGAACAATGTATGGACATCACACATCTACTCAACTTTCAAAACAAATCGACGATAAAGATGTTGAATTACTATTAGAAAGAATTGGACAAATTCAACAAGTAGGAAAACTAGAAGTTATTAATGTTCTAGACTTCACAAAAGAAGAAATCATGGGACTTGAAAAAGCAACTTTAGTTAAAGTTATTTTAGATAATGGTACATGATTTGCAGTTCGTCCTTCAGGTACAGAACCAAAAGTTAAATTCTATATTGAAACAGTTGGTGCAACTAAGAAAGAATCTGAAAAAGTTATTAAACAAATTACATCAACAATTAATGATGTTGTATCAGGACTTAAAAAAGAAGTAAAACCTCAAAAAGCTAAAAAAGTTGAAGTTAAAAAAACAGAAGAAGTTATCATTCCTGTTGAAAAAACTGAACGTGAAATATTAGCTGAACAAAGAGCTGAATTTGAACGTGAAATGCAAGAAGCGGAAAAAATTCAACCTCAACAAGTAGAAGCTACTAAAGAAGTTGAAGTTGAGCCAACTCCAGAATTCTCAATTGAAACAATTTCACCAATTCCTGCTGAAAAAACTCCACCTCAATTAGATCCAAAAGAAGTTCAAAAAACAAAAGAAATCCAACTTCAAAAGACAAGAGAGTTAGAAATTAAAAAGCAAGAAGAATTAAAGAAAACTCAAGAAATTAAAAAAGAAACTGAAATCAACAAAGAACAATAATATTTAACACTAGCCAAATGCTGGTGTTTTTTTATGTAAATTTTGTTGCTCGATTCAAATGTCAAAAAAGAAGAAAAACAGTGATAATGCAACAAATTAAGCAAAAGTTTCAACAATTTACTACTTATAACATGAAAAATATAATGTTAATAATTGTGTGTTATTGTATAAAATATTTACATAAAACATTTATAAAAGGAAAGTAGGAAAAATGGATATTACAAAATTCATGAAAGTTTTTTCTGTAGAGATGAGAATCAAATTCTTAGCTCACTTTTATACATGCAAGTGCAAGGATAATACAGTTACTGATTTAGTAGCTAAGTTTGGTACAAGTCAAGCTAACATCTCTAAGCACTTACTATTAATGGAAGAATTAGGAATCTTAAGCTACACTTGTGAAAAGAAAGTTAAATACTATTGATTAAACGAAGACTTCAAAGAAGAGTGAAAAGACTTAATTAAACCTATAATTGCATTTGATAAATTAAAGGCATATTACTGTTGTTGCTCCCACGAATAATATCTAATTAAAAATTAGAAATCGAAGTTTAAACGCATTAATCAATCCACAATAAAGGTTTGATTATATTGCGTATTTTATTTACAAAATTAATAACAAGGAGAAACAAAACATGACAGAAAAAAATACAATGAGTAAAAAGAAATTTTACTTGTTCTCATTAAACTACATAATGGGATTTGGTTTTATCGCAACAATCGGTAAAATTATGGAATTACACGCACTAGGACTAATAGCATTTATGATAACTTCATTCGTAGTTCTTTGTGTAGCTCTTGCATTTTCAAGAGCAGCGGATGCATATCCAGATGCAATGGGTGGTTCGTATCACTATGCTAAGCAATCAGGAGGCAGACACGGGGGGTTTTATCAAGGATGAACTCAATACATTCAAGGTCCAATTCTAAGTATTACAGCGCCTTTATTCTTAGCTGCAATACTAAAAGAGATTGACCCTAGTCACGGACTAATGTATGATCTACTCTCAGTTGGGGTATTTATATTAATAACAATAATCACAACATTCGGATACAAAGTATCACTTAAGTTCATTGCAATATCTTCAATATTAAAATGAATAGTATTAATTACATCAGTAGGTGCAATCATCTATTTAGCAGCACAAGACAACGCTTTCCACTCTAACTGAGTTGGAAGTACTAAAGTTAATGCAATTACCTTTACAGGTGCTGTATTAGCATTCATATACGCATATGGTGGTATAGAAAGTATTGCCAGTTTAGCTGGTGAAGTAGAAGTTAGAAAATTTAGAAAATTACTATTAAAAGTATTCTTCGTATTATTCTCAATCTACTTCGTATTCTACTTAATCTTTATGGGAGTTGATATGGCAATATTAAACTCTGGTAATGTTAAATTATTCCAAAAGATATTTACTATATCAATGGGTACAACAGGTGTTGTTATCTATACTATTGGTATCATCGGTAACAAGATGTCTGCAAGAGCATCAAACACTATTACAACATCAAGATCAATTGTTGTTTTAGCTGAAGATGATTACTTGCCTAAATGAATAGCTAAAAGAAATAAAAAAGGTGAATATGGACTTTCAATTTACCTTAACTCAACAATATCAATTCTTATGATGTTGTTAGGACTTCTATGAGAAGTATTTATAGGTGGAGACACATTCAACTCAATTCTTGATATTGGTCTATTCCTATTCTTCTCACAATACATCGGAACATTCATTTCATTAATGATTCTTTCGAAAAGAAAAGAGATTCCAAAAATTCCTATTTGAGAATACATTATGTATTTAGTAGCAATAGCAATAATGGTAGTTGTATTAATTATCGTTATGGTTCCACCAATTACTGGTCAAGCTTGAGAACTTAAAAATACAATTCAAATAACTTCTCTACTTGGATTTATTGCGATTGGTTATGTAATCTGAGGTATTCACGCATTATCATCTAAAAACAGAAAAGACAAAGAAATGCAACCTTATATTGAACAAGGTAAAAACAGTGTTAAAAACACAAGAGTTAACAGGAAATAATAGCATTATAAAACACTCCAATGTAGAGTGTTTTACTTTGCTCATTTTTAGTTTCTAAATTATTTTTTGAACAGAACCTGTGATTGTTTTTGTTAAAGAATCAAGTACAACAATCATCTCTTCTTTAATGTCGTTTATTGTTATTAATCATCTGTTGGATTTATAGTGAAAAACAAGATGTTTGGATCTTTTACCAGTTGCTGCATCAGTGTATTTTTTAATAATTGTTTTTAGTTCAGGGATAAGTTTTTCGGGTGTATTATATTTATCTAAATTAATATCTATAATTTTATCTTTAGAAAGTATTTTTATTAAATCGTTATCTATTGGTTTTATGGTTGCCCCTTTATTTGCCCCTTTATTTGTTTCTTTCTTCGTTTCATCTTTTGAACCTGCTTCTGTTTTAGTTTCTGGTTTTGCTTTTTTGTTTGAAGTTGTTGTATCTCCACAAGAAATAACTATAGCAATTGGAGCAGCAATGGTTAAGACACTTAAAGCCCCTAAAGTTAATTTATTTTTCACAATCCCTCCCTTGGATATTATTAAAAATATTAACATTTTGTAAAGTTTTTCATTGTTAATTACATATAAAAAACAACAATTTTTACGATGTGTTAAAAAAGCTCGATAATGAAAAAAATGACTGTTTTATGTAAATTACAAAAAATTAACAAAAGTATAAAATACCTTTATTTTAAAGGGTTTTGTGTCCTTTTATTGCTTTTTTAGCACCCTTCCAAACTTGCGCCAACTTGTATATAAGAGTATAATTTAAGAGGGAAGTGAAGGAGTGTTTATATGAAATTATCGAGCAATAAATGAGCATTACTAGGAGTAGGTGCATTGACCGGCGCCGTTGTTGTGGGGACAGCAACAGGTGTTTGATATGCTGTTGAAGGCAATAAGGCCGAAACAATCGTTGGTGATGTTCACACACAAGATACAATAGATGGTCTTAATAAAAAGATTCAAGATTTAGAAGATTTTAAAACTCAATTAGAACAAGACGCTGCTGCAGATAAAGCGGAAATAGCTAAACTAACTCAAGATTTAGCAGATGCTATTAATAATAATCCCAATACTGCCGCTCTGCAAAAGCAAATTGATGATTTAAAAGCAGAAAAAACACAACTAGAAGCAGATGTGGCTGCTAAGGATATTCAAATAAGTGATTTAACAAAAGACTTAGCTGATGCCAATAAGCAAGTTGCTACTATCGTAGGTCTACAAAAACAAATTGCAGACTTGACAGATGAGAACCAACAACAAGATGCTGATATAGCTAAGTTAACTCAAGATTTCTTAGACTTAAGCAAAGACTTAGACGCAAAAATCCAAGAGATTGCTGCGAAGAACCAGATTATCGCTGACAAAGATGCGACAATCGATGCAATAAAAAAACAATACTATATATTAAAAGATTTAAATCCAACTGGAGACCACGGAGCTTGAGAAGATTCATTAGTAACCTACTTTAAAGCTAACGTTGCTCAGAAACCAACAACTGATGTTAAACAATGAACTGCAATCGTAGCTAATAAGAATGGATTTTTCACAATGAAGAAATCTAACGGAACTATGAAGCATCACACAGAGTGAGATGTGGCAGGAGATTTCACAGGTGGATTCGTACACCAAAAAGTGGGTGGAAATGACTTTTTCGTAGGAACTAAAAAAGGTCTTTATATAGAAGAAGCTAAAACAGTTAAAGAAATTGTAACCGGAGACTTTACTCATTCTACAATGATTGAGTATAAAGATGGTGGTGTCAAAAAATGAGCTGTTTATAAAAATGATGGATTCTATGAAGTGGATGTTACAAATAAAAAATTAGGTACAACACCAGTACTAACAACAGATCTAAAAATTCAAACAAGTCAAGTGGCTTACGATGCTACTGGTAAAGAATTCTTATACGTTGGTACAGACCAAGGTGGGTACTGAATTACTGATGATGGTGCAGGTGGTCTAAAACAAGAAAAATTCATGGATGGAGATATCCAATTCATGACAGAAATTCCTCAATGAGAAAACGGAGCCCAAAACGGTAAATTCGATCTCTACATAGGAACAACAGCTGGGTTATTCCAAACAGGAATGCCAAATCCGGGAGACATACCTTCAGTAGATAAACTTGTTGATGGTATAGACTTAACCGGAGGATTCATGGGGTTTGACAACGCGACCGCAACTAAAGAAGGGGAAATATATGTTGGGACACCAGCAGAGGGTATTAAGAAATTACACCAAGATAAACTAGTCGTTGCTACTGTTAAACCAGAACATGCATTCGATGAAACTTATGCAAAAGGTGGATTCATGTTATACGCTGAAAACCTCATATTAGTTGGTACTGCAACAGGTACATATACACTAGAAGATGGTGAAACATATGGTAAATTACCTGGACCAGTAACTTGAACAACACCAGCACATCACATATACTAAAGTGAAAGGATAAAGATGCCAACTCAGGTTGGTGTTTTTATTATTTTATTTAGAACATATAAGAGTTGTTTTTATGGATGGTGTTTAATGAGTTTGTTCTTATGGATTAAAGCCTTAAAAGCACCTTAAATTATTATTTAGAGCCTATTTAAGTATGTAAATAGAAATGATTTTAAGAAGAAAAGTATTCGATTTATAGAATTGAGATAAAAAAATATCAAATGTTAGTTTAATGATCAAAAGCATTCGATGCGTAATGAAACTTGATTAACAAAATAAGGCTTTCAAAATTAAAAAATAGTCCCACACCTTGTTATTTCATTCTATTTATTTAAATGGGGTTTGAGAATTAGAAAAAGTTTTTAAAATCTCTTTTGTTTATGTTCAATGTTTATAACTTGTTATTTAAGATTTTGCTTTATGGTGAGTATGTATTTTTCCTTATAATAGTTTTAATATGAAATTAAGTAAAAAGAGAATAGTTAAAGTAATCGCCACTTCAACATTCACAGCTGCAATCGCCTTGCCAACAGTTATATCTTGTGGAACAGCCAAAGGTTCTGAAGATAAAAATGATAAAGATGTGTTTATTAAAAAACCAACATATGAATCATTAAATATTCAAGGGTATGATGGTGAAGCGAAAATTACCATTTTACCTTATAGTCCAAAAGAAGGTGTATTGGTTAATGTGAGTAAGAAGAAAGGTTTGAGAAATAAAGACAGAATAGTCATCACATATATTGTTGATCAAAAACACGATCTAACAATCAACGGTTCAAAGAAAGTTGTCTTTGAATATTTTGTGCATGGATTAAAAGCTAAACCCGTAGTTGATGTTAAGGTTAAAAAACCAACATACGCTTCTTTGGGGATTACAGGTGAATCGGGTAAAGCAATACTAACCACACCACCACAGGGAAAACCACAATACAATGTTTTAATTAATAGAACAAGGAACATCAAAAATAAAGATGTTATTGAAGTAACTTATGCTTCTGTAGATCCAAGTAGATATTCTATTAATGGTAAAAATAGTGTCACATTCTCATATACAGTCCAAGGATTGTTTGAACCTAAAAAAGTAATTGATATAAAAGTATCAAAACAAACACTCGCCATAAATGTTACTGGAGATAATGGAAAAGGTGAATTCACTATACCGAAAGTTCCACATGCAACAGTTACTTCAACTCAACATGATAATCTTTCAAATGGTCAACACTTTACAGTAACAGTTAGAGGGGAACACGGTTATACAATTAATGGTAAAGCTGAAGCTAAATTCATTTATGAAGTTCAAGGTTTAAAAGTTCTAATTATTGATCAAGTGGTGGCTAGACCGAGAATCCTCTTTAGAGGCTTCGAAGGTGCTGGTACATTTACTTTACCTCAAATACCAAATATGACTGTTACGGCTGATAAAATAACAGGATTATCAAACTATGACTGAGTTGCTTTAACGATAACTGCAAATGCTGGTTACACAATCAATGGAAAGCATCAACAAATTATTAGATATCAAGTTTTAGGACTTGCTGATAAAACTCCACAATCAAATGTTAAAGAGATTAAACCTCAAAAACAAGGTTACAATGTTAAGGATTTACACCACAAAACAATGATGGTTGGTAAACAAAAAACACTTATCGCATGATTTGGTAAAGATGCATCTGATTCACCAATCGTGTTTATGTTTGGTTATAAAAAATTCAATTCTAAATTTGTTAAAAACGCTCCAACTGTTGCCAAACCATTTATTAATGAAAATGAATTAGAAGAGTTTGTTCAATTATTCCTTTCAAGGATTGCTCATGGTCCAGAGCTCCCTTCACTAGGAGTTATAACTTTCGATAACGAACATATGATTTCACAGAGTCCACATGCTGGTGGATATGTTAATGAAAGTGGTCTTGTGCGTGCTAATAAACTGCAAGATATTCCAATAAAACCAAAGAACACAGCTAAGTCACTGATGTTTATTAATTCTGGTTTAGCTATTTGAGATAAAGCTATTAATGGACACACGCCAAACTTCAATGGTGTTAAAAATAAATTTGATAGTATTTTCACCGTTATACAACATGAGTATGGACATGTATTGAACCACTTCCAAACTTGACAAAAACCAATATTTATAGGAAGACAAAAGAAGATTGCTCCCGAAGAAATAATAGAAGCCGGAATCCACAATGGATATAGACCTTCATCCCCTCAAAGTAAGTACGTTTCTAAATATCTAATTGAAAAACTTGCAAACATGCTTGGGGTAGATATTACTGATGCGGATAATGCAAAAGATACAGTATTTATTGATCTGTTACAAAAGAAAAAAGAAATTAGAAATAAAGGTGGAGATGAAACCTTTGTTAATAAACAATTAGCTCTTTGAACCTTAAGAGTTATGGTTGGTGATTTCAATGATAAACTTCCAGATTATTTAAACAGAAATAAAGCATACTTATACAAAGGAAGAAGAGTAACTCCTAACTTCTACATAAACTATCACCCATTTGGATGAGATAAATCTGCAAGTAGATTTAAATATAGACATGAACATGGTGAAGTAACGATTTGAGATGATTATTCTTCTGGGTTTGATGAGATGTTAACAAGAATGTTCACAAACATGTTCACAAAGCCTAAGTCATATAAAATCGGTGCAACAACTTTATCAAGTTTATTAGCAGGATGAGACCCATATTACACATATAAAAAGAATGCATTTAACTTCAGTAGACAAACTGATGGTACAAATTGAACTGATTGATTATCTGGCACTATAAAAACAAACTCTTGATTAACAAATGGTGTTCAAAGTGATAATGAAGGAATGACAATATTTACTTCATTCAGTTCTGATGCAGAACGTTTAATTAAAGATGGAAAAGGGTTTAGGGTTCCTATTACTGATACAACCAAAAGAGATAAGATGATTGAATTCTGACGAGACACTATTATGGGATACAACAAACCTGTTTCAACTTTTATTAAAGAGTCTAATGAGCTTGTTGAATATAAGCATGAATTAGATAAAAGACAACCTTGATCACTAAATGTAATTGGTGGTTGAACTAAGAAACAACATCAATACTTAATCTTAAATCCATCAGGTACAAAAGATGGTATTGTAAAACACAATTCAACGGCATACCCAATACAAGATGCGCATGGTTATCTTGCATTTAGGGGTAATCCAGAAGAAACTTGAGATAACAGAACAATTAACTTTGATAAGAAAAAAGCTTGATATGTAAACTTCAGTGATAAATATAAAGGTGTTCAAGATCTTCAAAGACATCTTGCTAATCAAAGGTATTCTTTCTGAGATGATAATAACAATGATGGAATAATCCAAAAGGATGAAGTTACACTAATTCCTTGAACTGATGTAAGATCACTTTATCCTAAAACTGGTAAAGTATTCTCAGGTGGAGGACGTCAAGGTTATTGACAACCTCCAGCTGGTAATCATGTTGGAATGGAATTAATTGGTGAAGCTTGAGTAGGAAGTTGATCTGATTTAGAAACTGCACTTATTCTTAAAAGAACAAAAGATGGTGGAGTTAAACTTGCAAATGAAATTGATGGTTAATAAAATACGAGAATATTCTCGTATTTTTATTTACTTATTTGGGTATATTTTCACATTCGATAATCTATTTTGTTTGCAAATCTTGAAATTTGTAAATTACTATAATAAGGAAAAAATCTTGAATATGATTAAAATATTAAAAATTATTTATACCCCTTGTAGCTAACAAATAACCCTAATAAATGTTGTTATAAGCAGTTTACACCTTGATTTTGTGTTTTTTTGTTTGTATTGTGTTTTACACAAAAATGCTTCTTGTATATACTGAAATGGTATAATTTATATACTAATTTATACATTCAAGGAGAGAAAAAAATGGGGAAAATGAAGAAAAAAGGAGTTGCTTTAACAGCACTCGGAGGACTAGGGTTATTAACATCAATTGGTTTAGGGACTTTCGTTGCCATGGAAGCCGTAGAAAGAACACACGTATTACATAACCACGCTCAAAATAACAAAGGACAAGTTGGAGACGCTTTTCAAAATGCCAAATTAAAAAGAGTTCAAAAAGAATTAAGAGAAAAAATTGAAACAATCAGAGATAAAGAAGTTGAAATTGCTGGTAATGAGGCTAGAATTGCTGATTTACTTTCAAGAAAACCACATAACAGTAAAGAGATTGAAAAACTTAAAAACACAAATAAGATGAACACAATTCAAGCATGAAAAATGCTTATAAAAATTAAAGCTCTTGAAGAAAAAATGGCGAAAGATGCAACGCAATTCAAAGCAGAGAAAAAACAATTAGAAAAAGAAGCTGACACTTTAAGAAATGACAAGAAACTTCTAAATGAAGACATAACTAAAAAAGCAGCAGAAATTCAAAAACAATTAAAAGATCTTACTGAAACTAAAACAAAATTAACACAAAAAGAAGCTCAACGTCTAAAAGAAGTTGGAGCGTTAAATGCTGACTTAAAAACAGTTAAAGAAGCTTATGCAAAAGATGTCACTAAACTAGGTGGAGAAATTGCACAAAAAGAAACTGAAATCAAAAGTAAAGAAGCAGATATTGCCAAACTGAAAATTGAAATTGATTCAAACAAACAAATTATCAAAAACAAAGAAGCAGAGATTGCACGTCAAAAATTAGCTATTGATGCCAAAGATGCTGATCTTTTAGCTAAGCAAAAAATAATCGATGCCAAAATTGCTGAGAATAAAGCTAAGCAACAAGAAATTGATGCTAAAAATACAGAGATACTCGATCTTAAAAATAAAGTTGCAAAAAATGAACTTAAAATCAAACAAATGAATCAAGATATACAAGATAAAGAAGCTGAAATTACTAAAAAAGAAGCTGAAATCGCTAAACAAAAAGTAGAACTTGATAAAAATGCTGAAATGATTTTAGCTCTTAGAACTCTTCTTGATGTAACAAACGAAGAGAATAGATTAAAACAAGCAAAATTAATAAGAGACTTTGAAGATCGTTTACAAATAGTGAAGGATCAATATGATAAGGCTATTGCTCAATTAAAAAATAGTTTAAAAACTCTTAAAGATGAAAAAACTCGTAAAGAACAAGAGTTAAGAGATTTAAATAAAAAGATTGCTGACACAATGGCAAAATTCAAGCAAGCTGTTGATTCAGTTTCAGGTATAGATAATGCCTTTATGAAAAAAGCTCAAGAGAAATATAAAAAAGATATGGATGAGCTGAATTCTAAGAAAGCTAAATTAGAAAAAGATATAAGTGATAAAGATGCTGACATCAAATTAAAAGAAGATGCTCTTAAAGCATTAAACAAAAGTAATCTTGAAAAAGATAAAAAAATCAATGAACTTAAAAAGAACAAAGAAGATGTTCTAAAAGTTGTTACTGATCAATATGAAAAAGCTGTTAAAACTCTTAAGTCACAACTTAAAGCAGCAAATGCTGACAATGCTCTTAAACAAAAAGCATTAGAAGATGCTGAAAAAGCGATTGATGCTCTTAAGAAATTAGTTCAAACAAATAAAGATAATATGGCTCAAATGGATTTAGATCATAAAGCCATTACAGATAAGTTAAAACTAGCGACTGATAAGCACGAGAAATTAACTGCAGATAATGCTTTAGCAATCGCAGGACTTAAAAAAGATGTAGCAGATTTAAAAACTGCAGAAGCAACACGTGATGGATTAATTGCAACTAATAAAGCTGACATTAAACTTATCCAAGGTTTAATCAAAAATGCACAAACAATGATTGATGCAAACCATAAAGCAATTGCAGCTAATGAAGCTTCAATCACAGATCTTCAAACAAGAATGAAAGCTGAAGAAGCGGCCACAGTGAAAGATGAGGCGGCCATTGCAAACCTTGAAAAAGAAATTTCAGATATTAAGAAACTTAATACAACATTGGGTGATTCAATCAAAACAAATGAAACAGTGATTGCAACTAATAAAATAGCAATTGCAGACCTTAAAAAACTTATTGATGCAAACACTTCATCAGTTGCAGCAAATACAAAATCAATTTCTGATGTAGATGCTAAATACAAAAAAGAAATCGCTGATATTGCTACAAGAGTTGATGCAATAGAAACACTAATAAAAGCACATACAACAAGTATTGCTGACAACACAAAACAAATTGGTGATTTACAAACAAAAGCTACAGAAGCTGATAAGAAGATTCAAGATTTAGAAGCAAAACATGATGCTGATAAAAAAGCAATTGATACTTCGATTACAACAATCAACACAACTCTTAAAACACATGGACAAGACATTGCAGACCTTAAAAATTCAGAGAAACTTCTTCAAGCTAGAGTTGATGCAATAGAAACATGAAAATCAGCAAATGCACATATTGATACTAAGGTTGCTGAATTAAGTAAAAAGAATGCAGATTTATCTAATGATCTAATAACACTTAGAGGTGAAGTGGATACATTGAAAAAAGATGTTGTTAAAATAAAATCTGACATTGCAGCAAACAAAAAATCAATTACAGATAACGCAACTAAGATAAAAGATAATAGTGATAGACTTCACGCTCTTGAAATGGCTGATTATGAACAAGTAGGAGAAATGGAAAGTAACCATCAAAAAATAGTTATTCCAATAAAAGAATTCGAAAAGTCAAGTAAAGAATATGTAATCACCTTAATGAAAATTGGTAATTACGAAGTTTATGATCAAGTAAGTTTTATATTCCAAAGGTTTGGTAAAACAACTGCTCACTATGATGGGGTACTTGGAGAATATGATACTACCACAATTAACGGAACAACTATAAGATATAAGAATGCGCACGTTAACTGAGTTGCATGAATGAAACCAGGGGAAGATCCAGCTGTTGAAATTGATCACAATGACGATAATCAAACCTGATTTGTAAGACTATGAAGAAAGAAAATTAAGAAATAGTTTATAGCGGATATAATCTAAACAAAAAACGAGAGCTTCTCGTTTTTTTATTTCTTTTTCTTTGTTCTTTCTTCGAGTTCTTTTTGCTTTTCAATTAGCTCTAATTTATCTTTGTGTAAATTTCCGGTTGCTTCTCAAAGAGATTCGTTGTGTTTCTTTAGATTTTCAATTTCAATTTTATTTCTTTTTATTTCGCCTTTGTTACTTATTATGCTGATTACCATTCAAATAAAAATAATGAATGATATTATCGATAGAATAATATAAACTATGTCCAGTATTCCCATGTTAACTCCTTTTATTTATTATATATAAACTAAACTTAATAAATAACATTGCCATCAATTTCTAACTTATGATGAGTAAATAAAAAACCACTTGAATGGCTTTTTATTTCTTTTGTTTTCTAATCTTAAAAGTATATCTACCAGCAATCAACATCATCATACCTTGTCACATAAGACCTCTAAGTCCAAGTCAATCTGGAGATTTACGACTTACTACCTTAATTAGTTTATTTTCTAGTTGATCTGTTGTTTTCTTCTTAAAGCATTTTTGGCTGTTTTTAAGCTCGATTACATATGAATCAGCTTTTGGTATTGTGAACTCTTTCTTCTCTTTCTTTTGAAGCGTAAAGTTGGTTCACACTTCTTTTCCATTGATGGTCAGAGTTAATTCTCCTTGATCATCCACGATTCTGAAGTTATCTATTATTTTAAAGTTAATTGTTTCCATATATAAATTATAACTTATGGATACCTTGGGATAGATTTGTATCTTTATCAATTTATATTGTTATTAGCAAGCAATATTCTTGTGTAATTCAATTTGGTTATCAAGATAACTATTATTAGGTTGTCTAATAATGTGCTTTCTTCTTCTTTAAAAAATAAGTTGGGGAAGGTTAATACGGCTTTAGTTTCATTAAAAGGTTTTGAGTCTTTCTTAAATAAGGCGTCCTCTGGGAATGCTGAATTAAAGGCGCTTGCATTATCTTTCACTAATGCTATTCTCCTTGAAGTGTATTTTAGTGAGTTCAAGTGTTTGCTATTTATTTGTGTAAATTTATTATTTCTTAAATCAACTATTGTCCCATTTCTAAGATGGTGCATATCTTCAGTTGGAACTTTGCCAGTAAACTCATTAAAACTTAAATCTAATTCTTTAATATTTCTTGAAACACTCCAAAAATTGACTGAGGTTATTTTATTGTGATCTAGATGAACCTTCTCGACGCTAAAGGGCAAACGAGTAAAATCAAAACCTTTAAAATTGTTGTGGCTTAATTTTAAAGTAATAGGCATTTTGAAAATACCATAGCCTCTTTTGAATACTTTAAGAACTTGTATCGGTAAACAATTCAAATTCTTATTAGAGAAGTCATATACCAATGGTTGTATAACTTCTCCACCTCTATTTTTATAGATCTTTAATATATCTTTTATCTTATTGTTGAATAACTTTACCTTAGTCTTTAATTCATCAGAAAGATCAGTTCCTTTTGAGTTTAATATTTTGGTGTCACCAACCTTGAGTATTTGTTCATCCTTTGTGACATATACATCTTTATGTTGCTTATCTATATCTTTATGTTGCTTATCCGTTTTTGTATTGCTTTCACCACAAGAAGCTACAAAAGCTATAGGCGCAACAAATGCAAAAACACTCAATATTTTAAGTTTTAAATTATATCTTTTTATCATAGTTGCATTATATCCAACTGATTAAAGCAACTGTGTTGAAAACAATTCCACTTTAAGTGTAGTTTTTATCGTTTTTTCATCTCTTGCAACCTATTTAACCATTAAAAAAACAACGCCCATTTGGATATTGTTTAATTTATTTATTTTTTTAAATCATTCTCAATTTTAGCTATTCCCGTATCTATACGAACCTTCAATCCTGGACCTTCAAATATTAAATTTATTACAGGAATAAAGGTTCATCATTTTATTTCAGCAGTCTTTATTCATTGTTTAGTATTATTTGGACTTTTTATTGGATATACCAATCTATCCACTACTGATTGAAGAGTTCTTTTGCCAAGTGAGATGTCAGGTTCATATTTCTTTAGTAAACGTAATGGAGCACCTCAACGGAAACAAATTCATGATAATGTGCAAAATGCAAAGGAACCACAACATACTGAAAATATAAACATAAGGATATTGTAATTTGAATCTTCTAATGGAATATATCAATCCACCAAGAATATGGCTACTCCATATAAAATGGTTTGAAATATCAATATTGAAGAATGCATCAAGGAAGCCTTGTGTATGGTTTTTCGTATTCTTTTTAAATCTTCTTCAAGTTTTTTCATATAACCTCAATTTCTAATTATTTTTTTACTTGGACATAACAATAATTATGTGCATTATCATCATATCTTTTTGAGGTTAAGGAGGTTGTTTTAAACATTAAAATTATTCACTTATTTTCTTAATTGAATCAACCTTTTCATTTCATCTTCTCTTAATCATCTCGTGTGCATCTATAACAGTCGCACAACCAATAGTTCTAAATAAGAAGAGCATTAATTTATAGTGTTCATAACTTTTAACTAAAACTTCTTTTCTATCATCGCTAAATTCAAAGGAACACCCATGAATTCATAATTCAATTACTTCGTACATAAGTTCATTATGGATTCTTAATTTAACCCATTGTTCTGAACGAACCGCAATGGAAGTCTTCCCTTCATTTACATTAGAAGAATATTTAGATTCGTATTTTCTTATGAATCTTTGATCTAATTTCCGTATCTTTTCAATATTCCTTATATTAATGTACATAGGTTCATCACTATCTGGTTTAGAACAAATTACAAATGATTCATCAAGGTCGTGTATTAATCTAATAACCTTTAGTTTCATTTGTTTTTCTTCTATTGAATATCTAATGAATTTAAAAGTGATTAATGCATATTGGTCTGCTAAAGCAACTTCCTTTAATTTCTTAACAATTCCACTTTCAATGATTTCATTTGAATTACCTAAATAATGTTCATGATCATGTTCGTGGAAGTTCTTAGTTAAATATAGAATCCCTTTAGCTTTCTTTAAGTCTTTCTTATAGTGAAAGGTTTCTGAAACCATAGCTCTTTGGAATGAATCGTTGATTGCATTTAAAGTGTCGGATTTGAAACTGTCAAAACTTCATGATTTCATTTCTTCCCTACCACTCTTTGTTATCATTCAACCTCCATCAATTCCTCTTTTTGATTCTATGATGGGTTGTTGTATCCCTCCTCCGGTGTAAACTAGCTCATTGGAAAGCTCTCTAAGGTATTCCTTGATACTTCTTGCTTTTATCTCTTTTTCAAGCTCAAATGACGTATTTAAGTATTTGGCAATAGCATCAATGGATACTGGTTTATTTTGACTCGATAAATATTTTAATATTTCAATTCCTGTTTTTAGTTTTTTCATATTAACATTATAACTAAACATACAAAATAATGTCTATTTAGTTTGTAATATTTGAATTGAAGGAAGTAAAAAATCTTCCTTCAAACTCTTGTTGTATGCTCACCTCAAGAGAAAAGAAACTGAGCAAATAAGGAGGTATCACTATGTCTGGAAATAGATATGGAGATTACAATATTGAAGGAAAAGTGTGGGATGAATATTTTGGAATTGTTAACGAAGCACAAGATGCGTTCGGGCACAGGATTATTTGAACACATTATAATAGGACAACTCAATTTGGTTGAACATTAGATCATATTTGGCCGAAGAATCCGAGGAAGGCTAAAAGAAAAGGTTCTGATAATTATAAAAATTTACAACCGCTTTGCATAGATTGTAATAATGAAAAAGCAAATGAAATGTCAGGAACTATTGATGGACAATTCTTCTCGATTACAGCGGCAAGTCAAAAGACTTCTGATAATGGAGAAGTAAAAATGATTGGACGTATGGATGTTGATGGAGAAAGGGAAACTATATATTAGAAAGGAAAGTTATGAAATTTTATAAAGTTTGAAGAGAAGAAAGAAAGATGAAAATTGCCATTGATAGTAACGAAAATTTATTGGAAGAATTTATGAATAACTCATCTAATGGAGTTATTCTCTATGAGGGTGAAGTGTATATAAGCGAACTGGCGTGTTCTAAAATCATCAATAACGATGATAGACTCGAAGGATTCAACAGAATGTTTTGAACTATTAAGGATTATGTTGAAGGACTATTGAATTGAAAATACATTAGCGAAAAATCTAGTGACCCTATGAAAGACTATGAAGAATTAAAAACTTCTTTAAAACGCAACACGAGTGAAAATGAGGATGTTGACATGTTTAAATTTAAATGTAGTTTTGGAAATAGTGATAGTGGATGAGAAATAGAACTTCTTGCAACAGATTCCAAAGTTCAAAATTTAATTGGTCATCTTGAAAGTTGAATACCCAATCCATATTATGATTAATAATTCTAAATACAAAAAGAAAAAGGAGGAAACATGATTTTAGATAATATTCTTGGACCAGATCCAGAAGATGAAGCAGCGCTAGATAATCATGCAAATTTACAAAATCCAGATCATGACGATTATGATGAGGATTATGGTTCAAACAGCTATGATGCGGATGAACATGAACAATATGAAAATGATAATCGTTCAAATCAAATGAATCCAAATAATGATGCGTATTACTCAAGTAGAAAATAGATTTTAGGAATTTATTTTCTGCAAAAAGTATGGCCAAAAGGAATGAAAAATATTTTTAGCACTCTTACGCTATAAGTGCTAATAATGATGTATAATTAAATTACTATGAAAAATTAAAAGACAAAATCCATTAAGACTTTTTAGAAGCAATAATATGTAGACTAATCTTAAAATCATAGTGGTTTTAAGATTTTTTATCCTGAAAAAATAATACAAGCAAATACTGCATATAAGTATAAAAAAGACGATCACAGAATCGCAAATAAAAAAATAAAATCCCACGAGGTAAAGGAAATTAAAATATGATAATTAACACAAAGAATATAAATAAAAGTTTGAACCAATTTGCAAAAGATAATAAACTTAGCGATGGTGTATATGAACAAATTAGAGGTCGAAGAAAAACTATTGAACGGTTTTTAGAAGAATATATAAACGGCAACGGCAACAAGGTAATTGAAAAGTTCCATTTAGGGAGTTATCAAATAAGGACTGGGGTAATGTACCATGATAATGATTTTGATATTGATTATGCCTTTGTTCTTAAAGATGAAAACGGAGTTCGAGAACTTAGAAGAAAAGTAGAACCATGATTGAGAGGTAGGCTAAAAGATCACTACAAAATGCCTATAAGAGTAGAAAATAATAAAAATGCATTAACTGTAAAATTTTACAGAAAAGAAAATGGGGTCCTGAAACAAATATTCCATCTAGATATACCTTTTTATGTAAAGAAAAACGATAAATATTTCCATTTAAAAAGAGATGATTTTGATAATTACAACTTAATAGAAACGGAACCAAAGAAAACATTTAATAGGCAAAAAGATGCATTGAATGAAGCAAATGGAATGAACAATAAAAGAAATGCGATAATATTGCTGAAATATTTGCGTTCTAGAAACCACATAAAAGGCATTACTTCTATTTATATAACAGATAGAATTATTGAACAAAATGAAAAAGAAGACACGTTCTTATTAATGAAGAATTTCTTTGAGAATCCCGCTATTGGAAATTATAATTTAAAAGAGAAACCACAAACTAACTTGATAAAAGATATAAATGAATTTAACGAAACCAGAAAAGAACTTAAAAAAATGTTTATTGGCGAAGACACAATTGAAGTTTATAACAAACTTAACTCAAAATTCGATAATAAATTAAAAGCTTTACCTATCGAAGAGGGAGAAGAAAAAATTGAAAATCACTTTGGAGGCTAAGGAGTTAATTTCTTTATTAAAAGGCAATGGAACAAAACACAGAATAAACAATAAAAACAATCAAATTTATTTTAACCTTTCTTATCAAGGTAAGGAAAAAGAAGTGGTTTATTCATGAAAAGAAGAAATGTTTTATATTCATAAAAATAATAATACTGAAATGGCCCCACATATATTGGGTATTGAAAATTGATTAATGCCAAACAATCCTAATTACATGGGTTTATGTCTAACAAGGGATAAAACATTCCGAGAAACATCATTTGATATATTTCAAAAAATAAAAAGAGTCGAACAAATAATTTTTGAAATATGACCGGATCGCATCCAAGAACGTTTCAATGAAATTGAAACACTTTATCAAGCAAGGCCATTATTTAATCATTTTATGGAAAGTGAAAGTGGCATCGTAAGAAGTATAGAATTAACTAAAATGCAGCGTTTTAGAAAGAAAACATATATATTCAAAGGTGAAACAAAACAGGAATTTTTAAGCAATCTATTATTAAATTATAAAGATCAAAAATTTATCATTGAAATGAAATATCAAAAACTTACAAAAAGATTTATTTGATTTAAAAATGAAATATTTTGAATTGATGACTATTCTAGAGAAGTGATCTTTAATAGAGTTACACAAAAATTAGATAGTAATAAATATTTAATAATTGGCATGGGCTCTGTCGGTTCTGTTGTTATGGATAATCTAATAAGGAATGGGGCTATGTCGTTTGAAGTTTTTGATCATGATTTAATGAGTTTTTCAAATAATCCAAGACACATTATTGGGAGAACCATTTACCAAGAAAGAAATAAGGCGCTAGCCGCAAAAGAATATTATGAAATAAGATATCCTTTTGTTAAAGTTAAAGCTCACGACATCCCCTTTATGTATATGGATAAAATCACAGAGAAAGATACAATTATTATTAATACAACCGGAGGATCGGATACATCTAGACGTCAAAGGTTTGATCTAATAAAAGCGAACAATAAAAATATAAAATTTATTGATATCTTTATCGAACCTTTTGGTGTCGCGATGCATGCAATTGTCCAAAACGTTGGGGATTCTACCCAAGAATCTTTAAAGATAAATTGAAAAGAAAGGGCGATTTCAAGAAGGGATAAAGATTTTAGGGAAACGTTTCAAGGATGTTTCACTAGCACATTGCCATACGGTATGGCACCTATCCAAGTAGGGGTACCTTTGTTGTTGAAAGAAATTGAATCAAATAATTATGTTGATGGGCATTATACAGTTCCAATGATCCTGTTTTCGGGAATCGAAGAACAGGATTTAAACCCTTTTATAAAATTAGAATGACCAAAAGAAATGATTGGAGTTCATAAGTGAAAATAAGCGCAAAAGAATTTGTTATATATATTCCTGATAAATTTATTTTGGAAATTTCTAAACATTCAGGCAAAAAAGAAAAAATTGGGTTTATCATAGGAAATAAGATACTTGAATCTGAAGAATATCAAATTAAAGCAATTTCCAAACCTAATATAATGGATATATCTACCGAAACGTTCAGTAGGGTATCGTGGTTCCACAAGCGAAAAGTTAAAAGAATGATGGAACTAAATAAAGAGAAAATTTATCCACTGGGCTTTTGGCACACGCATCCACATTGATATGGTGTGAAACCATCGATTACAGATTTGAATCATTTTGCAGATGTTTCAAAAAATAAAAGAAAGAATATTTTTGTGATAGCTACAAATGATTTGGTTGCTATTTATATTTATGAAGGTGGTAAATGTATTTTGCAAAAGAAAGGGGATATTACAAATGGAAGAATTAATTTTAGAAATTAGTGTTGGAGTTTTAGTTACATTGATAGCTGGGTTTCTAATTGCTTTTATGTTTAGACCAACAATGTTCTTTTTCCTTAAAAAGTTTAGGAAAGATAAAGATGATATGATTGAATATACTTTTTTCGATAAAAGAATTGTTAAATTTTCTAAGAAGGAAATGACTAGAGTCAGTATTGGAGTTTTAGCATCAATCATCAATGAAAAAGGGGAAGTTTTATTAAATCATTCAAAAAGACCTGGTAGAGCATGGGTGCCACTTGGTGGATGTATTAAAATTAAAGGTGAACTTAAAGAAGTGATTAAAAAAAACAAATTGAAATACACTCCAGACACCAAAACACCATGAAGCGCAAAGAAAGATGATATGCGAATATTTACAGAATTAAGTAACAATAAAAAGTTGCAAAAAATTTTGTTTGGAGTATCAAATAAATTCTACAAGCGAGAGTTGCGAAGAGAATTATTGGAAGAATTGAAAATAACAAAAAAAGAAATGAATAAAATTATAAAAATTGAAACGGGACAACCCCAAAACATTCATATATTCGCAAAATCAGCAAAAAATTCACATTCTCAAATGCGTGACTATTTGCATCAATTTATTTATAAAATTAAAATTATCGATGTTGAAAAATTAAATGAATTAGTTGAACGGGATAGAGACCTATCATGGATAGATCTTTCTAAAAAAAACAACAAGAATATTGCAATTACATCTTTTTGAATCGCTCACTCAAATAGCAATCAAAAAGAATTGAAATAACCAATGAAAAATAAGGAAACAAATGATGTATTTCTTATTTTTTTATTCAATTCTTTAAAGGTGTTTATTTACTTGGTTTTACATGAAAAACAAGAAATATAAAAGATAAAATTATTGGTTTTTTGAACTATTGAATTCAGTTGCAATTATAGGACACTCAAGAAGTTTCTTACTAAAAACTTCTTGCTTTGATTTAAATACATCAAAATCTTTGGTGTGTTCATCAAGCTTCTTGTTGATGCTTTCAAATTTCTTATCAAGATTCTTATCAAATTCAACAAATCATGGAGGGGCTATTTGAGGTTCTTCTGGTTTACTAGGTGGATTATTTTTTATTATCACTCCCCCCCTTTCCCTATTTTAATGGTTATATCGCCATTATTGTGGTTTATTGTTTTTTTAATTATGAACTCTGAATGGGGATCTTTTGAATTAATTCTTTTTTACTCGATGATTCATTCACAAAACCTTCTAACATTAATATATGTATGATAATCAGTATTATTTAAAATATTTTTCAATCTTTAATTAATGGTTTGTTAAAGTTTGATACATCATCTTTGCGTGATAACCTCTTTCTATCGCATAAACATACTTTATGATGTGTATTATAAACATTGTCATCTACTCTAATGAAAAAATGAATAATGCTATAATTATTTTATTAAAGGTTAGATAAAAATATAGAAATGGATTTAACTAAATATTATGAAAAAAGTAGAAAAATTAATCTCAAAAGAAGAATATATTGAAAAGGTTACTCCACTCATAAGAGAAGAGGTTTTAAAAGGTGTTCTAAAATCTAAGAGTAAATTACCCAAAAGAGTTGGAATTACATCTCGTGCTTCATTCCGATTTGTTGCATTTTTATTAAAGGTTGCTGGCCTTTCCCTTGTTATTACTGCGATTTACTTCTTATTTGTCTGAAGAAATAAAAACGTACCTGAATACGAAGCTCAAAAAGTTGTTATATTCTTCGTATTGGGCGCAATACTTTGAGTTGTTGGTTTCATTATGTCTTTGATGAAGAAAAAAGGGATAAGAAAATTAGGTGTTATTTTTGGAGAGAATATGGATCAGCAAAAGATTTATGAGATTGCAATCAACTCCTTCCCTAATTTTTCACTTTATGACATCAATTACGATGAAATTAGGAATGGATTATATGAATATAATCATCAAATACCGAGTGATGCAACAATATCAAGCTTTTCACCATCATTCTTAGTTAAGTATAAAGATAAATATATTGTGCAATTTCAATCCGCGCAATTTAATTGAACTAGAACTGTTCAAGATAAAGATGGTTCTTATGAAGAAGTTTATTATGAAAACTCTAGTTTCATTCAATTAGAGGGAGATAAAAATAATACTGATTTCTTATATACAATGAAACAACGTTCTCTACTTAAAAAAATTGAATTAGAAAATAAAGAATTTTTAAGACTAACTAAATATCGTTCTAACAACGAAATAAAATCAAGGATGGCATTTACACCTTTAGCAATGGAGGAAATAGTAAAACACCTACTTAAAACACCTGCAGAATTCAAGCTAACTAAACAAGAAAGAAAATATGTATTTTCAGCAATAACAACAGAAGATTGTTATGTGATCAAAGCTCAGATGGGCAAGACTATTGAACAAACAGTTCAAAACTTTATTAACGATATAATTTCAGATTTTTATCACTTTTATGAAGTTATAGGTGTAGCTATAATTCCACCTATGTTATAGAAGAAAAAGTGTATTGATTATTTTAAAAAGCTGATGAAAAGCACCGACTTATGTTGGCGCTTTTTTAATGCGGTTTATCTCTTGGTATACTTTGCAAGGATAATCCTTAGTTTTTTATTAACTATTTTTTAAAACTCTTAATGGTGTTGTTTCATTATTCTTGTACAAAAAGTTCTTTTATTATTTGAAGATTTTTTATTTTAGGTATACCATCTAATTCCAGTAATAAAGAAAGCAATTAAGTTCATGCTCTAATTATTTTTTATAACCGCTTTTGCAAAAGTGAATTAATGTGTATTTTGTATAAAGAACAAAATAGTTTTTTAATTTATTCCGGTAATATACAATCTCATGTGTTTGTTGAATTCTCTTTGGTTTTAAATTTAAGGTTATTACCAGAAAAAATATCGGTGATATTAGTGATATTGATATCGTTTGGTTTCAATCCATATGTAACACCTTTTATTTTCATTTCTATTCTAAGTTCCGTGATCTTCTGTAAAGTTTTTATTATTTTTAAAAGTTCTTCTAAAGAATCTGAAAAATAATCTCGTATGTTTCAAGAGAGTGATGTATCATTTAAATCAGTATTATCTGTATTATCACACTCCAAGCAAAAGATTGCTAATGAAAGGGGGTTATTTTTTATTGAATTTACAACATTCGATTTAATATTGGGGATATATTTTTCTGCATAGTCGAGTTGCATTGCATTAGAGAAACCTTTGCTAAAATCCCCATAATTAATTACCTTACCCTTATTTACCCTGTCTCAGCCTTCTGATATGTTTATATAACGCGCATCTCCTTCTCGATTGATTTCTTCCAACCTTTTTGAAACTCATAATGTATAAAAAATTCACCTATCTTTCGTATTGGGGGTATTTTCCACAAATTCTTGAATATTTGCACGCGAATATATAAAAGCTTCATAAATTTTATCTAATGAAGAATTAGAGTGAGGATATGGAAATCTAAATTTATGAATAAGAACACGTTCTTTATTTACATCTTTATTTAATGTGTTTAAGAAGTTGTAGATTTCATCATTTGTGAGTGCACTTAAATTAATTAAATTTCAATCAATGCCCATTTCGATTGCTAAATCAATAGCTTCAAAAGGGTTAATTTTAATGGCATTAAGTATTTTCCCATAAGATAGATAACTTCCACTAATGTTTATATATTTTTTAAAATTATGAGCATTATCAATGGGAAAACTACCTTTTTTTAATCTAGGATAGAGAAATGCAGGCCCCTCATCTAAACCAAAAAGATTTCTAGATTTTATAATAACGGCATATTCATTATTGAATTTAAATGATTTATTTAGGGATATTTTGATTAATTTAAATTTTTCATCATCTTCAAAAACGTTGCCAATTAAATACTCAAAATTCTTAAGGTAAATATCAAAAACATCTTTGGCGTATTTTTTTAAAAAATATACAAAAACTAAATCAAAATAATTTATTTCACCTTTTCAATAAATAAAAGATGTGAGGAATTGATTATTTACGTTATTTATATCTCTTGCGCTCAAAAATTTAAAAAGATTCAATTTATCTATGTTATGCTCCGCCATTTTTAAATCGTTAATAAAAGTATCTTGTAGATAAAAATTCTCTTCAGTAAAAATATGGTTGATAAAATTATTGAAAACGTTTTGCGAACCATTTTGAGTTTCTAAAAACATAACTTTACAATTAAGTTTTGATGACAAATGTTGAGGAATGCTTTGAGTTGTTTCAAAAATAAATCTTGTATTCTTAGGGAATATATTTTTAAGGTATCAAGTAATTGCAAAAGCCAATTGTTCATTTTTAGTGAAATTTATTTCTGTAATACCAAAAACAAAGCCTTTCCTTTTTCATATCTGAGATGCACCAATTATTAGTCAACCTATCACAAACAAAAATAATGTTACAATTGCGACTGAGGATAAAGCTATTCCTGTTGTAAGCGGGGCATCTTTGAACACCTTTTCTTCCACTAAAATTGGAATCACAAGAGTTAATAATGATAAATAAGGCGCGAATATATACTTTGCAAATATTTTAGGTAATAATTTTAAAAATAAAAACAATTTATGCAGGAATGGAAGTTGTGTAAAAATTCCTGAGAAAGGCTTTTTTCTATGTTCAAAGGTTAAAATATCCACTTCTCCATATCAATATTCATCTTTGGTTGCGCGTTCCGAAATAAATGTTTTACCAGAACCGTAACCACCCTCCAATATCACGTTGCTTGTTTCTAATAATTTCTTTAAATATTTAATTTCTTGTTTTCGTTCTTCTGTTTTTTTCATTTGTAAATCCTTTATTTTAGTTTGTTTTGTAATATGATTATAAATATAAAACATATGTTATTTTTAATATATTCTACAAATTCCGAAAAGAATTGCTCTTTTGTTGTTTAAATATTTTTATGGGCGGTACAAACACCGATATAAAATTTATGTTTGTAAAATTATTTTGCATTTTATTTTTCTTATTTTTATTAATATGTGAACAAAGACACAAGGTAATTTTGAGTTTTTATAACAGGGTGTTTTATTTTGTTTTCGGCAACTAAAATCAATTATTTTTTATACTGAGTTTTACATAAAAAAACAAACAACCTGAACTTTTAAATAACTCTAAATCTTTCTTTGGGCATATTTCGATCGCCAAAAAAATTAAGTGGATTAAATGTGTCTAAAGGATTTTTTGAGCCAACATTTTGTTCTATGGTTTGCAATAAGCAATTAATATCAATGTCTTTTTCGTTCAATGCTTCGACAAAATAATCTCCGCCCCTACCTGTTTTTCGATAAATAGTTTTCTTATTTTTCATATTTGAATTATAAAGTTATATTATCATTTCTAATGCAATGAAAAAGAGCGATATTTAATGGTCTTGTATTATCTCCAAAAACATTTTGAAATATAAAATTAATTTCATATGTCTTAGGGATATTATGATTGATATAAAATAAAGACAATTAAATTATTTCTTACTTTTATGGTGGATGTTAAAATAATAGAACAAATTTAAAAAGGAGTCTATATGTCAAAGAAAAGAAATAGAATACGAAAAAGGAATCAAAATAAAATCAAACGATCCAAAACAAAGGAAGTTACTCAGGAAATAAAAGGAAAAATGGAGTATGTCTTTAAAGTTGCAGAGGAATGGAGGTATAAGAACAATGATAAACCAATAATTGATATGAAGCAAAAATATATAACATATTTAAGTGATGTTGTTATTTTTTGCAATAAATTAGAATGAACAAGCAACAAAGACTTCATACTTAAAACTCAACAAATAATCGTTATGACTTTTTTAGAAATGAATGCTCATTTAAATTTTTCACACATTGGACTTTCTAATTTAGAATTAGAACTTTGTTGACATTTTTTTGCGATAAAAGGAATGTATGGAAAATGAATGGAATTTGTTAAAAAATATGGTCGACAATTATATGGAATTCAAAATGGGCATGACAATATATTTTTCCTAGGGATGGTCATGAACTTCCATTTCGAATGATCAAGGATGGAATACAAACTAAAAAAAGTTGAATCTATTCAAATAAAAAAACAAGAAAGTATAAAATTTTTGCAAGAAAATCTCTCAAGAATAAATGAAATAAATATTGGGGCTGATAGCTCATATTGAAGGGGAAAACTAAAACTTTTATTGTTGAATGTATTCTCGTATAAAGCAACATGAACCTTTATAAAGGAAAATATACTTAGGTTCAAAAAAGATTTTATGGAAATAAAAGAGATGATTAATTTGATTGAAGTTAAAGAAGGATATTCTGTTCTATCGAGGTTATTTTGATGAATCATAAAAAAAGAATTAAAAAATTTTAATTCGAATACAATGTTGGTTCATTACACAAAGATAGAGAATCTTTATGCTATGCTTGAAACGAAGTCATTAAAGTTCACGGAATTGAATAATTTAAATGATGAAGATGAAAATCGTCTATTAAATAACATAAGTAAAAATAAGATATTCTCGCTATCATTTTCGAATAAAAAAGACTCGCTTGATCTTTTTGGTAATTACACAGAAATGGAAGGAATTGCTATAGTATTTAAGTCTCAAAAAACAATAGAAAAATTAAGGCACATTTCCTTCAGGGATCAACAAAATATAAGTGTAATCCCATTAGGAATTGGAAGTATTGAATATAACAATGAACCTCAAAAAATAATAAACGCTATAAGGTCGGAAATTGAATTATCTTTTAATGGAATTATCCCTCTTAATTTTATTCTAGATGGATTGAACGAAGCTGAAACTCTTTTAAATTATTTTTTTAAAAGAGAGCCATGAGCTTATGAAGCTGAAACAAGGTTTACAATCGATATTCCACATTATATACTTGAAAGTCAACTGCTTTCAGGCAAGTACAATAAAAATAAATCATCTTTATTTTTAGATTTTGATATTAGTGATGGAATTATTGAAAAAATAATTATTGGTCCGCAAATTAAAAGAAACCCATTTAAATTGAAAATGCTTAAAGATCTTTTGGAAAAATACTCTATACCTAAAGAAATTATTGAAAATACAATGGCAAATTACAAAGCGTAATGCATTGGACGAAATGAATGAGATGCCAATATAAGTTATCGTCAATTACTTTCTGCAATATATATTATGAGTATTCCCATTGAGTTCTAATAACAAAGAATAATTAAATTTATATCTATATTTTTCTTTGTTGAAAGTCTTCTTAGTAAATACAAAACCAGTATGTGTTTTGTATATAAAAAAACAAGATTATTCTTGATTTTTATGGGGTTAGGTTTTATGATTGCATTACATATTGTCAGGAATTTTATTTGGAGTATCTATCGAAATATAAAACATAAAACAAATTGAATTATAGTTTTCTAAAATATAAACAATAAATAAACCAGTAAAATGACTTGGATTCAATATCTATAAATTCTAAAATAGAACAGACTTAATGTATTTAACGCTTTTAAAGTTATTTTTATCAAAGAAATCAGTAGCGCGTTCTTTGTCTAAGTCAGTTAAAAAATAAAATAAAATAGATTGATTTTTATCCAATTCTTTAATATATCCCTGATCTTGAGAACCTAAGGAAAAACCAAAAAATACTATTTGATTGTATTTATTTGTGCTTAAAAACTTATTTAGTTTTAGGAGGTTGGATTTAATTTGTTTACAATATAATTTTTGTCAAAATTCACCACTATGGTCATCATTCCCATATAGTCCTCTTGGTCTATCATTTTTTGAATCGTCAGAGTGGCCAAATTGAATATCCCCTTTAATATTTCCGTGAATGTGTAATATATTACCCTTTACGTAGTTTGTATAATTAAAATTAATAAGACTATTTGATGAGTCTAAAATTAAATGCTTTTGATTGGAGTTTTCCAATGCATTTTTAATTCAAGATTTTACGAGATCATTTAAGGCTTCCGAAAAAATAAAATTATCACGAATATCTTCATCAACTGCTAAACTAATTTCATGTTCTATATGGTATTCTTCTTCTCATTCTCCAGAAATATTGTAGCTTGCATTATCCTTGAATTGATTAACCATTTCTTCGAATATCCCCTTAGATAAAAACATTTTATCCTCTAAATGATTTCAATCATTCTCGTCTTTTAACCCAAACGATTTTTCAATTTTCTTCAATGAATCTTGATTTTTGTTTGTGATTAACCATTCTTTAAAGTCGGTAAACTTGGTTTGTAATCCCTCTTGCAAATCATACCCATTACCAATGATATACAAGGTATTTTTATATTTATTTAACATGTATTAATTATAGTCTTAATAGCACCACTTTCCATACACATCCATATAATCAATTTTTTGTTATCTGAGTGCTCTTTGTAGTATGGGTTGTAAGTGTTATCTCTAAATTTTAAGGAGTATAATTAATTTATATAGATAGGAAAGAGGAAAAATGAAAATAATTTCAAGAGGTAATGAATTCGAAATAGATGATAGCTTAATGGAACCGGGGAAACACACAATTATTTTTGGTCCAAATGGTTCGGGAAAAACGTGTTTAGCATCTGCATTTTTACACGAAACTGATCCAAATAAATTTAGGATCAATGATTTGATGGGCTTGGTAGAACCGAATATAGATTCTATTAATAAAAGTAAAAACCAAAGAGAAATTATTGAGCTCAATACAACTCAATTTAATAATATCTTAAGAAACAATGGGAATATATTGATTTCTAAGAATGCAAGTGAAATCCAAAAATTAACAAATATATTTAATGTAAATACAACAAAAATAAATCTTGCAGCATCTGTAATCAGAAAAGAATTAAAAGAAGCGGGTATTGATGCAAATATTTTTAAAAAATATTTTAAAAATAGGGTGGGCTTTATTTCTGGAGTTAAACCCGAGCATTTTTCTAAATGACCCAATGAACAAATGAAAGAAGTCGAGAATAAAAGGAAGCACTTTTTTACCGAATTAGAAATAGCAGGAATTAGAAAATTAATTCAAGAAATACAAGAATATTTTGATGGGTTAAAATCAAAGGTTATTAATATAATGGAAGAGAATTCATTTAAAAATAAAATTCAGCCTCATAGTTTGGAAAATTACGAGACTCTATTTATTCTATTGAAAGACAATGAAGGAAGTTTCAATATTGATGGTGAATGTCCTTTTTGTGGGGCTAAATGTAATTATAAAAATCTTATAAATGAATTGAAAGATGCAATTCAAGATGTAAAAAAACAAGGTGGAGAAGAATTTAAAAAATTGAAAAAGCAATTTGACGATTCAGACATCGCAACTGATATGCTTATTTTATGAGTTGACGATGGTGTGAATTACCCTCTTGATTGTACATTAGAAGAGTTTGATAGTAAATTTGGAGGTGTTCAAGAAGAAGACTATATGAAAATGTTACAATCTATATCTCCAACCCTTCGTGAAACTATAGACATCTCACATCAATTGAAGAAACTGGATGATGATGAACCTGAAATAACTCCAGAATTTTTGGATGAGTTTAATAAACTTATCAACCAATTTTATACATTATCCACAATGGATATTGGCTTAAGTGTTGAAAATAAAAAGATAAAAATAACAACCCCCAGCGGAGAGCTCAATGAACAAATATTATCCACATCAATGCTGAAAGTATTTTGCTTTTGTTATGAGTACGCATACCTAAAAACATTGGTAGATCCAATTATAATAGTTGATGACCCAAGTGACAGTAACGATATAAAAAATATTAAGTTCCTTAGAGAGAAATTGGGGATGTTGTGCACTAAATTAAATACTGTTATTATATTAACTCATGATGTTCAATTTATTAAGGAGTGAGAAGATGAATAAATTTCAAGTAAAACTACTCTCATTTGATAAAAATAAGAAAGTGAAGATTCTTAAAGATCTTGGTAATGAGAATTTGGATTTCTCTATACCAAAAGCAATGGGACGAATTAAAAAAAGTGTTCAATGAGAAGATATTGTCATTAGAATTATGATTGCAAGAACACTGGGTAAAGAGCAAAAATATGTTAAATTAAACAGAACTAAAAATGATATCGAAGAAGTTGAGAAATATATCTGGAATGGCGGATCTATTGTTATGCATTATTTTGATTTTGTTGATAAAGATTGGGTCGCTGAGTGAGTTAAAGACATTTGTTTAGCAGTTGATAATAATGAAACGATAAACTCCGTTCCGGATTTCAATAATACTTTGGAATTAATTGAATCATTAATTACATTTATTAATGCAAATCAAATAGATGGGGTTACAAGCGAACCTATAAAGAATATGCTAAATGCATGTAAAGTGAGGATTATATTCGAATCGCTTCACTCGCTTGGAGAGGCTTTCAAAAGAAAAGAATATAAAAATATATGAAATAGGAAAAGTAAATCCAATTGAACAAAAAAAGAAATTCAATTTGAAAATAAATATTCGTACATTTATAATAATTTAGCCCATTCAATTGAAAATGCATCTTTTTACTATATAAGTATAAATGCTGAATTCTTAAATGATTCAATGAACGCGGTTTTAAAATTAAAAACTGATTTACAACCATAAAAATAGGGATAATTCCCTTGTTTTTTTATTAACTATATTTTAAGTCTTAATAGTGTTATTTCATTATCCTTACATAATAAGTTCTTTCTATTATCTAAATGTTTTTGATTGTGAGTATTATCATCGAATTATAATAAGAAAAATAATTAAATTCATATCTATCTTTTTTTGCATCAACCGACTTTCATGAGTGTGAAATTAGCAAGTTCTTTGCATAACAAAACTCAAGATTATTCTTGGGTTTTAAAATTAATAGTTAAATGGAGCAAAAGACGATATATATTTTTTTAAAAATCTCATTGCTGTTTTTAAGTTTGGCTCAAAGGAATTGAATTCATTTGTATCAGCATACATTCAAACAACTCATTCAGAATCTATTCTTATATTAGACTTATTGATGGGGTAGAAACTAAGTTCTTTAATTAAGTTTTTTATATCCTGGAAAATTATAGTTTTAGACGCTAGGAGTTGGGACAAAAATAATCATTCTTTATTTTTAATTATTTTTGTCAACATGCTCTCCGAAGGTTTTTCTAAAGCAACTTTATTTTTTATAAAAAAATCTAACAAGTGGATCTTCTTCATTTGTGAGTCAGTATTCTTGTAAATTTTTAATAATTTATTAATATATTCTTTTTGGATATTTCCAAAAACATCATCATGATTTAAAATTTCTAGAAAGTTAAACGGAGTGTTAAGTCCCATATCACTAGTCACAATATAATTTATAGAAAAATTAAGTAAAAGTTTTAATAACTTTTCATCTTTAACAATCAAATTCTTCTTTTCAGAACTTTGTCAAGTTTTTAAAACTCATTTATAAAAAGTTGTTTTCTCTTTTTGTTCGCTTATGCCAGAAATGGTATTTAAAAATATGTTTCTTGTTGTTTTCAAGATATCTTCCTCTTTGCTATCTTGAATTTTAATTTCGTCTAAAAGCAAATTTCATTTATCATCATCCTGATAAGCGGATACTTTTTTGAGAAAGTTTTTTTTATAAGTGTAATTCTCTTCTAATTTTTCCTTGTTTATTGATAATTTATATTGGTTAAGGATCTTCGCTAACTCCTTTGAAGTCTTTATGAAATCTTTTTTAGAATTAAAGTAAATAGTAAAATCATCTGCAAAGCGATGAACATGCACATCGATATCTTTGATGAATTTATTAAGAGTGAGTAAAATTTCAGTCAATATAATTTCAGAAAATATCTTTGATACTATTGGACCTGTAGGGATCCCGTTTGTCATATTACCTGAAATCCATCTTATTTTAGTATCCAACACACTAGAAACCTCTTCATTAATATGTGTCCACTCAATTGAGTGTGTGTAAATAGAGTCATAAAACTTTGAGATATCAATGCTTTTGTTGAATTTGTACATTGAATCTCTCTCTATTTCCTCGTACATGCTTGCTTTAAAACTTTTGTGTGGAGTTAAACCTAGGGGTTTTAATTCAATCAAATTCAAAAATTCGTTATTTTGAACTATTTGATATTGAGATACTTTTTCTAATTTATTGACCTCTTTTAAGAAATCTGCGATTTGCTTTTGGTTACTTTTTATAAATGTGTTAAGTTCCTTTAAGTTGACTCTATCAACAAATGAAAATGTTCTAAAAAATAGTGAGTTGTGGTCTTTTGTTGCCAATACCTTTACAGGATCTAAGAAAAAATTTGGTCTTTTTTCGGTGACATTCACCTCTCTTTTTAAATGACCTTTTGGTAATAATTCAGGCCCTATCCCATATTCAAATCAATCATTTGTAGATATTTTATTATTCATAATTAGTTCCTCTTTTCTAGCATATTTATACAATATACATTCCTTATTATAAACAATGAAATATAAAACTTAAATTAATCATTTTTTCTAGCTATGAGGATACTAATGAGCTGCGCACTTAAATATTTTTTTAATTTAAAAATACATTAAACAAAAGGAGAGTCTTAAAATGTTATTTTATGCGACAATAAGAATATAAAGCAATAAAAAAGGGGGTTTTATGAAATGAACAGAAAATGAATTAATCATTTGTTATGGATATCATAATGAAAATGGCTACAAACTTAATAATGAATGATACTTTCAAAACTTAAAAATATTTCAAAAAGAACAAAATAGGACTTGGGATAATTGTTTAAGTACGTTTAGGATTAAACTTTTAAATATTGATTCTCATTTTAAAGGTAAGTTAAAATCTGCAAGTAATTTTGGCAAAAGTGTTCTTTTTAAAACAACGCTTGAAAAGTACGGAGAGCGAGGGATGCTTAAAAAATATAATGAGTTTAAAGAGTTGGCGAAAAAGGAAAGGGTTATCATGGAAAATACAAAACCTTCAAAACAAAATAATTTCGTTGATATTGATGCTATTGATGTTGATATTAATGAATCGATTGTTGAATCATCAAAGAAGGCGAAGGTAAAATACAAAACCACAACATTGAAACAATATCTAAACGACGTTAAAAATAATAATTATAGTGTTCCTCTATTTCAAAGAAAGTTTGTTTGAAGTAAACAACAAATTATCGGTTTTCTAAATGCTTTGAATACTGGTTTCCCATTTGGTTCTATCACAGTTTGGCAAGAACAAAATTTTGGGAAATCAGTTTTAGAAGAAAGAAATAAAATTGTAGAGGAATATAAAACAACAAAAGAAAATGAAACAGGTGTCTACAAGTGAATACTTGATGGACAACAAAGAACAACTAGTATAATTGCAAACTTAGTAAATCTAAAAAATATTAGAAAGACTAAGGATATCATTTATTCTTTTGCTGATGCAGAGTTTAAATCGTTAGATAAATATGATATGAATTACATTCTAGCTAGCGATCTTCTTGATGGTTCCATCAAAAGCATGGCGCTAAAAAAGAAATATGGCATTGAATTAGATGAAGCTACATATATAGTTGAGAATTTAAGAGAAGAATTTCTATCTACCCCCATTGGGATAACTTTAGTCAAAGATGCTGAATTAAATACGGCAATTGATATATTTACTGAAATGAATACAACAGGCAAAAGACTTTCATTATTTGATATTGTTCATGCAAAATGGCAAAGTAGAGAAATCAAAAAAGATTTGGAAGGAATAATTAAAGGGTGGTTAGAAGAATCATATTACAAACCTGATTATTTAGTTGTGGCCAAGGCTATGTATTTGGTTTTCAATAAGAATAATGTTAGCTCAAAAGAAATAATGAAATACGAAGTTTCAAAACAAGATTTAGATAGTTTAGAAGCCACATTAAACTCTATGAAGATGGCTGATGACTTCTTGGTTAACTCAATGGGATTTAAACCAGAATTAATACCCTCATCAAACTTATTGAGAATCCTAGCATATGCATATCATGAAAATAATAACCAACCATTTGATGCAGATGTTCAAAAGATGTTGGAAAAATATATAAGAAGTATTTGCTTACAAAACTTCTATTCAAGTTCAACTGATCAAAGAGTCAAACATAATATAATTGATATTGATAATATTCTAAAAAACAAAAAAATCAATAAGGATAGAGAAGTTGACGATGTAACTTTTGAAGACATTTTCAAATTAACTTATAACGATGGTTCTTCAAGATACTTATTTATTTTAAATAAATTGTTTAACAAAGCAAGAAGTTTAAAAAACAATAAACAAGTTCCTGTTTTTGCAACTGCAACCAAGAATGCAAAAATAAACATCCATCACATCGTGCCAAAATCACTTTATTTCGAGGGTGTTCAAGTTGAAAAAATGGATTATGGTAATTCTTTAGCTAACCTCGCTCCAATTCTTGAGACTGAAAATCAAAGCATTAAGAATAAGTATCCGCAAGAATATTACATTGAATATAAATCAAAAAATCCAGATTTAGATAATTCATTGAAAGATATGTTAATCAATAATGAGTATATGGAAGAAATATCAGAAAACACACGCAAAAGAACATTAATTAATTTTTGAAAAGAAAGAGCTGAACAAATAGCTAAATTGGTTAATAAATAGAAATAAACGGACATAACCTTGGTTAGGTTAATTTTTTTAACTTAAAAAATAGATTATAAAAACCTATTATTGTATAATTTCAAGGAAAAAGAGGTTAAAAAAATGGACAAAACCAAGGTTAACGGAACAAAATTAAGAGTATTTGAAGCATTTGCAGGTATTGGTGCTCAAAGAAAAGCTTTAAGAGATGAAAAAATTAAATATGAAATATCGGGTATGGCAGAGTGATATATCCCTGCTATAGTTTCATATCAAGCAATACATAATGGGTTTAAATTAAATAAGATTGATCATAAAATCGAATTACAGACAATGATTGATTATCTAGAATCAAAAACACTTTCTATGAATTCAAAAGAACCGGTAAAGAAAGGTTTTTGATACAAGAAACACTTAGATGAAGTAAGAATAGTTTATACAGCTGTAAAGATGTCTGAAAAAGAGGGGAATATCTTTGATGTAAGAACTTTATTTGAAAGAGGTCTTTCAGATATAGATCTATTAACTTATTCTTTCCCTTGTCAAGATTTATCTCAACAAGGTAAACAAAAAGGGATGGGTAGAGATTCTCAAACTCGTTCAGGATTATTATGAGAAATTGAGAAAGCATTAGACACTTCTAAAAAAGAAGATTTACCAAAATATCTTCTTATGGAGAATGTTGTTGCTTTAACTCATAAAGTAAATGCTGAAGAGTTAGATGAATGAATGATGAAACTTGAATCGTTAGGGTATAAAAATGATTTAAGAATTTTAAATGCTGGAGACTTTGGTTCTTCACAAGCAAGAAGAAGAGCATTCATGATTTCAACATTAAATGAGAAGGTTGAACTTCCAGTTGGGAATAAGAAACCTAAATCAATCAATAAAATCTTAAATGATGAACCAACTAAAAAGGATTTCTTACCAGCTTTAGATAAATTTGATTTAACTGAATACAAATGAACTAAATCAAATATAAATAAAGCTAAATTAATTAACTATTCAACATTTAATTCAGAAGCGTATGTTTATGATTCTAATTTCACGGGGCCAACACTAACTGCTTCAGGTGCTAATTCAAGGATTAAATTTGAATACAATGGAAAGATTAGAAAAATTGGTGCAGAAGAAGCTTATGCATATATGGGATTTAAAAAATCTGATTATGCAAAAGTTAACCAACTAAATTACTTGAATGAAGCAAAAATGATTTACACATGCGGTAATTCAATTTCCGTTGAAGTTCTTAGAGGAATTATGAAAAATATTAATGATAATTTTGAGGCGAATGAATAATGTTAAAAATGAAAAAAGTTTCGATTCCTATTATTAGAAGGGATTTTGATACAACGAAAGCAGCTAGATTCAAAGGTGTTCTGGATATAGTTTCAAATGATAAGGGTATCGTATTTGATTGAAGAGTTAATTTTACTTATGTTGATTTTGATGCAATGACTACTGAAAGATGATTCCGTGAAAAAGAAAAGATGTATCTAGATAGAAAAGCTTTTTTAAATGAAGTAGAAAATCCCTTTAATCAAATAAGGCGTCCATTTAGAACTCGAAAAACAGAACTTCATAAACTAAATGAAAAGGAATTGGAAACTTTAAATGAATTTCTTAATGATAGGACTAAATATTCAGGTTCCATTAAAAATCTAGTCACATTTATAAAGGGGAGCAACCCAAGAGGTGAAGCTTCAAACCCTGGTGCAGCTGAACTTATAATTGATACAAAAGGGAGTACTGTTGGCTTTGAAAATTTTGTAATATTGCTTGATGATCTGAAATTAAGAAAGAATCATCGAGAGTCAGAAAAGAACTTATTTGATATGCACTCCATGAACGCCGAGGAAATATCCTTGGAAGAATTTGCTAATTTAAACAATGAATTGCACGCCGCATTTAAATATATGCAATCAGAAAAGAATTCAAAAGAGTTTAAAGTTTATTTAAAAAACATTAAAGAATATTATAAAAAGTACAACAATTTCGTTGATAAAGCTAATGATATTGTTGCTAAAGCAAGAAATAGATACAGCAAGAATATTGATAAATATGTTTTGGATTTACCATTTGGTTTAGAAGAAAAATCACAATTCCAAAAGGCTCATATTATTGATGTCCACAAAATAAAGTTAAGAATAGTTGAAGCGTTAATGTTGGATAAGGGTTATGAAAGAATGGTTAAGATGATTGAAGATCCACAAAATTTTATTCCACTAATAGAGTCTATACACAGACAATTCGATAGAAATAATATATCTTATGACTTGAATGGCGAAATGATCGCATTAAATGATGAAGGTCAACGTTTCATTGATAAATATGCAGAAGAGCAATTTAAACATATTGATGAATTCTTCTGAACAGAGAAAAGACAACAATATATTGAAGAAAGAAATAATAATTCTCAAATATAAAAAACATAAAGACCAGACGGTCTTTTTTATTATTTAAATATGACATATAAAAAATTTTTAGAAAAAATAAAGAACTATTCATACAGAACGATTGAAATATATATAAAATATGCTGAGTTATTAGAAAGGTATAAATTAGATTATAAAAGCATGTTACTAGCAAGTGAGAATATTTCAATAAACACAAAGAGGCTTATGATATCAGCCATCAAAAGTTATTATAAGTTTCTTAAAGACGAGAGGTATAAAGAAATAGAGTTACCTAGGAAAGAAGTCCTAGTCAAGGACTTTGTTTCATTTGAAGAATATAAGGAATATATAAGTAATATCAATAGGAAGACTAGGATGGGATTTCAAAAGAGAATTATTGTAAGGTTACTTTTTGAAACTGGTATTAGATCTTCTGAATTATTAAATCTTAAGAAAGAAGATATAAAGAATAATGAACTCCATATATTTGGAAAAGGTAGAAGACAAAGAAAAGTAATGATATCTGAATGATTGCTTGAAGAGCTAAAGGAGTATTTAAGCGTTTCTCAGGAAGTTCTTTTCCCTTTTGGGTATAAGAACTTATATAACAAGATAAATCTCTTAGATAAGACTAGAAAGCTTTCTCCCCATATGTTTAGAAGGGGATATGCAAAGTATTGTTTTGAAAAAGGTGTTAATATCTATGATATATCACTTTCGATGGGTCATAGTAATATTGAAACTACTGTTGGTTATATAAAAAGAAACAGTGAAGACGTGGAGATTTATAAGATATTTTAAAAAAAGATAGCTCGGCTATCTTTTTGTGTGTAGATCGTATTCATAAGATGTTATTTCATATATCTTCACTTTTTCTTTCTTTGTCGCAGGGATAAATTGTATTTCAACAAAATATTCTCATTGTGATGCAAATCTTTGGATTCCTTGATTGTCTGGTTTTGAGATATCTTTTTTGAAGAATTTATAAGAAATAATATTATCGTTCAAAGGGAAGATACTTCCTTCCTTTGTAGCTATTTTATTTGGATTATATTTTTTGACTTTTTTCATTTCATTTAAATGGGTTGATATACAAATAATTGTGCAAGCAATAATTGCAACTCCTATACTAATAACTCAAATGCTTTCTTTCATTTTTCCTTCTTTCTTTTGTGTGTTCCTATTTTAGAATGGCTTCTTTTTCTATCCATTCATTAATGAAGGCTCGTCTTTCTGGATTCAAGAATTTTTCATCAATAATGAATTCATGATAATCATTATAAATCTTATTACCTCTTAATGTTGTGTTTTTATCCTTATCAAACAATCTATGTGTATTTGGATCAAGTATTAAACCATTATTGGGATTTGCAATATCATCTCAACGTTTTTGTTGAACCAAATACCAAACAGGGATTATATGTGCTTTATCAGTTTTGGTCATTTTTATGTTGGTATCAAATGTTTTTGCATATTCATCAATAACATTCAGCATTGATTTTTCATAATCTTCGAATTCTTGTTTTAGATCTTTTGAGAACTTTCTTCTTAGCCCTTCGATAATCCTAACCTCATCACTTTCTTTGGAAAGCGCTTCATTTATTTCTTTTTTTGATTTTGTTGCAAGATTATTAATAAACTTTTCTAGCTTTTCTTTGTCGTTTTCTGTTATTGAGATTTCTGTGTTTTTTGCAACCATATATAAGTGTTCGAATACACCCTTATATTTTGTGTTGTATTTCTTTTCTTTGAATTTTTTAAGTTGATCTAACTTAATTCAATTGGTACGTGTGTTTGTATCAATAAAAAAGTTAAAGAAGGAGCCAATAATAATTTTTTTAAATCAAATGGACTCTTGTTTGAAGTTGAATAATATATTATCTTTTGCCTCGTTAGATTTTAAATAAGATTTTAAAGAGTTATATTTGGTTAACTCTAGAACTTCGATGCCCTTGGCTATCTTTTCATTTTTATAATTACGATCTTTGATTAGGCCGAGAAAAAATAGCCCATTATAAATATAAAATCATGTTTGATTGCGTCCGATTTTATAGTTGTGATTAAAATAGTCGGATTCAAATTTACCATCTGCCATCTTTGCCTTAATTATTTTGTGGTTACTCTTCTTGAAAAGAATATCAATTTTTTCAATGAATTTACCATAAGGGTTGCCAGGTTTAATGTGTGCAATCTCGTTATATTTAATATTGAAAAAATCACAAATAACTTTTATTTTTTTATTTAACATATATCGATTATAAAATATATTAATTATTATTTGGCATTTTTAGAATATCCTTCCATAATAAAGATATAATTTAAAAAAGGGGTATTCATGGAAGAAAAAATACAAAAAATAATTATTAACAATTATGCTTCGAAGTTAAAAACAACAACACTTTCGGGATGCATGAAGGAAGTTGAGTTAATAAGAAAGATTGGTCCAAGATATGACTATATAATCGAAGACTTGTGAGTTCATACGAATCGTGATGATAATTTTAGAAGGACGGTGTTTGTTAATTCGAATGAAGAATTGCCAAAATGAGTCCATGAACAATTGGTGAAAGCCTTTTCAAGTTATAAGACTATAGCTATTGTCTATGAAATTGTTGAAAAAAGTGGCGTGATAGCAATTAGGGAGAATGGAAAATTGATCCCATTTTATAAGAAATTTAATTTTAAAGGTTATAAAAAAACGACTCCTAATATCAATGAAATCAATTTGGAAGAAAATTTAAAGTTAATTTCAAAAATGACTCACCAAGAACAAATGAAATACATTGCAAAAACATCAATACAAGAATTCGTGTCTTCTTTTGATATAAAGGGTTTTACACTCAATGTGGATGCGATAGGTATTGTAGGAGATAGGGTGGAATTCTTAGAAATGAAAAATAGGAGAATTTCAAGTTTTGTAGATAAAATGAATATTGGTGAATATCAAATGTATAGAGGGATTCAAGAAAATGGTTTTATCGTTAGATTATTTACATTTAAAGAATATGGTAATTCACATTATTGATTCGAAAATTTACCTTATTTTTACACATGAAATGAAATAAAAAATGATGAAAATCTTACTCAAATACAAAACAAAAGAACATCTTTCAATGGTAATAGAGAACAAAAAACACATACAATGAAACTTGATAAATACAAAAAAGTGGAATAAGTGCCGCTTTTTTGTATATTCTGTTATACTTTACATATGACAAATAACAAACAAAAAAAATTAAGGGTATTTGAAACTTTTGCGGGGATTGGTGCTCAGCACTCAGCGCTTGAGTTTTTAAAGAATAAATTCGGGTATGAATACGAAGTTGTCGCAACTTCGGAGTGAGATGTTGATGCCAATATTGCATACAATGCGATGCATCACAATAATAAAATTGATAAAAAAACTTCTATGGAGAAAATAGAGAGGGAATTAGTTAGATTTACATTCTCTAAAGATGGTAAAACACCTGCTACATTTAAGGCGATTATGAATCTTTCTGATGAGAAGAAAAGACAATTATACTCATCAATAAAGAATTCTAATAATTTAGGGTCTATATTGGAAATTACAGGGGAAAGCTTATTGGAGGCAACGTCGGGAATTGATTTATTAACTTATTCATTCCCATGTCAAGATTTATCTGTTGCTGGTGGATTTCATGGTGATATAAGGGGGATGTCTAGAAAATCCGAGTCAAGATCCGGATTACTATGAGAGATTGAAAGAATAGTTAAGCAAATGGATGAAAAAGATGCTTTACCTAAATTCTTGCTATTAGAAAACGTTAAAAATATGATTTCTCAAAGGCACATTCATGACTATTATGAATGACAAGCTGAACTTAAAAAATTAGGGTATTCAACAAAAACATTTGTTTTAAACTCATATAATTATGGGCTTCCACAAGGAAGGGTTAGGGTTTATGCTTTATCTATTTTGAACTACCAAGGAAAAACAAATAAATACGGGGAAATCATGGATATGGAAGACCCTGAACCAATCGTAGAAACTAAAACTCTAAAACAATTGCTCAAAACAAACTACAAAAATGAAGTTTATAAAAATGAAGCGTTAGAAGCCCAACCAAATAGAACACCAAGTAGAGAAAGAATGTTCAATTTAAATAAAAATCTTTTAGATTTTGAAAAACACAAATATACAAGAACAATAACAACTAAACAAGATCGTCACCCCAATGCTGGAGTTGTGCCGTTGGCTCAAACAATAATCGGCGGTAATAATAGACCTGTTGAAGACGGAAAAATATTAAAAGCTAATTATCGCTTTTTAACAACTAGAGAAGCGTATATGATTATGGGATTCACTGAAAAGGAATACAATCGTGTGGTTAAGGCGGAGATTAGAAAAGAAAAGAGATATCAACAAGCTGGAAATTCAATTGCAGTAAATGTTTTAGTTGCTATTTTTAATCAAATGTACAAATTTTGATAATGGATTATTCCATTATTTTTTTATATAATTAATTTATGGAAAATTATAAAGAGACGTGAAGAAATTATTTTGATAAATATATTGACAATAAAGAATATAAGATTTGGGATATGGACACATCCTTTTTTGTGGTATTAGGTTTATTTAAGGAAAAAATAAGGGGATTCCAAGGAAGGGTTGATTCAATCGAGGTTAAGGAAGAATTTGTAAACGATAAAGGCACTCCATATTTTTCGATGAATATTCAAAAGAAGAACGTTACTCCCTCTTCAAGAAAAAATATAGTGTCATGAGGCGCTATGAGGCAATATTTGTGTGTTTTAGATTTAATGCAAATAATAAAATTCAATGGGAATAAGATAAGGGGAGGTGTAACATTTGACATTATTAATGATGAAATACTTTCTGAAGAACCATCATTTATAATCCGCAAAGCCGCCGAAAGAATATTGATTGGAAATAAGAACACTTCAACAAAATATGGGAGAAATGCATGATTCTCATTAATGCTCTCTCTTTTATATAAAAACGATCCAACATTAGCTTTACAAATAATCCAAGATAACCAATACAAAAAAGCTAAGGAACGCAAAGAAAAGACTTCAAGAGAAATCTTGGATGAAATTCAATACACATATAAAGATTTCGTGGAATATATGGATGAATTCTTTTCTAAATTCTTTAAAGATAGAATGATCAATATGTTGTATGAACTAGAAGGCGAAAAAGTCCTTCTTATTGGTGAAGAATCAAATCAAATCGATAAGGTAATTGATAAATATATAACTATCTTAGACAAAAGAAGAATCAACGCATCAAGAATGATTAGAATAATTAGGGAATATGAGGGTGAAACCGATTTGGTTGATATTAAAAGTAATAAACACACATTGGATGCGGCACACATTCTCTCTTATAAAAAAATAAAATATCAAATGTTGATGGAATTCTCAAAAAAAGAATATTCATTAGAAGTCATAAATCAATTAATTGACATGATTGACGATATGAATAATATAATTTTAATTCCCCATAATTATCATTATTTATTGGATAAGAATATGCTTACTTTAACAAAAGAAGGTGAATTTAAAATGGCTACAGATCAAACAACTATAGAAAATTTCGGGATTGTGAATAATGCCAAGATAAAGAAAAATTTAATGAATGAAGAACGAGTTAAATATATTTTAATGCAATAAATCAAAACACCACATAATATGCGGTGTTTTTTTAAGTTTGGGACATAAAAATTAACTATTTTTTAAATGCAATCATCCCATTATTAAATTCAAAGATATAATTTATATATGGAAAACAATGGATACAAATACAATCACTTCTTACAAAAAGGATTTGCAAAGAATTTTGCTATTAACGGAAAGATAAAATATAAAAAATATTTAACACCAGAAAGTGGCGAGTTTCACATCACCAAAACAAGTAATGCAAATCAACCGATAGTTGAAGAATATTTCCACACCTTGGAAATAGAAAAAGGGATGAATTTATTAGAAGATAGGGGTTTAGCTGTTACTAGGAAGATTGCTCAACAGGTTAATTTTCAAGAAAAGATTGAATTAACCAGGGAAGAGTTAGTTACATTGAAATTGTTCTCTTCTCTTTCTGGTGTTAGAACAAGGAAATTAAGAAATAATATAAGGGATATAAATGGAGATTCACTTTTTAATGAGATGATAAAAAAAGATGGAAGGACACCAAAAGAAATACAAGAGGAACAAATATCGGTAATACTCAAATACTTTGAAGAATTTAATACAACGGGTTCAATGAAAAGAATACAATTGGATTACTTTGAAAACATAGGATTGAATAATCAAGATAATTTTAAAAATTTATCAAGATATGAATATGAAGAATATATAAAGCAAAATATAACATTTAAATCATCAATGGAAATGAATGTTTGAGAAAAAATGAAATCTAGATTAATTATATTTAAATTTGACGAGCCGAAATTAATGCTTCAAGAATCGATGAATTTTAACGAGTTTAATACTAATGGTGGTAATAAATATTCATTTATGCCAATTGCCCCAAATGTTGGTTTAATGTTTTATTTCGATCCAATAATAACTAGAGGTGTTATTCCTACGGAGAATTCTTTATTCTTTGAAAATGATATTTCAAAATATAGGCATAAAACAATTTATAAGAATATGGAAATTATTAAACAAAAACAAATGGAATATGTCGGTAAACAAAACCCAAAAACATTTGAAGAAGCGCAACAACACAATCAAATATTCTTCTCAATAGAAGCGGGTTATTATTATGATAAAAAAGACACATTTATTTATGATGTGTTAAAAGAAAAAACAAAAATAGCTGATATATGTAATGCGATGGCGTTGGTTCACAATAAAGATCAAATATTAATATTTCAAAAAGAGCAAGATATTCGTGATGCCGAAGAACAAATCATCAAAAAGGGGATATATCGAGCCGAGGAGTTTCAATAGCATTCAAATATTTTAAAACACCAACACAATAATGTGTGGTGTTTTTTTTATTACCTAAATTAAGAATGCTATAAAGATAACTATTAAGTTCATAAGTATAAAGAAGTTATTGATAATAAAACGAATAACACCAATATATCTTAATGCGGCATAGAAGGTGTGTCCTTGCTCTAAAGTATATTCTTTAGGTAAAGACTTAAAGTTTGAATTTTTAAGCCTCTTAGCTGCTCTAAAATCATAAATTCAAGCTAATAACATGGTGGTATCTTTGAATTTACATTACTAAGAACACAATTATTCGCTTCTACACCAACATCAATTGGTATGGGTATATTATTTACATTCATTTCACTAATCGCTGGTACAGTTGTGGGTGGTTCAATATCAGGGGCATGAAGAGCTATCAATGTTAAAAGAGGAAAATTATAATTAGATTAATAATTTAAAAATACCACATGTTATAGAATTGGTATTTTTTCTTTGTCTCAAATAAAATAAATTAGCACTCTAAAAAAAGAGTGCTATAATTCATATATGTAAATAATTTAAGTGATTGGAGAAAAAATGTCAAAAGAGAAAAACAATACACCAAATTATCCTGAGAATAAACCATCAAAAACTGGAAACAAATCAGGAAAAGGAAGATCAAACAACAACTAATTTTTATACAAGGCTTTTTGCCTTGTATTTTTATTATTTGTAACTTTAAGGAGCTAAAAATGGAATGCGAAAAATGTAAAAAAATAAAATGTAAATATGTAGGTAAAAAAACAGCCAGGAATCAAAGAAGAGAAGTTTGAGATATATTAAAACAACTGAATGAAAAATTAAAGGAAAATAACAAAAAAGGCTTTAGTCAAAGATTAGTTGGAAGTTCAAAGAGAAATATGGTGTTCAGACACGGTAATGAGATATACGATACCGACATTCAATTAGAATTCTTGAGTCCAACGTCTAAAGACTTGGAACCAGAGTTTAAAGATGAGTTAAACACAATGTTAAAGGATATCATCCCTGAAAATTGAACGACTAAAATATCGACTTCAGTTATAACGGTAAATAAGTGTGATGATGATGGCGAACAAAAACACTTCTTCGATTTAGCAATCATAAGAAAAAAAGGTGATTCAAAACAGATATTAAGAGGGAAGTCTCTTGATAAAACAGGAGAAGATTATTTCAAATGAGAAGATTTATCTAACTATAATAAAGCTTATGATAAATTCAGGGATGCTTCTCGTGATGAAATACAAAAAATCAAACAAAAATATCTTAAAAGAAAGTGTGAAAATAGAGATATAGAAAAAGAAGATCTGAATCATAGATCTTCATCTCAATTATTTGTGGAAAGTGTTAACTCAATTATCAAATAATTATCCTAATAAATAAGAAATAATATTTTTGAAAATTTTATCAAACTCCAGTTTATCGATTGGGGTTTTCTTTGATAAATCTTCATATGAATATTTTTGGTATTTTAGAATATATTTTTCTAATTTTTGGGAGTAAGAACCTAAAGTAATTTTATCTAATGAAATAATTATCGATTTCAAACTTATAGTTCTTTCGTTTATAAATAGTTTTTTGTTTGAAAATAAAATTTCGTTATGAGCAATATAATTTCTTAAATAAACCATTTCATTCAATATGTTTGTGAATTCTTCTTTAGTCATTGAAAATTCATTATCAGAAAAAATAATATCTATATGTTTTTTATCCAATAAACAAATTAAACCCACCAAGGTACCAAACATCATTCTATCAATAATATCGTTTATGGGAATGCTTTCCTTCCCCTTTAGTTTATCTTGAACAAATTTTAAACTACCTTTTTTGTGGGTGTATATAGAAAAGTCTGCACTCTTTTCATAAGGTTCTTTATTCAACAACTCCTTAACCCCAATATTGTTGAAAGTAAAGTAATATTTTATTCACGAACCAAATTGAATTTCTATTGGCTTCAGAATTTCTGATAGTTGACGCCTAATTACTACATCCGCTTTATATAATTGTTCTACAAATTCACAAGAAGTGCTAAGGTTGCGTGATTTTAATCATTCAATAATTAAAATATATCTTGAACTATGTTTATTCGAAAGATGGTAATTACTCATGCAAGATCCATTGATTTTTAACCCTTTATTTTGCATTTTTTCAATCTCTTGTTTATATTGTTTTTCAGTTAATTTCATATGTTTATTATAACAAGGAGTTGCAAGCAAAATTTTCTATTTAATGAGGACGAGATTAAATGGATAGTATTGTACTCATAAGTATAAAAATAAGATCGTTGTGATTGTGAAGAGGAATTGTTGTGATGGGGTAATTGTTAATGGCTTTTTAGCATCATCTTGTAAATAAAATATATAAAAAAACACACCCAGTTGGAGCTAGGCGTGCGGATTAATTATCATCCTTTTTCTTATTCAGACCTCTAAGTCAAGTTAAACATATAATTGAAATAGTTGAAAGTGACATCGAAATAAGTGAAATAATTTTATTCATTTTTGAGTTACTAACCTTAATTGGTTTTGTTTTAATAGTGAAATGTATAATAACTCATATGAGAGCAATGATATATGGACATGATATAGAAACCAATGAATGAGCAGAACTCTTAAATAAGGGTGGTTTCTGAGCTTTTATGAATGGAATGCCATTCACGGTAAAAGCATATAATTAAGGTCTTAATTTAAACAACTTAAATATGTATTAATATTTAGTTATTAGCTATACGAAGTTTTTCGTTTTATTGGAATATAATTCAGATATGACAACAAAAAAAGAGATCAAAAGAATTTATTCTATACAAGATAGATATAACAACAAAGAATATGAACAAAAGGAAATTATTAAATTAATAATAAAAAGTGAAAACAACCATATCATTCAAGCGCCGGGTGGAATGGGGAAATCCTATGTTGCACAACGATGACACAAAGAATTAAAATTTGAAGGATTTAAATTTGCTAAAGCACAAACCCTAAGGTTAAGTGATATACAAAATAAAATGATTATTGATAACTTGGATGAAATTCCGTTATTTAAAGCAAAGGAAATTCTAAAGTATATTTGCAATAACAATTTTAAACAAATGATAATATTTTCTCGTTCGGAAGCTGTTTGAACAAGAAATAATGAAGTATTTATAAAAATTGATTTTAAAAACCACAATAACGAAAATCCAAGGTATAGTCAAACATTTGGGATTCAAGGTGAAAAATATTACGATGGCATGAACGAATATTTTAGAAAAGAAATAAAAGACGAAAACACTTTTGATTTTCTAAGTATGTTTTCCTTTAAATTATTAACATCAGGGAAAATTAATATGCATATAGAAGATGCAAAAGAATTCATAAGAAAATTTAATATCAACAACAATACACACATAACTATTGATGTTTTTAATAACGAAAAACTATTTGTTCGTTTTGAAGATGATATATATTTTGAAAATAAAAGTATACCTGCATTCTTTTGTGCGCCTTTTCTAAAAAGATTTGCTCACAAAAGAAGATCTTTTATAAGTCATTTTAATAACTTTGCGTCTCAATTATCACTTGAAGAAACTGCTAAAATAATCCTTTCTATGAATGATGGTTTAAGAACAGCGTGAGAATTAATGACAAGAAATGATTTTTTCTTTATATTTCTTTTAGAAACCAATAGACTACAAAATATAATAAGGTATGGAATAAAAACGGAACCATCATATGATTTCACAAATTTAATAAGTTCTATAATAATTAAATCTTTAAATGACAATGATTTTGTCAAAGATATAAGTCTATACGAAAATGATGGATTGATTTTTTCAACTATTAATCATTCACAATTTATTGAAATTATTCAATATGGGACATTGAATAAAATATTGTTCGCTAAATTTCTGAAGTTCTATTTAAGTTGATCGATTGTATCTTTATCTGTTTTGAGGGATTTCAAAACAAAGAAACTTATAACTGAAATATTGAATAACCACAAATTCATTTCTAATGTAGAATTTGTAAAACATGAAGACCACCAAAAATTTCACAGAATGGCATTAGGGATGATGAAATTAGAGGATGTTGAAATCGAATCTAAAAGCAATTCTTTGGACTCTATAAGTGACACCATTGAATTCCTTGTGGTATTCAAAAATTATGAAACATTAGTAGAGTTGATATCTAATTATGATTTTTTCAGTATTTGAAATAATAAAAAATTCCAAAAAGAATGAAACGAATTCTTTGAATGATGTTTGGAAAATAGTAAATATAGACAATTGCTTTTATTTATGCTATTTGGTGATTTCCCCAAAAAAGTTAATGGTAAATTTATAAAATTAATCCCCAGGAAAAAACTTTCATTGGAAGGTACAAAAACAAGGTACAAAAACATAAGTTTGCCTTTTGAATTTGATGGAAAATATCCGGATATTCAATGAATATCTACAAGGGAAATTAAAGCTAGAAATAATGAAAAGATAAGGGTATCATACGAGGAATTCAAAAGGGACATTGAGATTTTCGATGATTCTACAATAAAGAAATATGAATTTAAAAATTATAGTATTTTAAATACTGCAAGAATTAAAGAAATAGAAGTGATCGAGAAAGGGTGTGAATATAATTTTATTCATGTTGAAAATAAAAAAATAAATAATTATTTCAAAAAAGAACAAGTTCACTTTGGGTCAAAAAGATTTTTAAATTATTTCTATGAAATAGCTTCTAATTTCGTTGATATAAAAATAGAAGACATACCAGCTTCCCTATTATTGAGAATTAATAGAGGTTCTAGTCTTGAGGGGAGAGAATTCTCTTGATACAAGAAATATAGTTGGAAAACAATTGAACGAAAGATAATTGATTTTTATATTAATATTAAAAATTTTAAACAATTAAGTTCACTTGGCGTCTTATTCCTTTTAAACCCATATATAGATGAAATTATTAGAAAGATGTCTAATGAAGATAAAGAAGAAGCTTTAAAAATTCTGGGGGATAATAAAAATTCCAACAGAAGGATGTATTTCGAGATTTTTTATGCCAATAGAAATATAAGTGGTGTTCCAAAAATTTTGGATAGTTTTATTGATGAAACAAAAAATATCAATGAATATATCAATGAATTTCCATTGAATGAATATCTAAGGGGGAAAGGGAAAATAACTAAAGCTAAAATCAAAAAAATGATCGAGGAATTATTGGAAAATATTTTTAAAGATTTCCCAAAGAACTATTACTCTGGTGTTAGGACTATACAGTGATATGATAATTTTGTTTTTGGTTCTATGTTAACAACAGGAACGTTAAAATTATTAATATTGATAAAAAAAGTTAATCTTGTAAAATGATATGCAGAATTATTTGTCGATAAATTTTATAAAGCAAAAGATAAGGGTCAAAGAACTGCCTTTTATGAATTTATTAGACATATTAATTCCTTGGAATTATTAGATTCCGATATTAACGCAAAAGAAATTGTTAAAGAATTAAAATTACACACCGCAAAAGAAGAACATGACGATATAGATGAAGCTTGACTAGAATTTTCTGGGGAGTTAATGAATACCAACAATAATAAAATCTTCAATATCTCTGAATTTTATAGACACCAAAATGATGATTTAAATATTATTGAGTTTTCAAATCTTTTCGAAAAAGAAGTCTTACCATTGATTGATGGAATTTTTAAAGAAGTTAAAAATCGAGAAGATAAGGTCACTGAAACGGAAATCCATAAAGAGATTAATAAAAAACTTCCTGATATTCTAATGAGAGAACATTCGATTTTATATCAAGGTGAATCAAATCCATATATTCACCACAAAGTAAGGAAAAGAATTGACTTTATTGCAACTAGAAACAATAAATTTATCTTCGCTGAATTAAAAACAACTTCTCCATATTTAAATCCCAAAAAACTGGGGGAACAACTTGCAAGTTATAACTCATCTAAATTAATAAATCCAGTGAAATTCTTATTGGTATTCAAAACAGAAACAATTACACCTGAACGAAAACAAAAAGTTGAAACTGTTTCTGCATCTCATGGATTCAAAGTTGTATATTTTTAATAATTAAACATGATTTTATATATATTAGGAAATGGATACGACTTATATAAAGGTTTGCCCACAAGGTATAGCGATTTTGCATATTGAGTTAAAAAAAATCATTTCAAAGATTACGAAAATATCACTAGATTATTTAAATTAGATGGGCTTTGAAGTGACTTTGAAAATAAAGCTGCAAACTCTTACAATATAATCTCTCAAGAAATAGATGATGAGATTGAATCTTATGAATACAATTCAGATGGCTATGGAGAGGAATGGCGTGATGATAGTGATAAAAGTTATGTGGTTCATAATTATGTTGCAGATAAAATGATTGATGGAATTACGCTTCCGAGACTTATGAGAGAGTGAATTGAATGAGTCTTAAAAACAAAGAAACCAAAGAAGGTCAGAACTAATAAACAAATTATAAACTTTAACTACACCGATTATATTTATGGCGTCAATAATAATGTCTGCCACATTCACGAAAGCATTTCGTATGGGGGCACATTACAATTTGGACATAGTAAAGAACGTATGTTGGAGAATATATGGACCAAACTTAAAGTTTCTGATTATGGCAATGATTACCCAGATGCAAAATATATATTTAATCAATTAAGTAAGCACCCAAGAGTTTCTAAGGATCGTCTGAAGAAGCATTTAATAATCAATAAACCAACAAAATTAATTTTTTTTGGATTCTCATTTGGTGAACAAGATTTGCAATACTTTGATTTGTTTGATTCGAATATTGATGTTGATTTTTATTTCAAAGATGATGGTAAAACACAAGAATTATTTCAAAGAGTTAAAAATCAATTCCCTAAGGCTAATTTTAAGAACATTGACGAATGGGATGATGATTTTTAAAAACACCAACACAATAATGTGTGGTGTTTTCTCATCCTTAAATCAAGGATGTTATAAGGATAAAACAAAAGCTAATGTGGTTTTAATAACAAAATGTATAATAACTCATATGAGAGCAATAATATATGGACATGATATAGAAACCAAGGAATGAGTAGAACTTTTAAATAAGGGTGGTTTCTGAGCTTTTATGAATGGAATGCCATTCATGGTAAAACGTGCAATAAGGTTATCTAAGAAACATAAGGTGAGGACTTATCTTTCTTTACAAAGGAAGAGCGGAACGGTCGCAATACTGCCTTTAAACTTTAAAACTACATATAATTTATCATTTGTCACTCATAGCAGTGATTATGAACAAGCGAGTGAATGAAGAATAAGGAAAACAATACCTGAATTAATATTGTTTGGTGATGAACAAAGATATTGAACAAAACATTATCAATTCTTTCCGCCAACAATATTAAGTCTTAATGCAATGGATATTTTTATTGAACATTGGGATTCATTTGATCATCAACATATTAAAACAACCGTTGACTTTGTTATGAATGCAGTTTCTGAAATTGATGATGAAAGAGTTTTTTATGAAGCACAATGAATAATGGAGGATCGTGATATCTTCAACGAATTCTATGAAGAATTAAAACCATTAGGGATTAAAAAAGGAACGTATAGAAAAGCATCTAAAGAATACTTTGATTTTTTAGACAAAATGATAGAAGAAAATTCATAGTAAATTCATTTATAAAACTATACACGAAAAATAAAACAAGGGACTAACCTTGTTTTATTTTCTTAAGTTTAAGTGCTAAATATCACATAGATCTATTTAATGATATTCAAACAATTATATTGACATGCTTAATTATCTTTCTGTCAAAGTTTTCATCTTTGACTTTTCTTAATAACATAGAGCAAGTAAATATACCCCACCCAAAAACATATACACCTACAACCCCAATAGCTATCCCAATTCAAACTTTAACTCCTGGGAAAACCTTTGTTATGAAAACAATCATCATAACTTGAAAAAGAATTAATAGAAATATTTCAACTCCAAGAAAGATTTTTGTTAGATTTCTAAAATTTGTTATTTGTTCGCTCATATATAAATTATAAAACTTTTGAAGGTATAAGTCCAATGAGGGTTGTTGTATCAAGTTTGCTGGCGTGAAATTTAGTAATATGGTTACATAAAAACAACCAGCAATAAATATTGAATAAGTATTTTAATTAGAGGTTTAACTTTTTGAATTGCATAAAATGCAAACACGAAGTAATTAAATATCCACTAATAGCACATAGAAAAGTTTGGTATAAAATGCAAAAGTATATATAAAATGTATAATCAATATATGAAATTAAAAGTATATAAACAAATACATAAAAAACTTAAAAAAGAAATAATGAAAATAAAAAAACAAAACCCATCGATGAGTGACAATGATAAAAAATACATGGAAATCACTCAAAGTGTCATAATGGAAATTATTTTTAAAAAAGAGGAACAAGAAAATAATATAAGGCAATTATCATTTGCTTTATCAAAAAATAATGTTTTAATGGACAGATTATCTTCCAAGTCTAATTTAAATGAATTTCATAAATTTATGACGGAACCTAATGGGGAATACATGGGAACCGAATTAGTTAATGAAGCTAAGAGGATGATAGAAAGAGCAACGCTAGAAAATGATTCATATTTTGATTTTATATTTATCTCAATTCACCTTGTAAGTTTATTTAATTTAGGCTTTGCTGAAAAACTAAGAGCGTTTTTTAAAAATGAAGAATGGGAAAATACTCCAGCAAAGAAATTGCTTTTATACTTAGACAAAAGAAATATCTCAATGAATTATGACTCTTCAACAAAATTTTTAGAGCATATCGAATTAATTCTTTTAGTACCTCATAATATTGATTTTTTTACTTCGAATATTTTAAAATATAAATATTTGAAAAAGCATGAGATTGATGTTTTAGAATCTGTCCAAGATTTTTTAATAAAAAATATGGAGGAGCCAGAAACCGGAAAATTATTTTACCCAGATTTATTGTGATTTTTAGATGTTTTAATTTCAACATACACAAAAGAAGAGATGAGTTATAATAATGAGCCTGTTTATCTCGGAATAGAGTTTGTTAAAGGAAAAATATCTTCATCTATATTTTTGCAAAAATTCAACGATATACAGTTTTCAAAATATAACTTAGGCAATGCTACTGCGATTGTTTGATCATCCGTTGTTGTTAAATTAACACTTGCACAAAGTCAAACAAACAAGGTTCTATTTGCCAAACTTTTTATAAGATTATATGAAACATTTAGGGAGAAAATCTTTGATTCTTCTTTAATTAATTATATTATCGCTGCATTCTTGGGAGATACCATATTATTGAGTGCCTTTACTTCATTTATGTGTTCAATATTTATGAAGGATAACATAATTTTAACACCTCTAGAAAGAAAAATTTGAGATCACATAATTTCTTACGAATTAATAAAAAAAGATGAATATGAAATGAATATCAAGATATCAAATAAACATAATTTACCTGATTATAGTTATAAAATGTTATACGACACACTAAAAACTAAAAGAAGCAATAGAGAAATATTGAAGTATATTGATCAATTATCTTGAACTATTTTTAAGGTGAATTCTTTATTTAAAGCAGAGCGAGGAATAATAGAACTTGAGAAATCAAAAATTAAGAAGACGGAACTAAAGCTAAGTGACATAATTTCAATGTTTGAAACAGAAGAAGCGCTCGCATTTTTAAGATTTGTTATTTTTGAAAGATACATGAATAATAAATTTATCCATGATGATAAAAGTAAAAAATTTATGAGTGTAATTAGCGCCAATATGGCGAAATCAGCAGTGAAATTAATAAAAAAAGATACAAACTTGAATTCATTCAAGCAAACAGTTCTAGACATAAACAAAACCCAACCTAAAATTGATATTTCAAAACTTGATTCGGCATTTCCTTTTGAATACCTTCATACATATAACACCACCGTTTGAAAGTTTATTCATCAAATTAAAATTTCGGTAGATTCCGAAGCCGTTAAATTAATAAGTGGAAAGAAATATCTAATCAATTTAATTGAACTTCTTGCTTACATTAAAAACAAGCCAATAGTGGAAGTGTATGATTTTATTGAAAAGTTGAGAAACAGGAAAATCAAGATATATCTATTGAAATCGCACATCAACAATATGCGTAGAGATACTATAACTGAGGGTGTTTTAAATGATGATGACACCATAAGAAGAATATTGACTAATGATGATGAAATTCAACTCGTAGAATTAGAGGCTAAAAAAGCTTGAGAGAACAATGTTTTTTGAAAGATAATAGAAAATCTCTCAACGGTTTTTGAAATTGTTTATGATAATTTCTCATTATATTATGCATATTATTACGACAATGAAATAACTGTGAACAACAAAGAGATACAAATTATAAAAAGCAATAAAATCAAAAATGGTGAATTGAAAATAATGTTTGATTTCGAGGGTAAAGATGAGTAGGAAAAACTTCTTAATATGAACCATAACATTCACATCTCTTGCGTTTATAGCGTCATCACTCTTCTTAATTCCAGCTTTTGCAAATTTAGTGAATGCCAAAGTTGAAGAAAACTTGATATTCTATGTTGGTTCTATTGCATCATTAATATCAACATTTTCTTTAATAAGATTAAGGAAGAAAGTAATTAATAAATCATGAAAGAGTAGTATAGGGATATTTTATTCTATATTGATGTATTTTTATTTGGGGATAAATGCTTCTGCAATAGGGATTCCAATAATAATTTCTTTAGGATGGATAAAATCAAATAATCAGTATCCCTTTTTGATCATTTTAGTGTTATCTAGTTTGACATGAATGTGAACAGCTTTATCAGAAGGGAATGATGAAAACAACTGGATTGTATTTCTATTTCAAAAACCAGGTTTGTACGATAAAACCATTGAACATTTCTCAAAATTGGAGAAAAACTTAAATTTAAAAGTGTTGAATGGCATTAAGGGTAAAATTAACGCTAATAATTACAAAAATATAGAGAAGAATTTAAGGTTGATAGATTTTGAATTTGATATTGATTTTTATATTGAATTATACGTATCCGCAAAAGTTGAGGAAAGGGAATTCATAATTTATTTAAACCCTTCTATACAAAATTCAATTGGTAAGGTTCTTTCTTTGGATATAAAATGAATAAAAACAAATAAAACAAAAAACAAAAAATTCATAAAATTATGTTTAGAAGAAATGAAAGTTGCACAGCGATTGGTTAAAAGTTTTGAATTCTATACTAGTGAAGAAGTGGAATTTGATGATAATCTTCTGAATTTCATTTTTAACTTTCCAAAGAAATTTAATGATATGATGCTTCAGATTGTTGCCAACATAGAAAACAATGCTTCCTATATTGGTTATGACATAGTGAGAATAAAAGACTTGTGCAATTCATATTCTATTACAGATGATGAGGTCTCAAAAATCAAACAGGCTATTAGAGTGATTATTGCGAAGTCTGAACCGACTTATGATAAGAAAATTATTGATATAATAATGGATAATTGAAAACAATGAGAAGTTATTGAACAACAATTATTGGAATACTTTATTGATATGCGTTCTTAGCAAAAAACGATGTATTATGCATCGTTTTTTTTATTTGTGTGACTACTCACCCCAGAAATAAAAAAAGCCAAATACTAAAGAGAATCAGATTGCAATCAATAAGATTCATAAAAGAAAACATTGCAATAATGATATGCAATTTTCATTTTCAATCAAAACATATTATGAGCACTCTTTCTTGTAAATGGTATTAAGCGATTTATATCCAATAAGAACCACCATGTTTAAAACTCTTCATATGTTGATTTGCTATCACTCTTTTTAATTAAAATACAATGAAGCCCTCACCTCAAATTTATAATATAAAAGAATATAATATTTTTAAGGGGGGGTGGCAAGATGAATACAATCAAAACATTAGGAGAAAGACTAAAAAGATTAAAGTGATATTACGTATCACTGATAGTTATTGGATCTCTTTATCTCGTGGTTAATACAGTTACCATTTGAGCTCCAATGAACAATGTGTGGTTATTAATAATGGGGTTAATGAATTGAGTTCTTCTGATAAGCTCAGTAGTTATGCTTATATTAACTATAATTGAAGCAACAAATGTCTACGCAGAGAAACCGGAATATAAGTTTAATATTCAATATATAGTTGCTTATGTTCTGCTTGGTGCTATTGGATTCTTCACTATACTTTCTTTATTCATTGCTACATCACATGAAGGTGATATCTCTCACCTAACCGATAGTGGTACAGGTGTAAAAATGGTATCTTGAATTATGGTATTTATAGTTGTTGGTGGGATTATATTGTTTTACGTATTATCACTCCAAAAATCAATGCATTTTTTAAAAGAGAATTCAAAGGTTGAAGAATTCAAAAATGATAAAACACCAAAAGAAGAATAAAATTAATATTAAAAACACCGACATAAATGTGGGTGTTTTTTAAGAATTATTCTTTGATTAATGGTTTAATCTGTTGCATTAACTTATCTATGAATAATATTCTAATTTCTTTATAACTGGCTTCTGGATTTATTTTAAAACCTTTTGGTAATTTCGTAACACTCGGGAACGCAATCATATTGTAATTCTTATTTAGTAATCTTAATTTAGAAAGGTTGAACCCTTCTGGTAATTCCTTAATTTCTGGAAATACGGCAGGATATAAAAAGTATACGTTTGAAAAATCTATGTTTTTAGGAAATTTTTCTAAGTCCCTAAACGCAGCTGTGTAGATTATTTCAACACTTGAAAAATCTATATTTTCTGGCAATCTTTTTAATAACCTAAACGCCTTTGGTAATATTTCTTTAACGCTTGAGAAAACAATATTTTCAGGTAATTCTTTTAAACGAAAGAACGCACGAGAACTAATAATTTCAACGTTTGAAAAATCTACATCATCTGGTAAATATTCTAAATTATAAAAGGCTTCACTAGGTATTCTTTTAATTTTAGAGAAATCAAATTCCTTTGGTAATGTTTTTCAATACTTTGTTTGTCACACATCATATGGGAAATCTTTATTATTTGTATGTTTTATCTTTATTGAAGGTTTACTTGGCTTCTCTGTGGCTTTATTTTTTGAAGTTTTTGCTTTTGAAGTTTCTTTACCACAAGAAACTATTGCAACAAGAGGAAGTGTTGTCGCTACTGTGGCAACCCCCAAATTGACTAACGCCTTTTTAAATTTCATATTCACCCCTTACTTTAATTTTTATTTATCGTAATAAATTATAGTGTATGCAAATAAATTAAATGTTAATTACAAAGGTATAGGACAATTTTAAGTGAATGGTTTAATTGTGTAATGTTTACAAAATAGAACAAAATAACTTACTACCTTTCGGATTTCCAAATACCAAGGAACCTTCCAAGTCTATATGAAGGTATAATATTTTTATGAGAGCAATTATATATGGATACAACCCAGAAACTGAAGACTGAGTAGAATTATTGAATAAAGGGGATTTTTGAATAAAAATGAATGGAATTACATTCATGTTGAAAAAGGCAATGAGACTATCCAAAAAGCATAAGATGAAGACTTATCTTTCAATGGAAAAAGAAGGTGGGAAAACAGCATTATTACCGCTAAGCCTTAAATTTAAATTAAATGGAATATTATTATCTTATGAAAATAATTATGAACAATCTAGTGAATGAAGAATGAGAAAGACTATTCCTAATTTAAAATTAATTAACAATAAAACATATTGAACTAATAAACATCAATTTAATTCGCCATTAATATTAAGTTTAAACTTAATGGATATATTTATTGAACATTGAGCTTCATTTAAACGTGATCACATTAAAACCATTTCTGACTTTATCATAAATGCAGCAACCGAGATGTCGGGTCCAGAAGTTTTAGAAGAAGCCAAAATAATAATGAGTAATCCTGATTCATTTAATGAATTTTATGAAGAATTAAAACCGCTGGGGATTAAAAAAGAAACTTATAAAGTAGCTTCTAAAAAATATTCTGATTTTCTTAAAAAAAATACAACCAAGTAAAAAAATGTACAACACTCGCACATTCTATTGCTTGCTTGTATTTTTATTTGCTATTTCGACTTTTTGCAAAAATAAAGTTGTATAATGAAAGAGCTTGGAATTAAGTATTAAAGATTTAAGGAAAAGCAATAGGATTTTGCAGAGAAAACTGCAATTCCGATTCACATTGTGAATTAAATTAAACACATTAAGTATTATAAGAAGTAAAAATTATTGGATAAGTGTATTTGAACAAACTTCGGGTTTGTTGAATCCTTATCTTGAAGTGAATATGCAGCTCTAAATCAGTTGACATATTTTATTGAAGTATTTAAACACATATTAATAAGTGTTTATAAAAAAAGAGTTAAAACACCCATTGAAAATTAGGGGTAGTTTGCTCATTTATAAAATATGAAATACGATATCAATCATGATATTGATATTTCGCATTAAAAATAGATAGGAGTCCAAAATGGCACGAAAAATAAACGTTATAATCCCGCATTCAGCAAAAGTTGAATTCGGACTACAAGCAGTAACAAGTGGCTTTGTTGATACTAACAGCAAAACCACAATTAAAGATATCCTTAAGAAAGAATTAAAGGATAAGTACACAAAAATCAAATCATATGATGGGAAAATAGAACAATTAATGCAGGATGTAAATAATGCATTCACAAAAGAAATGTTATTCCTTGATCTTGAAGCAAGAAATTTTAAAGTAGTTCTTAGAACTTTAAAACAAACAGGAAGAACACAAGAACTTAAAAATGCAACTATTGTTGCCAAATATAAAGAACCACACTCGGAGTGAAATGGATTCAATGCAGTTGCATTATTCACAAACTTAGTTGTAGAGAAACGGGGAGAAAATGATTGAGTCACTTTTGTTGAGTTGAGAAGAATTGAATTCTTAAGAATTTCACATCTTAAAAAAACGTCAGCAATTAATATTAAACAATTTGAGGTTAATTATTTAAAAAATAGGGAGTTGTTAGAATCTGAATCTCAAATAAAAATTGATTCAAAAGGTCAGAAAACTTTTTCAGATCATCTAGCCGAAGAGTACAAACAAGCGGTTGATATCTTTGATCATGATAAAACAAGATTAGACTTAAAGAAAAACTCTGAATTCATATCATCCTTCTTAAATTTCCTTAAAACAAAACAAAAAGAAATGATTCCTTTATTTTCATTCGAAGAAATTGAATCAAACTTAGATTCAAATTTAGTTTTATATGCATTATTAAATAAAGACGCTAAAAAATATACACAAAATATAAAAAGCGTAAATATTTCAAATGGATCTGATTCTTCTAATAAATTCCAAGCGAGAATTGTCAAGAGAGTGAGTTTTAATCATATTAAATATTTTGAGGAGCAAATTGAACATTTAAGAAGAGAAATACAAACCAATGATAAGAAAATTAATTCCTTAGGGAAGCAAGAAGAAAAATTTTATAAAGAAAAAACACAAGAAGAGCAAGACAAGGATATCTTTTGAGAAAAAAAAGTTATTTTTGAGGAGTTGTTAGAAAAGTATACTGAACAATTTGAAAAGTTTTTGAAAGAGCAAAAGGTAATTAAAGAAAGATTCGCATTTCTTGAAAAAGAAAAGAAAAGATTGAAGCAAGAAATTACAAAAAATGAGAAGGTGATGTTGTTAGAGTCATCGGACAAAACCAAATCAAATCCTAAACTCGAAAAGAACCTTAATGCAAAAAGAGTGGAAGCACAATACAAATTGATAGAGTTGTACAAGGTTATACGCCCAATTTCAAAGGAATATAACGAGAAAAACGCACAAAATGAAATGTGTAAAAAAACTCACAAGGAATTTGAAGAAGCCTTAAAGAGTACGACGCATGAATTCGAGACTTGAAACGCTAAGTTTAATATAACTAATGAAAAAATCAAGAAATTAGAATCTTTGATAATCGAGAGTAAAAATAAAATGCTTAAAATAAAGAACTCAAACAAAGAGTTCAAACAAATTGTTTTTGATTTAAGTGCTGATTTATCATTTGTGGAAGAAGGTGGCTTTAGTGTAGAAAAATTAACCTTCGAATACAGACCTAAAGATGGTGAGAAAGTACCTTCATTCTTTATAGAGCCATTTAAGAATTTTAAGACAGTAGAGCAAAATAAAGAAGAATCTTGAATCTTATCAACATTTGACTTCGGTCTATTCACTAATTTCAAAAGATTCGATAATAATATAAAGAACTTAAAAACAGGTCACTATAAAAATCCTTATTTAGCAATAGCTTTAGATCAACCTTCTACATTTAAAAGCAGGGTAGAAATTAAGGGTAATTACAAACTTAACGATAAACAACGTAGTGCGGTTGATAAAGCCTTATCAACAGATGATATCGCTTATATTCAAGGTCCTCCAGGAACAGGTAAGACTCAAACGATTGCTGTTATTGCAAATGAAATAATCAATAGTGGTGGAAATGTATTGGTTTCTTCATCAACGCATGCTGCGATTGATAACTTCTTTGAAAGACTTGACTCGCAAGAGGCTGATAACCCAAACATCTTTATGCTTAAATATACATTTATGGGTAGAGAGACTATGTACGGTGAAACAAATATCTTCAATAGATTCCTTAAAGCGTTGGATATAAATGTTATTGGGACAAACTCTTCAGGAGAAGAAATAAAATCATTAATAGAAGATATAAAAAACTATGATGATAGTAAGGTTAGGGTTTATAAATACTATTCCAAAGAATTAAATAATTTTATTCAAAACAAAATTAATGATGGTAATTTAGGGAAACACCAAAAAGGATTGATAAAGCTTTTTTCAGGAGAAGAATTAACAGACTATGAAGAAGTTATAGAAGAAATGGAATGAGCTGCTAAAAAGACAAGGAAGCCTGAGTATAAAACTTGAAAAGATATTATGCAAAGAGTGGCTGACGCCCTTGGTACAAATGAACTATTTATATACGATAAAGAATCCGCTTTAAAAGCTCTTGAAGGTTTAACAAAAACCATTGCTTCAGATAAGTTCAAATCAACTTATTCTAAATTCTTGAAATTTAAGGATAAAACAAATGATAAAGAACTAAAAAACTTTAATGAAGCTATTTCTAAAAATGACTTGTTAAATGCAATTGGTATTACAACAACATCAAGAAAATCATTTGACTTTAATGGAAAAACAAGGAAGATATTTACTGAATACCCTGTGGAATGCGTAATTATAGATGAGGTTTCAAAATCAGTAACACCAGAGATAATTTCAAACTCATTCTTAGCTAAGAAAGTATTGTTAACCGGGGATTACAGACAACTTCCACCAGGTAATAATATTGATCAAACATCACTGGAAGAATATTACGATTCAGAATTCTCAACTGTGTTCAATAAAATATTCTTCAAAAGCACAAATTTTGATGACTTTAAAGATAATATAGATAGAATGTTTTCTAACTCTTTATTCAAAAATCAAATTAAGGAAATTAAAACTAAAACTGATAATAAAGCTTATGAATTCCTTAATACACAATATAGATTCCATGAAGATATAATGGATATTGTAAATATCTCTTATGATGAAAATGAAAAACTGATAATGCCTGCAAAAGCTCAACAGAAACAATGATCAAAAATCAAATATAAAGTTGATGGAGCGATTCAAAATAAAATGTTCGAGGTTGTTGACACTTCAAATATTTCAGAAGACTTTATTCAAAAAGTTCAGAATGCTAAAAGTGTAACATCGCCTGAAGTTAAGCAAATTACTGAAGGACAACTCGCATTCGATCAAAGCTCTTCAATATTTTCTAAAAACATTCACAAGAATGCTAGATTTAATGAGTATAACGCATTCGTAATTTCAAGAATATTAGAATCAATTTTAAAGGAAAATCCAACTGTAGACAGAAAAGATATTGGTGTAATTGCAATGACCAGATCCCAAGCATCAATTATTAATAATGAATTAAGGCTAATCGGTTTAAATGGTATTAAAGTCGATACCGTAGATAACTTCCAAGGTAGCGAAAGAGAAATTATTATTGTTGACCTAGTAAGGGCACCAGGTAAATACGATTCTAATGGAGGAAAATATACATTAAATTATCCAAAAACTAGAGATTTAAGTTTCTATAAAAAAATAGAGAGATTAAATGTTGCGGTTTCAAGGGGTAGAAGTAAGGTTATTGTTGTTGGAGCAATCCAAGAACACTTAGGTAAAAAAGTTATTTCAGAAATCGAAACTAACGGAAAGATAACACCTAAAAAGGTTATTGGTGAATACATGATAAAAGCGCAAGAAAATGGAGGATTTAAGACATGAAAATAAAATTAGAATACAAAATCCCTCATTTAGCTGTGGATTACTCAAGAACTACCTCAAAACAAAAGGAAATGTCAGAATTAGAAGGAAGATTGCTTCTAATGTTGGCTTTCAAAGAAGAATTGGACATTGCTTTCGAAACCGTTGAGAGTGCATTGGAGAGGGTATATAAGGTAAATCATAAAACTTCGATTCTATTTGAAGAAAGTTTTAGAGAATTACTTTCTACTAAGGCTATTCAAGCAGAAGAAGAAATCCCTAAAAAAGATTTATTAGAGATGATGTGTGTAACGTTGAATGTGAATGAAAATTTAATTAAGAATTTTAAAAATGATAATTTCTACACATTGGAAAAATCAAAAAGAACTCAACAACTTCTGTTTAAAATACCTTTAATTCCATTAACAGGAGTTAAGTCATCTAAGGTTCAATCATTTAAAAATATTGAATTACTTAAAGATGCCAAAGAAAATGACTTTGATAAAGAATTTTTAAAAAGAAGACAAGAAATTGTAACTCCAGAAGAAAAGATTATGTCTGAAGCAGAAGAGTTATTACCTATGAATAAAAATGTTGCTCTTGTTTCGGAAGAGTTAAATCAAAAACCTATTTTTGGGATGTTTGATGAAGAGTTTGAATATAAAATAACTGATAACTTAGACTTAATTGCATCAAACAAAAAGTCCGATGATTTATTGGAGTTATTTATTGATAATAAAGTTAAGATTGACTTCAAAAAATTAATAGAAGAAAAGTTCAATAAAGACATAATTATCAATAATGAGAAACAAGAAGGTACTTTACTAAATGAGCAATTATTAAGTGAGGCTCGTGAGTACAATAAGAGTTTAAGTGTGGATTTCACAATAATCCCAAGTAACAACTCATACCTAAAAGTTTTCAATAAAGAAGTGATTATCAAAATCAATTCAGAAGAGGTGAAAGTTAACTTACCTTTCTATACACAAATTGATGAACAATATATCGTGGAACACTTAAAAAATAATTTAAGTCAAGCAAACAATATTGAACAAAAATTAGAAATTCTTTTAAAAGAAGACTTGATTAAAAATTGAACAACTTCAACGAAAGAACAAAAAGAGTTTATTTTAAATAATAAGGCTGATAATATTTCAAAACAATTCTTATCAGAACAACCTATTAATGTATTAAAAGAATGTCTTGAAGATAATAAGTTAAAAGAAGTAATTGAATACGACGGTAAACACAAACAATTATTCATTTTGGATATAAAACAAATGCCTTCTTGAATGGAAAAAGAAACGATTTACAACATATACTTTGATACATTTGAGGATATAGAAAACATTGAGTTTTTTAGTTCTTGAGAGAACCTTAAAAACGCAAAAGATTTAAAAGAATATATTAATAAACAAATGACACTTGAAGAAAAAATTGATAAAAGTTTTATGAAAGACAAATTGAATAAAATTAATAACTTAATTAAATTGATAAAACCAATTACTTCAAATAACTTTGATATAGAGATTGATAAATTAAGAAAAGAAATGCAAAAGTTATCAGATCTTTCACCAAAAGAAGTTGTTTCTCTTGCAACAGAAGCTAGGTACGCAATGGAATCTCTTGTGTTGAAAACCGAATCATTGGATAAGATTCCATATGGAAAAATATCTGAAAAAATCACAAAATCAAAAGTATTTTCTAAAAAGGAAAAAGAACAACTTCTTAACGCATGAAAAACACATGCTCCTTATATGCACTTCAACCCTGAAAATGATTATTCAAAATCATCAATTTCAATAATGCAAAAGATAATTCCGCTTTGTGAAAAGATTGAAAAAGCATTTATGAAAAAGCAAGAAACAAAAACAAGCAAAGATAAAAATAAAGGTGGTAAATAATGTCTCATTCAGCCGTAATAATACTAGCTAATCAATATAGCGAAACATTAAGTAATTGTGATGAAACAATAGTGATGATTGATAAGTTGGAAGCAAATATGAAAATCGGAGCAACATTAACCAAGCAAATTGGTGAGATGCGTGATTCACTAATAAACTTTCAAAAAGAATTAATGACTGGTAAAAGAACAATAGATATAGACAGATTAAGAGATTTAGATGTAGAAATATCATCTAAAATGAAACGCATCGTTGGTATGAGAGGCAATTTAGATTTCTTTACCAATCTCGAAGAAACAACAACACATGCTAACGAGAAAATTAATGAAGTTATTGTTGAGCATGGATATTTGGCAAGGGTTGCAATTGAGTCTTTAAAAGAGAATGGTGAAACTATTAATCCAGAAGCAATCTTAAAAGAGATTGATAAAGTTGCTACAAAAGAACAAAATCAAACAAGAGTAAAAGAATTTATGGGTGTTGTTATGAATATGTTAAAAGAACTTAAATTCAACAAAACTATTCAGCAAAACTTATATATGAAAGCAACACACATTAAGAATGCTCAAGAATTCGGTGACTTTATAGCTTTTGTAGAAAGTAAAGCACAAGCGAGAAAGAATATTGAGAGAATCTTAAAAGATGAAATTGTGCCAGCTGCAAAATTAGTAGAATTAAAACGTGAAACTCAAAAATTCTACATAAACGATCAAAATGAAATTTATGCAAAAGTTAAATTTATGGATCAACAAGCTGGAGAACTGGAAATGACAATTGATGAACTTGGTAAAGTTAAATATCAAATGGGTAACTACAAAGGGCATCTATGCCACACAAAGGCCAAAAAGATTTGAAAAGAAGTTTTAAAAGAAAGAAAGATCCTTTCGGAAAAAATAACAAGAGATTATTCAGGTCAAGAAAGATTAGAAGAAAGAACGATGAGTTCAAAATCAAATTTAGAAAGAGGTAAATAATGTCATTAAATTTATCATTAGATATTTTAAAACAAAAGGTAATTCAAAAGAATTTAGTAGTAGCTACAGGTAATGTTTACGATACATTCCCGGATAACAAAAAAACAACAATTTTCCAAGGTTTGGTTGACATTATAGCCAAAGAATTATTGGAAGAAAATAAAGAAGTGAGTGTAAATATATTTAATCCAGCTGTTGGTATGTACGATTATGAAGAAGAAAAAGTTCTTCAAGAAGAAAAAGATATTGAATCAGATGATGAAAGCGAAAGAAATGTTCCAATTAAAACATTCAATCAAGCGCTTAAATTCGCTATCCAAGAAATAGAAGCATGAAACAATACTTCAGGTGAGAAATCAAGTGCCTATATATTCGACTTTACAGATATGTATTTGAATAAATTAGATACTAAAGACGGCACTTTCGAAAGCATAACAAAGTTAATAAGTTTAATGCTTACACCCATGAGGAAACGTATGACGAAAGTTGCTGATTCAAATCAACCTAAGGTTGTATTTATCCAAAGAAATTCAAACATCATCGATGGTTTCATTAAAGGTGGAAATGCAGAATATGCGAATGTTGAAATTCTACTTCCAAGCATTCAAGAAAGAAGTAAATTTCTTGAATTAAATGCTAAAAGATTTGAAATCACTGATAAAGAAAAGATTAAAGATCCTGACAGTAAAGAACATGCTGAAGCAGTTGCAATGACGGATAAACTAAACTTAAGAGAAATAATGCAACTCGCAAGAATTTCTTCACCTGATAAACAAGGATTTACTTTTAAAGAACTCTACACATACTCACAAAGTAGTAAAAAAGAGTCTGAATGAACACAAATGAGTCTTAAGAAAATCAGAGAGTTAGATACAAAGTTCAAATCTAATCTATTTGGTCAAGATTATGCAATTGATAAAGTAAAAGAAACAATGATTAGATCATTTATGGGTATGACTGGAGCATTCCACTCTTCAAACAGTTCAAAACCAAAAGGAGTTTTATTCTTCTCGGGTCCAACAGGTACAGGTAAAACTGAATTAGCTAAACTATTGGCAACAGAAGTGTTTGGAGATCAATCTAAAATGATTAGATTTGATATGTCTGAATATAACCATGAAGAATCAGATGCAAAACTAATTGGTACTGCACCTGGATATATTGGTTATGGTTCAGGGGGACAATTAACTAACGCAGTTAAGAAAAACCCATTCTCAATAATTCTATTTGATGAAATTGAAAAAGCCCACCCAAGAATTCTTGATAAATTCTTGCAAATATTAGAAGATGGTAGATTAACATCTGGTCAAGGTGAACTTGTTGATTTCTCAGAAACATTTATTATATTTACATCAAATATTGGTCAAGATAAAACAGATCCAAAATTTAGCAATAAAGAAAATAGGAAAAAGTTTATTGATGCCGTTAAGAAACACATGGTGGAAGAAGCTAAACGTCCAGAACTATTGAATAGAATTGGTGAAGATAATATTGTTCCATTTAACTATGTTCAAGATGTTGAAATTATTGAAAAATTATTAACAGCTAAAATTAATAAATACAATAGCAAACTTAAAAAAGAAAAGAATGTTATTGTTTCTATAAGTAAAGATGATATTACATTACTTTCAGATATAGTAGAAACTAAAGCAAATATCAAAATGGGTGGTAGAGGAATAATGACTACCTTAGAAAAAGAATATGGTGACAAAATCACAATGTTCTTATTTGATAATTACGAAAAAATGCCTAAGGGTGATGAAGTGATGAATATTTCTGTGACTGTTGTCAAAAATAAAATAAAGATAAAAATGGATGTTTAATCTTCTTTATGAAAATGTGTAATAACAATTTCGAATTTAATGTTTCAAAAATACCTATTTTCAAGTCAATTAAACTTTATAATTAAATTATGCCAATAGAACAAAAAGTAGAAATAGTGTGTGCTGTTATAACTGTATTCCCAGCGTTGATCGCAGCAATAATAGGTATTGTATTACACAGAAGAAAACAACAACAAGAATTTAAAACAAAAATAATCATCAAAACTTTCTTTTCCATTAACGAAGAAATAAACATTATAGAGAGGACGATAAGTGCAGAACGTCCTGCTGAAATAGAGGAGCGCTTAAAATATTTAGTGGGTAGAAGAGATTTGGTTGTTAAACAAATCGATAAATATTTTCCTGGACATTCAGAATTAATGTGAGGTCAAGAAAAAATAAAATATGATATTGATACCAACTCCACCCGTCATTTTGCAAACGTCCAAAAGATTAACGAAAGAGAAATTCTTTGTAATAAAATCAAGGATAAATTAAATGATGAATTTTTCATGGATTTTGAAATTGGTATACGGTCATCCACAAAAGGGAGCATCCAATTGGATTGCTTACTTAAAAATAAAATAACAGGCCAAAAAATAGCTATCGAAATCAAAACAATTTCACAAAGACATTTATCAACCATTAAAAATATGATGACTTTAATTCAAAGTAGAATTAGCGGTGAAGATATTAAGTTATTGGGATTCGTGGTGTCAAATGATGAACGTATTGATTTTAGTGAACATATCAATAAAAAAAATGAGGTTCCGTTATTCTTTGATGCTGATGAAATAATTAATTACATTAAAAACCAAATAAATTAACAAAACACTGTGCATTGCACGGTGTTTTGTTAAATGAAATTAAGAACAAATAAATCATCGTGATACTAAAAATTATTTTAGTTTATATTTGCGTTCTGTATTTAAAAAATAAACACAAAATAAAGCTATAATTAATTTATATGAAAATTAAAAAAGAAATAACTGATCAAGAAATATTTTCAGTTGAAAAAAATGAAATAATTGATAATTCATTGCAGTTCATTACAAAGTGATATACCAGCGGAATTAAAGAATTCGGTGAACTTACAATTTTAGAGAAAAAAGAATTGAGATCTGAGGTTGAAAATTTTGATGAAAGTGAAGTGGCGGAATTTTCAGCATCTTCCTTTATAGAAATGAAACATCATACGACATTGGTTGGTTCTAACGTTGAATTGTCAGGGAATAAAAAAATGAAAACGCATGGCGTTGACTTAGTGCATAAAAAAGGAACAAAAATTGTTTTTATAGAGGTGAAAGGTGCGAAAGATAATGCTAAACAAACTAAGGCGACTTTAATTAAAAATTTTGAAAATGCTCAAGGACAATTGAATTCAATTAACGATCCAAAGGAAATTTCAAGATTTTCAAAAGTTTTAAGAGCATCACTAAGAAGCGTGGATGATCCATTGGTGGAAAAACTCCTTGAAAACTTATATGACTTTGAAAGAGGAGAAGCGAAATTAGCTAGAAGCAAAATAGAATTGTTGGCAACGGTTGTATATCCTGAGAATGAATTTGATCAAAAATTTAGTGATGACACAAGCACTAAACAATTTTTAATTGAAATCAAACAAAGAGGTAAAAATTTAGGTCGGGAAGCACTAGAAAAAATCGAGGGAGAAATTACAAGTAATTTGGAGGAATATGAAAAACATTAAATACAAAATTCTTTTTCATCATATGAATGGGAGTAAAATTTCATTTGATAAAAAAGAATTGGAAAAGCTCAATAACTTTTTTACAACTGAAAATTATGAATACTCTGAAAAAAGATCTGTTTTATCAGTCCTTCTAAAGTGTGAACACAATATTTTAAAAGAAAATATTGAATTTTGAAAGGATTTCATTTCATTTAAATTGAAGGATGTAAATAGAACCTTTGAAACAAGGAACCCTTGATTAAATATTGCTAATATCTTAAATAAAACTACCAAAAAGGTGGATGGTTCTCAATTGAATTTTGAACAAGAAAAAGCTTTTGACGCATTATTGAACAATAAAAATAAAGTGGTGCATGTTTCTGCGGGTACTGGTTCTGGCAAAACATGGTTATCTTGGTTGGCGGTGAAAGAACTTGCCAACAAATATGAAAAGTTTTGTGCCTTGCATATAACAATTAACGAATCCTTAGAAGAGCAATTAATTACCAGATATAGGGATAATAAAGAGGGGATTTTTGTAGGCAATAGAATTTCAAGTTTTAAAAAACAATATATCATTGGTACTCAAGAAAAAATATTTGCGCTAATTGGTAATATGATTGAAAACGGTGTATTTCCTGGGGTAATTATAGTTGACGAAGCTCATTATGCAAATAATGATGAATTAAGGGGAAAATTCTATAAATTTGTCATCAATAAATTAGATGAGGAGTTTAATGCACGATTTTGAATATTGTCACCTTTTTTAAAAAATATTGATGATATATTTAACGAAAAGCAAGAAAATTATATTAAAGTAAAAATAAACTCGTTTGAATCAAATAAAACATTTTTGAAGATAAAAGATGGTGAACCATGTTTAATTGCTAAAAATAAAGAAGATTTTTCAATTGATACAAGATATAAAGATACCACTGGGATGACATTGAAATATTTCTCTTCAAAAGACAAAATCTATTCAACAGCAATAAAAGAAACTAAAAAGATAGATGGAAATCAAGAGGCGGATATTATTGAATATATCAACAACCAACCAACTTCTTGAAGATTTGCCGGTTATTATGTGGTTGAATTGCTTAAAAAAGGAGTGGGTGTTTATCATTCTTCTATGCCTCAAAATGTAAAATCATGATTATTTGAATTGGTAGAGCGGAATCTTATAACGACAATTTATGCAACTCATGCCATAGCTAACGGAATTGATTTTTCTTTTGAAAATATAGAAATGCATACTTTGAAAAGTGGGAGACAAGGCAGAGGAATTATGAACGTTAATTTATTCAATAATTTAACTGGCAGATCTGGCAGATATAATAAGGAAGATGGGTTATTCAAGAAATCTTTAATAACATTTATTGAACCGGATTTAGTTGAAGAACGATGGATAGAAAAACATAGGGACAAATTTTATGGATTTCAAGCCCAAATACCAAATGAAACAAAAGATAAAATTATTGACGGAAATCTAAAAATGTTTGAAACAAAGAAAGAAGAAAATGAACAACAAGCTAGATTATATTTGATTGACCCTAGAATAGATTGCAGAATTACAAAGAAAATAACTGAAAATCCAGAAGTTTTTAAAGAATTAAACAACGTTTTAAGATGTATTTTTGAATATATAGAGTCGACGGATGGCATTTTTCCAGGTGTGTATAGCGAAGAACAAGATCCTGAAACAGGGTTCAAACCAATAAAAGACGATATTGTTAGACTATTTTCTAATCTGAATAAATTTTACAAAATTCAAAAACAGAATTCGATTAACGAAACTGTTTATTCATATAAAAAAATATATGGAAACACATTAAAAAGTTTTTACTATAACAATGAAGATGCGGTTTATACAGCTTGATGATTTTCTATAAATAAGAGGTCTAAAGATGATTTTGTGAGTTGAGGATGGATGAATGAAAATAGCACAGAATCTGAAAAGAAAGCAGTTATTAACAATAGGTTTGAACAATATATCGCTATGTTTAGAAAAGAAGTTAAGTTCAAGATGTCCACAATGATAAATCATGCTATTTTATTAAACAATGAACTTGCAAAAATAAATGATTTACAAAGATTTGTAACTTTGAATGACATAAAAAAATATAAAATTCATGATTATGGATTATTAAAAGCCTTGAAAAATAAGAAAGGCTCGTTAGAGTTACTGGGGTTCTGAGTTTCGAGTGATGAATACGGGAGTTTTTTCGATAAGAAAACAATAACAAAGAACACATATGAATTCATATTAGATGAAATTATTAGAAAAATACGAAGAAAAGGTGGACCTAAAGTTGAATCTTCAATGGAAGAGGTTGAAATTATTAAAAAATGCATCAAAGAATTTTATGAAAGAAAAGAATAAGCTAATTAAATAGTTCTTATAACACGTTCAAGTTGATACAAAAAAACACTAACAAGTAAATGTTGTGTTTTTTCTTTAACCTAAATTAATGAGTTAAAGATTAAAACCCCATATAATTAACTTATGAAAAATAACAAAAACAATCAATTCCTACAAAGAGGTCTTATAAAGAACTTCGCAAGTAATGGAATAGTAAAATGAAATAAATATCAAACAGAAGAATTCGGAACGTTTGATATTAAGGAAATCAAAGAAAGCTCAAATCTATTAGAGAGAGAAGGTTTGAAAGCTATTGAAAAGATTATCCAACAAGTAAATTCAAATAAGAAAATAGAATTAACAAGAAAGGATTTAGTAACTCTAAAATTCTTTTCATGTCTTAATGACGTCTTTAAACAAACTCTTGATAAAGAGAATGCTGAAGAAGTTAATTCTATAATTCTTAAATACTTTGATGAATTCAATAAAACAGGATCAACATCAAATATACAAAAGGATTATTATGGATCAATGGAAGTTAATCCTTTTGAATTAGAAGCTGAAGAACCAACTGGTAATGAAGCGGAATGAGATGAATGAACTAAAAGGAATGTTACGACTAAGTCAACAACACTTTTAAACATCTGAGAAAAGATGGAATCAAGATTAGCAATATTTAAGTTCGATGAATCAAAATTAATGTTGCAAGAAACAATGGGATTCATCAAAACAAATAAAAATGATAATAGTAAATATTTATTTATGCCAATAACACCTAATATAGGAATGATGTTCTATCATGAACCTATGTCATCAAGGGATTTAGTCCCTTCAGAGAAGCCTTTATTCTTTAATAATGACATAAGGACTTATAGACATGAAACTGTCTATAAGAACATAGAAATCATTAAACAGGAACAATTGAAATATATTGAGGAACAACAAACCAAATCAATTGAAGAAATTGATTATCATAATGAAATGTTCTTCCTACATGAGGTTAAAAAGTATTATGACCTTGAAGACTTATTTATTTACGATGCATTAAAAGAAAGTGCTGAAGTAGCAGACATGTGTAATGCTACAGCTTTAAAACATAATGCAGAACAAATAATAATTTATCAAAATGAAAAAGATATTAAGAACCTTAAATAAACAAACCACTCGAATCTGAGTGGTTTTTATTATCACTTTAATTAGAAGGTTTATTTTTATTGTTTTATACAAATGATTTTGTTATTGATAGTTCTAGTAAAACACAACATTTCGTACCATCAAAATGTGTGTCCAAAACGAAAAATTGACCCCAAAATCATAAAAAATACAATTTTTTTGAGTGCTTAAAATAGTTTCAATTTAAAACAATATTAAGAAATTTCAAACTGCTAAGAGCCTTATAAAAAGGGACTTTTTTGAAATTTTTGTTCGTTGAATTAAAAAATGCAAAAATGCAAAAAAGTACTAATAGCAAGGAAAAAACATTTGGTTTAGTGAATAAAATACTATAAGATAAGAGTTGTATATATGGGTAACCAATAATTATTTGAGAGGTAAGAATACTTAAATAATTGAATTTAATTTACGGATGATTACATAATGCTAGTTGTAATTTAGCATAATCATTTTATGACCAGGACTTCCAGCTGGGTGTTGTATTTAAAAAGGGAGAATATGACAAAAAAGATGATGACAGGGACTGCGTTAGGTGCGATCACAGCAGGTCTAGTAGTTGGATTAGTTCCAGCGATTACATTTGGTATTTTATATCAGAAAAAGGACAGCAAGAAGATAGAGAAAGTTGATAACAACAAACCTCTAAAAAAAGAAATCGGAAACAAAGAAAAAGAAATTGAAAGACTTAAAAAAGAACTTGAAGCTAAGAAAGCTGAAATTGCTAACCTTCCAAATGGAAAAGAATTGGAAGCTGCAAAAGCAGAAGTCAAAAGACTTAATGCAGAACTTAAGAAAAGTAATGCAGAATTAGATGACCTAAGAAAAAAACTTAAAGAAGCCTTAGAAAAAATCAAACAAAAAGAAGCAGAGCTTAAGAAAAAAGAAGCGGAATTAAAACAACTCTCAAATACTTTAGAGAAGGTATTACCTAGATTCCAAGAAACTAAAGTTAAAGAGAAAAGTTTTGATCCTCAAAACATCGACTGAACAGGAGCATTTACATACGTACCATTAGCGAGAGCATCCCAAACGTTTATTGCCACTAAAAATGGAGCTTTCGTGTACGATGGAACTGCATGACCTGGTGGTGTAACAGCGCCGAACCAAGGTTTTGAAAAACTAAGTCAGTGAGATGTTGCGGGTGATTTAAGAGGCGGATTTATGCATGTGGATGAAAATTCAAATGCAACCTTCGTAGGTTCTAAAAAAGGATTATTCATTGAGTTCAAAGCTAAGAATGAGTCTCAAAGTAAAGTAACAAAACTTGCTGATGGAGACTTCACAGGTTCAAATATGATTTCTTATTTAAATCCAAAAACAAATGAAAATGTTATTGCCGTATACAAAAACGGAGATTTAATTAAGATCCAAAAGACGGGTGACAAGTTTTCACTAACAACAACAGCAATAAAAACTGGTTTGCCTAAAAACTCAAAAGGTATTATCAGTATTGCTGACGACCATGGTATAGACAATCTATACTTCTATTCAGATAAAGGTATAACAATGGTCGGTTTTGATGAGAAAACAAATCAAGTTGAAGCAAAACAAATTTCACATAGATCAGTACAATCAATGCAAATGATTGAACTGAAGGATAAAAACAACATCTACATAGTTTACAAAGATGGTGTAGGAGTTATTGAAAATCCTAAGGACAGCATAAACTCTATGAACATACAAAACATGGATGAAACAAGAATCACAAGCTATGATTTAGATGGTGATTTAACCGATGCTAAAATCAGTATCATTCATTATGCTGGTAAAGAAAGATTAGCCTTTCTAACTAAGAAAGGAATGGTTGTTTCAATCAAAGGAAAAACATTCCAAGCATTAGTTAATGCTGATGGGTCAATCAACACAGAAGACTTAACTAATCGAATTATATTCAACGATGGTTTAATGACCTTAATTGGTAATTCAAAAGGGATGAAACTTTTAGAAAAAGTTCCTTCTCCAGATTGAACAAAATATTCAGCTGACATATATAAATAGTCGCTAATAAAATGCATTAAATGCTTACACCTATGTGTAGGTGTTTTGTCTTTAAAGAATGTCATATACCCCTAAACAAGTATGAGAGAAAACTTCATCTTAGGTGAAGTTTATTCTAAAATTAAGACTTTTAGTGTTTTTTAAGATTAAGGAGAGAGAATGAAAAAAGGTAAAAAAATTACATTGTCAATTGGGGCGGTTGCTGCAATAGCAATACCAACGGCAATTGTAGTAACTGAAACAAAACAAAATAAAAAAGAGGAAACAAAATTTATAAATAAATCTAATTTTAGCCAAGGTTATGATTTATATGAAAATTTAAGACAAGCCCCACTTGCTAGACTTAAATTGAAACAAATCAATAAAACAGCGATGGCTGGGGGTTCTATTAAAAAGATTAATGGAACTATTTATGTGAATACGGCTACTGAAGGTCTGAAGATTTTTGATGCTAAAACCGGGAAACTTACAAACCTTAAAGGTGGTAAAACGGTTGGTATTGAAAGTGATTTCATCGAAGAAATCAATGGAACCATCTATATCGGGACAGATAAAGCCGGAATCAAAAAACTTGATATAAAAACCGGGAAATTAGTAGATCTTAAAGGTGGTAAGACGGATAGCGTTAGGGGCGGATTTATAAAAGAAATTGATGGAGTTATCTATGTTGGGACTTGTGACCAAGGTCTTAAGATTCTTGATGCTAAAACCGAAAAACTTATAGATTTTAAAGGTGGTAAGACAATTGGTGTCAAAGGAGGGTTTATCAAGAAGGCTCACGGAGAAATATATGTGGGTACTACTTTTGATGGACTAAAGATTCTTGATACTAAAACCGGGAAACTTAAATACCTAAAAGGTGGTAAGACAGAACGTGTTTACAAGGGATTTATGAAAGAGATTGATGGAACTATATATGTAGGGACAGAAAGTGATGGGATGAAAAAGCTTGATGCTAAAACTGGAACACTTGTAGTACTTAAGGGTAATACACAATTACCTAAAGGTAATACAGCGACAACTATTGAATTTATCAAGAAGACTCATGGAGAAATATATGTGGGTACGGGTCTTGGCGGTATTAGAATACTTGATACAAAAACTGAGGCACTTGTAGAACTTAAAAATATTAAAGGAGTTAACACTCACAGTGCATTCATGGAAGAGATTGATGGGGTGGTATATTTAGGGACATGACTAAATGGGTTTAATAGAGTTGATTTTTTAGCGGATTCATCACAGCAAGAAAATAAAACTAAAATTGATCAAGCTCTTGCAAAAGCCGTTATTAAAAACCAAGGTACAAGAACAACAAAAGAAGTTGCTGATGCAATTACTGATACCGCTTCATTATTAAAAGAAACTGGTATCGATGTTAATTCATTAAATCTTGCTCCAGGGACAACTATTAGTAAGATCTCTGCTACAGCGGATGCAAATGGTAATTTAACAATTGATGTCGAAGAAAAAACAAAGGGTGCATTACACACTTTGTCAACATCAAGAAAATCTATTAAAGGACTGTCAGATGCTTCAATAATTAAAGCTCGCAAAGATAAGGCTTCCAAAAAGAAAACTGGTATCCTTGTAGGAATAATTTTTGGATCGATAATTTTAGGATTAATAGTATTAATTTCTTCCGTATTAATCGTTAAAAAAATTAAGAAAAAGAAAGCATAAAAAAGTAAAAAAACGTTGTCAATAGGAACTGTTTTTGAAGTAGCATTCCTAAAACAGATAAAAGAAATAATGGCTGCGCAAATTTATAAATAAAACTAAATTTAATCAAGGTTATGATTTATATGCAAATTCAATAAAACCTTGTTTATAGGATCTGTTAGGCTTAGGTTTAAAAACACTGATGTTGGTCAGTGTTTTTTTGCATAAATTAAGACTTTGTTTATAAATAGTTACAATGTTAAAAAGATAAAAAATATCAACACTAAAATGTGTTGATTATTTGTATGAACGTTTTTCTCTAACTTTTCCGTCTTCACCTTTAAGTCTAAATTCTGACTTGTTTTTTCTAGCGATTTCTTTTCCATATTCGGCAGCTTCTTTTTGAGTTGCGAATTTTTTAAGAGCTTTTGCAGAACCAGTAGTTCTAACTGCTCATGAACCATCTTTACGTGGATCAACCATTACGTCTTTAGCCATTTTGTGCTCCCTTCATATATTTGAAAATTTCTCTTGTTAATATAATTTTAATACATTTATGAAATATAACCAAAAAGTTTGTAAAAAACAAAAAAAGTATTGTTTTCAAACCTTTTTAATTTTTTATTTTTGGATTAATTTTATTTGTTAATTATTGTAAATTACAACAAAAAGTTTATTTTTGAATACTTTAATTGCTTAAAATGTATTTTTTCAATATTTGAAGACTTAAAAAATGCTCTTATTGCTGGAAATACTGATTTTGGATTAGTTGTAGAAAGGGTTAAAATATTTATATATACAACAAGGAGAAAAATATGAAAAGAAAGAGTAGGATATTGTATTTTGGAGGATGTGTAGCTGCCGCCGGAGCTATTTCAGCATCAACAGTTTTAATACTTGCATCGCAAGGTTATATTGACATTCAGCCAAACAACAAAAATACAAGTGCTAGTGCCAATAGTCGGATCGTGCCAGACTCTGACAACAACGATTCAGCAGAGCTTGCAAGACTTAAAAAAGCTATCGAAGAAAAAGATAAGACAATCAACGATAAGAATCAAATGATTCAAACGAAGGATAAAACAATTGAGGGTAACGAAAAAACCATCAAATCGAAAGACGCGGACATCAAAACAAAAGATGCGGACATCAAAACAAAAGACGCAGACATCAAAGCGAAAGATGCGGACATTAAAACAAAAGACGCTGATATTAAATTAAAAGATTCAGCTATAAAAACAAGGGACAAAACCATTGATGCATTAACGCCAAGAATCAAATATGAAAATGCACCAAAAGGGATGGATGTATCGGGTGTGGATTGAACAGGAGCATTCGCATATAAAGACGGTACGGATAAAGAAGTTCAATACGTGGTAACAAAAAATGGTGTATTTGAATATGATGTAACAACACCAGATGAATTTAGCGAATATCCTGGTTTCGATGCTATTGGTGATCCAACTGATGGATTTATGTTTCAAGGTACACCGGACTTTGATATTGCTACCTTCATAGGAACAAAAAATGGACTTTGAGTTCAAAATTTAGCCGGAGACCCCGCTGAACAAGTTGCTAAAGGTGATTTTACAAATACAAATATGTTAGAAACCGGAGAATTGGGTAACTCGAAAATGTATCTATATGACAAAAGCGGTGTATTAAAAGAAGTTAGCAAAGATGCTGTAACAGGGAAATGATCAATTAGCTCAACGCCAGAAGTTACAAATCTACCTAAAAACGCTAAAGGTATGAAAACAGTTAGAGCGACAAGTAGTGACGCACCAGTCACATATATTTATGGGGATGATGGTATTACTGCTGTTTCATTCAGTGAAGATAACTTTGCCTTTGACACTGAAAAAATAACATCTAAACCCGTTAAGAATATCGAAATATTAGCCAATGAATTCGATATAAAGAACACCAAATCTGGAAAAAGTGCATTTACATTAGGAATTATATTTGACAATAGCGTTGGCTTTATGGAAGCTATGGGTAATTCAGGGACAATTAAAAATCAAACTAAAACAATTAAAGAGATACAAGTTGAAGATGATTTAACTGATGCTAAATTAATGTTTATCAAAGATAAGGATGAAAGAAAAATGATTCCTGCTTTAATAACAAAAGGTGGAGTGAAAATATTTGTTGGAACTGGATTTTATGTTCTGAAGTTTGTCGATGAATCACCAGAGAATGCTGATTTCACCAAATCATTAGTATTTGACACCTCATCGCTTACAGTTATAGTTGGTCCAAATGGTCTTAAAACTATCAATCTTATACATAGTAAGCCAAAACCTTATACTTCATCAAGTGTAAATATTTACCAAAAATAATAACCATTCGTGGTTATTTTTTATTAACACTCAACAACTCATTTTTGGAATATCATAAGGTATCATTATATAAGTTATAAATTAATGAAGAAGGAGTTAATATGAGAGTTAGATTATCGTATAAAGATAAAGTTATTAAATGACCTGGACTTAACACTAACGTGGTATTTCTAGGGGATGAGGATATCGATAAGGAAATAATCCTTGAAACATTAAAACTCGGTATTTCAAAAATAGAAGAGTTTATTGGATTGGCTGTTAATAAAGAATTAAAGAATAAAGAGTTAGTAAAGAAATTAACTCAAACAAACTTAGTTGCATTTATTAAAGCGACATTCAATAGATTCAATAATCTATTAGCGAAAGAAATAAAAGGTGTCGCAACCTTTAAGATAACTGCTTGCGGGATTGATGCAATTGCAATGGCAAGAGAAATTCGTCAAATAATACAAGATGGAGAATATGAAGAAGGTATTACTATTAACAAGATACCAGCTAATATTTTTATAGATAGAGCATTGGCATATATTTACTATGGTTCAAGAATTGCTGAGAACAAAACATTGTCTATTGCCCTTAAATCAATAGTAAAGACTGTTGATCAAAGAGATTTAGAGGTTGAAATCAAGAAAGGTAAAAATCATTTCATTATTTCAGACTCAAAAGATTTTGCTGAAAGTTTTATAAATGAGTACATTAATTCTGAATACGTATTAATCAAAGAAACAACAAAAGGTATTAAGTACACAAGAATTGTAAAATAACATCTTTTACATAGGGTGCAATATAATTTTACAAAGGAGTGAAAATGCAAACAGTAGAAGAATTAGAACAAGAATTTTGAAATAAAAAAGTTAATCAGAGATTTAAAAATTTAAAAGTTAGCTATATAGTATTACTAGTTACTACCTCTATATATTTGATAGGGGGAATAGCAATTATGTTTCCTGGAAAGAATGCAGTATTAACTGTCATATTATCTACGACATTACTATTCAGTTCTGTTGTTGGTGTTGTTATGTTGGTATTAGGAATGATCAATTGCTCATTCATCCAAAGGTATAATCCTGATCGCAATATCAAATATCATAGAATAACTTTTATAGCAGCTATTACAACGGTATGTACATTTTTCTTATTATCGATAATTTTAGTTTTCATCCAAGTTGGTTATCACCGTGGGAAATCTCCAATAAGCAATAATTCATTTATAGCTATTAGAGCTGTAACATCGATAGCGTTGGTTGGATTATTGATAACTTATTCAATTGGATTAAAGAAAGTAATGGATATTCTTAAGAACAATGAAAAAATAGTTAAAAAAGACCCGATAGAGTAGGTCTTTTTTTATTTGGGTAAAATGTACCACTGAAGTAACTGTTCTTTCTTAAAACACTTAAAAAAGGGTATAAAAAAAACATCCCTTGGCGCAAGAAGTTTTTAAGTTTTTCAATTGATAAGGTAATCACTTTATCAAGACATTGAGTTATAGATTCTAGGTAAATCTATTTTTCTTAATTCGAAATGAATTGGCGTGTCCATTTCCAGTTTGTTAGTAAAGAGGAAAAGTTAAAATATTTGGCGATTAACTCTCTCATTGAAATTTAGTGTAACAAATAGTTAAATTATTACTGGTTTATTTTTCTCTAACTATTCTTCATAATTTCTTTTATTCTCTTCTTGGCTTTAGAATGTAAGATAGTTGAAGGATTTTACCTTGCAAATACCCAAAAATATCAAGTGCATATCTTTGAATATTTGTGGGTTGATAATCATCTAGAAAATAGGCGTATTTTTTAGATTTTTTTCACCCTTCAACTACCTCAATATTATTTTAGCACAAAAATTACATATAAAAAAAATAAAAAAGTTAAAAAATGCTTTCTTTTTTGATTAAAAATGGACTTTTTTGTGAAAATTTGGCATTTTTTGATGTTTAAAAAATTCAAGGAAAAGCAACCCCCTGCCCTTGAAATTTTTGTTG
>NZ_CBDBYJ010000002.1:0-234372 GCF_965212735.1 Mycoplasma todarodis | reverse complement strand
GTTAAGTACGTGTTACTCACCCATTCGCTACTAAGTCTAAAGTGCAAGCACTTTTGCTTCGTTCAACATGCATGTATTAGGCACACAGCCAGCGTTCATCCTGAGCCAGGATCAAACTCTCATAAATTGATTCCGGGTTCATGGTTTCTTGTATCTAGTTTTCAAAGATCTATCAGCAAAAACTTTAAATGGAATTTCACTTCCTAAAAGTTGGTGCCTTATTAGTATAACAAAAAAATAAACCCTTTCACAAAAAATATTTTTTTATTTCACCGCACATCTCCATTGTTATTTATTTATATATAAAAGCCTCCATTTTATTTTATATATAGATAGGTTTGGCAAAATCATAAAAAAGATAAAAATAAAAATAGGATACTCCCTATTTTTTAAACTTCATAATTTAGTCTTTGGATTTTATTGCCTTTTGGACTCATCTCAACAACAACTGCATTAACTTGACAATCATTTTTTGAAACAGTGAATCTTGACATCTCATCATAACGCATCTTTAAATATACTGATTCAAAGTCAGCGCCAATTGCTGCATTCTTTGGACCTGTCATTCCAACATCTGTAATAAATGCTGTTCCGTTAGGTAAAATTTTATCATCTGCTGTTTGAACGTGTGTATGCGTTCCAACTATCGCATCCACCAACCCATCAGCATAAAGTGAAAACACAGCTTTTTCAGAAGTAGTTTCACCATGGAAATCAATAAAATGATAATCTGCTTTAGTTTCATCTTTTGTAATTTCATCTAATGCATCGAAGAAATTTGAAGCATGAGATTCTTTTCAAGGTTTTCTCAATTCATTAAATGTAATACCCATCATTGATGTCACCCTTAAAGTTTTTCCTTTTACATCGAAAACTATTGAACCCTTACCAGCATAATTTTTATTAATGTTGTAAGGTCTAATAATGTCATCATATTTAAATAATTTATTTATTTCATCTTTTGCTCAAACATGATTACCCATAGTAAATGCATTAACACCTGCTGTTTTTAATTTTTTATAATCAGAATAATATAAACCTTTACGACCTGATACATTTTCCCCTTGCACAATCACAAAATCAATTTTGTGTTTTTCTTTTAATTTAGGCAACTCTTGAACTACAGTCTTTAATCCAGGTTTCCCAAATATATCTCCAATAAATAGAACTTTCATTTTGTCCTGCTTTCTATACAATAAATATTACCACATAACTTTATTTAAAAACAAAAGGCATTGCCCTTTGTCCTTAATTAGAAATTTTTTTATTAAGTTGTGCATAAAGATCATCTTTAAATTCTTTATTTTCTTCTAAAAGCACCCTCATATTATTCTTACCTTGCGCAATATTTTTATCATTGTATTTATATCAAGCGCCTTTCCTGATTAAAACACCTTCTTCTTCAGCTAGTTGAATTATCTCCGATTCAAGAGAAATACCTTTACCAAAATGAATTTCTGTGCACGTTGTTTTAAATGGAGGTGCCAATTTATTTTTAAGGACTTTAATTCTTACATTATTGCCGGTTACATTATCCGTTGTTCCTAAGGAAGATATTCTTCGAATTTCCATTCTGATAGAAGCATAGAATTTTAATGCTCGTCCTCCTGGCGTTGTTTCAGGATTCCCAAACATAACTCCAACTTTTTCCCTAATTTGATTTAGAAAAATAATGGTTGTTTTATTTTTACTTAATGAGCCAGTTATTTTCCTTAAAGCTTTTGACATCAATCGCGCTTGTGCACCAATTGTTTGATCTTTCATTTCACCATTTAATTCTGCTTCAGGAACCAATGCTGCAACTGAATCAACTATTATTAAATCTATTGTTCCAGTTTTTGAAAGAATATCAACAATTTCTAAAGCTTGCTCACCTGAATCTGGTTGAGATAATATTAAATCATCTATTTTTACACCTAATGCTTCGGCATATTGAGGATCTATTGCATGTTCCGCATCTACGAAAGCGCAAATTCCACCCTTTTTTTGAACTTCAGCTATTGCATGCAAAGAAAGAGTTGTTTTACCAGATGATTCAGGTCCATATATTTCTATCACTCTACCCTTTGGATAACCACCAATTCCTAATGATTTATTTATTAGGAGTGAGCCTGACGATATCGTGTCAACGTTTATACGTTCCTTAGAACCTAATAACATAACAGACTCCTTCCCAAAAGCTACTTGGATTTTATCCATAGCTTCTTTGATTTCCTTGTTTTTCATTTACACCTCCATTTATATATTTGTTTTTTTAAAATAAATTGCAAATAAAAAAAGGAGAATTATTCTCCGTTTATTTTATTAATAGCAAATTCTACTGCTTGATTTATGATTTCAACCCTTGTTCCTTTGAAGTTTTTTTCGTAAACTTTTTCATTAATACCAATGTAAACTAATCCAACTGGTTTTTCTTCCATAGGTACTGGCCCAGCATTTCCAGTGAATGAAACACAATTATCTACACCTAGAAACTCCTTACCTTTTAAAGCCATTTCTCTTGCAACTCTTTCATTGACAACACCTTCTGAAATATCTACTCCTATTTTTGCTTTTAATTCACTAGCATATGTTATTACGCTACCTTTATAATATTTACTTGCTCCAGGAACTGAAGTTATTGCAGCTGCAAAAGCTCCCCCAGTAAATGACTCTATTGATCCTAATGTTTTCATACAAAAATTATAAATAAAAAAACTAGATTGTTCTAGTTTAATTAAATTGTTCATCAAATTCCTTGATAGAGTTATCATCACCTTTAACAGCTAAAGTAACTTTTCTAATATCGTCTTTTATATAGATATCTGAAACTCTAACTGAGAATATTCCAGGAATTTCCTTAATTTTTTCTGCTTGTTTAGCAATTTCTTCTTTGTCTTTAAGTTCGAAAGTTATACTTCTAACTTTTAATTGTGCTTCGTCATATGTTTTAAAAGAAATTTCTGTTGTTTCTTGTTCAATCATTATTTCCGCAATAAATGCTTCAGTTGAATTTAGAAGTGGGTGAACTTTACCAATTCATCCAATTGTTTTTCCTTCTAATTTAATTAATGCTGATACTCCCTCGTGGAATTGAGTTCCTATAGCTCTTTCGAAAGTAACCGGTTTTTTAATGATATTTAAAACATCTTGTTTCATTTCTTTGAAAGTTTTACTTGTTGAAGCAAGCGCAGCAACAAACACACCATTATTTATATGTCCTATGTCAAATATAGAAATATCATCCATTTTACGTTTAACATTATAATCAACAACTTCAAGAAGAGACATAGCCATTGAATTTCTTATAACTTCTCTTTCTTTTGAGATGAACGTTTCTAATTCAACAGTTTCTTTAAAGTCAAATGGATTAAATGCGTTTCTTTCTTTTGAAATTAATGAATATGTTCATACTTCTTGGTAACCCATAGCAGCAATTTCTTTATGTTTATGATTAACAACCTTAACAGCAGAAGGATTTACAACTGGTGCAACAGGTTTGAAATTATCATAACCATATAAACGAATAAATTCTTCATTGAAATCTTGTTGTGATTCAATATCATGTCTATAGTTAGGCACTGAAATTGTTGTTTGGTTTACAGTGAACCCTAATGAATTCATTTGTGAAGCAAGTTTTGAGAATTCTTCTTTTGATAACTCCGCTCCAATTAGTGAATCCAAGATCTTTTTATCAAAATCTAATTCTTTTTCATTTTCCTTAGGTAGACCTTTTACATTAGAAATATTAGTTATTCTATTTGTAAGATAAGTTCATCCTAATTCTTGTGTACCAACACCAAGTTTTTTAGAAGATTGTCTTGAAGACATTGATTCTAACTTAGTTTGTTTAGCTGTATGTCTTACTTTTTTAATATTGAAATTACCAATTTCTAAAATAACTTCTTTTGTTTCATTATCAACCGCTGTTCCTTGGAATCCCATAACACCTGCAGCTGAAATGGCTTTTTCATCATCTCATATTAATAGAGAATTTTCGAACTCAACTTCTTTTCCACCTAATAAAGTAGCTTTTGTAGTAGTTTCTTTTGCAATGATATTTTTTGTAACCTTATTTTTATCATAAGCATGAACTGGTTGACCAGTCATTAATAATGCTAGGTTAGTGATATCAACTATTGGTGTTGTTGATTTAATACCTGATTTTAATAGAAGTAATTTTTCTTCAAGAGTTATTTCTAAATCTTCAATATTAGCCTCAGCAATAGATAATACATCTGCACTTCCATTTGAAACATTATACTCAGTGTCAAATCCACCTTTTTTAATTGAATTGAAATTAGGTTTGTCCTCAATGTTTAAATAAGCCTTTAATTCTTGAGCCATTACAAAGTATGAATTCGAATCAGATCTATTTGAAAGTATGTCAATTTCAATTATGTGGTCGTCAAATCCAAATAATTTAAGTGGGTCTTGTGTTAAGTCAGTTTCTTCGTCAAATAATTGAAGTTTTTCCTCTCACCCTTCAGGTAATGATTCTTTAGTTTTATCTTTAACTATTTCACTAAATGCGCAAAGCATCCCTTGAGAAACTATACCCTTCATTTTTCTATCAGTAAAAGTCATATCACCAAGTTTTGAACCTGGAACAAATGCCATAACAACTTTACCTTCATTACCAACAACACTATCATCAGTTGTTTGGATTGTTCTTACCGCATCATCAAATTTGATTTCACAAACATTCAGTTTTGTTCCTTCTGGGTTTTTTGAAGTTGAAAGAAGTTTTCCAAATTTAACACCTTCAGCTTCAGAAAACCTTTCAGTACCTTCTACTTCAAACCCTAATTTATTGAATGCAATAACCATATCTTCTACTGTTCAATTTTTTGGAGCGTTTGAAAGCTCTTTTAATAAATTAAATGAAAATAACATTATTTTACCTCCTTAAATTGGTTCAGGAATCTTAAATCGTTTTGATAGAATTCACGAATATCATTAATACCGTATTTAATCATAGCCATTCTTTCTACACCAATTCCAGATGCGAATCCATTCATATCATTTGTATATCCAGCCATTTTTAAAACTTTCTCATTAAGCATTCCTGCTCCAAGAACTTCAATTCATCTTCCTTTATAAAAGATATCAACTTCTACTGAAGGTTCAGTGAATGGGAAGAATGAAGGACGTAACCTTACATCAACTTCTTCTTCTAATATGTATGAAACTAATGATTTAATTGTTCATATTAAATTGGGGAATGATACATACCCTATATTAGCTAAATCAATTTGTGCAAATTGATGTGAATGAGTTTGATCATCATCATCATTTCTATAAACACGCCCAATAGCAAATTCTGCAAATGCTTCATTTGCATGTTTTTCAAGAGTTCTTGCTGTAAATCCAGTATTGTGAGTACGCATTAAAGTTTCTTTATTGATATATAAAGAATCTTGCATATCTCTTGCTGGGTGATCTTTTGGTATATTTAAACGTTCGAAGTTGTATTCGTCAGTTTCTATTTCTGGACCAGTTGTTTCAAAGTAACCATTTTGATTCAATCAATGTCTCGCTCTATTTGCAACAAGAGTTAAAGGATGTAAAGATCCTGATTGTTCTAATGGTTCAGTAACATCAATTCATTCACTATTAACCTTTTCAGCAATAGCATTAAGTTCTATCTCTTTCATTTTTTCAGCAAAAGCTTTTTCTGCTTTTGTTTTTAATTCAGTGATTTGTTTACCTATTTTACTTTTCTCTGATGGTTCTGCAGTTCTAATTGCTTTTTGTAATTTTGTGATTTCTCCATCTTTACCAAAGAATTTACTCTTTTCTAACTTCAGTTCTTCTAGTGTTTTTACGTGTGATAAGTTCATATCTACCTCCATTTTTATATAAAAAGCCCAAGATTGGGGGCCAACGTACCACCCCAATCTAGGACTCTCTCTTGTCTTAACGCGACAAACGAATGTTTTTAGCATTACTCAATCGGCGAATTCAAACTTTCCATACTACTTCCGATTTCATTGTTTATATTTAATTTCTTATTTTCTAAGCGACTTAATTATACATTAATTACTTAAAAGTACTCTTCTCTCTACAAAAGTTACACTTGATTTCTATTGCTCCATGTTCTTTTATGATTTTAGCTTTTTCATCAGCAGGAATCGAATCAAACATTATTTGGAATTTTTCCTTTGAACAAGAACATTTTCAAATCAATTCTTTTTCTTCTAGTTTAATAGCTTCCATATTTGAAACGAATTCTTCTAATTCCATCTCACCTAGTTTATTTTTTTTCAGGAATTGTTCAACTCATTGAACATCTTCTTCTGTGTAGCCAGGTAACATTTGCATAGTTACACCATAAGCTCTTTCAACGTGTGAATTTTCTCCTAATAATACAGAAGATAAAACAGCTGTTCTAGTTTGTTCTGATTTTTCAAAGTAATAAGCCATATCAGTTACAACATCACCTTTTGCCAACTTAACTTCTCCACCGAAAGTTAAATCACCAGCAGTGTTTAATATTTTAAGTGTACCAACTTGACCAATACCAACACCAAGAGGTAAATCATTCGGTCTTGTTTTATCATATTCAGTTACAACTTTTGGATTTGCAATTGATGCTCTAACGAATCCTTCTTCAGTAGATTCAACAATTACAGTACCAGTTGATCCATCACCATTCAAGATTGCTGAATTCTTTGTATTTCTTTTGATTGCTGTTAATGGTCCAAACACCGCAATTGATGTTGCTAAGATTAAAGCTCCTAATGGTAATGCCTCATGTTTTTCAACCGCTACATTAGCCACGTCCGTCATATTTGAAACATAAATTCTTATGTTGTTTTTTGTTAATAATTGTACTTTTGCCATAGTTAATTAATTATACAAAAAAACACCATTTTATGTGATGTTTATTAGTATCTTTCTTTTGTTGCTGACTTTTCTTTAGCTTCTAAATAAAACCCCAAACTAGAAGCTAGCATTGCTACGAAAGGAGGTACTGTTCATTCAATGCTGATGTTGATTCCAATGGAAATCATAAAAATTCAATAAGAGTCATTTAATTGACCAGAGTTATGCGCATAAACATAAATCAATGTCGCCACAAAAATAGTATTAAATATAGAAATGGTTAACCCTAAAATGAAAGCGTATGCATATTTAGCAATCATAATTGTCCTATGATTTGTTGTAGATGCTTTATCTCGAATAACTTTCGCTATTCATATAACAAACATCAATGGTATTAAAATCATTATTCTTCCGATTATAAATACAACCAATAAATTACCCCAACCACCTACAAAGGTTATTATTGGTGGTGTAAAAAATATGGTTCCAATAATAGACGAAATTATAAAACAAGTAATCCCGAATATCGCACCCTTTCATCCATAGTGGATAGTTGCTAATGCAACTGGTATTGCCATCATGGTTGCATTAAATGCACCAATCCTTATATAGCCAACTTGAGGAACAAAGGTCATAAGTAGAAATATAGAAACATATATCCCTAGAAATGCTATTGTTCTCGGTTTTATTTTGCGTGATGCATCTTTATCGTTAAGATTATTTTTCATTAAATTTTTCAATTACTTTTATTCCTTCAATTGTAGCTTCTTTTACATAAGTAGCTGCAACCATATCTTTTACTAATTTTGAATTGCCTCCTGATATGAAAACATCCGCATCAGAATCTATTTCTCTTATAAAACCTCTAATCATATGAATGTGTCCTTTTAATATTCCGATTGATAAACACTCCTCAGTGTTGTTACCAAGAGTCTTATTAATTAAGTTCATATTAATTTCATGAAGTTTTGAAGCGTTTTTAATTAATGATTCAGCACCTATAGCAATACCAGGTGCAAAAATAGTCCCCAACATAGTTTTGTTTTTAATATGAGTTATTGTAGTTGCAGTACCTAAATTAACAATAATTCCATTTTCAGATTTATCAGCAACAAAAGCAGATAGCGAAATAACATCCGAACCTATTGCTTTAGGGTTTGTCGCTTTAAAATTTATCCCTGTTTTTACAGGAAACTTAATAATATTTGGTTTGATTCCAAAATATTTTTCAATCATTCTTTCAATTGTTCCAAGTTGATTTGGAACTACAGATGATATTCAAGCACTTTCAACTTTAGATGTTTTTACCTCTTCTGGTAAAAAACTAAATAAAGAATCAGGTGAAAAGTCGTTTTTAGTTTTGAAAGAGATATAAAACTCCTCTTCACCCAACTTGTAATTCATCTTTATACTGGTATTACCAATATCAAAATATAATTTCATTTTTCTCCTAAAATTATTCGCAGTAATAATACCCTCTATGATAAGTAGGGTTTATTTTTAACTACAAATAAAGTATAACATCGCAAAAAAATAAAGCTCAACGCTTTATTTTTTTGTTTCGTTTATACCATTCAATAATGCTTGTAGTATAAAGTTAAATGGTTTGTTGTAATGTGGTAGGAAATACACATCAATTAATGCTATTTCAGGTAATGTCATTCCTTTTTGAATCGCAAGTGATAACATAAAGATTGCTTCCGAATGATTATTTGTTCCGAAAGAACCAATTTGTGCTCCAAGTAGTTTTAAAGTTTTTGGATCATATATTATTTTAATTTGAACATCTTCAACAGTAGACATTCATTCAGGTCTATCCGCATCTTTTCAAAATACTGATTTAGCATCAATATTATTTTTTTTACAAAACGCTTCCGAAATACCTGTTGATGCATACTTACATCCAAATATATTTATACCACTTGTACCTTGTACACCTGGAAATGGTAAGTTAATCCCTGCAACATGATACGCAGCAACCAATCCTGTTTTAACAGCATTAGTTGCTAAAGCTACATGTGAATGTTTATGTGTAGAATTGTGCATTAAGGATGCTGAATCACCAATTGCATAAATATCTTCATTTGATGTTTGTTGATACTCGTTAACGATAATTGATTTAGATTTTTGTTCTAGTTCTAATTGATCTTCAACTAATTTTGTTAGAGGTTTGAAACCGATTGAAAGAATAACTAAATCAGCTTTGTATTCACCTTTCTCAGTAACAACAGAAGTTACCTTTGTTTCTCCCTTGAATTCTTTAACAGTCTCACCCATTCTTAATTCAACTCCCGCTTCTTTCATACGTTGTTGAAGTGGTTCTGTGAATTCCTCATCAAAATATGAAGGAGTAACTCTATTAGCCATATCGATTAATGTTACCTTTTTACCAGCTTTCGAGAAAGCTTCTACAAGTTCAATACCAATATATCCAGCACCAACAACTACAACATTTTTAACATTTTCATCTTTGGCTTTGGTTTTAATCTTTTGAGCATGTTGGAATAATTTAGAAAGGAATATGTTTTCTTTATCAATACCTTTGATAGGAGGAACTATTGGTCAAGTTCCAATAGAATAAACTAATTTATCATATTCATCTTTGAATACTTCATTCGTTTTAAGGTTTTTTACCATTACATATTTTTCGTTAGAATTAACTTCAATAATTTCATGTTGCATTTTTACATCAACACCCATATTTTCCAATTCTTCAGGTGATGAATAAAATAGACCTTTTGAATCTTTGAATTCATCAGAAACTCATAATGCAATACCACATCCTAAAAAGGATATATTAGTATTCTTGTCATATGCTGTTATCTCATGTTCTTTTGTTAAGTTAGCAAGTGTTCTAACAAAAGATGTTCCGGCGTGATTTGTTCCCATAACTATAATTTTCATTATTTCTCCTTCAGATATTTTTCTATATCAATAAAATTATACAACTCAATATTATTGTTTAACAAGTAAATAGTTTTTGAATAGGTTTACAAATTAAAATATTTTATTGATTACTCTCACATTAAGGTTAAAATTATAATGTTATAAAAAATAAAGGACGGTAAAATGCAAGGTAAAATATTAATCGTTAATGGTGGTTCTTCATCATTAAAATTCCAAGTAATGGATTCAACAACAAAAGAAGTTCTTTCTTCAGGTTTGGCTGAAAGAATACAAGTAGATGGTTCTTTCACAATCAAGACAGCAGAAGGAAAGTTTACAATCGAACAAGATTTAAATGATCATAAGGAAGCAATTCAGTTACTTATCCAACAACTAAAGGAAAAAAATATTATCAATTCTTTAAATGAAATAGTTGGTATAGGTCACAGGATTGTTCAAGGTGGAGAAATATTTAAAGAATCAGCAATAATTGATTCTGAAAATCTTAAAAAGGTTAGGGAATTAAGTAAATTAGCTCCACTTCACAACCCCGGTGAAGCAGATATTATAGAAGCATTCTCAACGCTTCTTCCCAACGTTAAAAATGTAGGAGTTTTTGATACTTCTTTCCATCAAACAATGGATGCAGAAGAATTTCTTTATGCAGTTCCCAATGAATGATATGAAAAATATGATGTTAGACGTTATGGAGCACACGGAACTTCACACAAATACATAACAAATCAAATGAAAACTATTTTAAACAAGGAAAGTGTCAACTTAGTTATTTGTCACTTAGGTAATGGTTCATCATTATCAGCGATTAAAAATTCAAAAGTTATCAACACTTCAATGGGTTTAACTCCTTTAGCGGGATTAATCATGGGAACTCGTTCTGGTGATTTAGATCCAGCAATAGTTGGATACATGAGTCAACAAACTGGTCGTAGTGCAGAAGAAATTGTAGATGATTTAAATCATAAATCAGGTTTACTTGCTCTTTCAGGGATTTCTTCTGATATGCGTGATATCAGAGTTGCACTTGCAAAGGGAGATGAAAAAGCTAAGCGTACTGTAAGAATGTTTGCCAAGAGAATTGCAACATATATTGTTGATTATGCAAATCAAATCGGAGAAAAATTAGATGGAATTGTATTTACCGCCGGTATTGGTGAAAATTCTTGAGAAATCAGAAAAGTTATTTTAGAACAAGTTAAAATACTAGGTACAAAACTTTCTGATGAAAAAAATCAATCAGAATATGAGTCATACAACAAAATTTCAGATGAATCTTCAAAAATAGATTTATATGCAATGAGAACTAACGAAGAATTAGTTATAGCTAATGAGTTGTTAGAGATTATTAAATAAACTAAAAAAAACACCATGAAGGTGTTTTTTTAATCATTTCTTATAATTATGAGATAGCGTGTTTAGCAACTCAAATTGGGTCAAATACGTCTTTAGCGAATTGAACACCGATTGCTCCAAAAATAATAACTAGTACTAAAAGTACTCCTGCGATTATTAATGCAACTGTTTCTGATTTAATTAAACCTAACATTGTTACTGTTCCAAGTGCGAAAGCAGCTAAACCTAGAATAATAGCAAGTGATGCCATAGCAGCAGCAGCTTGTATGTGTGCTTTAAAATACTCTGGTGTACCATCTAAATGTTTAAGTCCATCTGTCAGTGTGAATGTTCCTGTCATGTCCTCTGTTGTTAGTGCTACAGATCCAAGTATAATACCTAGTAATCCTGCAAAAAACATAACTACTACTGAAATTAATAATTTTGGTTTTGATTTAAGATTGTTAATCATTTTTTTATTTCTCCTTTTTTTATATTTATATATGATATTTTCTTTTGATTCAATATCTATAAAATTATATACCTTTTTATTTTAAAAAGACATTCATTAATTTTTTTTGTTATTGACAACGAAAATAAAAAAACAACCTAATTAGTCGCTTTTTTATATTTATTATTTAACTAAAATTGAATCTTCATCCATTGAAGAACCTTTTTCAATTCCCATATAATCAAGAACTGTTGGGGCAACATTAGCAAGTTTTCCACCTTCTTTTAAAGAAACTGATTTATCTGAACATACAAATAGCACTGGTGATGATGTATGTTTAGTTGCTGGTCCACCTTTTTCATCAATCATAATCTCGGCATTACCGTGATCAGCTGTAATGAATAATGTTCCACCGATTTCATTTAATTTATCAAGGATACGTCCAACTTGTAGATCTAATTCTTCCATAGCAATAATTGCTGATGGTAAATCTCCTGTGTGTCCAACCATATCAGGGTTAGCAAAGTTCATAATTGTAAGGTCATATCGATCTACAACTTCGATTAATTCAGTAGCAATTCCTTCAGCTGACATTTTAGGTGCTTCTGTAAATGATTTAACTTTAACTGAATCAACTAAAATTCTATCTGCTCCTGGATATTCAACATCTACTCCACCGTCCATAAAGAATGTAACGTGAGCATATTTTTGAGTTTCCGCAATACGTAATTGTTTTAACCCTGCATCTGAAACAACTTTACCGATTGGTGTTGGAACTTCCATCATATCGAACGCAACATCAGTATCAACACCTTCATATTTCATCATTGAAACAACTGGTACGTTTTTAAGTTGTGTTGAAGGTTTCACATCATAAACTGATGAAGAACCAACCATTAAGTGAGCAAGTTGTCTAGCTCTATCTGGTCTGAAGTTGAAGAAAATAACTGAGTCATTGTCTTGTAAGAATTTTACATTTGAATTTGAATTTATTGCAGGTTCGATGAATTCATCTGTATTTCCTGCTGCATATTGACCTTTAACATATTCGTAGATATCATCAAATTTTTCATTTGCTGAACCCATGATTGCTTGATAGGCTTTTTCTGTTCTTTCAAACATTTCATCTCTATCCATTGAATATAAACGACCTGAAACTGATCCTAATTTGAATCCGTATTTTTCTAATCTTGGCATTAATTCTTCTAATGATTCTGCGAATGCATCAGGAGCAACATCTCTACCATCTGAAAATACGTGTAATGTTACATCTTTAACATTTTGTTCATGTGCCATTTCCATTATTTTTCATAAATGTTTATCTAATGAGTGGATTCCTCCTGGTGATAATAATCCCATTATGTGTAATGTTGAATTATTTTCTTTTGCATGGTTCATTGCATTTAAGAATGAAGCATTTTTATTGAAAGTGTTTTGATCAATTGAATTTTGAATTAATGATAATCCTGTATAAACTACTTGTCCAGCACCAATATTTAAGTGCCCAACTTCTGAGTTACCCATTTGACCTGCTGGAAGACCTACTGATTCTCCTGCGGCTTTAACTAATACATTTGGGTATTCAGCAAAAATCTTATCAAATACTGGTGTATTTGCTTGTTTTACTGCATTACCTTCTACTTTGTCCAGTGTTCCTAGACCATCTATAACCATTAATACTACTGGTTTTTTCATATTTTCTCCTTAATTAAAAAATGGTTTTACCCACTTTTTATTATTTAATTATTTGTTTAATGTAAGTAATTTAATGAATGAGTCAGCTTGAACTGAAGCTCCACCAACTAATGCACCATCAACGTTTGGTTGTGACATTAATTCTTCAACGTTTTCAGGTTTAACTGAACCACCATATTGAATTAATACTTCTTCTGAAGTAATTGATCTAATGAATGCACACATTTCTTCAGCGTAAGCTGCTGTAGCTGTTTTACCTGTTCCGATTGCTCAAACTGGTTCATAAGCAATAACAACGTTAGCTCAATCAGTAATTCCCTCAAGAGAAGCTAATGTTGAAGCTTTAACTACATCTTTAGATTTTCCTGCTTCATATTCTTCTAGTGTTTCACCAACACATACGATAGGTGTTACATCGTTTGCTAAAGCAACTTTAGCTTTTTTGTTTACATCTGCATCTGTTTCATTGAACATTGCTCTTCTTTCAGAGTGTCCTAAGATAACAGCGTTTGAACCTGCAGCTTTAATCATTTCAACAGATAGTTCACCTGTGAATGCTCCATTTGCTTCAAAGTGCATATTTTCAGCAGCAACAATAAAGTCACCTTTTGCTTCACCTGAAACTGTTGCTAAGTCAACAGCTGGTGCCCCAATACCGAATTTCATTGTTGATGCAATTTTATCTTTGTTTGCTTCAAATAATGTGTTGAATTCTTCCATGAAAGCTTTTGCTTCTGCTGGAGTTTTATTCATTTTTCAGTTTCCTACAATAACTTGATTTCTCATATTTCTTTCTCCTTGTTATAAATTTATTTTATGTATATATTTTAACATTTTTTAGTAAAAAAAATAACCTTTACGGTTATTTTATTTATTTCTATTTTCCTAAGTCAACAACGTGGAATAGTGCTAACATTAAGAATACGAATATTGTTATTGTTAATACAAGAATAAATCCTAGTAAAGCAGATTCAAATACTGATCTTCCACCTTTTGTTGCTGGGTTTTTCTTTAATTTAACAACTTGTGTTTTTAATACTTCAACTTCTTTAGTTAAAGCAACATTTTCGTCTTTAAGTTTTTTGTTTTCTTCTTTTGCTTCTTCTGAAAGTTTTTTAGCTTCTTTAGCGATTTTTAGAGCATCTTCTGCTTCTTTAGCGATTTTAGCATCCTCTTTGGCTGGTGTGGCTGCTTTTTGTTTTTGTAAAGCGTCAATTTTCTCTTTTTGTTCTTTGATTAAAGCTAAGATTTCAACATCTTGATTTCCTGATGCAAGTTTTGTAACTTTGTTTGCTTCTACAAATCAGTTTGAAGTATATTTTCCATCTTCATGAATTTTAATTCTTCCTGATCTACCTGCTACAGATTTAATTTTTGATTCAGCGTCAGCGAAAGCTGTACCTTTTGATTTGTGGTGGTAGTAACGATCTACACCATCTCTTTTAACTGTTCATTCTTTTTCACCTTTTTTAGAAACTGTGAAATTCACACTTGCTACAGGTTTTTTTATTGTTTTTGTTTCTGCCATGTCTTCTCCCTTTATGTGTTTAATTTTCATTTAAATTCATTCCTCTATTTAAACTAGAATAATTATAGCATATATTTTATATATGTTTCAATTTAATACTTTTAAAAAGTGCATTTTACCTTGAATAAAAGTATGTTTTTCAACAAAAAAAATTAATCCTTGCGGATTAATTGATTTTTACAATTATTATTTATCTTGAATTGCAATGATGGCTGGTAATGGTTTACCTTCCATATAAGTAAGTGAAGCTCCACCACCTGTTGAGATGTGTGTGAATTTTTCTTCAAATCCTAATTTAATTGCAGCTGCGGCTGAATCTCCACCACCGATAACTGAGAATACACCTTCTTGGTTAGCGATTGTTTCACATACAGCTTCTGTACCTTGTTTGAAGTTTTCAAACTCAGCAACACCCATTGGTCCATTTCAAACAACTGTTTTTGCTCCTTCAAGAGCTTTTTTGTAAAGTTCGATTGATTTATCACCAAGGTCAAGTCCCATGTAACCTTCAGGAACTTCAATTCCTTCTGTACATTGTCTTGCATTATCAGCAAATCCTGTTGAGATAGCGTGGTCAATTGGTAATACTAATTTATCTCCACCTTCTGCTAAGAATTTTTTAGCTAATTCAATGTAATCAGCTTCTAATAATGAAGTACCGATTGCATATCCTTGTGCTGCAAGGAATGTATAAGCCATCCCTCCACCAATAAGAATTTTGTCAGCTTTAACTAATAAGTTTTCGATAACTGCGATTTTATCTGAAACTTTTGCTCCACCAACGATAGCAACGAATGGTGCTTTAGGTGTATCAAGACCTTGTGAAAGCATTTTAACTTCATTTTGTACTAAGTATCCAAGTGCTGATTCAGCAATGTTTGAAGCAACACCAACATTTGATGCGTGTGCACGGTGAGCTGTACCGAATGCATCATTTATAAATACTTCTCCAAGTGAAGCTCAGTATTTACCAAGTTCAGGATCGTTTTTTGATTCCGCTTTATTGTTTAAGTCTTCGTATCTTGTGTTTTGGAACATAATTACGTCACCTTCGTTCATTGCATCAATAGTTGCTTCTAATTCAGCACCTCTTGTTGCATTAACAAATTTAACTTCTTTTCCTAATTTTTCAGCAAGTTTAATAGCTACAACTTCTAATGAGTTTTCAGCTTTATCTTCTTCTGATTTAATTCTCCCTAGGTGAGAGAATAAGATTGCTTTACCACCTTCAGAAATTACTTTCTGAATTGTTGGAAGTGCTGCATCGATTCTTTTTTCTGAAGTAATAACTCCATCTTTAATAGGAACGTTGAAGTCCACACGAACTAAAACTTTCTTACCTTTTAATTGAACATCGTTAATTGATTTTTTCATTTATTTTTCTCCTTAAATATTGAAATTTATGAATATTTCTTAAAAATTATACTACTTATCACCAGAATAAAAAAGAAAAACAGCCCATAAAGGCTATTTTTTCTATTTCATTATTTATTAATGAAGTATGATTTAGGATCTCTAATGTCAAACTTACCTTTTTCTTCGTAAGCTGCACCAGTACCTGCAGGAATTCTATGTCCAAGAATAATGTTTTCTTTAAGACCGATAAGATTATCACGTCTACCAGAAATTGATGAGTGAACAAGAACTTTAGCTGTTTCTTGGTAAGAAGCAGCAGCAAGGAATGATGAAGATAGAAGAGGTGTTTGCTTAGCCCCTTTAATAATAATTTCACCAAATGCTGGATGTTTACCTTCTGAAAGTAATTTAGTATTTTCATCTTGGTAATCATAAACATCAACTAATGAACCAGCGAAGAATGAAGAATCTCCTGGGTCAGAAATTAAGATTTTTGAAAGCATTTGTCTAATAATAATTTCAATATATTTATCAGAAATTGCAATACCTTGCATTCTGTAAAGACGTTGAATTTCTTTTAATAGATAGTGTTGTACTTCACGAGAATCGGCAACTTCAAGAAGTTGTTTAAGGATAATTGGTCCCTCAACAAGTTTTTGACCTGGCATAACCATTTGTCCTTTTTTAACTCTAATTTTTCTATCACTTGAGAATTTATATTTGTAAGTTTTAACAATTTCACCTTGTGTGTTTTTAGCTTCAACTTGCATTAATGTTTCATTTTGAGCGTCTTTCACTTGTTCAATTGAAATAACTTCACCTTTTGTTTTTGAAATAACCGCTGGACGACCTCAAGGTTTATCGTAAGCATCGATTAATTCGATAAGACGAGTAAATCCACCTGTGATATCTTCAACACCAGCAACCCCTCCTGTATGGAATGTACGCATTGTTAGCTGTGTACCAGGTTCACCAATTGATTGAGCAGCAATAATACCAACTGCTTCACCAATATTAACGATTCTGTTTGTAGCTAAGTCAACACCGTAACATTTCTTACATACACCATGACGTGTATGACATCCTAGGATTGATCTAATTTCAACAACTTCAATACCAGCTTTAGCAATTTTAGCTGCTAATTTAGCAGTTACTAACTCACCTGATTGAGCAAGAATTTCTCCATTCTTATCAAATACAGTTTTATTAATAAATCTACCTGTGATACGTTCTTCCATTGAAACGATTATTGTGTTTGTTTTTGTATCAATGATGTTTTTAGCTGCGAAACCAAAATCAGAGAAACAATCTTCTTCTTTAACAACGATATTTTGAGCAACATCAACTAGACGTCTAGTTAGGTAACCAGATTTAGCTGTGTTAAGCGCTGTATCAGTAAGCCCTTTACGAGCCCCGTGTGTTGATGAGAAGAATTCGAAACCAGTAAGACCTTCTAAGAATGAAGATTTAACAGGAACTTCAATTGTTGATTTAACAAGAACGTCATTCTCTGCATCAGCCTTAAATGTCTTAGAGTTGTTGGCCATAAGTCCACGCATACCAGCAAGTTGAACGAAGTTGGCAATATTACCACGAGCACCAGATTCCATCATCATAAAGATTGAGTTTTCTGGGTGTTCATCAACTTTTTTCTGAAGGTCAGCTTCAACTTCTTTTTTAATTTCAGCTCAACGACCAATTGTTAATGTATATCTTTCGGCTTCAGTGATGAATCCATCTTCATACATTTCAAATAATTGATCAACGTAATCTTCACCTTCTTTAACTTTTTCATTTTTAACATCAGATTTAATGATGTCTGAAATTGAAATTGAAGATCCTGAAAGCATTGAGAATTTAAATCCAAGTGCTTTAATTTTATCTAGAACGTCAGCAACTAGGTTTGTATAGTTGAATCATACGTAATCTAGTAATCTAACTTTATCATCGATATTGAAGAATGGTGTTACACCTTCATTAACAAGTGTTAATTCACGCATGATTTTTGCGTATCCTTCTTTTACAAATCCAGCTAATGAAACAGCATGTTTGTAAGAAAGTTCTTTATTTCTAAAGTCTTTTATTTGTGAGAACATACCTAGAGTATCTTCATAGTTATCTTCGTTTAATTGTTGGATAATTTCTGCGATATCTCCCATTGTGATTGTTGCTACATAAGTATCAAATACTGCACGAACAATCTTAGCAATGTCTTTTTTACCAAGAGCTTTATTTATCTTCATTCCTTTAATGAATTCAGAGAAATCTGTACCTTTTGGAGCGTTGTAGTTCATTACATCAGCGTTGTTAACCATTGCTGATTGGTTATCGAAAATGAATGGGAAATCTTGTGGGAATGATTTATTGAAAATAAATTTACCAACAGTTGAGATTATGTATCCTTCTTTTTCTAATAAAATTGGTTTGTCAAATGCTGAAGTTGGTAAAGCAACACGAGCATGAACTGAGATTTCATTAAGATCATATGCTTTTTCCATTTGTTCGAAAGTACCGAAGTATCTTCCTTCACCTTTAGCTCCTGCTTTTTCTTGTGTTAGATAGAATAAACCTAAAATCATATCCTGTGAAGGGTTGATAATTGGTTCCCCATCTTTAGGACCAAGAATGTTTTTGTTAGCAAGCATTAATTCTTTAGCTTCACGACGTGCAGCTGGTGAAATAGGAACGTGAACAGCCATTTGGTCACCATCGAAGTCGGCATTGAAGGCACCACATACTAATGGGTGAAGTTTAATAGCTTTACCTCTAACTAGTACTGGTTCAAATGCTTGAACTGATAGACGGTGCAGTGTAGGCGCACGGTTTAGAAGAACTTGTTTTCCTTCAATTGATTTCTCAACATGTGGTCAAATAACATTATCTTGTTCTTCGATTAATTTTTTAGCCATTTTAATTGATGAAGCAATTTCAGCATCAATTAATTGTTTAACGATTCATGGTTCGAATAATTTAGCTGCCATTCCACGAGGAATACCAACTTGGTGCATCTTAAGAGATGGTCCAACAACAATTACTGAACGTCCTGAGTAGTCAACACGTTTCCCTAGTAAGTTTTGTCTAAATCTACCTTTTTTACCTGTTAAGGCATCTGAGATTGATTTTAAAGGACGTCCATCTTTTGAAGGAACTGGAGCTGGTTTTCTACGTTGGTTATCGATTAACGCATCAACAGCTTCTTGTAGCATACGCATTTCGTTTTGAACGATTAGAATAGGTGCTTCAAGTTCAAATCATTTTCTAAGACGGTTATTTCTAATAATAATACGTCTATATAATTCGTTAACATCAGTTGTTGAGTGTCTACCACCATCTAATTGAATTAGAGGACGTAAATCAGCTGGAAGAATTGGTAAATTCTTAATTAACATTGAAGTTGGTTTTTGACCAGATTCAATGAATGCATTAACAACTTGAAGTCTTTTGTAAAGTTTGTTTCTTTCTTGAATTTTTGTAGCAGGAATTTTACCTGTTGATTTGAATAAACCATTAATTTTATCAATTTGAGCTTTAATGATTTTTGTTTCTTCGTTAAGATCCATGTTTTCTAATAGGTACTCAATTGCTTTTGCACCTGTCATGATTTTAGCTTCTGAATATTGTTCAATAATAGAGTTAATTTCATAGAAATCAATACCATAATCTTTACCCATTTTTGAAGAAGCTGTTTCTTCAAGTTCTTCAACGGCCATTTGAATATCTTCAAATTCCATTGAGTCTTTTGAGTATTTAGCTTGAATTTCTTTTAAAGCATCTCTATATAGGATAGCAGCATCATTAATATTGATGATTGCATTTTTTGGAAGAGCTTTAATATCACCTGATTCAACAACAATATGAGACTTAAAGTAAATTAAGTTTTCAATTGCTACTCTAGGGTGTAATTTAGTTTTTCCTTCTTCTCTTAAACCAAGTAGTTTAGAGATGATTGAGTGATCAACTTTGAAGTATCAGAAGTGTAGAACTGGTGAAACAAGTTCAATATGCCCCATTCTACTACGTCTTGAAGATTTTGGAAGAATTTCTGGTTGTTTTAACTTACATTCTTCTGTTTTTTCACAAGTTTGACCTTCGTTTGTTCTTTTATATTTTGTTCCACAAACAGCACATTTATAGTCTGTTGTAGGTCCGAAAATTAATTCATCAAATAAACCTTCTTTTTCAGGTTTGAATGATTTATAGTTAATTGTTTCAGGTTTTCTAACTTCTCCATGTGATCATTCTCTTACATCTTCTGATGTAGCTAATGATAGAGAAACTGATTTAACAGCATTAGGTGCCACGTTAGCGTACTTACGTGTTACTTTTTGAATTTTAGCCATTATTCTTCCTCCCCTTCTGTACTTTCTTCTTGTTGTTGTTTTTCATCATCAATTTCAACTTCTAATTTAAGTCCAAGTCCACGTAATTCGTAAGCAAGAACGTTGAATGATTCAGGCATACCCGCTTTTGGAACTGGAGTACCTGTTGCAAGTGCGTTATAAACTCTGTTACGTCCATCAATATTATCTGATTTATATGTCAGAAGTTCTTGAAGAATGTTTGTTGCACCATAAGATTCAATAGCTCATGTTTCCATTTCACCGAATCTTTGTCCACCATTTTGAGATTTACCTCCAAGTGGTTGTTGTGTAATTAATGAGTAAGGACCAACTGAACGAGCATGCATTTTATCATCAATCATGTGTGATAGTTTAAGCATGTACATAACCCCAACAGAAACTTCATTATCGAATTGTTTACCTGTCATTGGGTCTGTTAGTTTGAATTTACCAGTTGTTGGTAATTTTGCTTCTTCTAAAGCAGCATTAATATCATCAAATTTAATACCATCGAAGATTGGAGAAACGAATTTAACACCAAGTTCTCTAGCGGCCATACCTAAGTGTAGCTCAAGTACTTGTCCGATATTCATACGTGAAGGAACCCCAAGTGGGTTAAGCATGATATCTAATGGTGTACCATCAGGTAAGTGAGGCATATCTTCTACAGGAAGAACTCTTGAGATAACACCTTTGTTACCGTGACGTCCAGCCATTTTATCCCCAACTTTAATTTTTCTTTTTTGTGCGATATAAACTTTAACAATTTTATCAACACCATCTTCTAATTTATCTCCAGTATCTCTTGAAAGAATTTCAACATTAATAACTGTTCCACCTTGACCATGTTTAACTTTTAGAGAAGTATCTCTAAGGTTTTTAGATCTTTGTGAGAAGATAGCAGCAATTAGTTTTTCTTCAGGTGTAGAGTTTTCTTCACCTTTTGGAGAAATACGTCCAACTAGAATATCACCAGCAGAAACGTCTGAACCAACTGTAACAATTCCTCTTTCATCTAAGAATCTCTTAGCATTTGAAGAAACGTTTGGTAATTCTGTTGTTAATTCATCATCACCAGCTTTTGATTTTCTAAATTGTAATGAATATTCTTCAATATGTAATGAAGTATAAACATCTTCTTTTACTAAACGTTCTGAAAGGATAACAGCATCCTCGTAGTTAAATCCATTTCATGTTGAAAAGGCAACAAGAACGTTTTTACCGATTGATAATTCACCGTTATCAAATGATGAACCATCTGTTAATATATCTCCCGCTTTAACTTTTTGTCCAACGTGAACAATTGGTTTTTGAGAAATAACTGTACCTTGGTTTGATCTTTCGAAAGTTCTAAGGTTATATGTTTCAGTTTTTGAACCATGTTTAACTTTAATCTCTGTTGAATCAACAAAAGTAACTTCTCCATCTTTAGATGCTTTAACATTCATTGCTGAATATCTAGCGATTTCTGACTCAATACCTGTTGCAACATAAGGAGCTTCAGCTCTTAATAAAGGAACAGCTTGACGTTGCATGTTGGCACCCATAAGTGTACGGTTGGCATCATCATTTTCTAGGAAAGGAATACATGCTGCGGCAATTGAAGAAACTTGTTTTGATGAAACATCAATATAGTCAACTTCTGAACCTGGGATGATTGTATAGTTATGATTTTTTCTAACTGTAACTGTTTCATCTGTAATTCTACCTTCTGCATCTAATGTAACTGTTGATTGTGCAAATGATTTACCTTTTTCTTCTACAGCAGATAGGTAAGTAGGTGTTGTAACAACTACTCCATTCTTAACTGGGAAGTAAGGTGTTTCAACAAATCCTAAATCATTAATACGTGAGTAGTTAGCGAAGTTTAGGATAAGACCGATATTTGGTCCCTCAGGTGTTTCAATAGGACAAATACGACCATAGTGTGTAGGGTGTACATCACGAACATCAAATTGAGCAGTATCTCTATTTAGACCACCAGGTCCAAGAGAAGTAATTCTACGTTTATTTGAAATTTCAGCTAATGGGTTAATTTGATCCATGAATTGTGAAAGTTGTGATGAGTTGAAGAATGCTTTGAATTGATTGTAAATAGGTTTGTTATTTGTAATGTTTTTAGGAGTGATTTTATCCACTTCTTTTGAAGACATTCTTTCTTTAGCATTTTTCTCCATTTTTGTAAGACCAATTTTGAATTGGTTCTCTAATAATTCACCAACATTAACAATTCTCTTATTAATTAATGAATCGGCATCATCATCGTTACCAAGACCTTCAATAATATTGAAGTAGTAAGAAATTGCTGCAACTAAATCAGAAACAACAATGTGTGTTTCAACTGTTTTTGGATCGTTGGCAATAACGTTAATCATTGGTTTCCCAGCATCCATTCATTTTTTAGTTGGGTAAACTTTAACAAGAGCCATTTTTGTTCTCTTTTCAAGTTCTTTATTTTCGTTGATTTGTGAACCATATACTTCAGAAGTAATGTTAGGAATTTCAACTGTTTCAATCATTCCAGAGTTATATGCTCTTTGAATTTCAATAGCCATTTCGTTAGTGATTGAAGTACCTGCTTTATAAAGTACTACACCATTTGAAGAAACAATGTTTTCAGCAAGAATAGAATTTCTTAATCTTTCAACAAGGTTAAGCTTTCTATTAAGCATATATCTACCAGTTCTTGAAAGGTTGTATCTTTTATCATTGAAAAGTAGGTTAGAAATTAAGTTTTTCTTAGACTCTTCAGTAATACGGTCACCTTTTCTAATTACACGGTGAAGACCTTCAAGTGCTTCTTGTTCTGTAGTGAATTTATCTTTTGCAAAAGTGTTGAAAAGAACTTGTGACTCACCATATAGTTCAGTCATTGTTTCTTTTGTCATACCCATTGCTCTTAAGAATACAGAGATAGGAACACGTTTGTTTTTATCTAATCTAATTTTAACTCAGTCAATTGAATTACCTGTAACACGGTGGAATATTTCAATTCATGATCCTAATTGTGGAAGGATTTCTAATTTATTGAAAAGGTCATCCCCACCTTGTTGGTTACGAACACGTAGTCCATAGTAAGCACCAGGTGATCTAATAAGTTGTGAAACGATTACTTTTTCTGAACCGTTAATTAGGAAAGTACCACCTTCAGTCATTAATGGAATTGCTCCAAAAAGAACTTCATTAGCTACAATACCAAAGTTTTTAGCTTTTTTAGCTTCTGCTTTTGATTTAGCATCTTTTGTTAAATCGTCTGCATTTTTAATTAGAAGTGCTACATCGATTGTTTCAATGATTTCACCTGTTTCGTGATTTGCGATTCTAATTTTTGTTTGTGTTTTGTCTAACATTTTATCTAGCTCAACATCTTTAAGTTGTTCTAAATTTGAATCAGAAGGGTTCTCTTCGTTGATACGTAATAAGACTGCTTTAATCTTTGCTTCGTATGTTGAACCTTTTTGTTTGTGTTGTTTTAATCAACCATACTCATTTTTAGGCATTTGCTCAATCTCGTTTGAGAATTTAAGAGCAGTTTTTGAGTTGTTCTTCTTCTTAGCTAATGCTAATCTTTTTTCTTTATCTTTTCTTTGGTCAACTGGTGTGACGAATCCAAGAGTTTTGTACAAGAAGTGGATTGTTGTTTTTCCACTTGTTGATGTTATTGGGTAAATTGTTTGAATTGATTTTTCAAGCCCCTTATCTAAAAGTTCGTTAAAAGATTTTCTTTGTACTTCTAGTAGATCTGGTGTTGCTAGATCGTTAGTAGTTTTAGAGTAATCTCTTCTCTCTGTAAGCGGTCCGAATTTTTTTAATTGATATTTAAGTTCTGCCATTTTGCCTCTTTCGTTTTAGTTCTTCTTTTTAAGTGAAGAATCTACCATATTTACAATATGCCTATAAAGTATAACACATTACAGTACAAACCAATGTATTTTTTTGGTCTTTTTCACATAAAAAAACACCAATTAAAAAAACTCATAAAAATGCACTTTTATCAGATATTACCCACTTTTTTTAATTTTTTAATTATTTTAACTAGTCTTTTGTTTGGAAGTTATTTCAAAGTTATTTTTTATTCAAAATTATTTTTAAATATTATCGTTCCAATTGAACACCAATGTTGATAACTATTTAAAAAATACTCCTTTCTTTTATTTTCCCACATCCCCCTTTATAAAAATAAGTCAAAAAATGAAAAAAATAACCTTATTTACTAGACCAACTCAACTGCAAAAATTGTCTTTATGGTATTATTTATATAGATTATTTAAGTCTTGTTGATATTTAATTATTTAATACAGTCTTGTATATGACGAACAGAAAAACAAAGGAGATAAAATGTCGCAGAAAAAAGCTAAAAAATTTGGCTTATGAACTGCAATTTCACTTATCATAGGTTCTATTGTTGGAATAGGTATTTTCTTTAAAAATATACCCATTTTCAGTAGTGCTGGCGGTAACGGAGTTGTGATTTTATTAGCTTGAATATTTGCAGGTCTAATTGCATTGGGTGCAGCGCTTGCCTTTTCAGAGATTGGTACAGGAGTACATGGTAAGGCTGGTTTATCAAACTACGTTTACAAGTTAGTAGGTAAGAAGTTTGGTAAATTATGTAAGATTGTTGAACCAACTTTCTATCATAGTTTATTAATATTTGCCTTAACTTGTTATGCATCGGAAGCCTTCTTGCAAGCTGTTTTACCTAATACTATAAGCATTAGTAGCCCAACAGTTCATATGGGTTATGTAATCTTACTTTCTGCAGGAATTTACCTATTCTTCTGAGTATTAACAATTATTTCAACCAAAGCAATTGGAATAATCCAAAACATTTCTGTAATATTAAAATTTATCCCTTTGGTTATTGTGGCCGTTGTTGGGTTAGTTGGTATTAATGGAATTCATAGTGGTAGTGTTTTCACAAGCGGTAATTGAATCCCAGCAGATGGAAATAAACCTCATCTTGTATCAGAATTTTCATTTTCAGCATTAATAATGATACTCCCAGCTGCTTTATTCGCATTTGATGGTTTCATACATGTTACAAATATAGCGACTGATATAGAGAACCCAAAGAAAAATGTTCCACTTGGAATCATAATTGGGATGTCAGGTGTTCTTGTCTTATACTTATTAATTACACTTGCTCAATTAATTACAGGTCAATCTAATCCATCTCGTTTACTTTCTTCTATCGTTAGTTCAGAACATGCTAGACAAATAATAGCTAGACTCCTGAATATATTCATAGCTATTGCTGCTTTGGGCGTGTGTAACGGATTCATAATGTCTCAAGTTAGATCAACTGAAGCTGCAATCGAAGAGAATCTTTTATTAGGTTCAAAATTATTCAAAAAGAAATTACCAAAACTATACGGTTTTGTTTATACATTGATGATTTATATGATTGTAGCTATTATTATTGGGATACCAGCAATAATTATGGATTCAGACTCAATCATTGATGCTTCTTCTAATTATCCAGTGCTATTCTTCTTTATGCTTTATACAGTTCTAATTATTAGTCAAATGATAAATAGATTGAAAATTAAAAAGATTTCCTTTAAAAATAAAAAGATACACATTGAAAAATACGAAAAACAGAAAGTTGAAACTAAAAATATAAACCCTTGATTATTTTATCCATTAGCAATCATTTCAATTATTGGGATTATATTATCTATCGGTTATGAAATATTCTACGCTTCACTGTGATTGGTTATAACAGATCCAATGGGACAAACTCATTACGGAGTATTCCATGGCGCAACTAAGATACTAAATTATCAAGCAGCTATAATATTCTTTATAACTTTAATAACTTTTATAACACTTCCTATTACAATATACAAAATACAAATAAAAAGAGGTCATATAAAGGCTGATACAAAAGAAACAAACAAGAAGTTAACAAAAGAAAACAAGGACCTATAATGGTTCTTTTTTTATCACCTAAATGATACTTCTACTTTATATAAAAAGATTAATAAAAAAATAACCCATAAGGATTATTCTTTGTTAATTAATTAGTAATTAAGCAAGTTCTACTTCTGCTCCAGCTGCTTCTAGTGCTGCCTTCATTGTTTCAGCTTCTTCTTTCTTAACTGCTTCTTTAACTACTGAAGGAACTGCTTCTACCATTTTTTTGGCGTCCATTAGTCCTGCTCCTGTAATTTCTTTAACTGCTTTAATAACAGCAACTTTGTTTCCACCGAATGATTTTAGTGTAACGTTAAATTCTGTTTTTTCTTCTGCTGCTACTGCAGGTCCTGCTGCTACTGCAACTGCAGTTGGGTCGATCCCGAATTCTTCTTTCATTGCATCAACAAGTTCCATAACTTCTTTGATGTTCATTTCTTTAAGTGATTCAATAAATGATTCTTTTGTTAGTTTAGCCATATTATTTAGCCTCCTCTTTTGTTTCTTCTGTTTTTTCTTCTGTTTTAACTTCTTCAGCTGCTGGTGCGGCTGCTTCTGATGAACCAATTAGGCCATCTTCTACCAATGTGTTCATTCCAACTGAAACGTATTTCAGTGGAGCCATCATTGATGTTGCAAGCATTGTAAGTGCTTCTTCTAATGAAGGAAGAGTAGCAACTTGTAATACTTCTTCTAGACCAATAACTTGACCTTCGTATGTTCCGGCTTTTAGTTTAAGAGCTTCGTGTGTTTTTGCAAACTCTGCTAAAACTTTAGCTGGTGAGATATCGTCTGATTTCCCGAAAGCGAAGATATTTGGTCCCACAAGTTCTGTGTTAATTGCTTCGATACCGTTTTCTTTAGCTGCGATTTTGAAAATTCTGTTTTTATAAACTTTTAATTCAACATCTTTTTCAGCTGAAAGGTTTCTAAGTTCTTGCAGTTCAGTAACTGTAAGTCCGTGGTATTCAGCAACAACAAGTCCTGCTGATTGAGAAATTTTTTCTGAAATTTCTTTAACTTGCGTTTCTTTTGCTTGTCTTAAAGCGTTCATGAAACCTCCTCTTTTTGTTCTGCTCATACAAATAAAAAAATGGGTGCAAAGACCCATTCGAGAATACACTCGGCAACTTATTAAGGCTTTTGCCCGTTGCGGTCTTTATGTATGGCTTTTTTATTATAGCAAAGTTTTTGCTTTTTGTGCTGTATTCTCGTATTTTTTTATTCTATTAATATTTGTCCACTTGTTCTTTATTATGTGGTGTGTTTTCTTGACTCTTAACGACGTGTGAATCTTGTGTTGTTGTCATATCTCTTAAGATAACTTCTTCTTCAAGTTCTTCATTTATTTCTTCGTTATTTATAGCAACTTTTAATTCATGTGTTGTTTCTTTTTCTAATTGTGCGATTTTATGTTGTTGCGCTTTTTTACGTGCAAACTCTTCTTTTTGAAGTTGGTGTTTTCTTTCTAGTTTTTCACGTTGCGCTTTTTGATCAGCTTCAATTAATCTTTGAGTAGCTAGATGTGCTTGGTGTTGACGTTCTTTTTCTATTTCTTCTGGAGTTTTTGTTTCTACAGGAGCTTCTACAGGAGCTTCTTGTTCTATTATTTGTTTTTCAAGTTCTGCTTCTGGAATTATATTTTCCTTAACAACCTCTTTTGAAATGTTTTCTTGACTTTCTTCAACTAAAACTTCATTATTTGGTTCAACAACCTCAACTTCTTTTGAAACAATTTCTTGCTCTTCTTTTATTTGTTGTTTGATTGGTTCTTGTTTTATCGCTGGTTTTGGTTCTACTATTCGTTCTTCGTAACCTTTAACTATAACGATACCTTCAAAAGGTAATAATGATTTTGGTAATTCAGAATATCTTTTTTGACCATAAGTAGAAAGTAGAATCATTCCACCTGTTTTTGGACATGTAACGTTTTTCTCTTTATTTGAGAAGTTTATTAACATATGTATTTCTTGATCTTTATATTTTCTAACGATTTGAATTACTCCAAGTCCTAGTTTTTGAGAAGAAATTTTATATGTTCCTTCATTAAATATATTTTTGTATTTAGATTCTTTAGAAAGTTTAATTACTTCTCTGTAGAAATTTAATGGAGAATATTTATTCATAAATTGAGCTTCCACATTAATTTGTTTAAATTGTTCAGAGATAGGTGTAACTGTTTCATTTGACTCTGAGAACCCACCATTTTTATCAGTATTTCATGCCATCAACCCTCTTGCGTTAATTGGATGTTGAAGAATTTGTGCAGCCATAAATTCTTTTTCAGAAACTTTTTGATTAGCTAAAGCTCTTTTTCTTTCATGGATTGTTATATCTTGGAAATCATCTAAATTAGTTAATCCAATATTTTTCATACCCAATTCATCACCGTAATAAACAGATGAAGATCCTGGTGTTGTAAGTAATAACAACGCAATTGCTTTTGCTGACTCAGCATGATATTGATTAGCATCTCCTCATCTTGATGTAATACGTCCAACTTCTGAAGAACCAAAAGTTAATATATTTTTATTAGTATCAACTAATCTTGATATTTTTTTAACTAATGAACCTTGTGTGAATTTACCAATTTTATCATTACCAAATTGTTTTGAAGTTCCTAGTAATGAGATTGCTGTTAGTTGTGTGTAATCGAACACTTGTCTTTCGCCTTTTGTGAAATCTTTTGCGGCTCATTCATCTAGTTTACTTGATTTACCTACAACAATGATATTTTCATCAATTTCTTTAATTGATTGATAAAAATTACGTAATTGTCTTAGAGTTTCATCAGTCATTAGTTCACCATCAGTTGAACCATAATTAATTTGTTCGAAATTAGTGAATACGAACCCTTCAATACCAAGGTCACGTCAAAATTGAACTACTTCAATAAATTTCTTAACAGTTTCTTCACTTGTTCAGTTTAAAACAACTTCTTGCGTTCTTTCATTTATAAGGTAATATGATTTAGTTTTTTCATTATATTTATATTCACCTTCTGTGATATCTGAGTTGATTTCCGGTTTGAAGTCAACGATATCTTTAAATGAAAATTCTTGATCACTCGCATTTTTGAATCATTTGTGAGTATCTTTGATTGTTCCTATGTTAATTTCAACAGAAATTTTAATCCCGTGTTTTTTACTTAACTCAATTACTTTTTTTAAATCAGCGATTGAACCATAAGTTTTTGAAACAGCTTTAAACCCTTGTTCTGTGTCATCTGAATATGCAGAAAGTAAATTAGGTAAATTAATCATATCTACACCTAAAAATTTGAAGTAATCAAACTTATCTGCTAACCCTTTTAAATCTCCACATCCATTCCCTGTTGAATCCCTAAAAAATTTAGGTTCAACTTCATAAAAAAATATTTTTTTGTTCATTTTATAGTCCCCTTTTGTTTGTTCTTTAATTATATTATAAAAAAATAAAAATAGGCTAATTAGCACTATTTTAGTTTAATTATATGTTTAATTTGTTTGAAGTAAATCACACCTGAAACAACTGATAGAATTAGAGCTGCAAATGTAACTGTATTTAATGCGTAATATTTGATGCTTGCTTGATCATGACATTGCATGCATACAGGTCATAGAACAAATAACATTATTATTGCAAGTGATTGGAAAACAGTTTTCATTTTTCCTCACATGTTAGCCGCAACATCAAGATTATTTTTCGCAGCAATATTTCTTGAACCATCAACTAAGACATCTCTTAGAACGAAGATGATAACAACTCAAACAGGAACGATGTTTAATACCGCTAATGCAATTAATGCAGAAGTTGTCATAAATTTATCAGCTAAAGGATCAAATAATTTTCCAAATGTTGTAACTGTATTTGTTTTTCTGGCAATATAACCATCAATAAAGTCAGTAATCATTGCAATAGCGAATAAAGCTCCTGCAGAAACAAATATAATAGTTGCATTACTTATATTCTTAAAATTAAGCTCTTCACCATTCATTTGAGTTAAGTAAATAACCGCTGACATCATTGCAATAAATGGAATAACCATTATTAATCTTGCAATGGTAAATTTGTTTGCTGTTGTCATTATTTATACTTCCTTGTTAAACGTGATTTTTGAACTCTTGTGAACTCTTTGTATAACTCTTTATCAAGTGCTTCTTCAAGTTCTTTGAAGTATTTAATTTGTTTTTGATTTTTCTTTTCTCAGTTATTTGATTTTTCTTTTGAAATAACTAAAAAGTTTTCCATAAGAATGTCCTCTTCTTTTAAATAAGGGAATCAATCTGATTTTTCAATCTTCTTCATTTCATCTTTTGCCATATTGTTAATATCTGACATTTTTAGTTTCCCCACTGAAGGAACAAACTCTTTTAATTTCTTTTTATTCTTTTCAACTACTAAGTTTATTAAAATTGCCATATTCCCAACCGCAGCATTTTTTAACTTATCAATTTCAGCTTTTTCGATCTTGGCTTTTTTACGTTTCTTTCTATCTAATAAAGCAGAAATAATTAAAAATCCAATTACGATAGCAATTAATCCACCTAATATCCCTCACATTGCAATACTATTCATCATAACCTCCTGTTTTTAAAATGTATTAATTAAATTGTATCAAAAAAAGAGCAAAAAAAATAAAGGGGCAAGACCCCTCTATGCACTTATAAGCCGCGTTCTGTTCCCTTGCGGGCGCTAACTATTTCTCTTATCTTTCGATACCAAGCGTTGGTTCAATTCCCTAAGCTCGATTCCCCTACCATAATTTGGGTTTCTGGTTCGTGGTGTTTACCGCGTTTCATTTCCGGGTCGCCCCTTCTCGTCTCTGTGGCACTTTAGGTTCAAACTACAAGAGTTCTTCCCTGACGTCTAAGCTCAGCCTTATTAAGGCTGACACGATCACTACAACCATCGCAGGCTGTACCAGCGCGGACTTTCCTCTACAAATCAAGTTTGCAGCAGTTAACCAGTGCTTTCTTATTATATATTACTTATACCATTTTAGACATTCGTCTTTTGATTTCTTCAATTTCTTTTTTTAGACTTGAATTAGTACCTTCTTCAGTTCTTACTAGTTGTGATTTTAATGTTTCGATTTCTAATTCTAATTGTTCTATTTTTTCATCTCTATCACCAAGTAAATCAGTCTTTTCAGTTAAGGTTGCTTTCTGAGTTGCTACAAGTTCTTCAAATGTTCTGTAATCTTGTAAGATTTCATCTAGATATTCATCTACTTCCTTAGCGTTATATCCCGATAATTCTGTAGAGAATTTTTTATTTAGTACAAGTTCTGATTTTAAATTTAATTTAGCCATAAAAATATTATAAAGGTATTTCATTGTTTTTGATATTTGTTGAGAGAGTTTCTTTGAAAAATTCAAATAAAGCAAGATTAAATACATATTAATTAGGGGTGGTAATATGAAAAACAGGGGCATGTTGCTTGAATCATTACTAAATACAACCATAGCTTTATACAAGAAAAATAATATTGGGTTGTTCCATAAAAAGGAGATACCTATTTCATTTGGAAAGGTAATCAAATCTCAGAATAAAATAAAAATAGATGAAGCATACATAAAATCTAAATCTACTTCTGATTATTACGGGGTATTTAAAGGGAAATTTATAGCATTCGAAGCGAAGAGTACAAATTTAAAATCATTACCATTATCAAATATTAAATATCACCAAAGAAAATATTTGCATGATGTGCAAAATCATGGAGGTATATCTTTTTATATTTTTGCTTTTAAAACATATGATAAATATTTTATGGTGTATACAGACACAATAGAAACCATGCATAAGAAGTCTTTTTCTTTAGATGATGCTTATGCTTATGGAATTGAATTAGAATTAACGTTTCCAGGTATTTTGGATTTTGCTGCCTTCTTATAAAAAGAAATAAAAAAAGAGGCAACCTCTTTTTTTAAAAATTAAGCTACAAGTTCTTTAAATGCTTTTGCTGGCTTGAATTTTGGAGCGTTTTTAGCTGCAATTTGAATTGCTTCTTTAGTTTGAGGGTTGATACCTGTTCTCGCTGCTCTTGAAACTCTTTCGAATGTTCCAAGACCTGCAATAGTTACTTTGTCCCCTTCTTTTACTGACATTGTTACTGACTCGATGAATGCGTTAAGCGCTCTCTCTGCATCAGCTTTTGTTAAACCTGATTTTACTGAAATTTGTTCAATTAATTCTGCTTTGTTCATTTTTATTCCTTTAAATGTATAGTCAATGATGTTTGTTTGACATAATAATTATACACTCATAGAGCAAGTTTTAGGCTTTTTTTAAAAAATAGTTGTAAGTTGAAAATAAAAAAAGTTCCATCGGGAACTTTATTATTCAGGTTTTAATTCCCTGTTTCAAAAATCTGTTTGTAAATCTTCTAATTTTTCATTCTCATAAATTATTGAATATAGAGAATATACAATTGGTAATTCAAGTTTTTCTTCTTTACCTATTTTATATATATTTTTAAGTGCAACTAACCCTTCAACAGTTTTGTTTGTCCCAAGAGCCTTTTCTGCTCCTTCTCTAACAAAACTTCTTCCGAATTGTCTATTTCTAGAATGATCAGACATTGCAGTAACAATAAGATCACCAACACCTGTTAATCCAATAACAGTCTTTTCTTTTCCACCAACTGCTTTTGCGAAAACCAACATTTCATTAAGACCTCTTGTTAAAAGACCAGCTAAAGTATTTATACCCATACCTTCTTCAACAATCATTCCAGCTGCAATAGCTAGAACATTTTTGTAAGCAGCACCAACTTCCGCACCTTTTACGTCTGTTTGAACATAAACACGGAAATAATCAGTTCTAAATAACTTTTGAACTTCTTCTGCAGCAGTTTCATTAAAATCAACAGCACAAATTGTAGTTGGAGCTTCCTTAACTATTTCTTCAGCATGTGAAGGTCCAATTAAAGATACTACACCTCTTATGTTTTTATTATCTTTTGTTGCTAGTGTCATTCCTTCGTGTAATGAAAGTGAAGATTCAGGGAAGAATCCTTTTGATCCATTAATTAATAAGAATTCGGAATTCATTTTCTCTTGAATATCTTCAATAACTTTTTTCATTGTAAATGAAGGTACGGCAGTAACTACATAAGATGCACCATCAAGTGCACTCTTTAAATCTGATTCTGTTTTTAGTTTTGGAAGTTTTGTTGTCTCAGGGAAATATTTTGTATTGAATCCTTTTTCTAAATCTTTTAATTCATTAGAATCAATACCATAAACAACAACGTTTGCATGCCCCGCATCAACTAATACTTTTGCTAATGAAGTACCAAGCGCTCCAGAACCAATAATTGTAATTTTTTTATTCATTAAATCCACCTTTTTTGTTTTTAATAATAAGTTTTATTGGAGTTCCTTCGAAACCGAAGTATTCTCTAAATTGATTTTCTATATATCTCATATATGTAAAGTGTGCATAGTTTTTATTATTACCAAATAGAACGAATGTTGGAATTGGAGCTTCAACTTGTTTAACAAATGAAACGTGGAACCTACCACCATTGAATGAAGGTGCTGGTTGCATCATTTGAATATCCAATAACATTTCATTAAGTAGAGCTGTTTTAATTCTTTTTGTTAAGTTTTCATCAACTCTAATAACTGTATCTTTTAATCTATTTAATCTTGAAGAATTAATAGCTGAAATAAATACTACTGGTGCTCATGAAAGGAATTTAAATTCTTTTCTTACTATTTTTTCATATTCGTGCATTGTGTTTGTATTTTTATCTATTAAATCTCATTTATTAATTACAAGAATAATAGGTTTCATTTTTTCCATCGCATAACCCGCTATACGTGCATCGAAATGTGAAAGTTCTTTTGTTGCGTCAATAACTAAAAGAGTTAAGTCAGATTCAGCAAGTGATGCTTTAGCTCTACCAAGAGCATAGTGATCTACTGATTCAATTAATTTTGATTTCTTACTTATACCAGCAGTATCAACAACACGGAAAGGATGATCATTAATATCAATATCCGCTTTAACTGAATCCCTTGTTGTTCCAGCTATTGGAGAAACAATAGCTCTTTCTTTGTTTGATAATGAATTAAGTAATGAAGATTTACCTGCGTTTGGTTTACCAATAATAGCAAGTTTTCTATAATTATCAGATGCTGTTTCACTGAAATCTAAATATGAAGCTATTTTATCTAAAACATCACCAATACCTTCTCCATGAATCGCAGAAACAGGGAAAACATCAAAACCAGAAGAATAAATTGAATAATCCATTTCTCTATTACCTTCTAATTTGTTTGCAAGAATCATTACATTCTTACCTGATTTTCTTAATAGTGAAATAATGAATTCATCATCTGGATTTAACCCATCAACACCATCAACAACCATAGCTATTACATCAGCTTCTTCAATTGCTATTTGAGCTTGAATTTTAATTTGTTCTTGGAAAGGTTTACCTTCGATAGAAATACCACCAGTATCGATAATTTCAAATTTATCACCTGATCACTCTACATCGTAATAAAGTCTATCCCTTGTAACACCTTCTTCGTCATGAACAATTGATGCTCTTTTCCCTATTAGTTTATTTACTAATGTAGATTTACCTACATTGGGTCTACCCACTATTGCTACTAAATTTTTACGCATAATTGCTCCTTTTATTTAACCATCTTGATAATTTCATCGACAACTTGTTCGATTGAATAATCAGTAGTATCTAACTTAACCGCATCCTCTACTTGAACTAAAGGACCAATTTTTCTATTCATATCTTGATAATCTCTATCGTTGATTTCTTTTAAAATCTTTTCATAATCAGTTGAGAAGCCTAATTCTTGATTTTGCTTAACTCTTCTGTTTGCTCTTTCCTCTGGTGAGGCTCACATAAATACTTTTATTTCTGCATCAGGTAAAACGATTGAAGTGATATCTCTACCATCCATTACAATACCTTTATCTTCAGCCATCTTTTGTTGTTCTGAAACACATTTTGCTCTAACACTTTCGTATCTAGCAACTGTGGATGCTCCATTAGAAATAATGTCATCACGCAATTCATTAATTAACTGTTTACCATTAAGTTCAACAATTTCATTCGGAAGTAATTTAATCATTCCAGAAATGAAAGATTTTGAAACTTGTTCTTCATTTTGTAAATCTATTCCTTTTTGGATAGCGTTATAAGCAACCGCTCTATACATTAATCCTGTGTTGATGTAAACATAACCTAGCTCTTTCGCAACTATTTTGGCTACGGTTGATTTACCTGAACTAGCTGGACCATCTATTGCTATATTTTTTTTATTCATTCTTTTCTCCTTTTGGTATTGATACTTTTTTAAATCTCATATCTACTTGAGTATCTTTATCAATATCTATATATTTAACTTTGGCAACTTTACCTACTTTAACTTCAGCAATCGCATCATCTAATTCCCCAGAAGAGAAGTTAAAAGATTCGATATATTGCAACGATTGCATTTCGTTAGATTCATTTGAGTTTATTTCCTCAATGATTTTCGATGCTTTTTCGATTGAAAACAATTCAGGACCATCAATATTATTTAAATTAATTTCACTTAACTCTTTATCCTTTTCAATAGGATATTTAAATTTATACTCAGGAAATGCTTCTAATAATCTTGCTGTAAGTATGCTTAATTTTTCATTAGAAACAACTATAGATTCTTGCAAAGAAATATTCTTTTGTATCTCTATTCTATAGGTTTTTCATTTTTCCATACGAGTCATTTGTGTTTTCATATAAAAATTATATAAAAAAAGATACATTTATGTATCTATTTAGTACCGAATATTCTATCTCCAGCATCACCCAGACCAGGCATAATGTATTTTTTATCATTAAGAATTGGATCTTTAGCTGCTAAGAAAATTTTAACTTCAGGGTGTTCTTCATGGATTCTATCAAGTCCTTCTTGTACACCTACTAAACAAACTAATGTTATGTTTGTGAAGCCATCTTTTTTCAATTGTGAAATTGCATCAGCTGCTGATACACCAGTCGCTAACATTGGATCAACAACTAACATTCTTGAATCTTTAGGAACAGCTGGCATTTTGTAGAAATACTCAACTGCTTCGAAAGTATCTTCATCACGATACATACCAATGTGTCCAATTCTAGCTTGTGGAACTAATTCTTCAATCCCTTGAACCATTCCAAGACCAGCTCTAAGAATAGGAACAATAACGATTTCTTTGTCGAAGTCGCTTCCTTCTGCAGTTGCACCTGTTGGTGTTGTAACTGTTCTTGGTTTCATTTCATAATCCATAAGAATTTCATATGTCATAAGTGACGCAATTTGATTTAGGTTTTTTCTAAATTGTAATGATGAACATTCTTTTGATCTCATTTTTGTTAACTTTTGCTCAATAAGCGGGTGTGATAATACTTTTACCATTTTAGGCCTCCATTTAATGTCTTTTTAATATTTTACACTAAGAAAAAGAAACTCACTTATAAAATGTAGATAACTCCTGTAAAAATAACACTCAAATTTCAAGATAATTATTAATAAAAAGTTATTTTTTATTGTATAAATTCAACAAAATTACTTTTTTTGATAAAATAATATTAAGAACTAGGAGAAAATATGAAAAAAGAAACTTTTTTATTCGCGATTGATTTAGATGGAACTCTGTTAGCAGACTCATCTAATGGTGCAATTCACGAAGAAACAATTGAAGCAATACAAAGAGCAAGAGATGAAGGACACATAGTATGTATTATTACTGGTAGACCTTGAAGAGCAACTAAAAACACTTATGAAAAACTAGGATTAGACACTATAGTAGGTAACTACAATGGTGCTCACATTCACAATCCATCAGATTATGACTTTAATCACTATATCAACTACTTAAACTTAAATGAAGTTATGTATATTTTAGGAGATGAAAAACTTAAAGCCGCTAAATCAAACTTAGCCATTGAAGGTCCTGGATGAGTTCAACTAGAAAAAGAAGATAAAGATTTAGCAAGAGTTTTTGGGTTTAATACAGCTTCAAAACTTAAAATAGGTATTGATATTGAAAAATTACCTCTTAAACCAACAGGTGTTATTTTTGATACAAAAGAAGGTGTTAATGTACCTGAATTAAAAGATTACTTAACAAGAAAATATGGAGATCTTGCAGAATTCTCTTCATGATCTAAAGGCGAAGGTTTAACTCCCGTATTTGATATAACTGGTGTTGGAGTTCAAAAATCTAAAGTTATTTCACTACTTTCAAGATACTACGATGTAGATATTGATAATGTTGTTGCATTCGGAGATGGTTATAATGACGTTTCTATGTTTAGTGTTGCTGGTATTGGTGTTGCTATGGCAAACTCTTCAAAAGACATCCAAAAAGAAGCATTAATTGTTACAAAGAAAACTAATAAAGAAGGTGGAGTTGGACATTTCATCAACAACTTCCTTGACAACACTGAAAAAGAAGTTGCAAAATATGCCAAAATAAGAAAAAGAAAATTTGAACGTAAAGAAAAAATTACTCCTTCTCATTAATTAATAATAAAAAAGAACTTCCGTTCTTTTTTTATTTATATTCATTCATTAATATACCACCCGCAATTGCCACATTAAGTGATTCAAATTCTATTGGGATATAAACTTTTATATCAGCTCTATCTATCATCGCTTGATCAATCCCTTGACCTTCATTACCCATAACTAATGCGAATTTTTCAGGTAATTCAATATCATCATATGTTTTTGCATCTTTATCCAATAATGATGCAATTATTTTATGATCATTCAAATAATCAAGTGCTTCCTTTGTGTGTATTAAATTGATTTTAAATATAGCTCCTTGCGAGGATCTTAAAGACTTATCTGAAAAAGGATCTGCACCTTGAACAATAACATCAGAAAAATCAAATGCTTTTGCAGTTCTTATTAAAGTACCTACATTACCTGGGTCTTGAACATTCCTCAATACCAACACTTTATTGCCTAATTCTCTTTCAGAGGGTTTCCTACAAACTGCAACAATACTTTGAGGTGTTACAGCACCAGTTATTTTTTTCATAACTGTTGTTGAAACTAAAATACCTTCAATTTGCGGGTCGGTTGTAATATATTCAACCACATTCCCAGATGCAGTCGCTTCATTTACAATGTTGTGTCCTTCAACCAAAAATAAACCTGAACTCATTCTTCCTTTTTTAGTTAATAATCTCGCTCATTGTTTAACTCTTGAATTTTCAAGTGATTTTATCATTTCTCTCATATTTTTTACCTCTACTCATCTGACATCTTGCTATCAGCTCGTAGTTCCTTTCTTAGTTCTTTTCAATCTGGTATTATTTTTTCTACTTCAACTCAAAATCTAGAAGAGTGATTAGGTTCTAAATGATGTGCTAACTCATGAACAATAACATAATCAATAACACTTTCTCTATAATGTGCTAATTTCGTAGAATAAATTATCCTATGTTCCTTAACATAATTAGATCCTCAAGTGCTTGTTTTATAAACAAATTTATTTGTATGAGTTGGAATATTCATTTTCTTTTCAAAATATATTTGCCTATTTTTTATGTACTTTTCAGCTTTGTCCTTAAGAATTTTTTTAATGTTCTTTTCTGTTCTTTCGTCAGAATTATCTTTTGATTTAATATATATTTTATTATCAATAATTTCTATTTTTGTTCTAGCGAAGCCAGTCAATCTTATTATTTGATATTTTCTACCAAACAGAAATAGAAAATCATCTTTCAACGAATATAGTTCATTAACTTTAACTTTTTTAGAATGTTCGTAGAATTTTAAAGCATGTTGGTCAACAAACGTCTTGATATCTACTAAACTAGTGTTTTTGGGTGCTGAGCAGACAACTTTAGCGCCATCCATCTTCAAGTACATATTTTTATTATTAGTTCTCTTGATGTCTATTTTGAATATTTTTCTGTCAAAGTAATAAGTTAAGGTTTCCATTAAATAATTATAAAGAAAAAAGACACTAATTATCTTAGTATCCGTTTAAAACTCTTTCATAATTTACTCTGTTCTTTTCAATATAAAATTTTTCAATTTCTGTTTCTTTCAATCCTACCAATTTTCCCATACCCATATAGATACCGAAAGCCTTAGCTAATTGTTCACCTGTAAACTCCGAATTCAATTTAGAAGTTTCTTCAAATAATGTTGATAATTGAATGTTTTGATCCTCAGATACAATAATAGGATCTACAACTGGGCTACCCCCAGCTTTTAATGTTAATGATAAAAAGAAGTGTATTCCATCAACAAATTCTTCTTTAACGTGATCTTCGTTAATATCCATTGTTTTTTTTCAATATTTGAAAGGTCTGATTTCATTTGCGAATTCTCCAATTTCGACAATTAGTGCGACAAGCTTTCTGTTTGTTAAGTCTTCGTTTTCAACTCCGTGTGCTTTTTCGATGTTTCTATCAAGCTCGGATTGCATATTTAGTATTCTTGTAAAGTCCATATAATTATTTTACATAAAAAAAGCAAACAATGTTTGCTTTTAAAATAAATTATTTTAATGCTGCTTTAGCTTCTTCAACAATCAGTTTAAAAGTTTCTGGTTGGTGGATTGCTAGTTCAGATAACATTTTTCTGTTAACTGTAATATCAGCTTTTTTAAGTCCATTGATGAATCTTGAGTAAGTTAGTCCCATTGGTCTAACTGCTGCGTTGATACGCGCAATTCATAATTTTCTAAAGTTTCTTTTAACTTGTTTTCTATCTCTGAACGCGTATGTTCATGATTTAACAACTTGTTGCTTAGCAACTTTGAAACCGATTGATTTGTGTCCTCAGTACCCTTTAGCAAGTTTTAGTCATCTTTTTCTTCTTGCTCTTGTAACTGTTCCGCCTTTAACTCTAGCCATTAGTTACCTCCTAGTACAGTCCCTTAAGTCTTTTCATGTCACCTTTTGACATAAGATCAGACTTACGAGATTGCCTTTTTTGTTTTGTTGATTTATTTTGTGCAAGGTGAGATCTATACGCTTGACCTCTTTTAACTTTTCCAGTACCTGTCACTTTAATACGCTTTGTTACAGCTGATTTTGTTTTCATTTTTGGCATTATTCAGCCTCCTTAGGTTTTTTCTTGTTATCCCTTTGAATATACATATCTAAGAACCTAGAATTTAGTTGTGGTTGCTTTGTAATCATTGCAACATCTTCAACTTCTGCAAAGAATCTTTTTAAAGTTTCATGTCCAAGCTCTTGACGAGCCATTTCACGACCTCTAAATTTAAGAGAAACTTTAACTCTATCTCCAGCAAGAATAAATTCTTTTGCCTTCTTAGCTTTAACTTTCAGATCATGATCACCAATCATAGGTGTTAATCTTACTTCCCTGTTGTTAGTAACAACTTGATTAGCCTTAGCTTCTTTTCTTTTCTTCTTACGTTCATATTTGAACTTTCCGTAGTCAAGAATTTTTGCTACAGGCTGTTTTGGGTTTGGAGAGATGATAACTAAATCAAATCCTTGTTCCTTAGCCTTTTCAATTGCTGCTCTTGTTGGCATAACTCCTAATTTTTCTCCATCGTTACCGATAACGAATACCTTAGGAAAGGGTATGTCTCTATTTACTAAATGCTCTGCTTTAGGTTTTTTTCTATTATGAATTCTAGCGATAATAAGCTCCTTCTATTGTAAAATTTAAAAAAGTGGTTCTAACCACTTCTCACAAACTACATATTGTGTAGCAAGACCCATGGTATAACCATCAGGTGAGAAGTAATCTACTTTTTGCAACACATGTTGCTCTTATAGTATAACAAAAAACTTTGAAAATGAGCATTTTTTTTACATGCATTACATGATAATATTAGTATATGAAATTAAATAATGAAAATATAGAAATAGAACTGAATAGCAACGCAGAAGTAAAATCAATAAAATTTAGAGGTATGGAAACACTTTATCAAGCTAATGAAAGCTGAAAAAAACAATTCCCTATTATTTTTCCATCATTAGGTTTTTCAAAAGGTTTCGAATATAAAGGTAAAAAATATGACATGCCAAAACATGGTTTTTGAAAGGAATTAGACTGACAAACATTCTTTGAAAATGGTGAAATGTTGTCTGTCGCAACCTTAATAGATCCTGAAAAATTCCCTTTTATGATTGATATCATACAGAGAATTGGATTAGATGGAAACTCTTTATATATTAATTATGAACTTGCAAATCTAAGTAAAGAAGATGCTTTTTTCCAATTCGGAATTCACCCAGCATTCAAAATACAAGATAGTTCATATATAAGAAATATTCCTGAAACAAACATAATAAATATGAATGGTGAATTAGAAGATAAACAAATATCAATCGATAAATTTCCATTAAGTGGTTTAAGTTTCGGTGAAGATTACGATACATTAATAGCAAAAGATATAGAGAAAAAGAAAATTAGTCTTGTTACTAATGACTATACAATGAATTTCCTTTTTGATTCTCCACACTTACAAGTATGAAAACCAAAAAATGATAACTTTGTATGTATTGAACCTTGATATGGAACAAATGACGCATGATACGATGCACCAGCAGATGTTACTAAAAAAGATGGAATCATAGAACTAAAAAGAGGAATGATTTGATCAGCAACATTTGAAGTTGCATTTAGACAAAACAAAAAAGCGAAATAATCGCTTTTTTTATTTTATCCCTAATCTATTAAATACAATATCAATATTTCTTGAATAATGTTCAAAATTAAATATTGTATCAGCTTGAGCTTTTGTAATTATTTTTGCTTTTAGCAATTCTTCTTTAAAGTCCTTTTTATTTGAATAACAATCGATTGCAATAGGTTGCACCTTGTCATATGTCTCTTCACGAGTTAAACCATTCTCTGAAATTATTGTAAGCATAACTCTTTGAGAGAATATCGCACCATGTGTTAATCCAATGTTTTCTTTCATTTTATCTTTATTAACTTTAAGATTATTAAGAACTCTATTAAGTCTTCTTAACATATAAGAAATTAGTGTTGTCGCATCTGGAAACATAACTCTTTCATTTGATGAATGAGATATATCTCTTTCATGTCATAAAGGAATGTTTTCTAATGCAGGGATTGCAAAACCACGTAGTAATCTTGAAAGACCTGAAATATTTTCAGCGGAAATCGGATTTTTCTTATGTGGCATTGCTGAAGAACCTTTTTGTCCTTTAGCAAACCCCTCTTCTACTTCTCCAACTTCTGTTCTTTGTAAGTGCCTTAATTCAACAGCAATCTTATCTAATGTAGATCCTATTAACGCAATTGTAAAAATGTATTCAGCATGTCTATCTCTTTGCAATGTTTGTGTAGAAATTTTAGAAGAACCAATCCCCAATTGTTCACATACATAATCTTGAATATCAGGGTCGATATTGGCATAATTACCAACAGCTCCTGAGATTTTTCCAAACTCAATACCTTTCGCAGCATTATTGAATCTTTCGATATTTCTTTGCATTTCTTCATATCAAAGAGCAACTTTATATCCAAATGTTGTTACTTCACCGTGGATACCATGTGTTCTTCCAATTTGATATGTATATTTATTTTCTAATGCAATTTTTTTTAAGGTTTCTGAAAAGTTAATTAAGTCTTTTCTTATTACTTCGTTTGCTTGTTTAATTCTATAACCGAATGCAGTATCAACCACATCAGTTGAAGTTAATCCGTAGTGAACTCATTTTCTTTCTTCGCCCAATGATTCTGAAACAGATCTTGTGAAAGCAATAACATCATGCCTTGTAATAGCTTCTATTTCTTTGATTCTTTTTAAATCAAATTTTGCATTTTCGAATAGTTTTTTAATATCTTCACTAGGAATTTCATTTTTTAAAACTGAAAAAGCTTTAGCAGTAAATAATTCAACTTTTAATCACGAATCATAGAAATTTTCTTCACTTCAAATTTTATTCATTTCTTCTGTACTATATCTTGAAATCATTTTTTCTCCTTAAAGTGTTATTTCTTAATTTCTATTGTTTGTTCTCTATCTGGTCCAACTGAGAAAATTGTTACAGGAACATTTGTTAATTCTTCAATTTTCTTAATATAAGCTTTTGCATTTTCAGGAAGTTCTTCAAATGTTTTTACACCAGTTGTATCCTCTTGTCATCCTGGCATCTCTAAGTATTTAACTTGAACTCTTTCATATTCTTTGTTTGAACCTGGTATGTAATCAATTTCTTTACCATCAAGTTCGTATGAGTATCCAATTTTAATAGTTTCTCTATTATCAAGAACATCAAGAAGAGTAACAGTTAATTCTGTTAATCCAGAAACTCTGGCTGAGTGATTAAGAACTACAGTATCTAATCAACCAACTCTTCTAGCTCTACCTGTAACTGTTCCGTATTCTCTACCTCTTTCACGAATATCAGCATTAATTTCTTCTTCCATGATTTCAGTAGGTAATGCACCAGTACCAACACGTGTTGTATAAGCTTTAACAATACCAATTGTTTGTGCAACGTGTTTTGTTGAAAGTCCAGCATATAAAGGAATTGCTGAAGCTGTTGGTGAAGAAGAAGTTACGAATGGATAAGTACCATTATCAATACACAGCATTACACCTTGTGCCCCTTCGAAAACAACATCTTTACCAGCTTCTATTTCTTTCGCAAGTAACGAACCTGTTTCAACAACTCTATCTTTCAAGATAGCTGCATATTCTTTGTATTCTTCAAAAATTTCTTTTGCAGTATATGTTTTTAAATCAAATGCTTTAAGAACTCTATTTTTAATAACTAATGCATCTTCTAATTTTTCTAAAAATACTTCTTCATTGATAAAGTCGCCAAATCTAATTCCAATTCTTGCGTATTTATCTTCATAACAAGGTCCAATCCCTTTTTTAGTAGTACCAATTTTTTTCTCTGGACCTTTTAATTCTTCGAATGCTCCATCTAAATCTAAGTGATATGGAAGGATGACATGAGCTCTATCTGAAATCAATAGTTGGAAATCAGTAATTCCTTTTGATTTTAATTCAGCAATTTCATCTAAAAGCATTTTTGGATTAATAACCATCCCTTGTGCCATTATGTTTTTTGTTTTTGGATTAAATACTCCTGAAGGAATATGTTTTAAAGCATACTTCTCTCCACCAAATTCAATCGTATGACCAGCATTGTTTCCACCTTGGTATCTAACAACTAGATCAGCTTTCTGTGCAAGGTAATCTGAAACCTTACCTTTTCCTTCGTCACCTCATTGGGCTCCAATTACAACTTTTGTTTTATACATTTTTCTCCTTAAAATGGGATATTGATATTAGCGGCATTTACGGTGCCTTGTAGAAACACTCAACCATATTATGAGTATAAATATCCACCAAAGTATTATATACTTTTAAACTAAAAGAAACTATTTAAATATAAAAAAATGTTCATTTTTAATTGAACATTTTTATCCACGTTTGTTTTTCTTGAATGGAATACCCAATTGTGTGGGGAAACCATTTGTTTTAGAAATGAATGGTAGTATAACCATTGGTATTAAATAAGGTATTGAACGCATAATAAATATTAAGGGAATATTTTTATTATAAATATATAAGAAGTTGTAAAATAATCCAATAAGAATACTCATAACGAATGTAACAAATAAATAATTCTTAAATTTTCATTTACTTAAAATAATTATCCCTAAAGAAATATAGCCTAAACCTGCTGCAGCAGATAATCCATTGTAATAACCTCCATTAGTTCAAACGGACCAGAAAAATACCAAGAAAACTCCCGCAAAAGAAGCTACCACCCCTGCAATAAAAGCAATTTTTAATTTTTCAATAAAAATGTTTTTACCAGAACTTTGAATTACATGAGGGTTTTCCCCTATAGCATTTAGAGTTAGTCCGAATTTAGTTTTAAACACAAAGAATGATATTATCGCAATTATCACAATAGAAATAATTAAGAATACCACAAACAACAAGTTGTATCCATGACTCATCATAGACAACATGTCAGGTATTGGTAATCCAAATCCACCCTCTGTAAATTTATTTGATATCAAGAACAACATAGCCGGCAAGACGATATTGAAGCCAATAGTAACTAATGCTTGATTCCCCTTTAAAAATGTAATTAACACTTGTAAAAATACTCCCGTTATACCCGATATAATCATCGCCATTATTATTGAAGGTACAAATGCAGAATTTTGCCCACCAAACACTTTATAAAAAGCAAGAAATGAAAAAGCAGAAATGGTTAATAATGATTCAATACCAATGGCCATCGTTCCAGATTTCTCTAATATTCAACCTGCAGCGGTAGCAATCGAAATTATTGACATCATCAGTATTATTTGATTAAATATTTCCATTATCTTTTCAACCTCCTAATTATTTTTGTATTTTGTATTTTTGAATATACATTAGACTCGAACTTCTCGATTTTATGTCCAACTTTTAAATCGATTTTTTTGATACAGAAAGGTATTATTGCAACGGATATCATAAGGATACCAGTAATCATATCGATAGTTTGTGGATCGATATTTGCAATTGCTTGCATATAAGTGGTCGACCTATAAACCATAGCAAAGATGAAAGAATATGCATATATAGTAAATGGATTCGAAGTAATGATTAATGAAATAGCTATACCCGTCCAAACAATTGAAGGAGTGGCGGTAATAGAACGACTAAGTTGTCCCGACTCTTTCGAAAATAATTGAGCAAGCAATGCCAACACCATAATGGATGATGATAAGAATGTCGCTATAAAATATTTTTTAGTTATTTTAACACCCATTGTTTTTGCTAATTTTTCACCTTCTCCAACAATAATTATTTTCATACCGGTTGGCGTATACCTAAAGAAGAATCAAACTAATATAGGGATTATAATTGCTGGAATTATGAAAACGGTTAATTCTCCTTCACCAGAATGGAAGTTTGTTAGTTTACCCATTTCAGCAAGATTACCAAAGTTATCCATTCATGAAACTGAACTAGATTGAGAACCCATTACAGCCTTATATATAAATAGTGCTATAAAGTTAAACATTAATCCAAATGCAACCTCATTAACATTAAACCTTACTTTTAAAGCTAGAATTGCCCCTGAAAGTGTAAACATAACAATAATTCCAACGATACATCCAACGAATACTTTTGTCGAACCACTTCCACTTGTTGAATAACTTGATAAATAAATACAGAGAATTGCAATAAGAAATTTTCCTGGTGCAGCAACATCAAAAATACCAACCTTTTTCAATATAAGCATTGCCGTAGAAATTAAAATTATTATTGTCATTTTAGTTAATAACTTCTCAATAAATAATGGTCCATCAAACGAAGAGAATAATCCATCGAAAAATATTGATCAATTTTGTGTAATTGCAGAAAATATCATGTATGTAATTAATATCGAAAATATTAATCCGAATATGTTTGTAAATTTTCTCATTATATCAACAACTCCATTATTCTTTTTTCAGTAATATTTTTTTCAACAATACCACGCACTTCACCCTCGCTTATGACATAAACTTTATCGCAAACATCAACTAATTCTTTTATTTCTGAAGAGTATAGTAAAACCCCTTTGTTTTGATCTTTGTATTCAATAATTCTATTGTAAATATTATTGATAGCATTTATATCCAACCCTTTAGTTGGTTCAGCAAAAACTAACAATTTTGGGTTTGCAGTTATTTCTCTACCCACCACAATTTTTTGAAGATTACCTCCAGATAATTGAATAGCTAACTTATTGACTGATTGAACCCCTCTTATATCAAAATCTTCAATAATTTCCCTTGCTTTCTTTTTAGCTTTTCTATAATTGAAAATAAAATTAAGGAGGAAATACTCTTTTTTATTAACTGTATTTAAAACTAAATTTTGGAATATAGGTAGATTTTTAGCGATGGAATGCTTTAATGTTTCCGCAGGGACATAACCCATACCCATTTCATGCCTATTTTTTATGGGAAGCTTTGTAATATCGCTATCCAAAAAAGAAATTTGTCCTTTTGCTACCTCTTTTTCTCCAACGATCGCTTCGATTAATTCATGCTCTCCATTCCCATCAATTGAAGCAATACCAACTATTTCTCCCTCATGTATTTTTAATGAAATGTCATCAATAGTCCTCTGTTGATTTTTACCCTTAATGGAAATATTTTTAACATCAAGTATCTTTTTACCTATATTACTGGTTGTTTTTTTGATATTGGTTATTTTTCTTTGGCCAACCATAGCTTTAACCAACATGTCTTTAGTATTATTTTTACCATAAAAAGTTTTGGTCAACTTACCTTTTCTTAGCACTGAAATAACATCACTTAACTCAAGTACTTCTTCCAGTTTGTGAGAAACAAATATAATGGTTTTCATTTCCTTTTTCATTTGTTTCAATAACTTTATTAGATTTGTAATTTCTTTTTTATTCAAAATGGCGGTTGGTTCATCCAAAATTATTACTTCACTTCCCCTATATAACATCCTTATTATTTCCACAAGTTGTTTTTGTCCTAATGTTAAATCAGATATTTTTGCTTTTAAAGAAATTTCAATTTGATATTTCTTCAGTATATCCTTTAATTCTTTTTCGACAATTTTTCTATCTATAATATATTTTGTTTTATCTAGTGATGAAGCAATAACGTTATCAATAACTGTTGTATTTTCAATGATATTAAAATGTTGAGGCACAACGTAAATCCCATTTTTTTTCGCTTTTTTTGGATTTAATTTTACTTTGTTATCGTTTATGAAAATCTCACCACTTGTAGGTGTAAGGATTCCTTGTAATATAGAAATTAGTGTAGATTTACCTGCACCATTTTCACCTAATAAAGTATGGATTTCACCAGGCTTGAATTCTATATCGATATTGTCATTAGCTATTAATTCGCCAAATCTCATAATGATATTTTTAAGAATTATTTTTTGCATTAGTTTTCCTTAAGATATTTTTTCAAAAGAGTAAAATAACCCTTGTGAACATGGTTTATATTTTCCTCAAATTGTTCGTTGCTATCTTTTGCATTTTCTAAGAAAATATTGTCTGAGATTGTTCTAAGACCAATAAATGGAACATTGAATGCATAACAAACTTGAGCGACCGCAGTGGATTCCATATCTATTGAAGATATTTCAATTGGGTTTGATAATATTGCCTCAGCTAATACAGCTTGCGATGATAAGAATGATTCACTACATACAAAATTACCAACTTCATGAATTTCCGGATTCATGATTTTTTTAAATTTTTCTTGAAGTTTTCCATCCGTTTTATAAACTTCCGGCATATAAGGTACTTGACCTTTTTTTCAACCCTCAACTGTATTTTCAGAATAATTCAACTCATCTGAAATAACTGTTTTCATAATACCTTGATCCTCTCTACCAGCACCCGACGAACCAACATTAATAACTTCTTTTATATCTTTTTTATATCTTTGAAGAACAATGGCGGTTGCTAAAGACGCATTTGTTCTACCAATATTTGTTTTGTATAAAATGACTTCTCTACCTAGAAGTTCCACTTCATAAATTGTTAAATTTGCAACTTTAATTTCTTTTTTGATTTTTGATTCTTTTAAAATAGGATTTAATTCTTGATCCATGGCAGCGCCAATTACTATTAATTTATTCATATTATTCTGGCACCTGTGTTACATCATTAACCTTAACATCTAAAGCATTTTTTCAGGCTCCTGTGCTTGGTTTATAAATGTCGTTTATATCTTTTTGGCTGATGATTCCTCCAGTAAGATCCATTGTTCCATCTGCAATACCACCTTTGAAAAATCTTTCCTTTTTATTTAACTTAGTCATATCAAAGTTATTTTTCTTTAGTGTTTCAAGAACTTTAGCAACACCAATACCTATATGTTTTCTTATTGATAATAGAACTTGATCTTTTGATAATGGGAATTGCTTTGTTGCATCGATGTCTGTACCAATTCATGGTAATTTATTTCCACTCTTAGTTTTATTGAATTTAATTGCATTTTCTGGAGAACCAATAACTACATCAGGTTTATTTGAAATTAATCTATTTCACACTGTTTGATATTTAGTATCCGCAGAATTTCAAGCTTGAGCAAAGAAATCTTTATCATGCCCGTTTCCACCAATTATTTCAATTGCATCTTTTTGAGATATTTTATTAACTTTCTCATAATATTTCATTCCATTAATTATTCCATAAAGAAAATCAGTAACAGATGAGAATCTATAACCAAAAACATATCCGAATTTTAGTTTTCCATCTTGGAAAGCTTGTTTTGATTTAAATTCTGGAGAATGCATATGCTTAGCAACTAAATACCCTCCTAAAAATGCTCCTTCTTGTGCTTTTGCTGAGACTGATGCAATATGTTTGTTTGTAGTTGAACTCTTATCTTGGTCAACTGATATTAAATTAGGTGTTTTATTTTCACCGAGAACTTTTGAAATTTTCTCTGGATCCATTGCAAATGAACCTAAGACGAAATTTTTAACCCCACGAGCTTTTAGTTCCTTAATTTTATCTGCATGTGAAGATGTTGTATCTTCTTTAACATTGGTTGCAAAACCTGTTGCATCAGCGCCTTTGATACCTGTCAATATACCACGTGAAAATGAGTTTGTTTTTAAGTTAGTTGTCTTATCCATTAAAAGGGCAGTTTTACCCATTTCTTGTTTATCACCACATGATACTACCGCTGCGATTGGTATAATAAATGTCGATACGGCTGTAACCGCACCTAATGCTATTCTTTTTTTAGTCATATTAATATGCTCCTTGTTTGTATTTTTTTAAACGGAAGGATATTTTTAAAATAAGTCATCTGACATTGGGAAATATTTACGGTATTTCGTAGAAACGCTTACCCATATTGTAAGCTTAAATATCATTCCACTTTAATATTATCATATAGTTCACAATAAAAACTAAAAGTGAAATAATAATAACAAGTGCCTTATAAATGGTCTTAGTAGTATAATTTAAAAGCCACTATTAGAGCCGGTGTCGAGCGTTAAGTATCAAAAGACGGGAGTATAGCTTTTGAGCGAACTACATTTATGTAGGCGGTGAAACACTTCATCCACTAATGGTTATGTATAGTGGCTGGACTACTATATGAATCTTATACAATCAATTTTTAATAACAGAAAGAATACAAGTAATAAAGTATTGAAAACTTATTTAGATAAGCTTAATTTATTATGCGATTTTAAAATCATCAATGTTGTTGGTACCAATGGTAAAGGTAGTGTCTCACATTACTTGACTGAGAATTTAAAACAAAAATTAACTGTTGGAACCTTCACTTCACCGCATATTTTCGAAGCAAACGAAAGAATACAAGTTAACGGAGAGAATATATCAACACCTCAATTAGAAAAATATATTTCAAGATATAAAGACAAAGATATCCACTTTTTTGGAATTATGTTTCTTTGTGCAATAGAATATTTCAATGATATGAATTGTGACGTCGTTATTTTAGAAGCTGGTATCGGCGGAAAACACGACCCTTCAAATATTTTAGATGGTGATATAGGAGTTATTACTTCTGTAGGTTATGATCACATGGAAATATTCGGAGAAACATTACAAGATGTTATGAATGATAAAATAGGAATTATTAATAATGGAATGCATTTTTATTCAGGAAGCGAGTTAGGTGTCATGAATAAATGCATAACTGAAAAAGCAAATGAATTAAATAGTAAGCATTTCATAGTAGACAATCAAGCGAAACACTACAAAACAAGGAATCAACTCTTAGTTAAGGAAATACTTAAAAATGAATTTGATATAGTTGCGAATTTTAATGAACCACTTGGGAGAGCAACATTACAAAAAATCAATAATACAATAGCAATCCTTGATGTTGCACATAATGAAAATGGTATTTTAGCAACTTTAGAATATTTAAAAGATAAACAAATTCCTTTTGAACAAGTTGTTATCACAATAGCAAAAAGAAAAGACTTTTCTAATCTCCAAAACATTTTTAAAGACAAAGATATTTTTGTATACACATTAAACGATTCCTTTATTTTGGCAAAAGATATAGAAGCAAAAGATATTAATAATTTAAAAGCTTTTTATAATAAACAAAATAAAAACACTTTATATATCGGTAGTTTCCATTCAATAGGGAGTATTTTAAAAAATGAATAAAGAAAATAATGAAAAAGACTTACCCAAAGAAGGTAAATGAAAAAGATTTGTCGATAAATACATAAGAATCTCAATTTATGAGATGGTATTAGCAGGTATTTTTGTTGGATTATTTATAATTTCAGGGTTATTTATAAATATAAAAATACAAGGTGTTATGAATGTAGGTATAACATTCATATTCTTAATAATATTTGGTTTAATTTTCGGGCCTGTAAAAGGGGTCTTTATAGCTTTAATTGCCGACACTATAACCTTATCACTAGGTAAATACGGTATTGGTGCTTGAATGTGGGAATACGAGATAATAACTGTTGGAATTCCTATCATGGCATGATTATTTAAACATATGTTTAATACAAAACAGAAGAATTGATGGATATCAATGATTGTAGTTAATTTAATTGCAATCATGGGTGTACTCGCGGTTATTATAATCTCATATGATAATCCCTTAATACACAAAGCCTCTAAAAAAACATTAAAATTTGATACAAATACCCAAATAATGATTTACACAATCTCAGGTTTATTTGCATTCATTCAACTAGGGATGTTCATATTGTATGGTTTCAAGAAAAATGAGAATTTAAAACTCTTAATTTCCATAACGACTTTAGTAACTATGATAATCATTGTTTGAATTTGAATTTGAGGCCCTATTGCTTATGTAAGGTTCTTACAAAGACTTTCAAACCAAGGACATTCTCGTTATCCAACTTCACATTACACTTATGAAAGATATTATCAAATAGCTTTATGAGCAAGAATACTTAAAACCCCAATCATAATTCCAATTTATGTATCTATTTTAATTCCACTTTACAAAGCTTGTGAATTAACGGTTAACAAATTTGAAAAAAATAAATATTAATTAAAAAAATACACACATTTAAGTGTGTATTTTTATTATTTATAGACTTTAGTTCCAGCTTCTCCTGAAAGAATTTTACCTGCAAGTTTTAAATCACCAATATAAGCATTTTTACCAGTTCTTTTTACGTAACCGGCAACCGCTTCTACTTTTGGACCCATTGATCCAGCTGGGAATTCTCCTGCTGCAATATATTTTTCAAGTTCTTCTAAACTAATTTCTGAAAGAGGGTTTGCATTCTCTTTACCAAAGTTAATAATTATTTTATCAACAGCTGTTAGGATGATGAATGTGTCAGCATCAACTAATTCAGCCATTGTAGCAGATGTGAAATCTTTATCGATAACAGCATCAATACCAATTAAATCATTATTTTCTTTGTAAACAGGAATACCACCTCCACCACCTGCGATTAATATTACATTATCATCAGATAGTTTTTTAAGAATGTTTTTTTCAACAATATCAATAGGTTTTGGTGAGGCAACCACTCTTCTTCATCCTCTACCAGAATCTTCTTTTACAATTCAACCATTTTGTTTTGCCAACTCTTTACCTTGTTCCTCTGTTAAGAAAGGTCCAATTGGTTTTGTAGGCTCTTTGAAAGCCTGTGAATTTTTATCAACAATAGTTTGAGTTATAACAGAAGCTACTTCTCCTTCGATATTTCTTTTGTTTAATTCATTTTTAATAGCGTTTTGAATATGGAATCCAATATATCCTTGAGACATTGAACCACATTCTGGGAAAGGCATTGCTTCATTAACAACCTTTTCATTTAAAGCACCACCAAATGCATTGTTAATCATTCCGACTTGAGGACCATTACCGTGTGCAACGATAACACTGTGCCCTGCAGCAAAAAGATCTACAATAGCTTTTGCTGTTTCTTTAACAGCTTCTTTTTGTTCTATATAATTTTTACCTAAAGCGTTTCCACCTAGAGCGATTAATATTTTTTGTTTTTCCATGTTGTCGCATTAGAATAGACTATGTCCAGCTTGTGCGATACCTCCTATGATTAACATCATTGCAAATGATAATACTAATAAAATAACAATGATTTTTCAAGTGTGTTTTAGTCATACGTTATAAGGAACATGTGACATTTTTGTATAAGCCATAAGTGCTGCTGAAGTTGGAGAACATAAGTTCACAACCCCTTCCGCAAATATGTATGCAAATATTATTAATCCAAGAGCTGATTTGTATGCTTGGATATGTGCAGCATCAGGGTGTAAGTCATTTCCACCAAAGGCTTTTGCGGCAATTGAAGCAAATATAGGAATAAATGCTGAACCGAATCCTGAAGTAGAAGGTAATAGGAATGATAATACTAGAGATAGTATGAAGATTACTACACCAAATCCTAATAATCCCATATTTCCTAGTCCTTTTGCAGAGTTAGCAATGTATGGTCCGATTAGTGTTTTTTCTAGGATAACCCCTAATCCTGAAGCAACAGCAATTAATAAACAAACTGATAAAACATCTTTTGATCCATCAATGAATGTATTAATATATGTTTCTTCTTTTGATTCTCCTTTTTCCACGAAATCTTTATGGTTAAGTAAGAATACAACAAATCCAATCATTAAGAATGCTGCGGATACAGATACTAAGTATCATTGACCTCATTGTGCTCATTGTCCATGAGTAGAAGCTAATCAGAACATTCCTTTGTTGTAGTTTGAATCTGCTTTAGTTAATGCTGATTCTCCAACTCAATCTGTTCAAGGTAAATATGAAAGAATCATAAATACAAATCCAAGAATGAATATAGTTAAAGTTAGTTTACGTTTTCATGTAAATTCAATGTCTCCATCGTTTTTCATGAAATCTCTTTCAACTGCTGATTCATCAATTCCTGTAACAACGATTTTACCTTTTTTAACTCTTAAAGCAAATCATGTAACAAATGCAATGGCAACTGCTTGGAAGATAGCAAACATTACTCATCTTGTTCCAAACATTACTGATTGTGATGTTGCAGCTTTTAAATCAGTATTACCGATAACGTCTTTTGCTGAACTGAATGCAATACCAGTAGCAAATGGGTTAATAGTAGATGCCAAGTTACCTGCACCCGCACCAATTAGGATTACGAATACAGCTGTGATTGGTCCAAATCCAGCTTTTTTAAATACTGGGATCAATATTGGGAAGAAGGCAACAGTTTCTTCTCACATACCGTAAGATGTTCCCCCTAAACCAAATATAATCATTAAAATCGGAACAATAATTATTTCTTTTCCGTTTAATTTTGCGACTACTCTCGCAATACCTGCATCAATAGCTTTTGTTCTAGCCATAAGTCCTAGAACACCACCAATACAGAGAATAAAGGCGATAATTTCAGCCTTAGCAACAAAACCATGCCAGATTGCAGGGAAAATATCTAATATCCCTAATCCTTGTAATGATTTTTGTGTTGCTACTAGGACACCTTTATCGTTTTTTTCTCAAACTTCAGTCTTAATACCTGCAGCATACATTATTCAAGACAATGCAATAAAAACAAGCATTATTAATATAATGATTGTAAAAGCTGTAGGCATTTTGAAAGAACGTTTTTTTCGTGCTTTCTTGGTCATTTCCATTGGAATGCCCCCTTTTTAAATTTTATTTCATTGTAGCAAGCATAATTGCTTTAATTGAGTGAAGTCTGTTTTCTGCTTCTTGGAAAGCTTTACAGTGTTTTGATTTAATAACCGCATCTGTAACTTCAAATTCACCATTTTTCATAGCAGGGTATTTATCACCATATTCTTTGGCTTTTGCGGCACCGATTTCAGTGTCTAAACCGTGGAACGCTGGTAAACAGTGTAAGAATATTGCATCATCCTTAGCCATAGCCATCATTTCCATGTTAACTTGGTAAGGGTGTAATAGATCTAATCTTGAAGTTCAGTCATTTTCACCCATTGATACTCAAACGTCTGTATAAATAACATCTGCGTTTGCAAGAGCTGTTTCTTTTTCTGAAATTTCAAACATTTCTACTGTTGAACCTTGTTCTGCAGCAATTTTTGTAGCTGTAGCAATTAATTCTGCTTCTGGTTGTAATGCTTTAGGTGCTAAACATACAAAGTTAACTCCTAATTTAGCTGAGGTAATCATTAGTGAGTTACCCATGTTATTTCTTCCATCTCCAACGTAAACTAATTTAAGTCCTTTTAAATCTTTACCTTTTTCTTCTTGAATTGTCATGAAGTCGGCAATCATTTGTGTTGGGTGTCATTCATCTGTCAGTCCATTTCAAACTGGAACACCTGATGTTTTAGCTAATTCTTCAACGTCTGATTGTTTGTAACCTCTAAATTGGATACCATCAAACATGCTTCCGAGAACTTTAGCTGAATCTTCAACAGATTCTTTTTTACCGAATTGTGAACCTGAAGGTCCTAGGTAAACTGTTTTCATTCCAAGATCATATGATGCTACTTCAAAAGCACACCTTGTTCTTGTTGAATCTTTTTGGAATAGAAGAGCAACTGATTTACCTTCTAATTCTCTATGTGGGATATTATTTTTCTTTTTTGATTTAACCTCGTGTGATAAATCTAGTAAGTAATTAATTTCTTCATTAGAGTAATCAATTAATTTTGTAAAATTTCTTCCTGATAACATTAAATGTCCTCTCTTTCTAATGGCATTGACATACAACGAGGTCCACCTCTACCAAGTGATAGTTCACTTGATGGTACAGCAATAACTTCAACTCCTGCTTCTGCTACTAGAGCATTAGTGATAACGTTTCTTTCGTAAACAACAATTTTACCTGGTGCAATTGCTAAACAGTTTGCTCCATCGTTTCATTGTTCTCTTTTAGCACGAACGATATCTCCACCACCAACTTGAATTACTTCTGTGTCAGGGTGTACATATTTTCTTAATAAGTTAAGAATGTGTGTGTTTTTAAATACTTCAAGTCCGTCTCTTGTGATTTCATAATATGTATAGTTTTCTTTGTACATATCTGGGTCAATTGAGAATAATGTTTTATCCATTTGTGTAAGGATTGTATCTAAGTGCATAGTTGCATGTGAGTGAGGTATTTCGATACCAATAACTCTTTTTAGATGGTCATATTTTTCAAATAGGATTTCGGCAAGTTCTTCAGCTGCTTTAGCTGTTGTTCTTTCTGAAATACCAACGAAAATTGTTTCTTTAGAAATAACTAGAACATCTCCACCTTCCATTGTTCCAATACTTGTTGGAAGAATATGGTTGTCGATATCCATGAAATCTGGATGGAATTTAAATACTATTTCGTAGTATAGTTTTTCTCTTTTCCTTGTTTCTCTATTCATGTTGTGTAAGCTCATTCCACCAAAGATTGATGCAATCGGGTCACGTTGGAATAAAATGTTAGGAATTGGATCAACATAGAATGGGTATTCTTGGTGTTGTTCAATATGGTCTGACAATTTATTTTTGAAATCTGGTTGGATTTCTGTTTTTTTAATACCAGCAATTGATGCATCTACCATTTTTTTATTGTCTTTAAATGATAATAGGTATTTTTTAACTGCAACTTTAACAGCTTCGTTTTCAATACCAGCTAACTCTACGTATCTATCAGCAAATATTTCTTTTGCTTCTGGTTTTAGAGTTAGTGCTTCAGCCACTTGTTCTTCAATGTATAATACTTCAACGCCGTTTTCTCTTAATTTAGATGTGAATACGTCGTGTTCTTGTTGTGCTACATCGGTGTACATAATACCGTCAAATAGCAGTCTTTCATATATTTCTGGGTATAATCTTTCTACTTCTTTACCTGGACGGTGAACTAAAACTTTTTTTAGTTTACCAATTTCTGAATTTACTTTAATTTTCATATTTTTCGCCTCCAAAAAAATTATACTCCCCTTTCAACTTATATATACAACTTATTTAAAATTTGTAGGTATAAGTTGAAAAAATTGTGTTTTACAAGAATTGATAAAAATTAAAAAAATATGAAAACTGCTAAAATTCAACTCTTTTTTTAATTTTTATATATAAGGGGTAAATCAAAAATATTCAAAAAAAATATTGTTATTTTTAAATATCTTTTTTGTTTTAAGTTGTTTTATATCTATTTTCGACAGCCCCTTACACATGTGCGTATACGTGCGCGTTAATATTTATATACCCAAAAAAACATTGATAAATATTTAAATTTAATGAAAAAAGAGGCGATGCCTCTTTTGTTTAGATATTCAATAATGTTTCTAATTCTTTTTTATACTTCTTGTATTTATCTTTTTCATTCTGAACTTTTTCAGGAGAAGCATTATTAACAAACCTTTCGTTTCCTAACATTCCTTCTGAACGTTTAATTTCACCTTTAAGACGTTTGATTTCTTGGTCTATACGTTTTTTTTCAGCTTCTTTCATTTCTTCAGTCATTTTAATATTAATATCAAAATCTTTTAGATTGAATAAAGCATCATCATTTAGTTCATATGAGGCATTAGCTAATTTAGAAATAAATAGTTTAGTTTTTTCATTTATCTCTTTTGTAGTTGAATAATTAACTTCTTGAGAGTTTGGTAAATTATGTATTACTCTGAATTCTCTAATTGATTTAACAACTTCAATAACATCATCTATATAATCAGCTTTTTCTGTTTCTATAGTTGGTCACTCTTGCTCAAATACAGTTCCTTCATTGAATTTAGATCAAATTTCTTCAGAAATAAATGGTAGAAGTGGTGCAATAATTATCAATGTTTTTCTTAGAACATCTTCAGCAACCTTTTTATTTGGTTGAGCTTTTGTCATCTCAATGTATCAAGATGAGAAGTCATTTTGAATGAAGTTGTAGATGTCTTTCCCGACAATTGTGAATTCATATTTATCCATACGAATAGAAACTTGTTTTTCTAATACTGATAATTTATCTAGAATTCATTTATCTGCATCAGTTATTTCATCTGTTGAATGTTCCATTACTTCAAGAATGTATCTTGAGATGTTTCATAATTTATTATTTAAGTTTCACGCAGCCTCTAATTTTTGAGGTGAGTAGTTAATATCATTACCAGGTGCTGAGTTAGTTAATAAGAATCAACGTAATGCATCAGCTCCGTATTTTTCAATAGTTTCCATTGGATCAATACCGTTACCCAATGACTTAGACATCTTACGTCCTTGTTCATCTCTAATTAACCCATGAATAAGAACATCTTTAAATGGTTTTTCGCCCATAAATTCAAGTCCTTGGAAATACATACGTGCTACTCAGAAGAATATAATGTCGTAACCAGTAACTAACACGTTTGTTGGGTAATATCTCTTAACATCCTCCATTGAGTTTGGTCATCCTAAGAAGGAGAAAGGAGCAATTCCAGAAGAGAATCATGTGTCAAGAACATCTTCATCTTGAACTCATCCTTCTCCAGGTTTTTCTACTTGAACTTTTGTTTCTCCGTCTTTATATCATGCAGGAATTCTGTGTCCTCATCATAATTGACGCGAGATTGTTCAATCGTAAACATTTTCCATTCAACGCTCAAGAGTATTTCTGAATCTATCAGGAACAAAATTAACTCCATCTTCGCCTTGTAAGTCTTCCATTAAGTCTTTTGCTAATGGAGCCATTTTAACGAATCATTGATCAGAAACAAGTGTTTCAACTGCAATACCAGTTCTTTCTGAATAACCAACATTATTCATAACTGTTTCTGTTTTAATAACTTTTTCTTCGTTTGATAATTTTTCAACAATTTTAAGTCTTGCTTCCATTCTATCGATACCTTGGAATTCACCAGCTAATTCATTCATTGTTCCGTCTTTTAAAATCGATTCTTTGATTTCTAAATTATTAGCTTTAATAATATCAATATCTATAGCAGCATGTGCTGATACTTTCATAGCACCTGTACCTTTATCAATTTCGATATATTCATCAGTAATAATTGGTAATTCATTACCAGTTAAAGGAGATAATGCAACCTTACCAACAAGATGTTTGAATCTTTCATCTTCTGGGTGAACTGCAACGGCAACATCAGAAGGCATTGTTTCAGGTCTTGTTGTGGCAACATTAAGGAATTCATCAGAATCTTTAACTTGATATTTAAAGTATCACATTGATGATTCCGTTTCTTTTCCGATTACTTCCATGTTAGAAAGTGCTGTTTGAAGTTCAGGATCCCAATTTATAGCTCTTTTACCCCTATAAATAAGACCTTTGTTATACATTTCAACAAATACCTTATTAACAGCTTCATTTGCACCTTTATCAAGAGTAAATCTTTCTTTTTTGTAATCAAGAGCAATACCTAATGTACCTCATTGTGTTCTGATTGTTGAAGCATACTCATCTTTTCACTCTCAAACTTTTTCAAGGAACTTTTCTCTACCAAGGTCATGTTTTGAAATACCTTGTTGTTGAAGTCTAACTTCAACTTTCGCTTGTGTAGCAATACCTGCATGATCCATACCTGGTAATCATAAAGTATCAAATCCTTTTAATTTCTTATATCTGATAATTGCATCTTGTAACGAAACATCTCATGCATGCCCAAGGTGTAATTTACCTGTAACATTTGGTGGTGGAAGAATGATTGTGAATGGTTCTTTAGATTTGTCGTGTTTTGAAAAAACTTCTTTATCTATTCACTCTTGATTCTTACCTTCTTCAACTTTTTTATGGTTATATTTTGTTTCCATCATATTTTTCTCCTTTGTCGCAAAAATAAAAAGAGTCTTATAACAAGGGGCTAACGTACCACCCTTGTATAGACTCTTAAAACTTATAGCGTTTAACTTATTTTTCTCCAAGATAACTCGTTAAGTCTTTACTTTGCCAGCTCCCACCATCCTGGCTCTCTATGAAAGTGTTTACTTATCTACCTTCTCTTCATTGAAATATATTTATTTGTTATATATATTATATATAAAAATGTTGTATTAGATTATTTGTTTTCTATATTTAAAGATTAAAAAAATAACCCTTAGATTATTTTTCTTTTGGTTTACATTCTTCTAATTCATTACAATATTTTCTAGTTAATATGTAAGGTAATGCTGTTGATACTATTAAAGCAAAATCTACAACAATGTATACTGTTCATATAGGCATTTTTATAAAATGACTTGTTATTGCATATGCAATCAAAATAATTACATTAGAAATACATGCAAATAATGCTTGTTTCTTGAAGTTTAATATAGTTACGGTATCGTCTCTTTTTAACGAAGAAAGATATAAATGAATACCTATTAAGAATATTGCTAATGCAGTTGGTGCAGCAATCATAATATAATGAGCATTAACACTATTGTGCGAGTTGATTATCGCCCCACCAAACACAGCTAAAGATCCTTGAATGAATATATTTAGAAACGCAAGTTTGATTAAGTGTCTCGCTTTTGTTTTAATTATTAATTTATGAGAATATTCAGAATAAAATCATCATAATAAGAATCCTGTGAAGTAAATAAATACCAATCTATAAATCATATATAAATCACTTGAATTATGTAAATAATAAGCAAATTGGATTGTTCCCGAAATAAATAATGAACCAATATATAGATAAGTTAATTTCTTATATCTTTGTGATGCATATTTTATAGAAATCTTAGGAGCTTTCTTTAAGTTCGCATCAGTTACAAATGCAATATTACCCATGAATTCAATTACTAAATATAAAGGTAAGAATACGTAAGTCAATACTGGAATAGAATGTCCTCTTATTAATAAAATCAAATGAACTATATTTAAAATAACAATAATGATTCTGGAAATCATTTTACCAACTAATAATTTAATTAATGTTTCATCTTTTCTATTTGCGATCAATGATAATGTGTATTCGAATGATGAAATTAATCTTGAAAAAGCAAAACCTGAAACTCAAATAATCATTGAAACTTTTGCAATTCACTCAGGATCCTTATCAGCAACAACATTCAATCTAAATATCATTAAATCCAACCCAGTGGCGATTATACCCAAAGCAATAACCTTAACCATTGTTAATATCCTGAAGAATATATTATTCTTTTCAAATCTTTGTCTAAAGAATGAATACGAGTATCAATATGTTGTTATCAAACCTGTATTGAAAACCATAAATACCTTTTGGTATGGAGGTGCAGAATGAGAATTAAGTATAAACCCATTAAATATCATTGAAACAGTTGCAACAACTATAAAGTCAAAAAATATTTCTAATGAAGTTGATGCATTTTTCTTTTTATTACATACGAAGTAATTTAACATAAAAGTATTATATATAAAACCTTATAAAAACAATAAAAATGCAATTAAAAAAACTAAGACTATTTCTTAGTTTTCTTTGTAATCTCATCTTTAGAATTTACTTTCATGTTTGATGATCTGTAATTTTTAAAGTGAATAATTTTAACTACAATTGGGTTAACATATTCTGTTAATACACCTTGCATTAGAACGTAGAAGAATGGAGCCATAAATGTTCCAGCTTGCATCGCTAATGTTGCAGATACAATATCAGCATAACTTGCAGAATGACCAACTTCATGACCGAAGAATAATCCTGGAACTTGTTGAGCGATACCTCTAGCTGGGTTAATAGCAGCTGTACCACAAAGAATACCCATTCATACTGATAGAGAAATAATAAACATAATTCCAAAATCTCTATATTTATCAGAAATCATTCCTGAGAAGATTGGGAATAATAGAATTCCTGTCATTACTAATTCAACAAAAAAGATTCATGTTGCTCCAGCAGATATACTGTTTCCTAATCCAATTTTTCCTGTAAATGATTTATTAGAAGCACCTATAGCTGAAATAGCGTGGTTAGCAGCTGCTCCTTCTCCTAATTTACCAAATCCGTAAATAATTAAACCTGTTAATATTCCAGCAGTCATCTGGATAACAATTTTAAAGATTCCGTATCTTACTGTATTTGTTCCTTTTAACATTCTTGTGATTGTAACGGCTGGGTTCAAATCACATGATCATCTTAAGAAAATAAATAGTACTGCACCAACAGCGATGAATCCTGCATAGAAACCAACTAGAACTGGGTGTAAAAAGTAAAGTTCTGCAGGTTTGTCTGTACCGGCAACAATAGTTGATAAACCAGCTAAACTTAATGAAAGAAGAATAGTTCCAAAAAATTCAGAGAAACCATGTTTCATTCATGTAAGTTTATCTTTAGGTTCTTCAGCATTGAATCTATCTTGTTTTCTTAATTTAAAAAACTTAAAAACTTTCATATTTTTCCTTTCGTTTATATTTTTTATAAATCCTTATATTATTTAATAGACTAATTATACAAAAAAATAAAAAAATGAAACAAAGTATTATTTCATTGCTAAAACAATACTTTCTTAAGTTTATGCAACCCTTCAGCTTCAATAAAAAAATAACGTGTTATTACACATTATTTTATGTATTTTACACATTACTAAAAACATGCAAAAGAAAAATCCCATGAGGGATTATCCGTTTGTTACTCTTCCATCTTCTTGAAGGATAAGTCTTGTTTGACCATCTTCTCCTTTGATTGCAAGTTCAACATTGTTCATTGTAGTTCCAGCAATTTGAGCTAGAGCTAAATCTGTAAAGAATGCTTGGTGTGATGTAAGGATTACATTACGGTGAGCTCTTAATCTTGTTAGAAGTGCATCTGACATTACTTCGTTTGATTTATCGAAGAAGAATACACCTGCTTCGTTTTCATAAACGTCAAGTCCTGCTCCTCTTAGTTTTCCAGCGTCTAATGCATCTAGTAGATCTTCAGTATTAATTAAAGGTCCACGTGCAGTATTAATAATAACTGCTGATGGTTTCATCATTGCTAGTGTTTCTTTATTAACAATATATTTTGTTGATGGTAATAAAGGTGCGTGTAATGAAAGGAAGTCTGATTTAGAGAAAACTTCTTCTTTTGTTACGTAAGTGAATCCTAGGTTTTTAGCTGTATCTGGGAAGTTCTTTTCTGCATATTCATCGAAAACGATAACGTTTGCTCCAAGTCCTTTAGCTATTTTAATGAATCCTTGTCCAATTCTACCAGCACCAATTACACCGATTGTAGAGTTGTTGATAACTTTACCTTCTAATCCGTTTAGTGCGAAGTTGTTTGAAGTTGTTCTTTTGTAAGCGATGTGGATGTTTCTGTTGATTGACATTAGAAGTGTCATTGCAAATTCACATACAGCTTCTGGTGAGTAAGCAGGAACACGGAATACTCTAATTCCTAATTCTTCTGCTGCTTTAAGATCGATTCTGTTGTAACCAGCTGATCTTTGGAATCAGTATTTAATTCCTAGGTCTGCTAATTTTGTAAGAATTTCTCTTGAACCATCACAGTTAACAAATGCACAGATTGCTTCTGAACCTTTTGCTTTTTCAACTGTTGCCATTGAAAGTCCTTCAGTAATGAAATTAAATTCATGACCGTTTTTATTTGCTTCTGCAAATGTAGTTTCGTCATACTTTTTAGTATCGAAAAATGCTATTTTCATATATATCTCCTTGTTGATGTTGTTAAATACCTTTTAATTATACACTTATACAAAAAAATGATTAAAATAAGATATTATTTATATATGGAATATACTAAAAAGACCGAAGTTCTTGGAGGCCACAAGAACGAAACTTACAAAATTGAAAATAGCCAAGGGAATTACTTTATGAAAATCAAAAGATTTGATGGCTTTAATCATAAAGTTAAATATTCTGAAGTTTCTAAGTTAGAATATGTACCAACATTACTTGAAGAAACAAAAGAAAAATTAGTGTGAGAGTTTTTAGAAAAAGAAGATTTAGTTTTAAATGATGTTAATCTTCGAAAGATGGCTAAAATCTTATACGCATTACACAACTCAAATGTAGAACTACCTTCATCAAATCACAAAGCGAGATTAGAGCAATATTTCGAAGAAATTAAAAACAAAAATGACATACCTAGTGAAGTTCATTCATTCTACAATAAAGCAGAAAGCATAATCGCTAACTTCGATGATACAACACCTTTACATAACGATCCATGAATGAATAACTTTGTACTTTCAAATGAAAAAGTTTACTTAATTGATTGAGAGTATGCGAGTTTAGGTGATAAGCATTTTGATTTAGCTTTTACTATAGATGGTTCATACCTTTCTATTGAACAAGAAAAAGTATTCCTTGAAGCTTACGGTGAATACGATGAAGATAAACTAAAAGATGCAAAAATACTTGTTAATTATTTAACACTTGTATGAATGCATAGATTCAAGGAATTACCTTTCAGTGATAAGCCAATAATAGAAAATTTACATAAAAAATAAAGAGCATTGCTCTTTATTTTATTTTCCTTGTAATGCAGTTATTAATATTGTATTGTAGACATCATCAATAGTTGAACCTCTTGATAAGTCATTAACTGGTTTATTTAAACCCGTCACTATAGGACCGATAGCTCCAAAACCACCCATACCTTGTGCGATTTTATATCCAATATTCCCAGAATCTAATGAAGGGAATACAAAGATTGTTGCTTTATCTTCAAAACCTTCTTCTTTATATTTACTTTTTCTAATTTCAGGATTGAACGCAGCATCAAATTGTACTTCACCTATTGCTTTATAGCTAGGTTGGAATTTATTATTGAATTCTTCTTTAGCGTTATAAACTTTTTTCGCAGATTCATGATTAGCAGAACCTGAAGTAGAGAAAGAAAGGAAAGCAACTTTATCTTTTATACCAACCTTTTTAGAAAAGTTAGATGCATTAATTGCAATATCCACTAATTGATCTTGTGTTGGTTCTGGCACAACTGATATATCAGAGAATAGATAGTGTTCAGACTCTTTTTCCATAATCATTACAGATGAAATAGTTTTAACACCTTCTTTAGGTTTGATAATCTTGAATGCAGGACTTAATATTTGAGAAGTTGGGAGTGTTAATCCTCCAACAATTCCATCAACTTCACCCAACTCAAGTAACAACATTCCAAAGTAATTAGGCTGGAATATAACTTGTTCTGCTTGTTCTATGGTTTCTTTACCATTTCTCTTACTTAAATACAGTTCTACAAATTCTTGTTTTCTGTGTTTATAATCAGAAATAACAATTGTTTTTATCTGAGATTCTATTTCAGTATTGTGTTCCTCTAATAAAAGAATAGTTTCTACAATCCCATCTTTTGTATGTTTGATTGCAGCTTTCAAATTTCTTTCTTCAACACCATCAAGCAATAAGATGCGTTTCTTTGTATCTAAATTTTTAACTAATTCTATTATTTGTTGTCTAAATGCCATATTACACTCCTAACATCATTCATTACATAAATTATAAACACTTTAACAACACAAAAGATATTTATCTTTTAAAAAAGCAATACTTATTTTTTTGTTTTAAAGTTATAAGTTGATTTTTTATTGCAAATAAGTAAATTTAAAAAGATTTTAGAGTAAAATATTTTCTATGGATAACTTATTAATAATTTTAATCATAGGAATGATAATACTTGATGCATCATTTTTATTTCAAATAGTAAAAATCTGAACAGAAAAACATTCATTCGGATTGTCGTTAACTTCTTGAACTGTAAATATGATTGGTAGAATCATTTGAATAGTCTATGGAATGCTTTTAAGCAATCACGGTGGAATAGTTTTAACAATAGGTCAAGGACTTTGTGGTTTAATGACAATACCTGTTATTTACTATATTTTAAGAAACAGAAAAACTGATGGTGAATATAAAAAAGAACACTTCAGTAAACCTCTATTCGCCTTAAGAGTCTTCATGGTAGCAATCATCTTTACTTTAATAGTTACATGTATTGCATTTTCAATATTAGCAATTAATGAAAAAGATAAAATTGGTGAAGATAAAATGATATTAGTTATTTCATTAATAGGATCTTCTTTCACAGGTCTTTCTTTCTTACCTCAAGCAATCAAAACCGTAAAAACACAAGATACAAAAGCAACTTCATTGAATTTATGTTTGGCATTCATTCTTGGTAATTCACTTATGATTACATACTTAATGATTCAAGCTGTTAATGATGATGTTATGAAATACATTGCAGGAATAATATTTACTTCAATATCCGTATTATCAATGATAACTATAACAATTATAAAAATTAAAAACATCATAACTTTAAAGCAAAATATAGATTAATTCATATTTTCAAGTAAAAAAAGCGAATAATCGCTTTTTTTGTGTGTCTTTGACATATGGTGCCGACTGTGGGAATCGAACCCACGACCTCATCCTTACCATGGATGCGCTCTACCTACTGAGCTAAGACGGCAAATGGCGGGCGATGAGGGATTCGAACCCCCGCGGGCCGTGAAGCCCCTGCAACATTTCGAGTGTTGTCTCTTCAGCCAGACTTGAGTAATCGCCCTTTGATTCATCTTATGAATTATACAATATATGAAAATCGCAAATAAAAAAACAGCTGGAAAAGGCTGTTTCTTTTTTTAAATAATGGCCAAACTTACAATTTTGACCACAAGACTTCCTAAACCATATCCAAGTGCTAAAGATACGATTATATATAAGGCAATTCCAAAGGATTTGTGTGTTCCTTTAATCATCTTAGTTCAGTCTACTGCGAGCAATACATACCCAACTATACCTATAGCTAGAAAGTATGTGATTATCTTCGCTCATGAAGGATAATCCATTATAGATTACCTACATTAATTCTGTTAATAGCTTTTTGAAGTGAAAATTTAAGTTTCAATATTTCAGCGGCATCTTTTTGAGCTTTCAATGCATTTTCAGCTTTTTGTTTCTCTTTAGCTGCACGATTAATATCAATTTTAGATTTTTCTTCTACTGCATCAGTAATGATAGTAACTGATTCTTTATCAGCATATAACAAACCACCAGCGATTGCACAATCCATATAATTGTCTTGTCCTTTTGTACCAATGATTAATGGTGAAATTTCTATAGATCCAACAATAGGAATACGGCCCCTTTGAAGACCAATATATCCTTCTGATGTTTTAACAGTAACGATTGAAACTGGTTGATCATAGAATATTCCTTCAGGAGTAATTATTTTCAGATGTGTTCTGTTTTTATCTTCTGTCATATAATTCTCCTTTATTTTTTCTTATTAGCTTTTTCAATAGCTTCTTCGATTGTTCCTACATATAAGAATGCAGATTCAGGTAAATCATCATGTTTACCTTCGATAATTTCTTTGAAACCACGAACTGTATCTTCTGGTTTAACGAATTTACCTTCGATACCAGAGAATTTTTCAGCAACGAAGAATGGTTGTGAAAGGAAGTTACGCACACGTCTAGCACGAGCAACAACTTTCTTATCTTCTTCTGAAAGTTCATCCATACCAAGAATAGCAATGATATCTTGTAACTCTCTAAATCTTTGTAAGATTTTTTGAACGTTACGTGCAACATCATAGTGTTCTTGTCCAACTACTTCTGGGTCAAGCATTCTTGAAGCTGATCCTAAAGGATCAACAGCAGGATAGATACCTAACGCAGCAATATTACGATCTAGAACTGTTTTAGCATCTAGGTGAGTAAATGTTGTAGCAGGAGCGGGGTCAGTAAGGTCATCGGCAGGCACATAAACAGCTTGAACTGATGTGATTGACCCTTTCTTAGTAGAAGTGATACGTTCTTGAAGCGCACCCATTTCTGTAGCTAATGTTGGTTGGTAACCAACGGCTGAAGGCATACGACCTAATAAGGCAGATACCTCTGAACCAGCTTGAGTAAATCTAAAGATGTTATCAACAAATAGTAGAACATCTTGTCCAAATTTATCACGGAAATATTCAGCCATTGTTAGTCCTGTTAAGGCAACACGCATACGAGCCCCTGGAGGTTCGTTCATTTGACCGAACACTAGTGCTGTTTTATCTAAAACACCAGCTGCTTTCATTTCGTGGTAAAGGTCATTACCTTCACGAGTTCTTTCACCAACACCAGCGAATACTGAAAGTCCACCATGTTGCGTAGCGATATTGTTAATAAGTTCTTGAACAAGAACTGTTTTACCAACACCAGCACCACCAAATAGACCGATTTTTCCACCTTTTGCATATGGAACTAGTAGGTCAACAACTTTAATACCTGTTTCAAGTACTTCAGCTGATGATCTTTGTTCTTCATATGAAGGGGCTTCACGGTGAATTGGAGATGTTACTGCACCTTTTGGAGCAGGTTTTTCATCAATTGGGTCTCCAAGAACGTTGAACATACGTCCTAGAACCTCTTTACCAACAGGAACTGAAATTGGAGCTCCTGTATCTTCAACATCTAATCCTCTAACAAGACCTGTAGTTGCACCCATAGCGATTGTACGAACTGTATCATCACCAATGTGTTGTGCTACTTCAACAACGAATGTTTCTTTACCTTTTGTAATTACTAGAGCATTAAGTAGATTTGGTAATTTATCGCTTTCAAATCTAACGTCAATTACGGGTCCAAGAACTTGGACTACTTTACCTATATTTTTATTTTTTGCCATAATGTCTCCTTTAATTATTGAGCTTCAGATCCACCAACAATCTCTGAAATTTCTTGAGTGATTGCTGCTTGTCTGGCTCTATTGTATTCAAGATTTAGTTTCTTGATTAACTCTTCTGCATTGTCTGTGGCGTTTTCCATTGCTGTACGACGCGATGACATTTCAGAAACTTTTGATTCCACCATTGAACCGAAGATCATAGCTGAAACGTATAGAGGAATTGATTTTTTAAGAACAATTTCTGGTGAAGGTTCAAATTCAGTCATTACTTTAACTGTTTGTGGAGCTTCTGTTTCGCTATTTTGTGGTTTCTCAATTGGAAGTAATTGAGTACTTTCTGCTTCAAATGTAACTGAGTTAATAAATTTTGTATGAATTAACTTAACTTTATTTACTTCACCCGCTAGATATTGAGAAATTGCTTCTTGTCCAATACCTGATGCATAATCATAATTAGGTTCATCTCCAACACTTGCATACTCTTTAAAAGTAGGGATTGCAACTGCTCCTAGATGAGAAATACCTTTATTACCTAAAACAATTATTTTATCTGATGGTTTAATATCTGATTTTAATAGTTTTAGAACATTAGAGTTATATCCACCACATAGACCAAGGTCTGATGTAATAACGATATGTAATGTTGATTCTTTTGCATTTTGTGGAAATAGTTTTTTAACATCTGAAACATTGTTCAATAGTTTTTGGAATGTTTCATACACTGATGTGTAATATTCTTGAATTGATTCTAAGTTACTTTTTGCTTTTCTTAATTTAGCAGTTGCAACAAGTTGCATTGCTTTTGTGATCTTCTTTGTAGTACTTACGGAAGTTAGTCTACTTTTTGTTTCTTGTAATGAAGCCATTATTTCTTAGTAGTTTTCTTTGTTGTTGTTTTTGCTTTAGTAACTTTTTTAGTTGCAGGTTTTTTTGCTGTAGTTTTTTTAGCTGGTGCTTTTTTAGCAGTTGCTTTTTTAGCTGGAGCTTTTTTAGCTACTGTTTTTTTAGCAGTTGCTTTTTTAACTGGAGCTTTATATGTACCTGGTTTTGCAACTTCTGGTAATTTGTCGTTGTCTTTTTCGTTGTAGTTTTCGATTGTTTTTATGAATTTTTGTACAAATTCATAAATGATGTATTTGATGTTGTCTTCTAATAGGTCGTCAAACTCTTTAGTATATGCTAATGCATCTCTAAGTCCTTTGGCTTTTGAATCAGTTGAGAAGAATTTAATTAGTTCATTTTTAAATCTACCCATTTCTGAAACTGGGATTGGGTTGATTAATCTTTCTTTTACTGCAAGTAAAACGATTGATTGATCAATTTGATTGATAGGTGCGTATTGTCCTTGTTTAAGTACTTCAAGCACACGTCCACCATGATTTAGGATTTCTCTTGTTGATTGATCTAGATCTGAACCAAATTGAGCAAATGCTGCCATTTCGTTATATTGAGCTAGTTCTAATTTTAGAGAACCTGAAACTTTTTTCATAGCTTTGATTTGAGCTGTTGATCCAACACGAGAAACTGAGAAACCAGGATCTACGGCAGGTCTTTGCCCTGAATTGAATAAGTCAGACATTGTAAATATTTGACCATCAGTAATTGAAATAACATTTGTTGGGATGTAGGCTGAAATATCTCCAGCTTGTGTTTCGATAATTGGTAATGCAGTAATTGAACCACCACCATATTCTTCGTTAACTCTAGCTGCACGTTCTAATAATTGAGAGTGTAGGTAGAAAACATCTCCAGGATATGCTTCACGACCAGGTGGTCTTCTTAATAGTAGTGATAATGTTCTATATGCAACAGCATGTTTAGATAAATCATCATATACAATAAGTACATCTTTCCCGTTTTCCATTCATTCTTCTGCAATTGTAACACCTGAATAAGGAGCTATATATTGTAGAGGAGCTAATTCTGAAGCTGTAGCAGTAACAACAGTTGTATATTCCATTGCACCAGCAGCTTTAAGTTTTTCAACAATTTGAGCAACTGTTGAGTTTTTTTGTCCGATAGCAACATAAACACAGTTTACGTTTTTACCTTTTTGGTTAATGATCGCATCTAGAGCAATAGCTGTTTTACCAGTTTGTCTATCTCCGATAATTAATTCACGTTGACCTTTTCCAATAGGAATCATTGAGTCAATCGCTACAATACCTGTTTCTAATGGTTCATTAACTTCTTTACGAGACATTACACCAGGAGCAATTTTGAATATTTCCTTTTGTACTTTCTTGTCAATAGCTTTTCCACCATCTTGTGCTTGTCCAAGTGCATTAACTACACGTCCAAGTAATTGGTCACCTACTGGAATTGAAATAACATTCCCAGTTCTTTTAACGGTGTCCCCTTCTTTAATGTTTATGTCTGAACCCATAAGTACGGCTCCGACAGCATCTTCTTCTAGATTAAGTGCCATTGCATAAACTCCGCCTTCGAACTCTAATAGTTCTCCAAGCATTGCTTTGTCAAGACCTGATACTAGAGCAATACCATCACCAACAGAAATAACTGTTCCAATTTCCGCAGTTTCGATTTTAGATCCGTATGCTTTGATCTGTGACTTTATTACAGCACTAATGTCGCTTGCTTTTAAGGCCATTATTGTACCTGCCCTTCTAATAGTTGTTGTCTTAAATTTTGTATTTTTGTGGCTATTGAGTTATCAATTACTTGATCCCCAACAACGACCTTAACTCCTGAAATTAATTCAGAATCAAGTTTGTTAACTAATGTAACTTTTAAACCTAATGTTTTTGAAGTTGTTGCTTCAATATCTTTTAGTTGTTTAGCTGTTAATTTTTTAACTGAATATGCTATACCTTCATGAATATCTTTTTCTTCATTAATTAATGAGATTAATCTCTTCAATGCTGGTATTAAATACTTCACTCTTTTCTTTTCTACTAAAAGCAGAATGAAATTTTTTAAACATTCTTCAATTTTATTTGCGAATGTTTTTTCAACCAATGCTAATTTTTCTTGGGTTTCGATTGCGTATGATCCAAGAATATTAATATATGTCGGGTTCTTTGTTAAAACCTCAACAATAATCATCGCTTGTTCTTTATAATTATCTAGTTTCTTTTCTTCTTGTGCTATATCAAGTAATGCAAGTGAATATCCATTGATATGTAATTGCATTATGGCTGTGCCACGAAGTCTTCAATAAGTTTTCTATTAACTTTTGAATCAACTTCTTTTTCAACAATCTTAGCAGCTGCAGCTAAAGCAACTTCAACAATTTCTTGTTTTGTTTCTTTTGCTAACTTAGTTTTTTCTGCTTCGATTTCTTCTTTAGCATTTGCAAGAATTTTTTCTGATTCTTCTTTTGCTTGCTTTTTAATAGCTGTTCTATTTTTTTCAGCTGCAAATTTAGCATCAGCAACAATTTGTGCTGCTTCAACTCTTGCTTCAACTAACTCTTGATTAGCTTTTTCTCTATCGTTAGAAGCTTCAGTGTTTTGTGCTGTTGCTTCATCGATATTGTTTTGAATGTATGCTTGTCTGCTTTTAACCATCTTTTTAACTGGTTTTCACACTAATAGTGTAAGAACAATTAAAAGAATTGTAAATGCTAAAACAGTAGCTACAATTGTTACTCAAGATGGGAACAACGCACTAAATTTATCATTTAGTTCATCTGATAACGTTGCTGATTTATTTTGAGTTGCAATTAAAATTTTGTTCATTTAATTAGTAAACGAAGATTAGAAGAATTGAAACGATTAGAGCATAGATAGCTGCAGATTCAGCGATGGCTGAACCAACGATCATCATTGTACGGATTTTTGCTTCTGCTTCTGGGTTTCTACCAACAGCATCAGCAGCTCTACCAGCAGCAATACCTTGACCAGCACCAGCACCAGCAGCACCAACCATAGCAAGACCAGCACCAACGGCAACTAGACCATATGCTAGACCAGCACCTGTTGAAATTCCTTCTTGACCTTTTTCTGCCGCAACTTTACCTACTGAGGCAACTGATTTATTAATTCCTTCAATTATTTGTGATGTCATAATTTTCTCCTTATATAAGCTCTTAGGCTTTATTTGTTTTTAAAGCGCTTAGGCTTTATTTGTTTTTAATTTTCCTTTTTGTTTAGCGAATGCAATAACTTTTTCATCTTTTTCTACAGGACGTTCATCGTCTGCAGTGGCTTCAAGTGATCAATACACTGTTGTAAGCAATGTAAATACGAATCCTTGAATAATACCGTCAAATATATCAAAGTAGAAATGTAGTGGAGGTGCTAATAGCGATCCTAATAAGTTTATTTCTCCTAGATATGGAACGTGTGATCATATGGCTCCAGTCAAGTGATAGACTAGGAACATGATTGTTGCACCACCAATCATATTTCCGAATAGACGGAAAGAGATTGAAATAAGTGGTGTAAATTGTCCAATTAATTCTAGAGGATTTGCGAACCTTTTAAAGAATCTATGTTTTTGATAGATAATCCCAACAACATAAATACCAATTCAAGATACCATACCTAAAGTAAGTGGTACTGAATATGATGTTGTAGGTGGTTCTAGACCGATTAGTCCAAATAAGTTACCCACCATTAAGAATGTTAATAGTGTAAAGATATAAGGTGCTACTGGTTGTAGCTTATCTTTTCCGGCAACAGATTTAAATAGGTTGTCAACTCCCATTACATATTGTTCTGCAACGAATGCCACACCTTTCGGTGCTTCGTTTGGTTTGATTTTTTTAACTTTACTATATACGATTATTGCGATAACTACTAGTAAGATAGTTACCAATACTAGTGAAACAAGTTGTGGTTGTCATCATTTGTTAATGTTTTTAGCTACTTTGTCCATCTTCACTCTCCTTATGTCTCTTAAAGAAACTTGGGATGTGAGCAACGACTATGCTTATAGCCACCATACTAATTCCTACTATGAATGTTAATAGGTTTATAGGTTTCAAGACTGAGTGGGAACCACCGCCTCCAAAACCATAACCTTGTACTGCACTATCAATTGCAATGATAGCGAATACCCATATGACGTATCATGTCATCTGAAAAGTTATTCTAACTATTCCAAGAAAGGAAGCTAATCTTTTACTTCTTCTTTTAGAGAGTAATAATTTAGCTGAGAAGGCATTGAATATGAATGCTGTTACAGAAACCATAAGTCCTACAACAAATCCAATTAAAAGAGTGTAATTTCATATTGATGCTATACCAAAAGCTATTATCAAAATCGTACTGATAATAGCAAGTGTAAACATACTTTTACGAATATTTTTATCTTTTAGCACTTTTGCCTCCGGGTATATTTAGGAAGTCATTTTTTAATAACAAAAAACACGGTACGAAGGCCGAAGTCTTGTGAAAGTTATAATATTACTTTGTAATACCCAATTTAATTTTACTCCTTTTTGTTTAAAAATCAAGTAATTAATTAAAATAAAAGTTAGAAAAAAGTAACTAGTATTTAGTTACAATTGGAAATCTATTAGTAATGTCTAAAACTTTGTTCTTCAACTCTAAAATAACGGTTTTATCGTTGTAATTTGTTAATGCTGAATCAATTATTTTTGCTATTTCAATAAATTCTTCTTCCTTTAAATTTCTCGATGTCATTGCAGGTGTTCCAAGACGAATACCAGAAGTTACAAAAGGAGATTCTGTATCATTAGGAATTGTATTTTTATTTATAGTAATACCTATAGATTGAAGCACGCTTGATGCTGTTTTACCTGTAATTCCATATCCAGTTTTAACATCAACGATGAATAAATGGTTATCTGTTCCATTTGAAATTACTGGTGATCCATTTTCAATGAATCAATTTGCAAATGCTTGAGCATTTTTAACTATTTGTTTTTGATAATCAATAAAACTTGGTTTTAAAGCTTCCCCAAAAGCCACCGCTTTACCAGCGATCGAGTGAAGAAGTGGTCCTCCTTGGTAACCAGGGAAGATTCACCTATCAATTTGTTTAGAAAGTTTAGCATCATTAGTCATGATAACACCACCTCTTGCCCCACGAAGTGTCTTGTGAGTTGTTGAAGTAATAATATCTGCTAAACCTACCGGTGTAGGATGTAGACCAGCAATAATTAGTCCTGAAATGTGAGCAACATCAGCCATTAATATAGCTCCAACTTCATCAGCTATTTCTTTAAACTTATTGAAATCAATTGTTCTTGAATATGCTGATGCTCCACAAATAATAAGTTGTGGTTTTTCTTTCTTTGCAATCTCTAAAACTTCATCATAATTAATAAGTCCATTAGAATCAACACCATAAGTTGCTGTTTCATAAAAATTACCTGAGAAATTAATTTTATAACCATGTGTTAAATGTCCACCAGCATCCAATGACATACCAAGAATTTTTTCTCCTGGTTTTATAACTGCCGCTATTGCTGCTGCATTAGCTGAAGAACCAGAATGTGCTTGAACATTTGCATATTCTACATTAAACAACTTTTTCAATCTATCAATTGCTGCGTTTTCAACAATATCAACAAATTCAGTACCATCATAGTAACGTTTTCCTGGGTATCCTTCCGCATATTTATTTGTTAATATTGAACCTGTAGCTTTCATAACGTCATCTGATACATAATTCTCTGATGCAATTAGTTCGATGTGTGACTGTTGTCTTTTCAACTCTTGATTAATAGCGTTTTCAATTAACTTATCTTCTAACTCGATTTTTTTGTACATATTTTCTCCTTTTAAAAGAATATTCTTTTATAAATTATAATGACTATTTCTTTCATTTAAAACTTAATGAGAAAAAAATAACTAAGGGCTTACCTTTTCCATTTTTTACTAATTAATATTACCAATATATTTTAATACATTCAACAAATAAAAAAACAACCATCAAGGTTGTTTAAAATTATTTTTTAAATTATGCACCCATTTGTGCTGCAACTTCAGCTGCGAAATCTGCTTCTTCTTTAACAATACCTTCTCCAACTTGGAATCTAGCCATTGAGATAGCTTTTGATCCTTGTCCTTTTAGGTATTTTGAAACTGGCATTTTTTCCATAACGAATTCTTGATCAACAAGTGTTAGGTCAGAAAGGATTTTTCTAAGTTTTCCTTCAGCCATCATTTCTTTAATTTTTTCTGGTTTGTTAACATCTTTTAACTCTTCCATGATTTCTGCTTTGTGTTTTGCAATTGTTTCTTGAGGCATTGCATCTGCATCTAGGAATTCTGGATTCATAGCTGCAACGTGCATTGAAACGTTTTTAGCCGCTTCTTCATTTCCACCTTCAATAACAACTAATGAAGAAATTTGTCCATTAGCATGTGTGTATGAACCGATAAATTGGTTATCAGCTTTAACGATTTTCTTCGCTCTACGGAATGAGATTTTTTCTCCGATTGTAGAAGTTGCTTCTACACATAGTTCTGTAACTGTTTTACCATTTACGATTGCGTTAGCTGCTTCTTCATCTGTTGAGAATTCAACTTCTAGAAGTCCGTTTGCGATTGTTTTAACTAATTCTTGGAATTGAGCATTCTTAGCAACGAAGTCAGTTTCAGAGTTGATTTCAACCATGATTGCTGCTTTTTCGTTTTGTGCTGTTGCTACTAAACCTTCAGCAGCGATTCTACTTTCTTTTTTAGCGGCTTTTGCTTGCCCTCTTTCTTGTAGTCATTCGATAGCTTTATCAACGTCTCCGTCTGTAGCTTCAAGAGCTTTTTTAGAATCTAAGATTCCTGCTCCTGTTCTTTGTCTAAGTTCTTTAACTTGTAGTGCTGTAACTGCCATTTTATCTCCTTACGCTTGTAGAGCTTCGATAAGCTCAGCTTTTTTTAGTGTTGAGTAACCTTTAAGTTCTTTAGCTTTAGCCATTTCTCTTAATTCTGCTACTGTATGTGCTTCTAAACCTTTTTTCTCAGCTTTTGCTGCTGGTTTAGCTTCTGTTGTTGCTTCAGCTTTTGGAGCTGCATTAGATGCTGCTGGTCTTGTGTTTCTGTTGAAAGCTGGTCTTCTGTTGTCGTTAAATCTTCTTGGTCCTCTTTGAGGGAATTTTCTTTCTCTCTTAGGTTCTTCAGGAAGAACGATTTCATCGTCTGATTTGTAAGCAAATAATTCTTTTCCACCTTTAGCTGCTGCAATAGCATCTGCAAGGATTGTTAAGATTAATGTTACTGATTTAGCTGAATCATCGTTAGCTGGGATAGCAATATCAACTAGTGAAGGATCACAGTTAGTATCTGTAATACCAACGATTTTCATTCCTAATCTTCTTGCTTCTTTAACAGCGTTTAAATCGTGTTGTGGGTCTACCACGATCATTACGTGTGGTCTACCTTTCATGTTTCTGATACCGTTAAGGTTTCTTTGTAGTTTTTCTAATTCTTTAGTGAATAGAACACCTTCTTTTTTAGTGTAACCTGCAAAACCACCTTCTTGTAGTCTTTCAAGTTCTTGCATTCTTCTAACTCTTTGGAAGATTGTTCTGTTGTTTGTTAAGATACCACCTAATCATCTTTCTGATACGTATGATTGTCTAGTTCTTAGAGCGTTTTCTTTAACTGCAACTTTTGATTGTTTTCTTGTTCCAACAAAGATGAATGAAGCATCTCTTGAAGCGAATTTGTTAATGATTTGGTAAGCAAATTCTAATGTTCTTTGTGTTTGTTGAATGTCGATAATATGTGTACCTTTTTTAGCCATATGGATATAAGGTTTCATTTTTGGGTTTCATTGAGCTGTTCTGTGACCGAAGTATGTTCCAGCTTCTAGAAGTTTTTGTTTAGAAACAATTTCTTTTTTTGCTTCTACTTTTTGATTTTCTGCCATGTTATATTCTCCTTAGTGTTTGTTGTTCTGCCTATAGTTTCTAACGCTAAGCACCCTTCTCGAGCACACCCTAGCGAATCCTCTATAGTGATTGATGAATTTCCCAATGTGGGTTTAATTCTTAAGTATTTTATCATATAAACTATTGTTTAAAGCAATTACAATACAAAAAATGCAAGTTTTTTTGTTTTGTTTTGTGTGATTTTTAATTATCATTATGCACCTTTTTGAAACAAATAATTATAATTGACATATAAAAAATATTTAAAGGAGAGAAATGGGTAAAAATAGTTTTATAGAAAAAATAAAGAATTCAAGTTTAAAGATGCAAACAAGAGTAGGTATAGCTGTAGGATTTTTCCTAGCTATAGTCCTAATATCTTCATTGTTCCTCTTTGCTTTCTCGATAGAGTTCCAACAAGTTACTGGCGGAAGGTGAGACCCTAACAAAACTACAAAAAACTTTGATATAAAACTTGCGGATTGAGCGGATTCACCAATTATTGGTACTCACGCTGAAGAAGCTAGAGGATGTTATGCGGTTCTGATCACATTATTCTCATTGTCAATTATATTGAGTGCAGTGACATTAGGGGTATACTTCGCAACATTGGAAAAACCAATCCATGTAATAAATAAAGTAACAAAGTTTATGTTAGCAATGGTAATTTTAAGTATTATTCTTTTTGGAATATCTGCTTACTTCTTCTATGCAACGAATGAATTAAGAAGCACACTTGAAGGATCACTTAGTCACAGCATATTATAAGGATTAAAAAAATAACTCGTTATGAGTTATCTTTTTTTATTAAAATAATATTTTAGCGAAAAAAAACATCCTTTATTGGGATGATATGGTGCGCGGAGAGGGACTTGAACCCTCACACTGTAAAGTACTAGTGCCTAAAACTAGCGCGTCTGCCAATTCCGCCACCCGCGCAGGGTATCGAATGGTGTCCGTGGACATTTGGTACGCCCTAGAAGATTCGAACTTCTGACCCAATGGTTAAAAGCCATTTGCTCTACCAACTGAGCTAAGGGCGCGTATGGTGCTGGTTATAGGAGTCGAACCTACGACCTACGGTTTACAAGACCGTTGCTCTACCAACTGAGCTAAACCAGCGAATGGTGGAACATGAGGGGCTCGAACCCACGACCCTCGCCTTGTAAGGGCGATGCTCTCCCAACTGAGCTAATGTTCCAAAATGGTGACCCGTACGGGACTCGAACCCGTGAATGCATGGATGAAAACCATGTGTGTTAACCACTTCACCAACGGGCCATTGGCGCCGATTACAAGATTTGAACTTGTGACCAACTGGTTAACAGCCAGCTGCTCTACCACTGAGCTAAATCGGCAACATTGATGAATGTGCTTAATTATTATAAGTGAAAAATCGGAACTTTAACCAACTTTTTTTATTTTTTTTCTAAATTAATGGAAAAAGCTTATTTTATGGGCTTTTTTAACCCATTATTGACTAAATTGCAAATAAAAAAACACCATAAATAAGGTGTTTTAACCAATTGTGATGTCTTCTTCAATATATTTGTAGTGTCTTGATCTTTGTTTTTTGTTCCCAAAAGTAAAGATTGTTGAAGAAACACCGAGCTGTCCAATGAACATAATTAGTATTAAGGTTATTTTTGAAGCTATATTTAACTTCGATGTTAGACCAGTTGATAATCCGGTAGTACCGAACGCAGAGGAGACTTCAAAGAATAAATCAGTAAAGTCGTATTGAGCATCCACCTCATTCTTATAGTTAGCTCCGAATGGTATTTCACCACCGTAAGTGTTAAATGAGGTTGTAGCGATCAATGTAACCACTATAACCATAAATATAGAGACGGTTGTTACAACGTAAGCATTTCACACTGTATCACTCGCTATACGTCTATTAAACGCCCTAACTGATGATTTACCTCTGATTTTAGCTCAGAATGACATTACAACTATTGCAAATGTTGTTGTTCTAATACCACCAGCTGTAGAAGATGGTGCAGATCCGATGAACATCATAACTGAGTGTACAACTAATGTAGCTGAAGTGAAGTTATGGAAGTTAACTGTACCGAATCCCGCGTTACGTGTAGATAAAGTATTAAATATAATAGCCATAACTTTATTGCTGGTTGTCATTTGCTGACCCATCCCAACTTTTTGACCATCAAATAATAATTCTGTTGAATTCCAGAATGAAGGATTGTTTGTTGTTGATTTTGCTGTAGCTTCAATCCAGAAGGTTAAAGTTATTCCTATCAACGATATTAATAAATAGGTAATACATGAAATTTTAGTAAATAATGAGAATCTAAATCTTTCGCCTTTACGTTTTGCAACAAAGTATTGTCACACATCATGTATAACAGGGTAACCAATACCACCGAATACAAATAATACAATAAAGATAATTTGAACAAAGTAGTCTGAGAAGTAAGGAGCGATTGAATGTCCACCCATAATATCAAACCCTGCATTGTTAATAGCAGATATAGAATGGAATACACCATATCTAATTGAAAGAGCTCAATCACCATGTGGATTTACACCCATCCCTGAACCTTGAACCCCAACAAAGAATGAATCAGAGTAGAAGAAGTATAGAGAAAGCACTAGACCTGCTATTGTCATCATTGTGAAAATAGCAATAACTGAAACTTTAATAAGTTGTCTAGTTTCTCCAATACGAACGTTTCCACGCTCAGCCGATAATGCTGCTCTTGATGTAAGAGATATCGATCTACCAAAAAGAATATTGAATAAGAATATCTTTAAGGCAAATCATCCAATACCACCAACAAGAATTAAGACGGCTATAACAGCCTGTCCAAACATTGTCCATGTTGTTGAAGTTTGTAATGTTACCAATCCAGTATCAGAGAAAGCTGAAGCTGAAGTAAATAAAGCATCCACATAATTTATTGAACCGTTATGAGCGAAGGGAAGCATTAAGATTCCTGAACCTATAAATGTAATAAATAAATAAAATATAAGAATATGTTTTATGAAAGAAAGGTTTTTAAACTTAAAGATTATCCTCTCATACCATGGGCTGACATAGTTATGATGAGATAAATTTTTACGTTTTCTTTTCTTTAATTTTGATTTGTTTTTAAAAAGCATATATAAATTATAGTAAAAAAACAAAATCACTTATAATATATTTATCAAAAGTTTTAAATAAGCTTTGTTTTAAAGGAGAAGAAATGAGTAAAAAAGCAAATAAAAAAGATATAGCCGTTATCGGAACAGGTCGTTTTGGTACAGCTGTTGTTGAGCAATTAGTTAGTATGAATAGATATGTTCTAGCTATCGATGCTGACGAAAAAAATATTATTGAAGTATCAAGGATGGCCAACTCTGTTGCTGTTGCTGATGGTGCAGATATCGAAGGTTTAAGAGGATTAGGTCTTGAAAAGTTCGATACTGTTATCGTTGGTATCTCAGATAACATTGAGATTATCGCTGCACTTCTTGAAATTGGTGTTAAACATATTATTGCGAAAGCTAAATCTATTAGACACGAACGTGTTTTAAGACAAATTGGTGTAGATATCATTGTTAGACCTGAAGCTGAAGCTGGAATTCGTACAGCCATCATAGCAACAAACTCATCATTCATTAAATATTCAGAAGGACTTCAAGAAGTTGGAGATGGATATGCAATTGGAACTACAATTGTTAAAAATGCTTCATGATTCGACCAAGAACTTAAAGATATGAGATTTGTTAACATGGGAGTTTCTGTTGTTTCATTAAATAGGAATTCAAAAGTTATTCTTCCTCAAGGTAACTTAGTTATGAAAGAAAATGACAAAATTACTGTTATTGGTAAAATCCAAAATATCACAAAGATATTTGAAGAAGCTAATGGTTATGAAGCAACACTTGAAGTTAGAAAAAGTAAAGTTGCTGATAAAACATTAAGAAGAGTTGTTACAAAGAAAATGATTAAACAAAAAGCAAAAGCAAAAAAATAAAATCCTGTTTAGGATTTTTTTTATTACTTTGTAACTATATAAGCACCAGTATTATTATTTCTATGATGTCATGCAAAACCATATTCATATAATATATCTTCAACTACGGCTTTGATCCTCCCTGTACCATGACCAGTTACAATTTCCATCTCATCTTCATACTCATTCATTTCGAAAGAAAGTATAGCCATCTCAATTTCTTGAATAGCTTCTTCTTCATTTAATCCGTGTAAATCGTAATATAACATATAAAGATTATAAAGAAAAAAACACTAATGTGTTTTTTTAGGCGAGTTTAATTCCTTTATTACGTACAATTTCGAAATAATCTTTACCAATTTTACGTTTAAGGTTTTGGATGATTTGTTGAACAACTCTAGTTGGATCATTATCATCATGTTTTCATACTGTTTTATAGATGTGTTGTCTTTGAACGAACTCATCTGGCTCTGCTTCCACGATCACTTTTAGAACTTGGAACTCCTTTTTAGATAATTCTATGTGTTTGTCGTTGAGGAAGCACTCATTATTAACATTGTTAACAATAAGTCCTCTGTGAAATACAACATTGTCGTTTGAGTGTGTTTCTCACCTACGTCTCAATAGAGCAATGGTCTTTCATTTCATGTATTCAAATTCAGCTTCAAAATAAATAATATCATCAGCACCAGATTTTAGGAATTCATATGTTCTATCTTTGAAAAAGATATCATGGAATCATACGTTTTTAAAATATGGGTTAAATTTTCTAATTTCATTTAGATACTCTCAAGTGATTGTATCTTTCTTAATATCATTATCAATGAAAAGGAAATCTACCTTTTTACCAATTAATGATGCGGCGTTCTTTTCTGAAATATAGTAAGTCTTAATATTGAAATAAGTTCTTCAAACTTCAGATAATGTTTCATACTCTTCTCTCTGTTTATTTGTAATGAAGTAAATTTGTAATGTGTTTCTTAATGCCATACATCAATTATATAAAAATAGTGCCATTTTAATACAAAAAATGTCCTATCACACGACAGGACTACTTAGTGTTTGTGAGCTTATTAAAATCTTCACTATATTTTTGTTGTAATTCCCTTATTGTTGAAGAAGAAATTTCTTTTAATTCTTCATCAGAAAAAATAATTACAGTTTCCACTTTATTATTAAGCGTTTTATTAATTGAAGCAATCAATAATTCATATTCAACTTCATCATATGTCCTCAAACCTCTCACAATATAAAGTGCATCATTTTCTTGTGCCACCAATGCTGTTAGTTTATCAGCAGCAATCATTTTGCAATTAGGTAGTTGAGTCCTGATAGCCTCTTCCCTAAGTTCTAAAGATGTTTGGTTTTCCTTGGTATCGTTATTGGTAACATATATGATTACTTCATCAAATAATTTCAATGCTTTCTCATATATTGATAAATGTCCTTTGTGGAATGGATCAAATGAACCTGGATAAATTGCTTTTTTCATACATTCATTATATAAAAATAATAAAAAAAAGAAAGCATTAGCTTTCAATTAATTCTTTTGCTGTATCTAATTTAACTGAGAAGAATGATGTAACCCCTCTGTTTTGCATTGTAGCACCGAATAAGTGATCAACATTTTCCATTGTTCCAACACGGTGTGTAACAACAATAAATTGTGTAGATTCTTTTAGTGATTGTAGGAATTGAGCATATCTCAATACGTTAGCTTCATCTAGTGCAGCTTCAACCTCATCAAGAATACATAATGGAAGTGGTTTTGATTTAAGTATTGCGAATAGAAGTGAGATAGCAATAATTGCTTTTTCTCCACCTGAGAATAGTTTTAAGTTTCTAACTGATTTACCAGGAGGTTGTGCAATAACATCAATACCTGTTTCTAGAAGGTTTTCTGGGTTTGTATATTTAATTTCAGCAGTACCCCCACCAAACATTGTTTCGAATACTTTTTGGAATTCTTCTCTTGTGGCTTTAACAGTTGTGTCAAGCTTAGTGATAATGATTTTATCCATTTCATTGATAGCAGCTAAGATTGTTTGTTGTGCTGAGAATAATTCTTCTTCTGAAGATTTTAATTTAGTGAATCTTTCATTAACTTCTTCAAATGATTTAATTGAATCAAGGTTTACATGACCAATTTCATTAATTTCTTTTCTCATACGTGAAACGAATTCTCTAGCTTCTTCTCTATCGATTTCAAGAGTGAATTCTTCTGCTGCAGCATCAATTGTCATTGAGTATTCTTCAGCAAGACGTTTTGTAGCTGTATTTACATAGAATTCAGCTTGATTTTTCTTAGTCATATTTTCAGAAGAATCTTTCATAATTTGACGAAGTGATTTTTCAAGCTCTGTTTTCATTAAAGTCTCTTGTGTAAGTTCATTATTAATAGCCATGATTTTTTCACGTTTTGCTTTTAATGTTGCAGAAAGTTGTGACTTTTCAGCTTCAAAGTTTTCTACTGAACCAAGTGAAATCTCTTGAGTTTTTGAAATATCAAATTTTTCATTTGCAGCAACTTCATATTTATCTTTTAAATATAAGTATTGTTCTTTAACATTAGATTCTTTTTCTTTTGTCTTAGCAACTTCAACATAAAGTTCACCAATTATTGCTCTATCTTCTGAAATAACATTAGATAAAGAAGAAATCTCAGCGGTAATTTGTTCAACTTCTTTTTCGATAAGTGGTCTTGCAGCTTTAAGTTTATCAATTTGCTTGTCAACACCTAAAAGATCTCTAGTTTTACCAGCTTGTCCACCAGCAATAACTCCACCAACACGAATAATATCTCCTGTTTTAGTAACAACCATATAACGTTGTTGCAATAGTTTTGATATTTGTGTTGCATTTTCGATTGAATCAACAACAATAATATTTCCTAATAAGAATTTTTTAAGAATGTTATATTGTGGTTTTGAATTAACTAAATCAGCGGCAACACCGATAAATCCTGGTTGTGATGTAAGTGCTAATTTATGATCTTCTCTTATACTTTTTGGTTGAATTGAAGCTAAAGGAATGAAAGTAGCACGTCCACCTCTATTTCTTTTAAGGAAGTTAACACATTCAACGGCTGTTTTTGAATTATCAACAACGATGTGTTGTAATGCATTTTGCAAGATTGTTTCAACAGCTGTTGTATATTCTTCAGGAACTTCTATTGAATCCGCAACAATCCCTTTAACACCTGGGAAAGTACCCTTATTTTCAACAATTGTTTTAGTACCTTGGAATAAATTTGTTTTGTTGTTTTTATGATCTTCTAAAATATCAATTTTTGTTTTTATTTTGAATAATTTAGTTGCATCAAGTTCTTTTTTACTTTGTAATTTTGAAATTCTTAATTCTTTTTCAGATGCATCTTGCTTTTTGCTTCTAACATCTTCTTCAGCACGAGCAATTCATGTTTTGTATTGAGCTAATTTAGCTGAAAGTTCTTCTAGTTGTTCTTTCATCGCTTCTGTTTTGGCAGCTTCTGAAGTTGTAACTTGACCATCTATAATCATTTGACGTCTTTGTGAAGTAATTGAATCTTTAAGCTCTAAGTCTCTAATTGATTCAGAAACTTCTTGGAATCTAGTGTTTAGATTAAGAACTTCGTTTTCAAGATTTAATTTGTATGCTGTTTTTTGTTCAATATCTTTTTCTGAATTTGAAATCCTTGTTTCTAAATCATCTTTAGTATCAATTACGTCAGATAATTTTTCATTAAGTTCTTCTAATTGTTCTCTAAAATAAGCAACATCTTCAACTATTAAACCAACTTCAACATCTTTTAATTCACCTGTTTTTTGTAAGTAAAGTTCCGCTTTTTCAGCTTGTTTTCTTAAAGGTTTTAATTGACGTTCCAGTTCATAAACAACTGTTTGTACTTTTTCTAAAGCTTCTGTTGTATTATCTAATTTTTTAATAGCTTCTTTTTTTCTTGATTTATATTTTGATATTCCAGCAGCTTCTTCAAAAATTCCACGTCTTTCTTCTGGTGTAGCTTGTGCAATATCTGAAATTGTTCCTTGTGAAATGATAGCAAGTGAAGATTTTGACATCCCTGTTTCCATCGCTATTTCTTTAATGTCTCTTAATCTTGCAATGTCGCCATTGATGAAATATTGATTTCCACCTTTACCACGTGTTAATTTACGAGTAATAGAGATTTTCTTATGTGGTAAAGAAACTCTACCCTCACTATTATCGAATGTTAATGTAACTTCAGCGAAGTTCATAGCAGGAACTGTTTTTGAACCAGCAAAAATAACATCTTCCATTGAATCTCCACGTAATGATTTTGAAGATTGCTCTCCAAGAACTCATTTAATAGCATCATTGATATTTGATTTACCTGAACCGTTTGGTCCAACAATACCCACAACACCACCATCAAAGTTTAAAACTGTTTTGTCTGCAAAAGATTTAAATCCATGTGCAATTACTTTAATTAATCTCATTATTTCGCTCCTTTTAAAATTTTCAATGCTGATTTAGCAGCATTTTGTTCCGCTTCTTTTTTAGATAATCCTTTACCCGAACCGAAGTAATGTCCATCGTGTTGAACTTTTGCAAAGAAATGTCCACCATCTTTATGTGTTTTATACTGAATAGCTTCTCTTGACTCAGTTTGTAAAAATTCTTGAAGTAATGTTTTTGGATCTTTCAATTCAGAAGAAACATTTTTTCTTATTTCTTCAAAAACTGTTGCATCTAAGAATGCTTCAAAAATATCTTGACCTTGATCTAGGTAGATAGCTGCTGTAAAAGATTCAAATAAATCAGCAAGTATCGATTCATTATCTTTTAACTCATTAGCTCCATTACCTACTCTGAGTAATTGACCTAAATTTAATCTTCTTGATAGTTTTGCAAATGACTCTTTATTTACAACTTTTGCTCTTAAAAGTGTCATTTCACCCTCATCTAGTTTTTTATAATTCTTAAATAGATATATTCCAACCGCCGCATCAATTAAGGCGTCACCCACAAATTCCAACCTTTGGTATGTGAGGTTGTATCTATGTTCATTAGCAAACGTTTGATGTGTAAACGCTTGATAATAAAGATCGATATCTTTTGGTTCTATCCCGAACTGTTCTAAGATTTCTTTCATAATTCTCTCCTTATTATGTAATTATTATTTTTGGATTTCTTTCCTTATTTTATTCATAGCATCATTGTTAATAGCTTCTTGAATTTGACCAAAAGCACCGGCAAATGCTTTTTCATCTGAAGAACCGTGTGATTTAATAACGATTCCATCAACACCAATAACTCATGCTGCTCCAACTGTACGGAAATCTAATGTACTCTTAAGATTTTTCAATGCACCCCTGGCTAATAGTGCCCCTAAGATACGAATCGGATTTTTCTTAATAGCTTTTTTAAGTGTTCTACCAATAGTTAATCCTGTACCTTCCATTGATTTAAGAATCATATTTCCTGCATAACCATCAACAACCGCAACATCTGTTGCTGCTGTTAATAATTCTCTTGCTTCCACAAAACCTTGGAAATTAATCTTTTTATCTTTTTCGAGTAAGTCATATGCTTCATTATGGAAAGGCATACCTTTTCCTTTTTCGGCACCTACATTAACAATAGAAACTCTTGGTTTTTGAACACCTAAAATGTGTTTTGAAAATACATTCCCAATTTTTGCTCATTGGTAAAGTAATTCCCCATCAACTTCTAATGTTGCACCAACATCCATCATTACAAATCTTTTCCCTGGTTGATTTGTTGGGAAAACAGGCATAAATGCTGGCCTTGAAACTCCTGGAAGTCTCTTAAGTGAAAGTGTTGCATAAGCTATATATCCAGCTGAAGAACCAGCTGATAAAACAACTTCCGCTTCACCTTTTTTAACTAATTCAATTGCTTTATACATTGAGGTTGTTCTATCCCTTACAATCATTGCTCCCCTTTTAGGATCAGCAACATTTGCAACATCTAATATCTCAATTCTGTCATGTTGTTCTTTAAGAACTTTATCAATTTGTTTTTTATCCCCAACTAAAATAACTTTGTAATTAGGGTTTTTCTTAATAAAACGCAATGAAGCAACAACAGCGGGTTTTACCCCGTTGTCATTTCCCATTACGTCAAAGGCTATTGTTGTCATAATTTTACTTCCTCTCTTATTCAACTGCAATTAAGAAGTTGTATACTGGTTGGTCACCTGTTTTAATTTCAATTTCAACATCAAAATTATTTTCTAAATAACTAGCAATTTCTGAAGCATCACTCTTAGTTGAGTCATCCCCGAAGTAAATTGTTACAATTTCAGCATCTTCATCTATTACTGATTTAAGAGCTTTAATAGCTGCTTTAACTGAAGAAGGATTTGTTCCTAAGATTGTTTTATCTGCAATTGATAAGTATTCACCCTCAGTAACTTTAACTCCTTCAATTTTTGTAGTTCTTGAAGCTTTTGTAACTTGAACAGTTTTTGTAGCTGAAATAGCTTCTGTCATTTCTTCTTTATTAGATTCTAATGAACCATCACGATCAAAATTAATAATCGCTGAAATACCTTGCATTTGTGTTTTTGTAGGTACTATAACAACTTTCTTATCTGTGATTGTTTGTGCAGCTTGTTGTGCAGCAAGAATAATATTAGAGTTGTTTGGAAGAATGATAACTTTATCTGTATCAACGGCATTAATAGCTTTTATGATATCAGATGCAGAAGGGTTCATTGTTTGACCACCTTCAATAATAAAGTCAGCACCATATTCTTTCATGTCATTGATAATTCCTTGACCAACGTTACATGAAACAACACCAATATTTACTGATTTGTTTCCATTATTAGAAGTTTGTGTTTTTGAAGCAGCTTTGTTTTCAGTCGCTTGTTCAGTCATGTTTTCAACTTTAATTTTAAAGAACTCTCCAAATTTGTGAATGAAGTTTAAAACAGTTCCTGGTTTAAGTGCATGAATATGAACTTTAAGAATTTCTTCATCAACAACTACAACAGCTGAGTTTCCTAATTTATTAAGACCTTGTTCAAATTTTTCTTTTTTGAATGTGTTCTTAGATTTTAAGTTAACCATTGCTTCTGTACAATAACCAAATTCACCATCGAATGTTTCTTCTGAAAGAAGAATAGCTTCTCCTGTTGGTTCTGAGAATACAGTTGGACGTCCTTCTAAGTGTTCAGCCATACCATTTAAGAATTGGAATAACCCTTCTCCACCTGAATCGACAACACCAACTTCTTTAAGAACTGGTAATAAGTTAGGTGTATTATTTACAGATTTTCTAGCTTCGTTAGCTGCTAAAGTAAAGATTTCAACAACAGTCATTGCAGGAGTAACTTTAGCTTCAAGTGATGTAGCTGTTTCTCTAATTACTGTTAAGATTGTTCCTTCAACAGGTTTCATAACTGATTTATATGCATATTCTTTTGCTTCTGCAAATGCTTTAACAATGTCAAATCCATTAGCTTCTTCAAGACCCTTAAATCCTACAGAGAATCCTTTTAAGATTTGAGAAAGAATAACTCCTGAGTTACCTCTAGCTCCTAAAAGCATTCCTCTAGCAAATTTAGCTGAAATTTCTGAAATTGAATTAGTTTCTAAAGTTGAAATTTCTTCTGCTGCATATTTAGCAGTCGCTGACATGTTTGATCCTGTATCCCCATCTGGAACTGGGAAAACGTTAAGTGCATCTATCCTATTCGCATCATTACGAACTGCATTAACACCTGATGTTAATGCTTCCTTTAATGTTCTACCGTTTATTGTTTTCATTATTTAACTCCCTTAATGTAAATGTTTATTTTTGATATTTTATGATTGTTTGCTTTGAAATAAGATTCGACTGCAGAAGATAATTCTCTTGATACTATTTCTGTTCTAACGTTTAAAGAAGCGATAATAAATATTTTAATCTCTACACCTTTAGATGTAGGTATAATATCAATACCCTTTCCATAATTTGTCTCTGTTAAAACTCTTAAAGTTTGTGCTTGTGACTCTTTATTAACAAGTCCTACAAGACCTGGTACTGTGCTGATTGAATTAACAATCCCTTCACGTAATTCGTTGATTTGTTCTTCTGTCATTTCCGAACCTCCTTGTTTAATCTAAACTATTATACCATTATTAGCATATATATACTAGTATATATATTTTATTAGTGATAGAGTTTTATAATTTAATGGATAATTTTTCGGTTTTTAGTTTATAATAAATATACCTAATCTGTAATAACAATAATAGAATATAAAGGAGGAACTTATGGCAAGAAGATGTTCAATCTCAGGAGTAGGTCCAATGTCAGGTAACAATAGATCACACGCTCTGAACTCAACAAAAAGAACTTTCGGAGTAAACTTACAAAAAGTTACTATCATCGAAAACGGACAAAAGAAAAGAATTAAAGTTTCAGCTAAAACAGCTAAAACTCTTAAGAAAAAAGGACTTGTTGCTTAGTTCTTTTTTTATTTCATATAAAAAAAGCATAAAAAAATGAGGTTTCCTCATTTTTTATTTTCCTTTTATAGAATTTAATCTTTCTTTTGTAGGTTCTGAACATAAGAATGAACCAGAAACTAAAACATCTGCTCCAGCTTCGAATGCTTGTGGTCCAGTAATATTATTAATACCACCATCAACTTCGATAATTACATCTAATCCTCTTTCATCAATGTATTTTCTTAGTTTAGTAATTTTTTCTAAAGCATTTTCATTAAATTTTTGTCCACCAGCTCCTGGTTGAACAGACATAACAAGAACAACATCTACAAATGGTATGTAGTCATATATTTGTTCAACATTTGTTTTAGGATTAAAAGCAATACCTTGTTTGAATCCTCTATTGCTATTACTTTTTACTATTTCTAAACCAACTTCATATGATTCAGATTCATGATGGAAAGTAATAAGGTCAGCTACATCCTTAAATTTCTCGATGTAATTTTCTGCAGTTGAAACCATTAAGTGAATATCCACAAAATGCTTTTCTGTTAATTCTACATTTTTAGTTACATCTTCCAAAGTTAATGCAGTTGCCGGAACGAAAATACCATCCATGATATCGTAATGAACTCATGACATACCATTCTCAATTAATTTATTTGTAATATTTGCTTTTTCGTTGTTTTCAACATTAAGCAATGATGCTGCTATTTTTCTCATTCTAAAGCCTCCTCTAAAAGTTTTAGGTAATCTTTATATCTTGTTTTTGATACTTTTCCTTCTTCAATCGCCACCTTAACGGCACATATTTTTTCTTTATTATGAATACATGTTCTGAATTTACATTGTTTAGATAATTCTCTGAAATCTGCATATGAATGTGCAAGTTGTATTTTTGTTAGTGTAAACTCTAATGAAGAAAATCCGGGAGTATCAATTAATTTACCACCAAATCAATCAATAATTTCTACAACTCTTGTTGTATGTTTACCTCTTCCAAGGGCTTTTGAAATTTTTTGAGTTTTGATATTTAAATCTGCAAGAGAATTAATTGTTGTTGATTTACCTGCTCCAGTTTGACCAGTAAACACTGATAATTTATCTTTAAATATTGGTTTTAATTTTTCGATACCATCTTTATTAGGATTAGAAATTTCATAAACTTCATAACCTTGTTCTTTATATTCTTCTAAATATGATTCTTCAGATAAATCACATTTTGTAAAAACAATAATTGGCTTAATATTGTTGTATTCAATGATAGCTAAAAACTTATTTAATAATAGTGAAGAATATTTAGGTTCCGCCATTGAAGTAATAACAATTGCTTGATCAACATTCGCAACTTTTGGTCTAACTAATGAATTTCTTCTTTCATGAACTTCATTCAAGAATCCATCAGGATCAAAAGAAACTATGTCACCAACAACTGGATTAATACCTAAATTTCTTAGATTTCCCCTACCTCTTGTTCTGTATTCTTTACCTTCAGTTTCAATATCATAGAAACCTGCATTAACTCTTATTACTTGTCCACGCATTATTGTAACCCCCATACTAATCCAATTATAACTGCTAACATTATGATGATAACTGCTGATAATATACCAACAAGTGTTCATCTAGAGTTCATAATTGAGAAAAAATCTTTTTTCTTTTTACCATCAAGATTAATTAATGGTTCATATAATCTATCATTACTTAATGAATCTTTAAGATCATTATAAAACTCATTCATAGTGTTGTATCTTTTACTTCTATCTTTAGCAGTTGCTTTTATTACTATATTTGCAACAGATTGAGGAACTGAATCAACAATTTTATTTACATGTGGAACTGCTGAAGATTTATGTTTAAGTGCTGTAGATATAGCATCTTTTTCATTAAATGGACATGCTCCAGTTAACATCTCGAACATCAGAACTCCCAATGCATAAATGTCTCATTGACGCGTTGGTTTTTCTTGATCTAAAATTTCAGGCGCTAAATATTGAACAGAACCAATAATACTATCAGCTCTTGTTAATCTATCTGACTCTTCAGTTAGTGCAATACCAAAATCAATAATCTTAACTTTACCATGATCAGAAATCATAATATTAGAAGATTTAATATCTCTATGGATAATCCCTCTTCTATGAATTTCAGCAAAACCAAGTGCTAATTGTTTTGAAAACTCTATTGTTTCATCAACAGTTAATTTTGTTCTTCTTTCAATATAATCTTTAAAAATTGAACCTTCTACATGCTCCATAACAATGTATTGAACTTCATCATCAAATTTTCAATCGTAAATTTTAATTACATATGGTGAATCTACAGTTTTTGTCAAAGTCATTTCAGAGTTAAAACGCTTAGTGGCAACTACATCGTTTTTCTTATCTGGATGCAATACTTTAATTGCAACTCTTTTACGATCAAACATGTCTTCCGCAAGATAAATTTCAGCCATACCACCTTGACCAATTTTTGAAATTACCTTATACCTATCGTCAATTTTTTCGACCATTATTTACCTACCTTCACTATTGCAATGGTAAGATTATCTCCTGATCTACCTTTGATAGCAGTTTCAATTAGTTCATCGCAAATTTGTTCTAATGTTTTTCCGTTACCAACGATTTGTTCAAAGTGAGGTTTTGATAAGTAATCATGAATACCATCACTTGTTTGAATAATATATTTTGTTCCTTCTTCAATAGAAACTTGGAACGCATCTATTCTTGTTGTCTTTTTTGGACCAAGAGCAGATGTTAATGCTGCTCCACCTAAAATGTTGGCTGCTTTTTCAGGTGAAAGACCTTCTTCATTTATATAATAATTTCTCAGATTATGATCGACAGTTACTTGATGTAACAGACCATTATAAATATATGTTCTAGAATCTCCTATGTTAAATATATAACCATTTCCATTTGGATAAATAAGTGTAAGAGTTACTGTTGTACCCATATCTAGTAAAGCTTTATTGTTTTTCGATGCTTTCTCCATTAATTTTTTAGCTCTTTTTAAGGCTGTCTTGAATCAAGGAAAAAGATCTTTTGGATCTAATGGTGTGTGCTTATGAAATTCTCTTTCAACAGCTTCAATTGTTAAACTAGAAGCAAAAGAACCTCCGGCATGTCCACCCATACCATCACATAAAATAGAAAGAACAATACCATCTTTTTCAAAGATGGCTGCTCTATCTTGGTTTTCTGCTCTAACTACTCCGACGTCAGTTTTAACTAATGTAACCATTTAACCTCTCCTTAAAATAAGTTCAGCAATTTCATCTGCTGCTCTTTTTGGATCGTCATTAATAACTACATGATTAAATTTTGGAGCAAAAGAAATTTCTTCTTCCGCACGTGCTAATCTAACTCTAATTTGTTCTTCTGTTTCTGTTCCTCTTGATCTCATTCTTTCTTCAAGAACTTCGATTGAAGGTGGTGCTAAAAATATTGTGATTAAGTCAGATTGATTATCTGCATAATGCTTAACAACATTCATAGTTCCATAAGGTTCTAATTCTAAGAAAGCATTTTTACCTTCTTCTAATATTCTATTTACTTCAGATTTCAGTGTTCCGTATTTGTTTTGAAAATGTTCATTTCATTCAATAAAATCATTTGAAGTTATTTTTTCTTCAAATTCTTCTTTACTTAAGAAGAAATAATGTTTACCATCAACTTCCCCTTCTCTTGGAGCTCTTGTTGTTGCTGAAACTGAAAAACCTATTTTTAATTCAGGATTGTCAAATAAATGTTGTTCAACAGTTGCTTTTCCAACTGCTGAAGGGCCTGTGAAAACGATTAATTTACCTTTTTTCATAATTAGAAATATTATACATTAGATATCAAATCATTTAACTATATTATTGATATAAATACTACTTTTTTATTTATAGCCTTTACTAAGTGCAATTAAAAAATTCACTAGAAACATTTTTTTCTAATGAATTGCTATTTTTTTTACGTTTTTATACTGTTAATAAATAAATTAAATATTACTTATGAATAGTACCGTTACTTTACCGTATTTTTTTGACCTTTGAATCATGAAACCTTCTGGTATTTCTAATTTTTTAGGGTCATCTGTTTCAAGAATTATATAACCATTAGAATTTAATAAATCTGATGATTTAATAGAAGCTAAAGTCTCATTGTAAAGCGCTGTTTCTTCATATGGTGGATCAACAAATATAAAATCAAATTTTGCTCCAGCTTTTGACTTAATATAAGAGATTGCATCCATTCTAAAAATATCAACATTATTTGCTGAAATAGTAGCTTTATTGTATTCGATTATCCCCGCTGCTTTTTTATCTTTTTCAATAGCTATAGCTTTCATAGCTCCTCTTGAAACTGATTCAAATGAGAATGCTCCTGAACCAGAAAATAAATCTAGAACTATAGCTCCTTCTATATCAAATTGAATAGATGAAAAAACTGCTTCTCTAATTCTATCTGTTGTGGCTCTGGTAGTGTCAAGACTTGGTTGTTCCAATTGTCTTCCACCGTATTTTCCTGCGATTATTCTTAACATATTATTTAAATAATAGCACACTTGTTATATAATGGATTTATGAATTTTAAAATAACAAAAATACCAGGAGATAAAAAAATCCTAAGAAAAAGATTAGAAAATGTTGAGTTTCCTCTTTCAAAAGAAACAATTGAAGCAGCAGATTGAATGATTGATTACATAGATAAATCACAACTGCCAGGCTTCGAAGATAGAGCTGGTGTTGGTATTGCAGCCAACCAAATCGGTGTGGACCAAAGAATGTTTTATGTAAACATTCCTTTAGGTGGAAAACAAGAAAACTATATAGAATTCTTAATGAACCCTGAATTCATCGCTAAAGGAGACATTCCTGCAGCTTTAGAAGGTGGAGAAGGTTGTCTTTCTGTTCCTGAAAACTGAGCACACACTGATGGATTAGTTCACAGACAATTTAAAATTATCATTAAAGGTTACTCATACTTACAAAAGAAAGAAGTTAAGATTACAAAAACTGGTTACGAAGCGATCGTATTCCAACACGAAATGGATCACATTAATGCTGGGCTATTTTATGACAGAATAGATCAAAAGAAACCATGAGTAAAAAAAGATAAAGAAGTATTAATTTAAAGCGTTTTATCGCTTTTTTTATTTTTCTTTAATAAATGTTAGATTTTATTAATTTATTTTATATTTCTTATACCCTGGTTTTCCTTTATAATAAAAAAGAGTTGTAGCAACATAGTTTGCTTCGATCATATAAAACACAGAAAAATAATTAGGAGACATACATGATAAAAACCAAGATTTTCGGTCTTGGGGGTATGCAAGAAATTGGTAAGGCAGCCATCGTTATTGAACATGGTGAAGAAATTGTAATTATTGACTCAGGAATTAAATTTGCTGATTCATGACAAACAGGTATTCAAGGAATTATCCCTGACTATACTTACCTAAAAGCCAATAATCACAAAATTAAAGCAATATTCATCACTCATGGTCACGAAGATCATATTGGTGCAATCCCTTACTTATTACAAGAACTGCATATTCCTAAAATCTACGCACCTAAAATAGGTTGCGAATATATTAAAGCTAAATTAGCTGAAAGAAAAATTAAACATAACACAGAATTCGTTGAAATCGATAAAGATATGATAGTTAAATACGATCAAATCACAGTAGATTTCTGAACAGTTCAACACTCAATTCCAGATGCATTTGGAGTTAGAGTTACAACGCCAAACGGTTCAGTAGCTGATACAGGAGATTTCCGTATTGACTATACACCTATTGGAGCTCATACAGACTTTGACAAGTTAGAAAAAATTGGAAAAGAAGATTTAACTATCTTATTCTCTGATTCAACAAACGCTATGAGACCCGACCACTCACCAACAGAGCAAGGAATCCTTCAAGATATTGAAAAAATAATCAAAGAAGGTAAAAAGAGAGTTTTCTTTACTACCTTTGCATCAAACATTGAAAGAGTTGGAGCTATTATAGAAATGGCTGAGAGACTAGGTAAAAAAGTTTGTCCATTTGGACGTTCAATGGTAAATGGTATAAAAATAGCCTCAAGAGTTGGTTACATTAAAGTTAAACCAAATACTATTATTGATAAAAAACAAATAGCTAAATATGATGCTAATGAAATTTTTATCTTAACAACTGGTTCACAAGGTGAAGAAATGGCTGCTCTTTCAAGAATGGCTAGAGGACAACACCACCAAGTTACAATTGAAAAAGATGATTTAATCATCTTCTCATCATCTGCTATCCCAGGTAACAGAATGAAAATCGAATTATTAATTAACCAATTAACAAAACTAGGTGCCATCATTAAAGAAAATGGTATTGATGGAAGATTACATACTTCTGGACATGCTTATAAAGATGAACACCGTACAGTATTCAGAAAAGCTACACCTTCTTACTTTATTCCATTCCATGGTGAATATAGAATGTCAGTAGCTCATGCTCAAACTGCTATCGAATCAGGAGTTCCTGAAGAAAACGTATTCATTATTGATAACGGACAAGTTGTTGAAATGGTAGATAGAAAAGTTAGAGTATCAGGAGAATTCATTGATCCAGGTCCTATTTATATTGATGGAATAACTGCTTCAAAAAGCACAAACAAAGTTATTGCTGAAAGAGAGAAACTTGCTGATTCAGGTTTCGTAAATGTTGTAGTTGCTATTAACAAGAAAAAGAATGTTATTGTTGGTAGACCAAGATTAATCTCACGTGGAACTTTATTTGTTAAATCTTCTCAAGATTTAATGAAAGAAGCTCAAAGATTAGTTCACGGTTCAACACTATACACAATCAAAAATAAAAAAGATTGAACTGTTAATGATGTTAAAGCAATAATCAAAGAAAGATTAGAACCTTTATTCTATAAAGTAAAACGTAGAAGACCAATCATCATTCCTGTAGTTATGTTTGTTGAAGATAAACCTAAAAAAGCTAATGACTCTAAAAAGAAAGCACCTTCTAATAAGGCAAATCCTAATAAGAAACCAGTAGCTAAAAAAACACCTTCAAATAAACCAAATAACAAAAGACCTAATAATAAAAAACCAAATCAAAATACAAAACCTGTAGTTAACAAACCACAAGTTAAACAAAAATAAGCTTAATAGCTTATTTTTTTAATTTCATTTGTTTTGCAACTTCAGCAGCTGACTTACCAACAACTAAAGTAACCGAAGTAGATGTGAACATTGTTCCAGATACTCCCTTTAGATTTTCTAAACCTTCTTTATTAACATTTTTTCTATCTTTAAAAAGAATTTTAACTCTTTGATGTGTATTTGTTATTTCTGTAATATTATCAGCACCGATGTAATCGATAATAGAGTTAATATTAACCTTAACTTTTGTATCAACAGTCAACTCTTTATTTGATGTTTGTTTCTTATTGATTCAAATTCAAATTAACCCTAATGTGATTATTGTTAGTAGAACAATCTTTATTTTGTCTGATGTAGTCATTTTAACCCCTTATATATATTTTGTTTATTATAACATGTGTTAAAATTATACTATATTTAAAAAAGGAGAATAGAATGAAAAAAAGAATAGTAAGTGGTATTACCGCTACAGGTACATTAACAATCGGGAATTACCTTGGAGCAATTAAGAACTTTGTTAAGTTACAAGATGAATTTGAAATGTTTATTTTTGTTGCTGATTTACACGCATTAACAACACCTATAGACCCAAAGGAATTGAGAAAAAATAAAAAAGATATTATGGCATTATATGTTGCTTGTGGATTAGATCCAGAAAAAACAGTCCTATTTAATCAATCAGATGTATTGGAACATGGTCACATGTCATGACTTATGACAACTCAAACAACAATTGGTGAATTAAATAGAATGACTCAATTCAAAGATAAATCTTCTAAAGTTAAAAACTCTAATGGTACAGAAATGATTCCAACAGGTTTATTAATTTATCCAACACTTATGGCTGGAGATATATTATTATATAACCCAGACGTTGTTCCTGTTGGTGCTGATCAAAGACAACACTTAGAACTTACAAGAAACATTGCAACAAGAATAAATAATAAATATGGTGAAATGTTTAAAATACCTGAACCTTACTTCGCTAAAGAAGGTGCAAAAATAATGTCATTAACTGACCCAAGTTCAAAAATGTCTAAATCTTCTCCTCAACCAAAATCACACATTCTTCTATTAGATGATCCTGCAGTTGCCGCTAACAAAATCAAGAAAGCTGTTACTGATTCAGAAAACAAAGTTTATGCATCACCAGAAAAACCTGGGGTTACAAACTTATTAACAATTTATGCAGGACTAAAAGATATTAAAATTAGCGAAGCTGAAGAACACTTCAAAGATTCTAACTATGGTGAATTCAAACAAGAAGTTGCCGAAGTTGTTAAAGAATTCTTAATTAATATTCAATCAAGATTTAATGAAGCTAGATCACGTGTTGATGAGATAGCAAAAATTGGTGCTGAAAAAGCAAGTTACATCGCTCATAGAAATGTAAGAAAACTTGAAAGAAAACTTGGATTAAAATAAAAATCGCATAAGCGATTTTTTTTATTCAACTGATTTATGATTGAAGTTACCGATTATTCCAGCAACAACAGTAGTTGAAATCCATACATTTGGATCTATTTCTCTTAATTTCTTGATGATTGGTTTTAGTTCAAGGAATAGCATTACAGTTCTAATTGTTTTAACATTCTTACCTGTAAACCCTGATTTCATCATTGAAACATTGTAACCATGAACATATCCAGTGTGTTTAAAGTAAGTAACTATTTGATCTACCTTTGTAGAAGAAATAACAACTTCAACTTTTTTATATCTAGGATAAATTTTTGAAAGGATTGTTGAAGATATGAATATATAACCTAATGTTCCTCAAGTTATTGGTCCGAAAAGCATTTGAGCAGGATCATCACCAACTGGAACATTTTTCATTATAGTTTGTATTACGATCATTGTTAAAGCAATTGATAGAGATACAAGAGTAGCAACTACTCCAGGAGATTTTTGTTTTCTTGTTGAAATGTAATAAGTAATAACGTCAGCACCACCTGATGAACCACCAGTTTTTCATGCTAATGCTGTACCAGTACCTGTTATTACGGCACCAACACAAGGTTGAACAATAATAGCTCACTTTTCTTTAACAAGCCCTACAGTAGTCTCTTTTCCTTCTTGTGCAACAGCTCACTTACCTATGTGGAATGGATCTGCATCACTAATACCTGGAATAACCTCCATAAGTTGTCCTCAAGATAGTTGGAATAATAATCAAACGAAAGTTAAAATAATAAATTTCTTTCTAACTAAAAAGAAGAACACAATTAAAAAAGGAATATTAAATGCAAAATAAAGAATTGAGAAATACTTTTGATCTAAATCAGTTATATATGTAAGGAATTGAGGAAGCGCCCCTAATCCTGATGAGAATGTTTTTGCTGATGATACAAACATCTTTAATCCAAAAGAAAATAAAAATGATGAAATGATTAGGATTAAAATTATCCCAGTCCATTTTTTTACTAAAATTTTATTCATAGTTTATTTATAACAAAAAAAAGACTTAAATAAGCCTTTTATTTTTCACTAATTTCATATTGAGTAGGTAAACCCCTCTTATTGGAAATAACTTTAATCCTAATTTTCTTTTTATGAACATAAATAAGACCTTCTTTGATGTGTCTATTTATACGTTTTTTCAATCACTGTTGTAGATTTATTCCTTCTTCAACATCATCAAAATGATATCCTGTGATTTCAGAAATTTTAGACATTTCATCTGTACCATCAGCTGTTCACTTATGAAGTCCTAGTTGTCTTACTGAATCAGTAACATCATGTTCATCATAAATCTCACCAAATAGTTCTTCGATGATGTCTTCTAAAGTTATGATACCAACCACTTTTGAAGATTTACTTGTTTCAGTAACAAATGCAATATGTGTTTTCTTTAAACGCATAATTTCCAATACATTTGTTAAAATCATATTCTTTGAAACAAAAGGAACTTCTGCAACCATTTCTTCAGGTTTTCCTTCCGTCATAAAAATAATATCTTTTAAATGAACTGTACCAATTCATTTTTTATTTTTGATAAAAGGTAATCTAGAATATCCTGTGTAATCGAATATATCTTTTACCTCATCTAATGAAGTTTTTTCTGTGATTGTTATTACTTGTTTTCTTTTAGTAGAAACTGAACCAGCACGAGTTGAATCAAGATCAAGTGCATTTGAAGCAAGTGTAGCTTCCCTCTTTTCAATAACACCTTCTTTTCTACCAGTGTCAAGAACTTGTTTTAGTTCATTTTCAGTATTAGTTATTCCATTACCGATATTGATTTTACTTATTGGATAAGTAAAAGGGAAAAATAAGTAATTTAAGAATTCCATTAAAAATACAATTTTCTTTAAATATCCAAAAGCATATTTTCTTGCTAAAACTTTAGGGAGTATCTCACCAAAGATAACAATGATAGGTGTCATAACTAAAATTGAAACCAATGTTGCTATTTCCGTTGAGTTAAGTAAAGTACCCAGTATATAAGATATTAAAACAGAAGCACCAATATTTACTAGGTTATTCCCTATTAATATAGTTGCAAGTGTTCAACCAAATGTATTTAAGTGTTTTTTTAATAACTTCCCTGATTTTGTTTTCTTTTTCACTTCTAATGAAATCTTTGCAGGGTTAACAGATGAATATGCTGTTTCAGCTGCTGAAAACATTGAAGATAAAAGTATTAGTACAATCAATAATGCTATTAAACCGATTATAAGGGACGTACTCATTAATTTTCTCCTTTAGCTTTATCAGTAAATAATCCTATTGAAGGATCGAATGCTAAGTCAATATCACCAATCGCACCATTTCTGTGCTTAGCAACAATAACTTTTGTTGTTTGGTGTCTTAAGTCTTCTTCTGAAGTTTCTTCAGCTTTTTTATAATAAGCTTCTCTATATAAGAATGCGATTAAATCGGCATCTTGCTCGATAGCTCCTGATTCCCTGATATCTGACATCATTGGACGCTTATCTTCACGTTGTTCAACACGACGAGATAGTTGAGATAGAGCAATCAGAGGAACGTTTAATTCACGCGCTAATTGTTTTAGACCACGAGAGATTGCAGAAACTTCCGCTTGTCTATTATCACCAGATGAACCTTTAGGTCCTGCAATTAGTTGCATATAGTCGATAATAATCATATCAATAGGATGATTCTTGTGGTGCTTCTTAGCTTTTCACATTAATTCAGCTAATGTAAGACCTGGAGTATCATCAATATATAATTTCATTTGCGAAATTTTTTCTTCTGCAAGATTTGTTTTCTCTCAATCTAGTTTAGTCATAACATTCTTTTTATATTTGTATCCATCAACATATGAAACAGAAGATAGCACACGAGCCATTAGATGTTCTTTTGGCATTTCAAGTGAAAAGAATGCAACACTATGTTTTTTAGCGGCTGTAGCAGCTATATTAAGAGCAAAAGCTGTTTTACCCATTGAAGGTCTAGCAGCTAATATAACAAGGTCTCCTTTTTGGAATCCAGAAGTCATAGCATTGAAGTCTGTTCAATCCGTTGGAATACCCGCAAGCTCTGTTGAAGATTGACGCATTTCAATATTTTTAATTGTCTTTTTAATAATTGTCGCAGCGTCTTCGAATTCACCCATAGCAACATCTCTTGTAGAAGCAAGGATATCTGTTTCAACTTTTTCAATTAATTCATTAGCATCAACATCTTCTTTATCAAGATCTTTACCAAGTTGAGTAACAACAGCTTTAACTTTACGTAAGTGAGCTTTTTCTGAAATTACCTTTATGAATTTTGTAAGGTTTGATTCCAAAGCAGCTAAACCGATTAAAGTCCCTAAATATGCTTCTGCACCAATTTCGACAAATTGTCCTTTTTCTTTAAGTCTGTTAATAATAGCAGCAATTTCAATAGTTATATCTGCAGCTGCTAATTCTTCTAATGTTTCAAAAATTATTCTATGTCTTTTATCGTAAAACTCTTCAGCTGTAATATAACCAAGAGTATTACCAATTAAATGTTGATTAGAAAGAAGCAGACCTAAGACTGCTTTTTCAATTTCTATTGCACTATGTTCTTTAGCCATTGTTAACCACCTTAACTTGGATTATAGCTTCAACATCTTTATGTAGAGTAGCTGTAACCTTTGTGATTCCAATTGAAGCAATATGTATATGCGGTAATGCATATTTAGAAATAGTTATACCTTTTTCTCTTAATTGTTTAGTCACTTGTTTATTAGTGATTGAACCATGAACTTTATTGTTAATTGATTTAAGTCCAAATTCAAGAGTTATCTCTTCTAACTTTTTCTTCATTTCTTTAGCAGTTGCTAAATCTGCTGCTTCTTGTTCTTTAATTTTTTCTAGTTTTTTATCTAGAAGTCTTTTTGTTGAATTGTTTATAGGTAAAGCATACCCCTGTTTAATCAGGAAGTTTTTTGCATATCCATCAGCAACGTCTACAACGTCGTTGACTTTACCATTTTTACAATCTTTAATTATTATTACTTTCATTTTTCACACTCACAATCGCCTGTATTAGGTTATCTGCAAAGATTGATAATGACTCTTCTGAAACTGCTGCTGAAGCAGCGAAGTGTCCTCCACCCCCAACTCTCTCTGCTATAAGTTGGACATTAACATCTATTGATCTAGCTGATAATTTATATAATTTAGAACCTGGAATTTTAGCAATAACGAATGCTGCACGTCTTCCTTCTGTTCTAAGAATTTCATCAGCTGCTACGGAAATAACATCCGAATCAGCTTCGCCATCATATGTGGCTAAATAGTACCCCGGTTTAACTTCAATTAATTCAGTTAATATTTTTCTAATTGTTGTTGTTTGACTTTCTGATAATTTCAATAAGTTTGTTGCAACATTAGCCGTAGCTCCAAATGACTCTAATCATGAAGCGGCAGCAAATGTTCTTGAAGAAACTTGTTTTTGGAATTGTTTTGTATCTAGATAGATACCAGCCAATAGTAATTGAGCTGTCTCATGGGAAATCTTAATATTTCTTTTTGAGAATTGAATAATCTCTGCAACAATTTCTGATGCTGAAGAAACTGCTGTATCAACATAAGTATGTGATTTATGGATTCCTTCAGGTAATTTAGTAACCCTATGGTGGTCAAGAATAAATATATTACTTTCTTCAAAACCTTTTAAAGCATTAGGGTTCTCAGTACGAGTAGGTTCTGCAGTATCACATATAAATACTAATGTAGATGACTTAGAGAACTTATCTGCCTGAGTTGGTTTGATAAATAATTCTTTTGGACTTTTAACAAGTTGTTTAATAGCCTTTTTAGTTGTGTTATCGAATGTTGCATTAACAATGTATGATTTTTTGTCAAATGCTCTTGCCATTTCCACAATACCTCTTGTTGCACCAAGTGCATCAAGGTCAGCGAATTTATGACCATAAACAATAACGTTCTTAATTTTAGGATCACTCAATCTTTCAACAATGATTTTTGAAATTTGAGAAATCTTAACTCTTGATGATGATGAAACAGCTTCTGTCTCAGCACCAAAGTATTTGTAATCTTGATTTTGATATGCAACAGTAACTTGGTCACCACCACGGTTTTGTGATTGTGTAATAGCTTCTTTTGCAAGACTCATTAATTCATTAGGTAATGTTGAACCAACACCAATACCAACTGAAACTGTTAATTTAACACCATTAATTGATAATGCTGTATTAATTTTCGTAAATACTGAGAATTCATCTTTTATTAATTTATCTAAAGTTTCGTTATCTGTGAAAATCATAAATTTACCATTTACATATTGACGATAAATAATGTTATGTTTATCAACAAGTGAATCCAACATTTTCATAATTGTTGATTGAATTGCGAAAATCTCTTCTTCAGGTAGTAGTGATTGGTATTCTTGGAAGTTATCAATATCCAATTCAGCAACTACAGATTTTTCATTTTTATATTGTTCTAAAATAGAAGCTTTTTCAGTTACATCTCTTAGAATTATAGAATTTGATTTAGTAATAATACTTGCTTCATAAAAAATGTTGTTGTGTTTAAATGTGAAATCTGTTTTATTGTTGTGATAATGATCTTGAAATTCTTTCGAAATATCTCCTACGTTTTTACCAATCAATCTATTATTAAATCTTTCTGAAATAAATTTTGATGATCAGATAATAATTCCTTCACTGTTAAAGATAATTGTACCAATACCAGATGAAGATATTAATTCTTCTATGTAGTAATCGAATGATTTCTTAATTTCAACTCTTTGTCTTCTGATTCCAATTATAGAACCTAGAACTAGAATTAATGAAACAATAGATACAGTTGTAAATAGTATTAATAATAAGGTCCTATTCCCACCTGTTAACTGTGTTCCAATTAGTGTCATTCCGACTACCAATGTTACGGCTGCTAAAGTTAATAAACTCAGCAAAAATATTTTGTGTTTTTTATTCATAGAATAATTATATAACAAAGATATAAAAAAGATAGTATTATATACTATCTCTTTATAAAACGTTATTTAATTAACGTCTAATTCTTTCTTTAACGAATGGTAATAAAGCTACTAGTCTAGCTCTTTTGATTGCTGTAGAAAGAGATCTTTGGTGTTTAGCACAAGTACCTGTTACACCTGCAGAAAGGATTTTACCTTGGTTGTTGATAAATCTTCCTAATAATTCTGTATCTTTGTAATCGATGTAGTTAATTTTCTCTAAGTGGAAGAAACAAGGTTTCTTTCTTCTTACCACTTTCTTAGGTTTTCTATTAAATGTTGCCATTTTGGCCTCCTATAAGTCAAGCTCTCAAGGAACGTCTAAAGGGACATCCTTTGTTTGAGCTATCTCGTCTTTTTGAACTGATGAATTGTGTGTTGTATTAGTTGGTTGAGGAGTAGGTTGAACTGAAGGTTTAACTTCTGTTGCAACGTGTCCTGCTCTTTGTTCTCTTTGAGCTCTTGATTCAAGAGATTGAACTCTATCAGCAGTAACTTCATAACGAGTTACTGTTTCATCTTGAGCATTTTTGTATGTTGATGAAGAAAATCTTCCTTCAACTGATACTTTAGAACCTTTTGTTAGGTATTTCTCGATAAATTCCGCTGTTTGTCTTCAAGCGACAATAGGAACGAAATCAGCTTGATCTTCTCCAAATTGTCTACTTATAGCAACTGTGAATCTTGTATATTTGATTCCTGATGCTGTTTGATATGTTTCTGGGTCTCTAACTAAATTCCCTACTAATAGAACTTTATTCATTACTTATCCTCTGTTTTAGAAGCGTTTTGTCTAGCTTGGTAAGCAGCTCTTTCAGCTCTACGAGCTTCCATTGCAGCTTTTCTTTCAGCTTGTTTTTTTCTAAGTCTTGGGTATTTAGAGAATTTGTTTTCTACGAATGGTTTATCATAACCAGCTTCTGTAGATAAGTTGATTACTAAGTTTCTTCAGATTTCTTTTACAATGTTTGATCTACGGTTTCATTCTTGAATGTTTGAACCTTCTGATTCAACAGTTAACAGGAAGAATTGTCCTGTCATTGATTTGTTGATTTCATAAGCAAGATCTGTATTTTCTAGTTTTTTCACTTCAGCTGCTCCACCGAAAACTTCTTTTGCTTGGTTTTCGATAATTGCTGAGTCAGCTTTAGGGTCCAGAACTAGCATAATTTCATATTTAGCCATATTGGGCCTCCTTTTGGTCTCTGGGCATTACTGCCAAGGAGTAATTACTTACTCGTAAAGTATTATAACAAGAAAATACATAATATAAACCACTACGTGAATAAAAAAAGCGATTAACTCGCATTTTATTATTGATTATGTTCTTGTATCTTTTTAAGAATCTCTGTTTCAGGAAGGTAACCTTTAAAATTAAATACTTCTTTACCTTCTATAAAAGCATATGTAGTTGGTGTTCCAACAACATTTTCTTGTTCAGCGATTTCTTGGTAATCAGTGATTTTTAAGGCTGTTGTTGATACATCTTTATATCTTTCATCAAGTGATTCTAAAATTGGTTTTAGCATGTCGCATGTTCCACAATTTTCAGCGAAGATAATTACAAAATTCATTTTTGTATTTTTTAAGTGATCTAGAATTAATCTACCATCTTGTTTAGTTTCAGGTTTTGCTTCCATTATTAATTTTGCTGGATCCATTCCACTAATTCCTTCTGCAACATTTGTCATGTTGTACCCTTGTGAGAAAAGGCTTGTAATAGTAAATTGTGATCTACCACCTGAACCACACATGATGTAATATGCTTTATCTTTTTCTAGATATTTGGCGTGATTAGCAATTAGCTCATCTTTTTGGATATTTATAGCTCCTTTAACATGAGCCATTGCAAACTCAGCAGGTGTTCTAACATCGATTAATTCAATGTTTTCTGCATTTTCTTGTACTCATAATGCGGGTTCGTTTTTCATAATTATTCTCCTTCATTTCCGGTTTAATACCGAGCAATAATATTATATAGGAATAAATTTTACAAAATTATAATTTAAAATATTTTAATTAAAAAGTTAAAAAAATAATAATTTTAAGGCCTAAAATACACTTTTTAAGATTTAATTAAAAAAACAAGATTTTTTAGGGTTTTTGCATTTTTTCCACCTTAAAATCCACCCTTATTAGACAACAATTTACCCAAAATAAAAAACAAGTAACCTTGTTTTTTTGTTTTACAATTATTTAAAATATTTTCTTAATAACTGCTTTAAGTTTATTAATATTTTTACCTTTTGAAGCTGAAGTAATTAAATAATCAACTCCTAATTCATGAATTTGTTTTAAGGTACTTGAGATTTCTGTTTGTTTAGCTTTGTCGGCTTTTGTACCTACAATAAAGTAAGGACGTCCTACAGCCTCTAAATACTCAAACATATCGTAATCATCTGATGTTATACCTATCTTAGAATCAATTAGACAAAAAGTCATGATTAATTGACGTCTTTCTCCGAAATACTCCTCAACCATTTCAGACATTTTCTTTAATTCTTTTTTGGGCATCTTAGCAAAACCATACCCAGGTAAATCGACAATCATTTTTCCATCTTCATTTTCAAAGTAGTTAATTAATTGTGTACGCCCAGGTGTATTTGATGTTCTAGCTATTTTTTGATTAGCTAATGCGTTGATAAGTGATGACTTACCTACATTTGATCTACCTACGAAACACACTTCTTTTGCGTGTGTATTTAATCAATTCGATTTTTTTGATGCTGATACTATAAATTTTCACATAAACACATTATAACTTATATTTGCAATATAAAAAGGGCGAAACAAAAAATAGGCAAATTGCCTATTTTCTTTATCAACTATTATAGGTTGATGAAGTGATCGAATGTTCTTACGTATTGTGAAACGTATGAGTTTTCGTTATCGTATCATGTAATAATTTTGAATAATTTTTTACCGTCAACTGACATTTCTTTAGTCATTAGTGAATCAAATAGAGTTCCGTGTGTAGCTCCGATGATGTCTGAAGAAACGATTGGGTCAACTACGTAAGCCATTGAATCTGAAGCAGCAGCTTCCATTGCTTTGTTAATGTCAGCAACAGTTACGTCTTTTTCTAATTCAACAACAAGGTCAACAAGTGATCCTGTAATTGTTGGTACACGTACAGCGATACCATCTAGTTTACCGTTTAGTTCTGGAAGAACTTTACCAACAGCAACAGCAGCACCAGTAGTTGTAGGAACGATGTTCATTGCTCCAGCTCTGGCTCTACGTAAGTCACCGTGTGGTTTATCTTGAGTACCTTGGTCACCTGTGTAAGCGTGAACTGTAGTCATGAATCCTTTTACAAGACCGAATTCTTTGTTTAGAACGTTAGCAACTGGTGCTAAAGCGTTTGTTGTACATGAAGCAGCTGAGATGATTTGGTCATCTGCTGATAGTACTTCTTCGTTTACTGAGTAAACAACTGTTTTTAAGTCACCTTTTGCAGGTGCTGAAATAACAACTTTTTTAGCTCCAGCTTCGATGTGTGCCATTGATGCTTCTTTTGAAACGAAGAATCCTGTTGATTCAACAACACCGTCGATGTTAAGTTCTGCTCATGGAAGATCTTTTGGGTTTCTTTCAGCGTAGATTCTAATTGTTTGGCCGTTTACAATTAGTGAGTCTTCTGTTGATTCAACTGTTCCGTTGAAGTTTCCGTGTGCTGTATCGTATTTTAGCAGGTGAGCTAAAATAGCAGGTGATGTTAAGTCGTTGATAGCAACGATTTCATAGTTTTTGTTTTCAATCATTTGTCTAAATACTAGACGTCCGATTCTACCAAAACCGTTAATTGCGATTTTTTTCATATTAATTTCCTTTTTTAGTTTTCTATAATTTTTATAATGTTTATTGTGCTTGTAAGGCAGTATACTGCAGTCTTGAACTGCATTAAAATTATACAATTTTTTAAAGAAAAAGCAAGTATTTTGATTAAAAAAGCAGATACTTAGTATCTACGATTGTGCCCACTAATTGCAACAGGAGTTGAAAGTGCTCTTATTCTTTCCATTAATCTAGCTGATTTAGCTTTATCTGGATATTTTGCGCCTTGTGTTCTTGATTCTATTTTCTCTAACTCTTCCATAGAGTAGTTAGATGTGAAGAAAGTAGTTTTTTTATTATTCATTCTTGTTGATAAAACGCCAAGAAGAATATCATCTCTAAATCATGCAGTTACCGTTTCAGCACCTATATCATCTAAAAATAAATAATCAACAGTTCTTAAATCTTCTAGAAACTCTTCATATCCTGTTTTAAATTTTGATTTAATTATTGAAACAAGTTCAGCAACATTTAAGAATGCTACTTTATGTCCCGACTTAGCTAATGTGTTAGCCATAGCTTGAGCAATGAATGATTTACCAATACCCATTTTCCCATATAAGAAAAAGCCTTTTGGATTAGTTTCTTCAGCAACTTCTTGTTTAAATTTTTTAAAGAATAAACCAAATTCAATACGTTCTCTTGTTTGTTCCATATCTTCAAAACTAATAGTTTCATTAATAGGAGACATTGTTTGAGTAATGATATTGTCATTTATAGACAATTTCTTACCTCTTTCAGAAAGGATTTTAGACATTACTAAAGATCCATCTGGTGCAAGATTAAAAGAAGTGATATATTTTGGTTCCACTTCTTGTTCTTGCTCAGTTAGTATCTCTAAAAGTATGATCATTCCACTTTCTAACTGTTCTAAATTTATTTTAAGCTCTAAAACTCTAGCCGCAACACGAGGTATGGCTAAAGCTTTATCTATAATTTCTTGTTTTGTCATAGTGAATTATGAGAATAAGTCTGAGAATATTTCATCTAAACTCATATCTCCTCCTTCCGATATTATTTCTGAAGTTGGTTGTACATTAACCTCATGTTTTTTAGAAGCTGATGCTTTGTTTAATTCTTTTTCGATATCGTTTGAAGATGTGATGTCTGATTTATAGAAATCGTAAGCAATTGTTTCAACATATTTAGCAACAACTTTGTTATTTACTTCAAATGAATAATTTTGAATTGTATTTAATGATTGGTTTGAGAATCCTAAACTTCTTAATGTATCAAATGTTCTTGATAATGTAGGTCCTGCAATATCGTTTGTAAGGAATTTTGTAAACATTTCTGCTGAAAGTCCCTTAATTGCTTCTTCTTTATTTTCGAATGAAGGTATTGCAATTTCTGAAGTCTTTTGAATTTTAGTAGTAAGTTCAATATCGAATATCTCATGGTATTTTGCTGAAATTTCAACATAACCTGATTTATCAACAGTTTGTGTTTTATTTTCAAAGATGATTCTTTCAAGCTCTACTTCACCAATGGCGTTTCTTAGTTTATTAAGAAGTAGTTTATTATTTTGCATCTTCTTAATGTCTAATGGTTTTGAAATGGCAAATAAGAATGTTGATCTTTCTTGTTGTGCATATGTTCTCATTAAACCTACTGCCTCTAATGTTTTTCTTGCTGACAGTAAATCCTCTTTATTAAATTTAAGAGAGTTCATTAATGATGATAAGTGTCTGAAATCTATTTTAAAAGTTTCGATTGCCTCATCAGCTAATGCGTGGTATAAAGATACAGCTTTATTCCCGATAATTGGTAAATATAGTGTTCTAATATTCCTTAAATCATCCTGTGATACATACTCGTTTGCTTCTACTATATATTGATTCATTATTTCCTCCGATTTTGACCCAGTGATTAAGTGGTAATACTATTATAGATTTATCGAGGAGCAATCCCATATTTTTTTAAAAATTCAGCTATATTTTGTGTGTTTTTAGCATAGATATCCACAGTATCAAATGTCCTGAAACCCCTTTTATTAGTGTCTATTAGCGTATCGGAAAAGTTATCCACATTACTAATTTTATTTTTGGGGGTTAAACCCTTTAAATTAAAGACCATATCAAATAAATCGATAAAGTTAACAGGAGATCATTTTAATATCGGAATTTCCACAAAATCATACTTATTTTCCTCTAAATGTTGCTTAATAAAGGGGTGAACAATTAATTCAATTTTCTTTAAAATATCAAAATCTTCACTTATTAGTTTCTTTAATGCGTTTTTATTAATTTTTTTGTCATTAACAATACTTTCACCAAATTCATCAATCATCTTTTTAAACACTTCTGATTGTTCATTATTGTATTGTTCTAATACTCATGCATCGGTTTCATAGGTTGAATACCCGTATTCTTTTAATTTTCTTAAAAATGTTGTCTTTCCAACATTGGGATTTCCTATTATTGCTATCATAAATGAATTATATAAAAAAAGGCATCGCCTTTTTTAAAATATTATATTCTTGTATTTAACTTCATCCTTTTCTTTTTCAGTAGGATTCTCTTCTTCGAAAATATCATCTTGAATTTCTTCTATAGGTAATGATTCTTGTGAAGAACTAATGTTTATTGTAGGAATATCTAGTGGAGGTATTTCTTCCATTGAAGGAGTTTCAATCGCAGGAATATCCATCGGTGTTAATTCCTCCATAGGAAGTTCCGGTGCATTTTCAGAAATACTTTCTTCATTTGAAGTATTTGATTTATATTTTGAAAATTTATTAACTAATGATTTCAATTCATATCTCTGATAAAAATCGATTAATTCTTGAGTTACTCTAAACCTATAAGCTAATTCATCAAATGTATAAGGAATTTCAACATCAAATTTCAATGTTGCAATATCTCTACACATCATAGCCATTTCTTTATCATTAATAAGTTTTGTTTGAGTTGCTCCAGTGATTTCTTCTATATTTCTATAAATGTTTTCAACTGTTCCATATTTCTCTAATAATTTATTGGCACCTTTAATACCTATACCTTTTACACCAGGTAAGTTATCTGATGAGTCACCAACTAAACCTTTCATATCTGCAACTTGATTTGGGAAATGCCCTTGTGTTTCAAAGAAATTATCGTTAGTAATAACATTAAGATCTCTAACACCTTTGTTATTAAATAATACTTCGATATTCTCATCTACCAATTGAAGTAAATCTTTATCTGATGAAAGGATTTGAACTTTGTGTCCAGCTTCACTTGATTGTTTTGCAACAGTTGCAATAATATCATCTGCTTCTCAACCCTCAACTTCATATCATTTTATCCCCATCTTTTCAATCATCTCTTTAACTATTGGGAATTGTTGAATTAATTCCTGTGGAGTTTTTGAACGTCCACCTTTATAGTCGGGAAATATATCGTGTCTTCTTGTTTTCTTTTTAGCATCAAATGCTATCAAGATGTGAGTTGGGCTTTCTGTATATATTATGTTAGAAAGCATATTGTTCATAGAAAGAACTGCATTAGTAGGAATTCCATCTGATGTTGTTAAGATACCAGCTCTTGAAAATGCAGTTGCAAAGTATCCTCTATACGTAAGTGAGTTCCCGTCTATTAATAAAATTTTATTCATTTGTTTCCTTTCAAGGTTGTGCAAGAATGTAATTTTTCTTGTCATTGAACATGTTTACCCTTATTTTTGCTATGTATACTTTTTTGTCTCTTGACTTATGAATAAACTCTCATGTTCTATTAAATACAGTGAATTCAATTTTATTTGAAGAATCATGCGCAAGTATAACCGCAAATTCTTTTCCGTCTTTATTTCTTTTCTTATAAATCTTATCTACATAAATAGCTATTTCAACAGTGTCTTTTGTTTCAAGATCTTTAATACGTTCTTCTGTGGCATATGGATCTGTAAAGAATACATTGTAATTAAATCCTAGGAATTTATTTTCAGAGATAATCTCATTTTTAATGTTTCTTTCACTATGAACCATTTTAGGTTTTGCAATTAAATCGAAATCAAGAACTTTTTCACCTTCTTTTTTAAATGTGATCATATCAGCATATCTTATTGCAGAAGGTAATGTATCAAGAAGAACTTGCATGTGTGCAAAATTTCTTAAAGCATTTGATTGTATTAGTGATGTTATTGCTGCTTCACCAAGACCTGATAATTTTACACGAGCTACAAAATCAAAGAAGTCTTTAAATTTACCATTTGCATCTCTTTCATCCAATAGTTTTTTAGAAGCTACATTACCAAACCCTTTAATAAGTTTAAGTGGCATGTAAATTTGTTTTTCTTTATTGAATACTCTTGTTTCTGATAGGTTGATTTCAGGTGCATTCACAACAATATCTTTTTTCTTAGCTTCATTAACATAAGTTAATACAGCTTTTTGAGAATCAAGTGATGCATTTAATAGAGATGTGTAAAACTCTAATGGGAATCTTGCTTTTAAGAATGCCATTCTATATGAAATAACAGCATAAGCTACAGCATGTGATTTATTGAAACCATATGATGCAAAGGCTTCTATTGAATGGTATACATTATCAATTGATTCTTGTGTTTGCCCTTTTACTAATGCTCCATTTGTAAATTCTTTTTTTAGTCCATCAATTAAAGCCATTTTTTTCTTACTGATTGCTCTACGAAGAATGTCTGCTTGACCAAAAGACATTCCAGCAAATTCTTGAGCAATTTGCATAATCTGTTCTTGGTACACAATAATACCATATGTTCTTTTTGTGATTTTATCAAACTCTACTGAAACACTTGGAACTGATTCTAAGCCTTTTTTTCTAGCGGCATATGTTTTTATAAATTCCATTGGACCTGGTCTATAAAGAGATAATATAGCAGTTATATCATCAATACCAGCTACACCTACTGATGCTAATGTGTTTTTCATTCCATAAGACTCTAATTGGAATACACCATTAGTATCAATATCAGAAAGTAATTTATTTGTTGTTTTATCATTTAACTTAATTTTTTCAAGAACTAATCTTCTTTGGTAGTTGTCGTAAACTTCTTTCTGGATGTCTTGTATTATTGTTAAGTTTCTTAACCCAAGGATATCAATTTTTAGTAAACCATTTGCTTCCATATAATCCATTGAATATTGTGTTTGGTTATAATCATTTATTCCACTAATTGTTGGAACAGAATTTGAAATATCATTTTTAGAAAGAACTACACCAGCAGCATGTGTTCCATGATTTCTTGGAAGACCTTCAATACTCTTTGCAGCAAAGAATAACTCTTGCATCTTTGGATCTCTATCAATGTGAGCTCTAAAAGCAGAAACTTTTCTATATGTTGATTCTAATGTTTCCCCAAGTCTAATCATTTTTGAAAGAACATCAACTTCTCTTGGAGTAATCCCCATAGCTCTCGCTGAATCTCTTAAGGCCATTTTTGCACCTAATTTTGAGAATGTGATAATTAAAGCAGTTTTATTTTCACCATATTTATCAAACATATATTTAACAACTTCATCACGTCTACTATCTTGAATATCAATATCGATATCCGGCATAGTAACACGTTCAGGGTTTAAGAATCTCTCAAAGATAAGTTCAAATTTTATTGGATCAATATCAGTAATACCCAGAATGTATGAAACAAGTGAACCAGCAGCTGAACCCCTACCAGGACCTACAGCTATATCTTGTTCTTTTGCTCATTTAATTAAATCTCAAATAATTAAGAAATAATCTGAATAACCTAATTTTTCTATAATACCAACTTCATATCTAATTCTTTTTACATATTCAGCATCAAAAGCTTTTTCTTTTAATCTTTTTCCAATGTTGTCTTGGATTATATGTTTTAAGTATGCTGGTGATGTTAAACCATCTGGTGTTGGAAAACTAGGAAGTATGTTTTTAACTTCCGGAAATACAACATTACATTCTTTAGCGATAGCAATAGCTTGTTCTATCATAAGAGAACTAACACCCATTGGGTTGTAATTATAAGGTTTCATATTAAAGTCTTTTTGTTCTGAATTTTTAATGTAATTTAAAATAGTTAAAGCTTTATTATCTTCTTCCTTTAATGTTCTAGCTTCAAAAATGGCTACTCCGTTTGGATGTTCACCTTTTTCAACACCAACATAGTAATTGTGAAGTTGTAAAATTTCACCTTTAGTTGCATAGTGTCCTAAAGTTGGGTGATCTATTAAGAAGAGGTCTTTAACAGGTATATCTTTGATTTTGATTTCTTCATTACGAACTCTTTTTGATGAAAGTCTCACTAAATCTAAGTATCCATTATAGTTCTTAGCAAGAAGAACCATTCTGAAATCCTCAACATCAAGATCTAAACCGATTATTGGTTTAATCCCATTTTTTTTACATTTATCAACAAATTCGGCAACACCATACATAACGTTGTGATCTGTTATTGCAAGGGTATCCATTTTGTTTTCTTTTGCATATTCTATTAATGAATCTATCTTAATTGTTGATTCCAACAATGAATATTCAGTATTTGTGTGTAAGTTTACGTATCTAGACATACTTATATTTTAACAAATATAATGGATATAAAAAGAATAGAGTTATAACTCTACTCTTTCGATTTCCATACCTTCCATACATTTATCTTCTAATTCAAGTAAATTACCGAATTCTTCTTCTAATCTGTATGCCTCTTTAGGTGTAGGTTTTGTAACTGGTGCCTTTGGTGCAAATAGTTCACATGTTTCAGATGCTTGAACAATTGAAATCTCATATGTACCAATTTGAATACCTTTATTAATTGTTTCGATTTTATCAGCTGTTAAGATTGGTCTTAAAACAGGTAATGTTGCTTGTTCTTGAATAGTATGAATTGATTCAAGTGTTTGAGAAGCAACTTGCCCAATGTTTTCACCATTAGCAATTGCAAGGAATCCTCTTGATTCAGCAATTTTAGATGCGATTCTATAGAATGATCTTCTCATTAATGTGATTTTATATGATTGTTTAGAAGTTAATCCAATTGTGTGCATTAAATCTGTATAAGTTAATCTGTAGATATATGATTTACCTTGATATTTATTAAGTAAGTTAACAATTTCAGAAATCTTCTCTCTTGTTTTGTTATCTGTAAAAGGAGGAGTGATGAATGATAAGTAATCAACATGTAGTCCACGCTTCATTAATTCGAATGCTGCAACTGGTGAATCAATTCCACCTGAAATTAAATGTAGCACTTTCCCATTGATTCCAACTGGGTAACCACCAAGTCCTTGAGTTCTTTCACAAAATACATATGATTTACCATTTCTTACTTCAACTTCAATTTTAAGATCAGGTTTTTTAACATTAACTGTTAAATCAGTATTTTCTAAAATGTGTCCACCAAGTAATCCATTTAGTTCTTGCGATGTTTTTTCAAATTTCTTTCAGTGTCTTCTTGCTGCTATTTTAAATGTTTTTGCTTCAGGGAATTTTTGTGCTAACTTTAAAGCCGCATCTTTAATTGTTTCCATTTCAGTATCAACAGTCATAACTGGTGAGTAAGATGAAATACCAAAGATTCTTTGTAGACCTTCCATATTTTCTTCTGAATATTCTAAAAACATTCTGTCGAAAAGAACTTCAGGTTCTACTCCCATTAATTTCTTAATATTTTTTTCTAATTGTCTAACGAAAGACATTTTATTTTTTCCTTTGGTTGATAGTTCACCAAATCTAATTAGTATTGTTCCGTACATGTTTTCTCCTTTTGGTTGATGATTCTAATAAATCCTCAACAGCATCGATTGTTATTCTTAATGATGATGCGTATTTACCTGCCAAGAATTGTTTCTCTCCTTGTACAAATGCTATATTAAGTTTAGCATCCATCGCCCTATTTGGAGCAAATTCTTTAATTAAATTTCTAATCATTTTAGACATTTCAATTTTTCCACCAACAACTTTATAATAAGAAGCTACGTTTTCCATAAGATTTTTAGAATGTTGTTCAGCTTTCTTAGCATTGAAAGGTGCGATTGATAATGTTTGTTTTAATAATTCTTTTGTTTCTTCAATATCTATCAATTGTTGTTCCTCTTGACTAGATAATAATATATTTGAATCTATTACTTTAGCTCTTAATGAGATCATTGCATGTTCAGCTTGCATATATTTATTTTGGATAGTTCTTTTTGTTAAGTCATCTCTTCATAATAATTCATAAAGTTCATTCATCATATTTACTGCGGAAATATTTTTATTTAATAAGATTTTCATACGTGATAATTTTGAAGTGAATGGAATATTTTTATCAGAAATTAAATTAGAGAATGACATTACTGTTTCATCTAAATCTGCGATTTCGAATTTTAGATTTGTCATAATCTCAGTAATTTCAGCATTTAGAACTGTTCCTTTTTGAGATTGTTTCTTAACTTCTTTACGAATTTGAACATATTGTTTAAGTGTGGAAGCAACTATATTTTGAGAAGTCATGAATTCTTTAACAAATATATTACGTGCTTTAATTTCAGAATTAATAATTCTTTCAATAGCTTTTATATTTTTAATTAAATAAATTACTTCTTTCTTTACACTTTCTAATTCTAATTCGATGAATAATTCTTTTGCTTTATTAAAACTAGAAGAAAGGTGTTTAACTGAGTTCGTAAAATCAATGTGAGATAAGTCAACCTTTAATGATGTCTCAGCATGTTGGTAAATTCCAATTAATTTTTTGATGTATGAAGGAATTGCATCGTATAGTGTAGCTTGTATCTTTGGACCTTCATTAATTATTATTCCGAATTTAATAATGTCTTCTCTTATCTTTTCGATTAAATCAGAAGCTTCTCTTGTTTTTCCTTTTTCAATTAAACGATCGAATTTTTTAGTTCTTTGAGTTATTTGATTATTCAATGCATCAATTTTTGCAGAAACCTTATCTAGTCTAATTCTTTTCTTTGAATAACTATTTGAAATCATTCTTCCTTTTTCTCTAAATAATGACATTTCGTTTCTTAAAAATTCTTCTTGTTTAAGAACCTTATTTGCAACTCTCGATATTTTAGAAATTTTTGAAGTTAATTTTGAATTTAATAATTCTATTTTTTCTAACTCAACACTTAGTGTTTTTGAGTTCATTTTCTTATATGTAATTTGTAATTCTGAAACCTCTTTATCAAGTAGTTTAAAAGTTTCATCTATTTGATCAAAATCTTTTGAAAGTTCTTCAAACAATTTTTCATATTTTGCATTGGTTTTTGCAATAATAGAAATTCTTTGGTACATTATCTCTACTTTTTTCAATCTTTCTCGCTCAACAAAAGTAGATGTGGACTTAACCAAATCTTCGTGTTTTTTTTGGAACATAATCCTTGTAATAAGCACTATTAATGCTATTCCTATGATTATAATTACTGGAATTCCAACTGATAATAAAATTACTTTTCACATTTCCATAGTTACATTATATAAAAATAGTGTAAAATAAAGGAGCATATACAGCACTTAATTATTTTTTGATTAGCGTTGTCAACACAGGATTAGTAGTAAGCTCGCTGGACGCCGAACCTATTTGTGTCAACACATCATTAAAGAAATTAAGCCTTAGTTATGCATATAAAAAGAAAACTAAAGGAGATACTTATGGCAAGATATACAGGCCCAACATTTAAGAAATCAAGAAGATATGGTTTCTCAATCCTAGAAACAGGAAAAGAATTCGCAAAAGGAAAACAAAGACAAACTCCTCCAGGACAACATGGAGCTAGAAGAATTAAGATGTCAGACTACGGTCTACACTTACATGAAAAACAAAAAGTTAGATTCATGTACGGAATTAATGAAAAACAATTCAGAAAAACATTTGAAAAAGCTTCTAAACTACGTGGTGTTGCCGGGGTTAACTTCCTACAAATGCTAGAAACAAGATTAGATAACGTTGTTTACAGAATGGGAATGGCTGCTACAAGACGTCAAGCAAGACAACTTGTTAACCACGGTCACTTTACATTAAATGGTAAAAAAGCTGATATTGCATCAATGCAAATCAAACTTGGAGATGTTATTACTCTAAAAGAAAAATCAAGAAAAAACGTTCAAATCGTTGAAGCTATGGAAGCTAAAGCTCCTGCTGCATGAATTGAATTTGATAAAGCTACTTTCTCAGCTAAACTAACAAGATTACCTGAAAGAAAAGAACTTAACTCAGAAATCAATGAAGCACTTATCGTTGAGTACTACTCAAAATAATAAGAAAATTCATAATAACCTTCGGGTTATTTTTTCTTTGTCTTTTTTTAGTCAAAAGGATATAAAAAAATTCGCAATGCGAATTATTTTCTAATTGCTAAGAAGTAGTTTTTCTTACCTCTTTTAATTATTGCTAGTTTATCTTCAAATGCAGAAGGAATATTTTCTTCTTCAGAAGTAACTTTTGTACCATTAATTGTTATCGCTCCATTTTTAATGAATTCTCTTGCTTCTCTGTTTGAAGAAACGGCTTTTGAATCTACTAAAAGTTCTACGATTGTTTTTGAAGTAACTTCTGCTGTTGGTAATGAACCATTTAATTGCATAAGTTCTTCATTTGTTAATTCCGCTATATCTGATTTACCAAATAAAGATTCAGAAATTTTAAGTGCACTTTCAAAATCTTCTTTTGAATGGATGTCAGTAATGATTTCTTTAGCTAGTATTTTTTGAGCTTCTCTTTTGTAAGGAGCTTCATTGTGGTTTTTCATAATATCAGCAATTTCTTCAACTGAATATCTTGTTAATCATGATAATAGTTTTTGTACATCTTCATCTGAAGAGTTTATTAAGTATTGGTATAGTCTATAAGGTGAACACATTTCTTTTGAAATTCATAATGCTCCACCACCTGTTGACTTACCGAATTTCTTACCATCTGATCCTGTAAGTAAGTTTGTTGTCATACCAACAGCTAAGTTTTTATCCCCAACAGTTTTTCTAATAATTTCAATTCCTGATGTAATATTTCCTCATTGGTCTGAACCACCAATTTGAACCATGACATTATGGTCGTCATATAGTTTCTTAAAGTCTCAACCTTGAATTAGTTGGTATGAGAATTCTGTAAATGAAATACCTGAATCAATTCTTGATTTAACTACATCTTTTGCAAGCATGTAATTGATATTTAATAATTTACCTGCATCTCTCAAGAATTCTAAGATATTCATATCTTTATAAAACTCAAAGTTATCAATAACTTCTAGTCCGAATGATTCTAGTTGTTTTCTAATAGCATTTTTGTTTCTTAATAAATCGTCTTTTGAAAGAAGGTTTCTTTCTTCAGATCTACCAGAAGGGTCACCAATCATACCTGTAGCTCCTCCAAGAACGGCTACTGGTTTTATTCCGTGTTTTTCGAATCTTTTAAGAATAGAAATTTGAACGTAATTACCTAAGTGTAATGAGTCTGCTGTTGGATCAAATCCAATGTAAACTCTTGCATCTTTAGGTAGTTTTGCAAGCTTTTCTTCGTTCGTAATATCTTTTAAGATTCCTCTTTGTTTTAGTTCGTTAATTAATTTCATAGTCTAATTATATAAAAAAATAGTCTATTAAGACTATTATTCAAATTAATTATTTTTCTGCTTTTCTAAGTTTTGAAATGATATCAGCTTTTTTATCTCTAGATGCTATTGTAACCTTCATCTTTTTAGCTTCTTCTTTTAGTTCTGCAACAGTCATTTCATCGTAATTATCTGTGTAATGTTCTGCTGTTTCGATTTGAGTTCTAATATCTCTAATTTTTTTAGATGCTACTTTAATTGCTTCTTCAGTTGCGTCTCCAACTTTCTTAGCATCAACTTTTGCGATTTGTTTCTTAACTTCGTTAACTCTCATTTCAACATTAGTTCTAATCTCATCAGACTTGATTGATTCAGCACCTGTAAGAGCTGCTTCAAGTTTTTTAAAGATATCATTAACAACAGGAGATAAATTATCCATTTGTTCTTTCAGCTTTTTACGGTTTTCTTCACCCTCTTCTGATTGTAAATGAACACCAATGGCAGTTGCACCAATTAAAAATAATAATGTACTTACTTTCATTATTTACCTCCTTTTTTCTCTTCTGTTTCACCAGTTGCAAGATCTTTCAATCTTTCAGCTACAGCATAGATAGTATCTCTATTTCTTGAAGCTAATTTAATTGCTGATTTAACATTCTTCTTAGCGACAACTTCAAAAGCATCCAAGTAGTTTGCTGTTTTTGAAATTGTTTCAACTGTCGAATTCAACATTTCTGATTTATAAGTTAAATCTTCAATTAAGTAATCGACCTTTTTGTAAGTGATTGACATTCTTCTAAATGCAGCAATCGCATACAGTATTGCAAATATAAGTAATATTGTTGCTATGATTGCGACAATAATTAGAACTGATGTTGCTATTGACATATATTTATACCTCTCATTTCTTTAAATTTATAAAACGAATTCGTCTCCAGGATTTAAATCCTTAACAATGTATGCTGCTCCATTTGTTTTTTCTAAACCAAGAGTTTCTCCACCACATAACATTCCTTCAGAAGCTACACCCATAACCTTAGCAGGTTTAATCATTGTTCCTGATGGTAATATCGCTCCAAGTTTTGCAACAACAATCTTAGCTCCTTCAACAGAGTTTGTAGTGTTAGTTACAATTTTTAGTTCTTTGTGTGCTTGAACTTTAAGCACTGCTAATCTATCTGAGTTAGGATGTGCTTTTCTTTCTAATATTTCTCCAACAACTAACATTGAACTTGTGTTAAGTTCTGAAATATCTAGTTTTAATTTTTCGTTCATTGTTGTAATCATTTCATCTGTAATTGATTGAGCACCTTCTTTTAATTTTAGTATAGATGATGCGTTTTGTATGTTAACCCCAACGATTTCGTTTTCTTCCTTAATTAATGTGAAACCATCATGTTGTTCAACGTTTATTTTTTCTTTGTTTGAATCTTTAAATCAAATTATTGCTTGATCTTGTAAAGATGTCTTATTTCAATATATTAAAGCCATATATTTATTATATATGAATGCAAAAATTGTTGGAGATAAAGTTATTAAAATACTCATAGTTTGATAGTAATTGTTATAATGTCTATATGAAATTAGGAATAATAGTAGATTCGTCTTCTGGTCTTTCAAAAAAGGAAGCAGAAGATAGGGGCTGAGGTTTCATCCCTTTACACATTTTTTTAGATAAAGTAGATTACGCTGATGGTATTGATATCACAACACAAGGAGTTTATGATAAATTAACATTGGAAACTGAGGTTAGAACATCTGCTTCAGCACCAGGGGAAGTTTTAGCAGAATTCGAAAGAATGACTGATAAATATGACCACATCATTGTTTACCCTTTATCTTCAGAACTTTCAAGTCAAACAAATAATTTAAAAATGTTTGCTAAAGAATTTTCAAATATACACATTATAGAGTCGCATGGTCTTTCAAAGATTAATGTTGTCCAATGTGAAAAAGCAGAGAGAATGGCCAAAGAAGGAAAAGAAATAGAAGAAATATTAGATACTCTACATAATTCAAGAGATGATTATTTTGCTGTTTTACTTCCTCATTCACTTGATTGACTTGTGAAAGGTGGTAGAGTAGGATCAACTGTAGCTTCAATGGCTACAATGTTGAAAATTGTACCAATGATTTCTTTTGCACAAGGAGAACTGAATAAATATGGAAAAGGTAGAACCTTCCAAAAAACAGTAACAAAAGCTGCTAAAGATACTATTAATAAATTTGGAGCTGATAATTGTGACCTATACGTATATCATGTTGGGAACAAAGACATAAAAGAACACTTACAACGTATTGAAACTGCAACTGGTAAAAAGCCAATAGAAATATACTTACCTTCAGCAATAGCATTGCATGTTGGATTAGAAGCAGTTGGAATTATGGCATTAAAAAAATAGGGAAACCTATTTTTTGTTTTGTAAAAAAAGGCGAAAAAAAATGGCAGGGGTGACAGGACTTGAACCCACAACATGCCGGGTTGAAGCCGGCTGTTCTACCAATTGAACTACACCCCTACGTGTAATGCTAAATAATTATAAAATAAAAACGACTCATTTGGTCTATTTATTTTAATTTTTTATAAAATCAAAAAATAAAAAGATGCTATTTAGCAACTTTTTCTAGCTCTTTGATTATCTCTCCAACAGTTTTTTCTTTAAGTGATGTTATTACTTCTTCACTTAATTCTCCACCAATTTGTTCTTCCGCTTCAATCACTAAATCCATTAGATCTAATGAATCGATTCCTAAGTCAGAAATCTTTGTTGCTTCAGTAACTTTGATTTTTGTGTTTTTAGATAATGTTTTGATAATTTGTTCTTTAATATTCATGTTGTTATTATACCAAATCTTGAAACTTCAACTTCATATTATATATTTTTGTTTCTTGAATTTTGGAATTGCAAATCCATGAGAACTTTAGTTCAACATTGGTTTTATCTCTATAACCAATCTCCACCTTTATCTCTCCTTGTGAAGTGTTAATCCTCATAAAAACTAACTTAATCATTTTAGCTATCATTTCATCGCTTATTATCGCAACTTTACCATCTATTACAATTTCATCATATACTTCGTCGAATGTTATAGAAGGGAAAATTGTTTTGGAACTAGGTTTGTATATTTCTTCTTCATTTCTTGTGTTGGGTTTACTGATAACTTTATCTTTTTTATTATTTTTAACAATATAATAAATACCAACACCCATCCCAGAAATAAAAACAGGAGAACTTAATATAATGATTTTATTGATTTTATTCATCACTTATTCTCTCAAGTGATTTAAGCGATAAATCATTTAAAATTATCTTTTTGAATGATTCTTTATTGAAAATCATTGTTTTTTTAATTGGCAGGCTTGTTTTCTTGGGGTTCGTAATCTTTAAAGAGACCAAACCTTCATACATATCCAGCACTTTATCCTCAATATTATATTGTCTATAAACCTCTAATTTTTTATATGCAGCATTCGGAGAAAAACTTAAGTGTGTTTTTAACTCACCTTTTTCATTAAGAGGAAAAATATACCCTTTAACTGATCTTTTATTTGGTTCTATTATTGTTTTCTTTTGTTTGAAATTGTAATACGAATAATTTTTTATGGACATTTTACCAAGGTTATATTTACTTTTTTTATCAACGTTAATCCATGTTTCCATTTCGGTTTTTTTATTAGCTTTTAAACCACCGATTTTCCCTTGATGAAAATCAAAATCTCTTTCCAAAGATTCATCTTCACTATGCTGATTAAAATATCGTTGCATAAGCATATACTTAAAATTATCAATCGGAGTTCCTTGAACAGGTTTCCTCTTTTCTGGATCAATAGAATCATTATATGAGTAAATCTCGTAAATATCTTTAATGACCCTATTTTTAATAGGAAGCGGTTTTAGTATTAAGTGGTTATACATATTTCAATGTTCTTCTACAAATTCACCTGTGTTTGGTTTGTAAAAAAAGAAGAAATTTGAATTATTAACACTCTCCAAATCTATTGGATTTTTATTCATATTAACTTTTTTATTTTCCGTATTTTTATGAGATTTTAAATTAAAACTGAAACGTAATGTTTTGGATTCTGTAATATTGTTGGTAGCTATTAAAACTATTGAAGAAAAATCTTTTAAATCACTTGATCAACCTTCTAGTCCGCTATCGGGATGAATTTGATAAAACCCATTTGGATTCTTAAGGTAACTTAATTCACTTTCTTTATATAGTTTCCCGTTTATTCTTGCGTATGATAATTCATATTGAGAATCGTGTTCAAGAAACTTAATAATAATAGAATACCTATTGGAACGCAGATGTCTTCTTATCCCAATATATACTCCTGGATAATCCACAAGATCCTCCATCTTTATGTGTTTAGGGTTTTTAGCTATTTTAACGCCCGAAGAATCAGTGTGAGACATACTTATCGAATAATTAAGTTCCTCTCTTTCTACAACCTTACTTTTAGGAATCTCTTTTGGCATATCGCCAAGTAAAATTGGTATCATTTTCATCTCCTTTCATCTTTATATGTATGAAAGGGAATTACTTATAAAAATAAAATAAAAAAAACAACCACTTGGGTTATTTTTCAGTTTCTTTAACATCACCTTTGATTGGTCCATCTTCTGGTGCACCAGCTTGAGCTTGTTTCATTTGGTCTGCAAATGCTTTAGCTTGAGCTTCAACTTCGTCAAGTTTTGTTTTTAACTCATCGATTTTGTTTTCTTTTAGTAATGTTTTGAATTCATTAATTTGTTTTTCAGTTTCTTCTTTTTGTTTAGGATCCATTTTGTCACCTTGTTGTGCCATACCAGATTCTAATTGGTTGATTAATGCTTCTGCACGGTTACGTGTTTCTGCTTCTTCTTTACGTTTTTCATCAGCTTCTTTGTTAGCTTCAGCTTCTTTAACCATTCTTTCGATTTCATCATCTGAAAGTGAAGATGAGTTTTCGATAGTAATTGTTTGAGCTTTTTCTGTTTTCTTATCTTTAGCTGTTACTTTTGTAATACCGTTAGCATCAATTGAGAATGAAACTTCGATTTGAGGAACACCACGAGGTGCTGGTTCAATTCCTGAAAGGTTGAATTGACCTAGACGTTTATTATCGTTAGCCATTGGTCTTTCACCTTGAACAACTGAGATTGTAACTGCATCTTGGTTTTCAACTGCTGTTGAGAATACTTGTGATTTAGTTACAGGAATAGTTGTGTTTCTTGGGATAAGAGGAGTTGCTACACCACCCATTGTTTCAATACCTAGTGTTAGAGGTGTAACGTCTAGTAATAGAACGTCATCGATATCTCCAGCTAGAACTCCACCTTGGATAGCAGCACCAAGTGCTACAACTTCATCTGGGTTAATTGAACGGTTAGGTTTTTTGTTTAGAACTTGTTCAACTAATTCTTGAACAGCTGGGTTACGTGTTGAACCACCAACTAATAGAACTTCATCAATGTCTGATGCTGATAATTTAGCTTCTTTTAGAGCATCTTCAATTGGTTTTCTTGTTCTTTGTACTAAGTGATCTGTCATTTTTTCAAAGTTAGCTTTTGTTAATGATGTTTCGAAGTTTAATGGTCCGTTTGCAGTCATAGCTAAGAATGGTAATGAAATTGTTGATTCAGTAACACCTGATAATTCAATTTTAGCTTTTTCAGCAGCATCTTTAAGACGTTGCATAGCCATTTTATCTAATTGTACATCTCCATTTTCTTCTTTAATTTTAGCTTCAAGTCATTCAACGATTGCATCATCTCAGTCATCTCCACCTAATTTGTTATCTCCTGATGTTGATAGAACTTCAAATGTTCCATCAGCAAGATCTAGAACTGAAACGTCAAATGTTCCTCCACCTAAATCGTAAACAAGAACTTTTTGTTCTTTATCAGTTTTGTCAAGTCCAAATGCTAGAGCTGCAGCTGTTGGTTCGTTAATAATTCTTTCAACGTTTAGTCCAGCGATTTTACCAGCATTTTTAGTTGCTTCACGTTCTGCATTGTTAAAGTATGCGGGAACTGTAACAACAGCTTTAGTAATTTTTGCACCCATTTTTTTCTCAGCGTATTCTTTCATGTATCCAAGAATCATTGCTGAAATTTCTTCTGGTGTATATTCTTTACCATTTGCTTTAACTTTTTTATCTGTACCCATTAGACGTTTTACAGATGCGATTGTATCTGGGTTTGTTTCCATTTGTCTTTTAGCTACTTCACCAACGATGATTTCTCCATTTTTAAATGATACAACTGATGGTGTTGTTCTTTTCCCTGTTGGGTTTTCAAGAACTTTTGGTTCTTTATCTTCAATTACTGAAACAACTGAGTTTGTTGTTCCTAAGTCAATTCCTAAAATTATTTCTTTTGCCATAATATTTTCTCCTAGTTTCCTATTTTTTATTATTTCCCTATAACTACTGTTGCGGGCTTTATTACTCTGTCATGATGTTTAAATCCGTTTTTCTTAATTTCCATTACTTTGTCAGTCATTTCTTCGTTTTCTGTTGTTGAGATTGCATCCATTGTTTCTGGGTTAAAGTCTTCTCCAACATTTGGTGCGATTTTAGTTAAACCATGTCCTTCCATAATTGAATCAATTTGTTTTAATAACATTTTGAATCCTACTACGTAATTTTGAACACCTGGATCATCTTGTTTTTCACCGAATTCTACTGCTAATTGTAAATTCAATCAAGGTTCTGTCATTTCTTTAAAGAATTTTGAAGTTGCATATTTCTTAATGTGTGAAACTTCTTCATCCATTTTTGTTTTATGTTCACTTTTAAATTCTTCAACTTTTTCTTTAGCTTTACTTTGGAATGTTTTAGCTTGTTCCAAGAATGCTTCTTGAGCTTTTACGTTTTCTTGTTTTAAATCAATTATTTGTTTTTCTAAGTTTGAATTCTTTTCTTTTAATAATTTGATTTCTTTTTCAAGTTTCTTTTTATCTAGACAATCTTTACATTGTTTAGTTTTCTTTTCCTTTTTTTGCTCTATTTTAATTTCTACTTTTTGTGTAGTTTCGTCTTTAATTTTTTTATCTTTTTTATCTGACATAATCAAATCATATCACATTTTTTAGCACTTGTTGCATAAGAGTGCTAAAAAAAGACACATGTGCCTTTTAAAACTCTATAAATGCTGCTTCAGAAACAAATTCAATGAATACTTGATCTTTATTTTTGAACTCAGAATATCTTCCGTCTTTTGACTTATATTCTTTATACTCTTCTTTAATAGAAGAGATAGCATCTTTGATTTGTCTAGTCTTATCTTTAAACTTAAATATTGATAATGCTGATGTAAGTAATCCTGTGAACGCTGTAATAATAGCCATTACTAAGAAACAGTTCCTTGCTCATTGTCAATCATGAGTATTATAAGGAGCGTTTTTAAGCGTTAACATGGCTCAAAGGTTAATTAGTACCAATGTTGCAGTAAGGATGAATATAGAACTGTTTATTAATACATTGTAGAATCTTGTTTTTCTGTATTGTGTATTAAATACATTTCAAATATGCATAACTCCTTCATCTTTTTGGAGTATTTCAACTATTTTATTTTTTTGCATTTTTACTCCTTTTACGTGTTTCCTTAATTAATTCTTCTACTTCTTTGACGTTATCATCTGTTTCGCCAATAGCATCGTAATTTCCACAAATTTGTGCGACTCTTGTGTAAAGAGTTATTTCTCTATTTTCAGAATCTTCTGAATAGAATCCAGCTTTATTAATATATAGAGTAATTTGTCCTCTAATACGTTGATTGATTTTCATAGCTTCTTGGTATCTACCTTTAATAACAAAGAAGTTAATGAATGAAGTTAGCATTGTTGTAGTTGCGGAAACTCCAGTAACCATAAAGAAGAATCATGCAGGTTTTTTTCCACCAAATAATAATAGTGAGAATATTAATGCTGTTAGTATCGCCATTGTTGCAGCGGCTATAGCAATCGCAACATTCAATCAAATAAATAATTGTCTAAAAATTATTAAATCTCTTTTAGAGTGTTTTCTACGCGCTTCAACATATTCCATTGGTGTATCGTGAAGATGATAAATACTTTTTCTTATTTTTTTACTCATCTTTATCTCCAATCAATGTTTTAACAATAATTTTTGAAACACTTGGTTTCTTTTTAACCTTAAATATATTTATTAAATCTTCTTGGATTTGACTTCTTAAAAGCTCAGTTTGTTCTTTTTCGCTTTTACCTTTATAAATGTATGAAGAACTTTTATATTTCATATATTCATTTTGAATAGTGTCGATTGCTTTTTTGTACTTATGATCTTGTTTGAAGTTTTGATATAAAGCAAGAACAAATCCCATAAAGAATAATGTGATTGTAATTAAACAAACCAATGAAGCTGGAACTAAGATATCAGCACCAACTTTTCTAAATGAAATTCCGATTAAAGCATAAATAGCAATAACAACTATTGATATATTACAAAGTCCAACTAATGACGTAACAATTGTTCATCATGTTCTTGATTTCTTTTTAGATTTTTCTAATTTTGAAAGTTCTCTTTTAACATAACTCCCAATACCCTTCCTGTCATTTACAGGGCTTGTTTTAATTTCTTGTGTTGTAGACATTATTTTTTCCCTCCATTAACTAGGTCATCTAGTAGTTTTAAGATTGGAAGCGCTTTTTCATAGTCAACTCTATCAGATCCGACAACAGAGATTTCCATAGAACCTGTTCCAATTTGAATTTTCTTAGAAATCAATGCTTGATTATCTAATATTGAAATTTTCAATGTTTCATCTTCGTTATCAGCTTGATCTTCAATAGTTTCTCAAATTGATTTACTTTCCAATCTTTCCATAATATTAATAAGTTTTTCTCTATCTTTAAATTCAGGTTTTTTAATAATATTAGTTCTTCCATAAACATGTGATGTTTGTTTTGTATGGAAGTCGAATACTTTTGTAACCATCTCTTGGATAACAAATTCAAAATCTTTAACTTCTTCTGAAACAATACCTGTCAATGCTTCCGTTTTAATTGCAAGATTCTTCATTGAAGTATTTACTAATCTATCTTTTAAGACTCTAACTGCAATACGTATATCTTCTAATTGAGCACCATTCTTAACAGATACTAGTTTTGATTCCACTCTACCAGTTGAAGTAACAATAACAATTGTTGCGTTTTGTTCGTTTAAAGGAACAAATTGAATTGATTTACATAATTCATCAGCTGCATCAGTTTTTGTAACCAATGTTAAATCAGTGATTGTTGAAATAGCTTCTGCAGCTTCTTCAAGAACTTGATCAATACCAATTGTTCTTTTGGCAAATATTGTTTTAAGTTGTTTTTGTATTTCTACAGATACATCAGTATTTTTAGAATGATTGGCATATAGTAAAAATCCTTCTGCTGATGGTATTCTTCCTGATGATGTATGGCATTTTTCTAAGTATCCTTTTTTCTCTAGTGCTGCCATCTCGTTACGTACTGTTGCTGGTGATACGTCAAGTGCAAATTCTTTTATTAAAGAAGCTGAACCAACTGGGTTACCGCTTGATATATATTCTCTTGTTATTAAGAGTAGATATTCTTGTTGTCTTTTAGTTAAATTATTCATAATATTATTATATATGAAAGGGCTCTTTTTAGCACTCTTATATACTAGGGTGCTAATCGATATATTAATTCTAAGTTATTTCAATAAATTTCATGCATTTTAACCACTAAAAACAATATATAATATTGGTATGAAAAATTTAAACGTAACTATAGAAATCCAAAAAGGATCAAACATTAAATATGAATACGACAGATCGAAAGGTAAAATTGTCGTAGATAGAATTTTAAGAGATGGATTCACATATCCAGCTAACTACGGTTTCATCGAAGAAGCTCTTGATTGAGATGGAGATGAACTAGATGTATTAGTTTACTCAGATGAAGTATTCCAAGCAGGTGTTGAAGTTAACGCCAGAATTATTGGTGCAATGAAAATGATCGATGACGGAGAAACTGACACAAAACTTGTTGCAGTTCACGCTGACGATTACAGACTTGCAAACATTGAGTCAATGGATGACTTACCAAAAGAATGATTAAAAGAAGTTGAAACATTCTTCTCTACTTACAAAAACTGAAAACGTGAAGGTATTACTTCAGTTGCTGGTTTTGAAGGTAAAGAATGAGCAAAAGAAGAATATGAAGAATGTGTTGAACTAATGAATAAATACGGAAAAATGGATAAAAAAGAATTCATCGCTAAAATGATGAAAGAACACCCAGAAAAATACGTAGCTTAATTGTTATTCACATTTTAAAAGATAAGCAAAACGCTTATCTTTTTTTAATACCTATTTTGTCAAAATAAAAAATCCTATCAAGGATTCTTATTCAAAGTTTTTAACACCAGCAATTACAATAGCTTTTAAACCAACGTGCATTGTAATTACAGTTGGTAATGATATAACTATCGCTTTTTTACCAGTTAGCTCTTCAGCAACCTTTACGTGCTTATCTAAATCAGGGTGAGAAGTGTGAATTACAAGTAACTTATATTCTTCGCCTTCAAAGTGCTCTTGAACACCTTTGATAGCTTTGATTATCGTTTTGTTGTAAGTTCTACCTTTTCCGTATTTATTTAATTCTCCATGTTCAAATTTAATCATTGGAACAATCTTTAGCATATTAGCCATAGAAGCAACATTTTGCTTAACTCTTCCACCTTTAACTAATCAGTCAAGTGTTCCAGGTGCGATAATAGCAAATGCATTATCTTTTGTTTCTTCTAACGCTTGAAGTATTTCTTCAATTGTTTTACCTTCAGATGCAAGTTTTTCTGCATACTCAGCACTTCATTTAGCTTGTAGTGAAAGTGAGTGTGATTCAAAAACATGAACATTGTCAAAGTCTTTAGCAAACATTGATGTTGTTGAATATTGTCCAGAAAGACCTGAAGATAATGGATAGAAAATTACGTGATCGTATTCTTTTGACATTCTTTCAAATTCTTCAAGAATATCAGCTGATGAAGAAGATGAAGTTCTTGTTACTGTATCAATTGTTAATTTGTCATATACATCTTGAGCAGTAATGTCTCTTCCTTCTGCATAATCAATATTATCCATAAAAATATGTAGAGGTAAATAACCTCATCCTTTTGCTCTCGCTTCTTTTTCCGATAAACCAGATGCAGAGTCTACTATTATTCCTAATTTCATATTATAAATTATACATACATTTCAATTTGAAACAATAAAAAAACACCTTTAAAAAGTGTTTTGATTATTATTTAATGAAATTTTCAATTTTGTCTACGATATTAATAATATTCTCTTCATCTTGATAATTGTTTTTATCATCAATGTAAGAATTCTCCATTGCATATTGATTTGTCATTTCTTCAAGACCTTTTGAAGTTAAGATGTTTTCAATGAATGAATCAGGCGTTATATTTTTTTGTCTCTCAAGTAGTTTTTCGATTATTCCACCCTTAGCTTTTGGCAATTCTTTTAGGATGTATTTCATCATATTTAATTTAACATCGTAAGCATTATCCCCTGCTTTACCGACAATTTTATCTTCAGTCTTATCAATTGAAAATGTACCATTTGTTGATGTTGTTGGCATGTATATTGTGTCTGCTGTTGAAATGTTTTTACCATAAACATTCTTAACATTTTGTTGAACTTTAATTACTTCATCTTTAGAAATGTAATCAATACCATTGATGATTGTATTTAATCATTCTAAAATTGTGATTCTGGCTTTAACTTGTTCTTCTTTAGTTGTGTAAGGCATCTTGAATAATTTGGCTATTGTTCCAAGAACACGTTTTTCGAATTTAGCTGATTCCACACTAATCTTTGTTGATCATTCAAATATCTCAGTATCATATTCACCTGGGTGTTCAGTAGTATTGTAATATTCAGCTTCTTTAATTATTTTTTGAACTTTAGCTGGGAAACTGCTGAAAGGTATTGTTGCGAATGGTTCATTATTATCAAATGTTGTTTTTACTAAAGATTGTATTGCTGGATAATCACCAGAGATTAAATCTATATATGCATCATTATTTAATAATATGTTTGCAGCATGAATAGTTGTTCCATTTGAGGTTGTTGCCATCTTACCTAGATCAAAATTCTCAATTCATTTTTGACCTACAGATTTAGTTGCATCACCTTTAATTAATTTTCCTTTGAATTGACCAAGTACTGGTTCATATAATTCAGGATTCTTTTTAGAAAATTTTTCTATTTCAGAAATAATCTTAGTATTGTTATTTTTGATTTCGGCTTTAACTGAAGCAAATACAGTTGTTGATAGAGACATTTGTAATGCAGATGCATTTGAAAATGCGGATAAATCATTTTTGTTAGCTAAAACATATAACAATCCCGCTTTCGCCGCTTCTTCTCTATTTTCCGCTATTTTATTTGCATTAGCTTCAAAGTATGTTGATACTCTAGTCATGTCCGTATTTTTATTAAAGTCTGCTGTTGCATATGAAGCAACCCCAAGACTTGTTACTGCAGCAAGAGCTGTTAATGATGAGGCAATCACCACTGTTTTCGAACCATTGAATGCAATAGATTTCTTCTTCTTTCTCAATAAAATAATTAATCATATTATTGATATAACCATTAAAGCAATAATTGATAATGCTATGGCTGATATCGCAAATTCAGTTGAACTACCAAAGAATGGTTTTCCTAGATCTGCAATTCACATAATTGTTTTTTGATTTACACTGTAACTTTCCATTTGTTCATTAATGGTATTCTTAGCACTAACTATAAAAGCAATACTTATCATCAATGTTACCAAAGCTAAAATAACAGTTATTATCGAAAGTATTATGGAGACTTTCTTTTTCACTGGCATATTCTTCATCCTTACCCCTTTTTATTAATAATGGTTTTATGTTGAAACCATATTACAAATATAATTTTAACATATTTCACAAATAAAAAGGGTATAAAAAAAGATAACTATAATTGTTATTCTTTTCAAGATGCGACTAATTTGTCACAAAGTGCTATAAATCCTTCTTTTTCTTGATCAGTAAGTATGTTACCAATTGATTTTGTGATTCTTTTTCTTGCTTTACCATGTATTGCATAAGCTTCTTCGCCTTTTTCGTCAAGCGTTAGCATCATGATTCTTTTATCTTCTGCATTTTTTTGTTTTTTAACTAATTTTTTTTCAACTAGAGTTTTTACAGTGTTTGAAAATGCACCTTTACTTAAGCCCATTTTTTTACCGATTTCTAACATTCTTTTACCTTCGTTGTTCTTGATGAAAACGATGTAAATTAATTCTCTATGTGAAATCTTTAGACCACGTTTTTTCAGTTCTTGTTGTTGTACTTGTTGTACTTTAGTTTCAAAAGTTAAAAATACGTTACTTATTTGTTTTGTTTGTTGTGCGTTCATAAAAATATTATATAGTGTTTTACACAGTGTTTTACACAAAAAAGTATGTTTTTTATTATTTCAGTGCATTTTTTTGTTTTTTTATTCTATGTTATGAAAACCTAACATATAAAAAGCAAATAAAAAAAGGTCTAAGACCTAATTATGAGAAATCATCTAGTTCAACTTTAAAGAATGCAACTTTACCTGCAAACTCTGCTGCGTGGTAGTTTTGTGGGAAAATAACTTCAATAATTCTTGTTTCCCCTTTTTCCATACCTATTAATTGTTCTTCAAACCCTTTGTAGTCTTTACCTGTTGTAAAATCTTTACCTGCGCCGATGAATGAGTTAGATCCAATGATTAATGGATATACTCTTGTTGATGTTCCTCCTGGGAAAGCTGTTGATGTTTCATATGTGTCTCCACCAATTCTTCCTTCAAATTTAATTAATGCTCTGTTATCTCTTTGTAATGACATATATACTCCTTGTTATTTTTTTAAATTATACACAATATAAATACCAATGATTAACCAAGTGCTTTTACCTAAAAAAATATTTATAAGAATTTCTTGCAAAAAAATGTTTTTTTATATTATAATAATAAGGCACTTCACAAATGGGCAAATACCCAAGTCTGGCTGAAGGGACTGGTCTTGAAAACCAGCAGGGGCTTCACGGCCCGCGGGGGTTCGAATCCCTCTTTGCCCGCCATTTGTAGGAACTAGGCCTAAAGCCTGGTTTTTTCTTTGCCTTTTTTATAAATGATTATTGTTCACTTCTTTTATGGTGGTGAATTTTTGCGAAAAAAAACATCCTCTATTAAGGATGATATGGTGGACCCAACAGGACTCGAACCTGTGACCGATCGGTTATGAGCCGAGTGCTCTAACCAACTGAGCTATAGGTCCACGTACGACGGAATAATTCCATTTGGTGTCACAAGAGAGATTCGAACTCTCGACCTTCCGGGTATGAACCGGATGCTCTAACCAACTGAGCTACCGTGACATGGTGGAGAGGATGGGAATCGAACCCACTACCCCCTGCGTGCAAGGCAGGTGCTCTAGCCAAGTGAGCTACCCCCCCAAATGGTGAAGAAGAAAGGATTTGAACCTTCGACCACTACGTCCCAAACGTAGCGCTCTACCAAGCTGAGCTACTTCTCCACAGTTGTTTCACATATATGTTGGTTTTCATATAGTGCTTTATTATTATATATAAAAAAATGACTTTTTTGTAAAAAAAATATTCTTTTCATTAAAGTTACTTATTTATCTTTTTTTATTAGATGTATAAAGTTCATTCTGAGGAAGTAAACACCAATAATATAACCTAATTAATATAGGTAATTAAAAAAACAACTTACTTAGTTGTTTTCAATAATTCTTTTATTAATGTGTAAACCATTATCATTGCACGAACATCATTTTCACAATACTCTTTTAATACAATTTGTTTTTCTTCTCATTCTTCATCACCAATAACATTGATAGCTCTTTGGATAGCTGCATCCATTGCCATACCACCATTTTGAATAGTTAAATCTTTATATGGTTTGATCATATCTTTAAATCAATATTTATGTTTTGTGATGTATTTCTCAATTAATTTAATTGAGTGTTTACCTTTTAATTCTGGAATGAATATAACTGGTAACCCATCTTTTGAACCAGCCGCGAATGGTTTTGCAAGGTCAACTGTTCTTTCGATAATTCAATAAACTTTATCTTGAACTTCTGTTCAACCGGGGTAATTCATATCTCTTAATGTTGCAACCATTTCTAACATTCTTGGATTTTCATATCCAGCATTAAACACAACATAGTAATCTGCTCCACCAGAATAAATCATATCTATCATTTTAGGGAAGTCTGTGTAAGAGAATGTTTTAGGGTCAAAGATGTAGTTTATCCCTGAAGTTTCTTCCATTTTATTTGTTTCAATTATCGAAACTTGGAATGTAGCTTGTTGGAATGGGTTAAATCCATCAATAGTTGGGAATGGTAATGAGAATCCTTCAAAGTCATATCAAATAACTCTTGAATTATCTAGTTTAGTTACATAAGACATTGCATCATCTCTATCGGTGATTGAAAGAGAGCGATTCAATAGTGCATCAACAAGAACACTGTCTTGTGCTATTTGTTCAAGTGTTTTACCTTCTTGAATATCTTTCTTTTTAACAAATTTACCATTGTATCCTAAGAACTCAGGATGTAAGTATTCTATTATTGTTGAAGACATTGGGTTTGGACCCATTCTTCCGTTGTCTTCTGCCGTTAAACCATTTTGGAATTCAGCAGTTTTAGCTTCTCTAATCAATCTTAAGTAATAATCAATACCTTCGAATATAATAGGGTTCTTTTTAGGTCCGAACGGAACTGCACAAGCAACAATATCAAATATTGTATGTGGTTCATCGTGAACACCTTTCTTATTAACTCCATTACCAGTTTTCTTTTTACGCATTGTTACAAAATCATTATGATCTTTTGCATTTTTATCATTTCTTGCAGTTGAAGATGTATTAACTTTAAAAGTTTCATAGAATCCTATTTCAAAAGCTTTATATTTCTTTGTATCTAAAACAAAGTATGAAATTTCATTAACTGGAACTTTACATTTATCAGCAATTTGATAATCGAAGTATGGTTTGATAAGGTCTATCTTTTTAGTAGAAGAAGAAATTTTTAAGTTTGAAATCTTTTTCTGTTTTTTATCATAAAGAGTTGGAACAGAGAAAGCATCTCCATATTGGAAAACTGGTTCAAAGATTATATCTATACCAGGGTTCCTCATCATCTTTTTAGTTTCTTCGGCTCTTTCTTCCATAGACATCATTTTTGGTGTTCAAGCTGCTCTACCCATAGAACGAACATATTCAAAGAATTCTCTGTTAACTCTGTGGAATGTTTTTGTTTGAACTTCAGTTATCGTTGGAGCAATAATATCAATGATTCCAGGTATTTGGAATGTAAATTGATCATTGTCATCTTCATTTTTATCGAATCCTAAATCATCGATTGAATGTCAAACAAAATATGGTTGGCTAGTTAGTAATTTCTTAAGTTTTGCAAATGTTATTTTTTCTTCTATTTTTTCCATGTTTCAATTATAAAGAAAAACAACCGCGTAAGGTTGTTTATTAATTATTAAGCTTGGTAAAGATCAGCTACTCTACCCATTATAGAAAGAGTTAATCCAAGCATTGATTTATATTTAGTTGGTATTGGAAGTAGTTTCATTAATTTTTCTACATCCTTAGCCTCTAATTTTAATCTAGGATCTATTGGTGAAACATCGTGTCTTGCAATTCTTACAATTGCGGCATTAATTTTACCTATAGTGGCATCTTTGAATAATTCCATAAGTCCACCAATACCACCACTTAAACCTGGTTGGTTTTTATTTGAAGTTTGATATATTGATTTCGCATCTTCTTGTGGTTTTAATTTCTTTTTATCCGCTTTAGAAAGTTTTGATGTATCCAGTGGTTCCATTGATAATAATTTTCTAATTAAATTTCCAACTGGTTCTTCAGGAAGTTTACCGAATAATTTTGGTAGAACTGCATCCAAATTAGGCATTAATACATCTAATGTTTTTGCTAAAGAGTTGTTATTACCTTCGCCGAAAACTATTCAAAGCATATCAGGTATTTTCACTTGTTTCTTGTCAAGTAATTTTATTTCTTTGCCGTTACTCTTTAAAGAAATTGTAATTTTGGATTTATCAATTTGCCTTAATAAAGAAGCAACTTCTCCAACAGTGATACCTGTTTTTTCAAGATCATCTTTTGTGTTTTTTCAAACTGATTGAATTACATCATTTATAAGTGCTAATGGACTTTGTAGGATTGCTGTTGTCGCAAGACCAAATCCTAATAATCCACCTTGTCCACTTGGCGCAGTTATAATTTCGTTAATTGAAGCTTTTTTAAGTTCTGCAGATTTACTATCAGAACTCGGATTATATAATTTCAATATTTTTTTATCTAAAATTCCTTGGATGATATCTTTAGAAATATTGTAAAGTCCATTATCCTTCTTCAATTTATTTAAAATAGGTTTTATTTTAGGTGCATCTTTAGACATTGATGTCATTAATTCTTCGATAACACTTCCAACTGTGTAGTATAGTGGATCAACATATTTATCTGATTGTGCATCAAAATATTTTAAAGGTCCAGCTGTTTTAACTAATTTGTTTTTAATATTCAAATCAGTTGAATTCTTTTTAGCTTTTTTGAAAATTTTATCTAAATCGATTTTCGCATTAACACTTTCTACCCCAGGTGTTGCTGCAATACCTTTAACGTGCCTTGATTCTTTCTTCGATGTTTTTGCTTCTTTTCCACAAGAAACTGCTGTAACTACTGGTGTTGCCACCGCTACTAGTGCACTAGCTGCACCCAATGATATTTTTGTTCTTTTGTTCATATTCTCTCCCTTATGAATTTCTTATTTTATGTGTTTTCTATCAACACTGATTTATTATACTTTTTTGAAATATTGGCGATTGTTATTGATACTTTTTAGGTATTATCGCACCTTTATTAAGTACTTCTTTAAGTACTTTTCCGTCTTTGTCTTCTTGATATAGTCATGTTTTTAATGAACTTAATCCCGCTTCATTATCTATATAATCTTTAGCATGTCTAAAAGCAAATTTTAATATTGCCTTCGCTGTAGGAATACTTGCTTTACTTAAATCACCAATCAATAATTTAGCGCCGTTTTGTATATCTTCCCCTTGTGCTCCTACGTATTTCACTATTGAATCCGTTATTTTAGCAAAAAGATATTTAACATTTTGATCGGATGCTTCACTTATTTCTTTATCTTTATTTTGAATTCCAGCTTCCGCTGATTTTAACAATGAAATAAATAGTGGTTCTACTTTTTGAAGTTTAATTAACATACTTCCTATATCCATTGTGTAATTGTTGTACAAGTTATCAGTTGAATCTGTTGCTGAAGGTGCTGGTGAATTGGAATTCAATAACGAACCAACTATCCCATCAATCATTTTAGATGCAACCATTAATAACTCTTCTGGCGTAGCTTTGTCTTGTACAGCTTTGGCTTCTTTACCTAATGGCGTAGCTTTAAAATTGTTGTTTTTATCTTTTTCAATGTATTTTAATATTATGTCTTTGTAATTCTTATTAAGTCTCTTCTCAATGTCTCCATTATTTGGAATCTGAGAATGTAATTTTGATGATCCTGTAAGATTAGCTAAAATAGTTCCAGCCATTTCTCTATAACCTTTTGGACCTGGATGTATATCCATTAATTTAGGAGCTAGTGATAAAGCTTTTCCACGCCACTCTTCAGGAACATTAGCATCAATGAAATCTATTGTTTTAAACTTCGATGATATTGATGATGAAACAGATGCTAACATACCCAATAATTTATTAGCAACACTTTGTGTCACTCCATCTTCATCAGTGGTTTCAACCAATTGTAATAATGGCCCTAATTGAGCAACCGGCATTGGATAACCAACTAAGGCAATTTTTGCAGTTGGGTTAACCTCTTTTATTTTTGCAATTGTATGCAATAGATTTAATCTTGCGCCTTGAATAATTTCTTTCATCTTCTCTTCTGAACCAAAATCTATAAGATTATCTAATCCTTTGCTGAAGTCAAGACCTTGAGGATTGGTCATTAATTCCATTATTGAAAGTCCTCCAAGTTTTAGACGACCTAATATATCATTAGCACCAATTGAAATAGTAATTAAATTAGCTTCTTTGATTTTCTTTTGCGCTTTTTTAAATCTTTCTTTTTCTTCCGGAGAAACTATAAATCCAAGTTCGATTTTCTTAGCTTCACCTTTCTTAGAAAGCTTGTATGTTGGGTCAACCACATTCAATAGTGTTTCAGTAGTTGAACCAGCAATTGCAAAGTTATTGAAATCACCCAAAATATTTTGTTCTTGGAATGCCCTGGCTAAGTAAGAACCATATGATATACCACTTACTTTTTTTGTATTTGGATCATAGAAGCCTCTATGTTTATCGGATAGACCTTCTAGCAATGTGAATCCAGATGCGACAGAATCACCTAAAGAAACTAAGTTTATTTTTTTGGAATCAATAACTTTTTCTTTATCGTCATCTGCTTTTGCTATCAATGCTTCATATTTCTTGATTTCTTTAATTCTTTTATTGCGTTCTTCCTGTGATATTAATTTTTCACTAGCGTTGGGGTCAGCTTTTCCCCTTCCTCTTCTGTGATGGCTTTCTTTTTCCTTAGAACCACAAGCAATTGCAGTTGTTACAGGAATAGCTATAACAGCTACCGTTGAAGCTATCCCTAACACAAACTTTTTATTTGTTCTCATCGTTTCTCCTCTTATATAAAATAGTATATATTTGAAACTATACTCCTACTTATTATATATAGAAAAAACAAAAAAGCAAGAAAAAAGTTTTTGGTTGAAACTATATTAACAAAAAATAAAACTCGGAATTTCCGAGTAATAAGAGTTTTTTTATTTCTTTTTAATTAATTCGTGTAATTTTTTTCCTCTAGCTTCTTTAAGTTTGAAGTTTGTACCTTCAAATTCAAAAGTAGTCATTTCTTTTTTAATGAATTGAGAATACTCTTTAGATGCTAAATTAATAATTTCATCTTCATCTTTGAAGTAATCATTAATTTTATCTGCTCATTTTTCTTTTAAATCAACGATATCTTGTTTAAGATTGAAGTAAAGTCTGTAAGGTGCAATTAAATCATAAGGTTTAATGATTCCATATAGAGAATCAATGATAACTACGTGTTCATTTAGTCATTCTTTGTCATATTCATCTAATTTTAATTCTTTATACACATGTCCTGCATACATTTCTATTGCATAGTAAAGTTTTTTACCGTGATCTTGATGCATGTCATAAACTTCTTGTGTCTTTTTGTCTGATAAACCGTAAAGTTCTTTATGTTGTTCTAATGAAAGAGCTTTAAACTGTGGGAAAATCTCTTTTGCAGTAAGAATGTGCATAGGTCTTGGTGCTGTTGCATCTACTGGATTTTCTAAGTTAAAAGTCTTTGCTGGTCCTATAATAATTTTCATGTAAAAATTATACAAAATATATCAACGTGTGATTATGGAAAATAAAAAAACTAACTGATGTTAGTTTATAGTGAGGCAAGATCTATTTTACCTGCAGCTAATCATTTTTCTTGAAGAGCTTTTCATTCAAGTTCATCACGACATAGTAAGAAATCAATTAAATCTTTATCTCTTCTTTCGTCGTATTGAGGTGAAACACCGGCTTGTGTATATTTTCTATATCAAGTTTTTATAGTGTTTATATCATCTTCAACTTGTGTTCTATTAATTTTAAAAGGTCAAGTTTTAGTTTTACGTTCTTGAATTGGGTATAACTCAGGAATTGCATAATCTTCTTCTTCTAAGAAAGTTCCGACAATAGCATATGTTTCTAATCCCATTAAGTATGTATATAGTTGAGCTTGTTTTAAGTATGATTCGGGAACACCAAAACGTTTTCATTGTTCTAGTTTTTTAGCACCCGCTGTTTTTACCTCAATAACAACGTTACCAGGTTGAGCAAGACCGTCAGGAAGTCCCCCGATAATATCATCTTTACCTGCAAAGTAATCATAGTTATATTCTTTTGCATCAAACCCTTTTACAGATTGCACTCCCGGTTGAGATCTTATTAAGTCAAGAACCTTAGGTTCAACTGCAACCCCAGCATTGATATACTTTTTATTTAAAATAGGCATATCTAATCAAGACATTCTTGCAAATGCTTTGAATGGTGATTTAAATTGGTCTGTTTCTAAAACATCACCAACTGATGAACCACCCATTTTTTTAAATCCGAATCTCCCTCATAAGTTTTTATTTTTTAGTTTTTCGTGGAAGTTTGGCAGTAATCTTAATACTTTTTGTTCAGTATCTAGAGAATACTCTCTTCCGTTATAAAAGTGTCTTTTAATATTCATAGTTTTATTATACCTTTTAACTTGTTGGGTTATCTAATATTTAAAATAAATGTAATACCATGTTAATTATTACTTTCTTTTGACAACTTACTATCAAATGGGAATATAATACTTTATAAGATAGAAGGTAACATACATGAACGAACAAAAAACTTCAGAAAAAATAAAGTCAAAACATATCGTAGAACCAAGTAAAAGATCACTATTAATTCTTTATACATTCCAAATACTTATTGAAATATTTGCTGTTTCATTAACTATTGGTCTTGTATATAGCAAGATTGATGAAATACCCGCGGGTGTCATTAACTTTATTGGCGGAATAATATTTGCTGTATCAGCTACATTTGGATTAGCGACTATGATTTCAATACCAGTAAAGAATACACACTCCTATAAAGCACAAGTCGCTGCATTTATAATGGTGTTAATTTGTACACTGGGTATTCTCGTATCAGTTAAATCTCCTTTATATGGTGTTATATCTTATACAACACTATTTATATTAATACCTTTCCAAATAGGACTCGTGTTGTTCGAACATTTCCATTGAAAAAAAATGAAGGGGCTTCCAAAAGGAGTTTCTTTAACAGTATTTATCCTTACAATTATTGTTGCAGCTTGAATGCTTTTAACTTCAATAATTTTCCCAATACTTTGAATCTTTATTAAACGTCCTTCTTTAGCAGCAAGTAAAGCTGAAAATATAACAGCAACCGCTAAGTTAGATAAAAAGATGGGGTACAAACCTTTTAGTAAAAATTGAGATGTGGAACCAAAAAAATCTCCAGCTACATTTAAGATTGATGAAAATGTTACAAATATCTATGAATGAGCACCAAAAGCTGACCCAATTAAAAAACATGATAACCTTGTATTATTTGTTCATGGTTTAAATGGTACACGTTATACAGCTATGAGATATGCACAAATCTTCTACAATGATATTAAATCAAAAGATAAGTCAAATAAAGTTACAACCGAGAAATATAAAATGCTTTCATTTGATATGCGTGGATTTGGAGCTAATAGAGACCTTCACAGAACATATGCACTTAAAGAGGCAGATGATCTAAACAATGCCTTTAAAGCAGTTATTAAACAATACTCACCAGCGCATCTACTTATATACGGTATTTCAAATGGTGCAGCAACAACAATTTCATTCGGAACTAAATACCAAGGCACAATTGAAAATTCTAAAACAGATGTTAAGTTAATAGAAGAATCAGGATATACATCACCAAAAGCAGAGCTAGCAGCAATGACAGATCAATTTAAAGTATCACACAAAATTGTTATGCCTCAAGCCTTCCCCTTATATAGATTCCTTACAGGAACATATTGAGGTGAAAGAGATTTCTTAAAAGATATCAATCTAGTTAAACAACCATTAATGATTATTCACGGTGGTAAAGATTTCATCGTTCCTCCATCAATGGGAACTAACCTATGAAATAAAAGACAAGAAAATAAATCCCTTCCTACTTCAGCCTTATTTATGAAAAAAGCTGGACACGTTAAGATAGGTAGAGAGTATATAAAAGAGTTTGTTGCTGGTGTCAATAAATTCGTAAGTGGACAATATGGTAAAACATCAATTTAGTTGGTGTTTTTTATTGCATAAAAAAAGGAGCCGAAGCTCCGTGTTAAGTAGGGGAGAATACCCAGGCAAGCCTGGGCGGTTACTTCCTTCTATAACACTTTAATTATTATATAGGTTTTTTTATAAAAGTCAAATAATTGCTTTTTACATTGATACTACATATAAACCATTGAGATTTTTTATTTCCAATGGCTTATTCGCTCTTGAAGTCTTGTAGTGTTTGATTATTCTATCAGCATATTCCTTGTGTCTAAATATAAATGTATCAGTTGGATTTATTTTACTTCAATCACCATACATTTCTGCATATTCGATGGTTCATTTGAAAATACCATCATTATCAACATCTTTTTGAATATTTTCAAGATTCTCTTCAAGGTATTTTATTCTACCCTTCATCGAAACGAACATATCTCCGTGGAACAACTCTCTTTGTCCAGTAGCAGTCATTATAGTATTTTTCTTTCTACCTTTTGTTTCCATTATAAAAATAGGTAAATCAGAATAAACTTTTTTGTTTGGATTATCTGAAGTGAACTTTTCAATAGTCTTCCATTCACTATCTTTGATTCATTTGTAATTCTCTTCAATATTAGTTGAAGGATTTGAATAAAAGTATTTTGGTATTGAAACTTCAACAACTAATCCCACAGGTAATAGAGTTGAAACAACAAGTGTTGCAGATAATTTTCAATTGAATTTCTTTCATGAATAATTTTCATATATGAATATTACAAATAATGACAATACCATCAAACTTACTGGCTCGGCCGTTCTATAAAATATGTAAGATGGAACTCGTGAATAAATTTTAATAACAATGCTGTAGAAAGTTATAGTTAATATGTAACTCACTATAATTTTTACTCATGAAGTCATCTTTCTATTTCATAATGAATTTAAAATAATTCAAATAAAGCAAGGGATCATTCATATATAGTAATCTGTTATTATTTTTGAAAACGTCCTCAAGGAACTATTGCGACGATCTGTGAAGTAAATTATTGCTGAAATAACCATCAAACCAATAACAACCGAAATTATCAATGATATATGTTTTTGTTTTTTTGTTCACTTCTTCTCTTGAAGGTCTTTTTGTTTTACGATTCTATTTTGAATTAATAGTATTAAACCATTTATCTCTATTTCTTTGATAAACCTTGTATATGATAAGAATAATATTGGAGTTAATAAAAATGGAATTATCATTAATTTATTAGATAATTTTAATAATGCGATCGCAAATATAACGTTTGACATCACAAATACCACAATAATATCAATAATATTTTTTAATGTAAACTTTTTAGCAAGCAATACATAAATCAATGCAACTGGCAATAATAACATTGAAGAGAATGAGAATATAGTGAATGCAATAGGAGTCAACAAGAATAATTTTATATCATCCTTAATAGCGAACATCACAATGATAACTAAAGAAACAATTACCCAATTTAATGATGATGTGACAAACGGAAGTGTTAAGGAAGCTACTAGCGACACAATAACAATTATTAACCAAGTGAATCAATCCCTTTCTTCTCGCGCATCATCAATTATTTTGAATAATGCCGTCGATAATATTGAAATCACAATAACATCTCCTCCAAAACTGAATACATTTATTGGTTTTGGGAATAACGCTGCAAAACTATAAAAAGAAGTGATTTTATATACAGGATCGTCAGTTATCATTTTATTGCCTTGAATGTAGTTAGAAATATTTGCATATCACAGAGCATCTGTGTTCATTCTTGTAAATCATAATCTCACAAAGAACATCAATCCCATTGAAACATATAAAGGTAATATTCATTTAAATGTCTTTACCAAATTCTCTAAATTTATTTTTTTATTTTTAATAGCTACGAAGCCAAGGAATGAGTAAAGAAACGCATAACCAAGGATGAAAAGAATTCTAATAACTCATATGTTAATAACTCAGGAATTTAATACATTAATGACTAACAATACAGAAACAAAAGAAACAACATATATACTTACCACATGTTGCTTCTTTCAAAGTAGCGAAACCATGAAAGGCATTAATAAAGTTGATATTATGAATAAAATTAGCATAAAAAAATTATACCTTTTTAAGTAAAGATATAACCTTCCAATATTTGAATGTATCTTTCGAATGAATAATATTCTTTGATTCGATCAACTTGTTTCTTTGTAGGTAAAGGTGCCTCTATAGCTTTTTTAAGTTGTGAGATAAACTCTTGTTTATTATTCGCTATATACATGATATCTTTTATGTTCTCATCAAATGAGTCCCATGAAGGTGCACTAACCAATAAATTACCAGCACAAGCGGATTCTATCATTGATAAACTATAACCCTCAATTGAACCGGTGTGTAGTCCTATTTTGGAGTTGGCAAGCACTTCCAAAGCATTATTGGTTCTTCCCATATATTTTAAGTTACTTGGTTTCTCCATGGAATCTCAAGTTTTTTTATAGTCATCCGCAATATTTCCATAAATATATATGTCATTTTTTATTTCTTTTGATGCAGCAACGATTCAATCAATATTTTTTATATGCGCAATCCTTCCCATAAATGTTATATTTTGTCTTTTTGGTTTCAATGGTTTCATTTCACCATTCAAGAAATTTGGGATAAACTTAAACTCGACATTTTTAAATTTGTTGTTAAGGATCTTTTCGGTTTTTGGATCTAAACAAACCACTTTTTTCACCTTCTTATTAATGGTGTGTTTTTGAAAATTAATTAACCTACCCATCAATGCCCCACCTCCGTATTGGTGGTGTAGATATAAAGTGGTTTTTTGCTTATTCTTTTTTGATAATCATTTTAAAATCAGTGGGTTTTGAACAATAATAACATCTCTATCTTCCAAGGATTTATTCAAACGTTTTTTTGTTATCAATCCATTTGGAATTAATGTGGTTGTTATCCTTCAAATAAAAGTTGGCGAGAAACTAAATTTATTAGTACTTACTTCTTTATTTTTCCTTAATGTGGTCTGCACCACTTTTTCATCTACAAAGTAAGGCGATTCAATAACAGGTTGATCAAGACCGATTCTAATAACATCATGACCTTGATTAACTCAATAATTTGCTAAAGTAGTTGACATTCTTGATAGTCCACCTGTTCCTCCAAGAGAATAATGTAAAATTGCAATTTTTTTCATAATTTAATTATATATTTAAAAAAGAAAAAATGAGAATTATTCATTCCCATGATCTGCTCATACTTTTGGTGTTTTTCAATCCCCATATTCTCTTTCAAGTTTTTTCTCAAAATTTTTATAAACATATATCTTTGTTTCTCCGAAAGGCACTTCAATCACCTCTTTAGTATCTTTAAAGTTAATTAAGGTCTTTTTTCTTACAATAGGAGAGGATAATTCTGCATATACTTCTGAATATTGATCTCTCATGAGTTTTTCTATATCGGAATATGTTTTTTTGCCTCGAATTAACATATGTGCAAATGGTTTTGCCATTCTAGTGATAATTTTGTGTTTTCTATTCCTAAAACACTTAATACTAGACATTTTAATAATTTTAATTAAAATAAGATTTATTTTTATTTTTTTAAATAAGCTAATTTTTTTGATTGTAGGTCTAAGTACAAAAATGTCTACAGGTATTTCTTTGCCTTTCTTATCTAAGAATTTGTATCCATTAATTGGTTCATGTCAATAACAGTTTCAACCAACTTTTTCCTCAAACTCTTTAGTTATGTTAAGAAATTTCTTAGCATCCTTTTCGGTGATTTGCAGATCAATATCATCATCTCACTCGATGATCCCTTTGTCCCTAATCGCTCCTAGCAATGTTCCTGCTGTTGCAGTCAACTTTAGCCCTCTTTCTTCGTAAAAATCCCTTATTGTATCCAGGTATTTATATAATTTCTTATGAATTGATTTCATTTTTTCCTCCCTTAGTTGCATCTTTTTTAAATAATATAAATCATATTGCTCACATTGAAATCAATCCAGTAACTCCAACTATAAATAATTGGATTGGATTTAATCAAGTTTTCATCCATCCATTTGTAAAGTCAAACCCTCTTTCATAATGCGTCAATAATCATCATTGTGATATTGAAACAAATGTAATTGTAAAGATTACCATAAGTATTCATCTCGCATTAGGCTTTGTGAACAGTGTAAACCCTCATTTTTTATACGCGTATATCTCAAACGCAATTAATTTAAACGTCATTGATATGATAGTTGCGATAATTACTCCATAAATAGTAAATTTAAATACTAAGCCAATTGAAATGACTAGGTTGATGACGGCCTCTGCGGCTATTATCTTTCAAGTTCCCTTAAAGTCACCTTTTGCTTCTACAATAATCCTTGAAGGAGTGGATAATAAATAAAGAAACATAGTAACAGCTAATAGTAATGATATTGTTGGCATAAAATATTTATTTTTATTAAAAACCAAATCAATAGCAATTGGTGAAATCACAGTAATTGCCATAAAGATAACACATGCGAATAATATTGAAGTTCCATATAAGTCTCTGATAATTTTATCTTTATATTTCTGAGAACTCATGTTACGGCCTACAAAACTACGTGTATTATCTAGCATCGCAACAAAAATATTCTTAAATATCGAAACAACAGAACTATACAAACTATAAAGTGTTAATAATAAAAATGATTTAGATTGATCATGTGATGCAAATGATAATGTAATGGCATCGGTTGAAAATACTACCATAGTTGATAACTTGTAAATAAATGTATAGAGAATAATTGCATGTATTTTCTGAGCTTCTTTAACATCTTTGACCAACATATTCTGAAAGTAGTGTCTTTTCAATAAGTAAACACCTGCATAAACTACAACATTGGCAAATTCAACAATACCTATTGCCACCAAAGCAATTATTGCTTTTTTATTTATTGGTAATGTTGTTGATTTAACGGTGTGATTTTCATTAATACCAGTGATATCATGCGAATTAATAATTAGATCTTTTTCTTTAAAAACAAATACAACCAAACATATTGCGATAGTATATGAAAAAATCTTAAAGAATGCTAATGCCATATTTATTAGATAACTTTTGTTATCAGCTTGCAATAATGTTACATATCTAGCCAAAAAGAAATAATCCAAGAAACCTGGTAGAACATTAATCATGAATAAAGCAAATACAAATAGAATTTTTGATGAATCGGTTATTCCGCTAGAAACCAATGAAAACGCAATAGCTCCTATTAACCCAATACTTATATAAAATAAACCAATAAGCTTGTACATCTTTTTCATTCCATTATATATTCTAGTAACTTCTTCGTGATTGCCATCACGAAGTGGTTTATAGAGTTTTGAAGCGATCCCTATAGTCATACCACCTTCAGCCAATGAGAAATAGGATACGATGGTTAATATCAACTTTTGTTTTCCATTTATAGTTGTCCCTATATGATTTATTAAAAAGAAAGTGAAAACAAAGGCTAACAACGCAGTTATCAAAGTGGCTGCTAAACCGGAAACAATATTTAGATTTCTGTGTTTTCTTTCTATGTGGATTTCATTATCCAATTTAAAAGTTTTTTGTTTAGAAGGCATAGATTAATTATAACAACATATTAAAAAAACACCCACATTGGAGTTATTTAATGTTCATTTCATCAACCGTTATTTTTGCTGATTCTTTACCATACGGAGCGTTAATTATTTGTTTTACAACTTCTTTATACTTGTTATCGTTAAGGGGTTTAAAATTATTTGAATCGACAACCAATTCTTTGTATTCCATTCTAAAATCTTGACAAATATCCCTATCATACTTACCATCCAATCAATAAACTTGAATTCCTGATTTTATATATTCAATAGGTGCAGCCGAATTATCTGAAATTACATATTTGATTTTTAACTTTTTTCTTTCTTCCGGAGTAATGATTGTTCACCCCTCTGGAATATTTATTAACTTTGTTCTAGGGTGTGGAGAAACGTATTTATTTTCCATTTCAATATTTGGAAATACAACTTCAGACTTTTCATGTCATGAGGGTAAAAATAATAAGTCTTCACCTTTTTCGTATGTATTTAAATGCGGGAATCCATTACTTAAAAATTTTGTCTGTTTTTTTCCATTATGACTAAAAATTCTTTGGTATGCAAGCACATCATATTCATCGTGAGCAAAACAAATATCAATTTGTTTGTTTTGGTTATTTGCAGCTAATTTACGTACAACTCTTTTAAGACCTTTAGCTTCATTAATTCAATCGCTACCCATCGTTTTAACACTATACCCATGATTTAAATAAAATACTTCCGTCTTCTTTGAAAGGAATGGCATTTTAGAATATGTACCAGAGATGAAATATTTAGCTTTGGATAAACTTTTTACAGCTTTTAAGGATCAAGGATTAACAAGTACAATTTCTTTATTTGCGTGTTTTTTTGGCAATACTGCGGAAATTCAAATTATTTTATGAGTCTTATTGTATCTCTTATAAACTTCTTCAAATATAGCTTCTTCATAAGCACCTCATTCATTATTTAAAAATGATCTGAATACTATATATTCTTTTTTTAGATTTAGAAACTTAAAGAATTGATAATAAATGATATTAAGCATCATTAATAACTTCTTAATTTTTATTCATTTAGTTCAATTATTTTTTAGCATAAAATAATTATATTACATATCCCTTTAAAAAAGTTTTATATATGAAAATAAAAAAACGCTTTTGCGTTTTATTTTATTTAATTCTAACTATATAAATACTTTTAGTTTGTTTTCTTTCAATGGTGAATTTTTTAGCATAATGCTTTGCAACAATGTCTGCATATTTTTTTCTTCTAAACATAAAAACATTAACATTTTTAGCATCTTTCGCTTTATTTGTTACATGTTCTTGATCTCAAATGTCTCATCATGTTTTTGTTTTATTCAAATCAGTTTTGGAAGCTATCATATTTTTATTGTCTTCGCTATATTTAAGGATATCTATTGAATCGGCCAATTTATAATATTCCGTTTCTTTTTTAATTATTCATTTGTCTTCGATATCTTTTTTGAATTTCTTTTCACCCTCTTTTGATAGGTCATCTTTTTCAAAATCTCAATATTTTGGATTATTAACATATCTGATGTTGTATTTAAGTATTGAATCTCAGTTGTTTTCACTTATCCCAGCAAGCCTATCCCTCATCTCTGGAAAGAACATCTCTCTCATGCTATTAGTGAAGAATGCATGTTTATCTCAAATGCATCCAATAGTTGAAATAGCTATATCTGAATAAATAACATCATCTTTTTTCATATTATCAAGAATATCTTTTCTTTCTTGGGATGTAATGAATTTATAATTCATTTCTATATTTGTTGACATTGGAGAATAGATGGTAGAAGGCATTGTGGCCCCAGCAATCATTGCAATATTACACACCGAAAGTGTAGCAGCAGAACCGAACATAAATGCAGTTTCTTTTACTTTTCTTTTTTCTATCTCAACAACTCTTAGTAAACATACAAGGATTATAGACATCGAATATGGCAGAGATACTCTATCAACCAAATATCCCAATACTCCAGGAATTAATTGCAATATTGCATAGAATATCATCACAAATACCATTGCAATGGTTCATCCGAATTGATATGAAAGTTTTTTATTATAGATTGAATCAATCCCAAATATAAATACCGCTATTGGAATGCTTAACATTAATGTTGTTTCTTTTGCACCAACAATCTTAGCAAAGTGCAAGACATCAACAATATAAAGAATCATTACAAGTTCTGAAACTAAGAATAAGAATATAGCGATTGCATACATCATTCTTTGAAAGTACTTCCAATTATAAAATCTCTTTAAGTTTGTTCATTTCATTTTAAAAATAGGGTTTTGGATTTCTTTTTCAGGAACTTTAATTATGAAGTCTTTTTTCATAACTAGATAAAGAGCGACATTAAAGAAAGATAAAGCCGTGAATATAATAAATAATTTATAATTTACATCAATCATATTCATAAGCATAAACACACCTAAAGATCCCGTTATTGTGACCGCAAGAATTAATTCTTTAAGTTTTCATCTCTTTAATGATACAACAAAGATTAATGATAAAGGGAGCATAAGCATTGGTGAGAATGAAAATATCGACATTGAAAATGGTATCAACAGTAATAAAATAATATTTTTACGTGAAGCAAGTATAAATAATAGAGTAATTGCTACAGCACTTCAGTTTACTCCTGATGTTTTTAATGATAATGAGTAAATAGAAGCCACTCCTACCAATACGGAAACCAACGCTAGCACAACAACCGTTTTATTGGGTATATCCCTTATTATTAGATTTAACGCAATAGAAAATAGAATGACTTGCAATACTTCTCCGTATATAGTGAAGAAATCCACCGGGTTATTTATTAATCCTGCAGCATGATAAAATGTTGGCGTTTTATATCAAAACTCCAAATCATGCTGTCCAATTTCACCCTTTTCTATATAAACAGCATTCCTTGCATAAGCGATGGTATCTGAATTGATATGGTTGATGAATAATCTAATTATAGTTGCACTTATAATTATTAAATAAAGTGTTCACAATCATCCGAATGCTTCTTTTATATTTTGTTTTTTTCAACATTTCCTCTTATATCCAAAATATAACATCGGAATCAAAGATAAAATGATTAGTATCGAGAATAAAGCGGGCAAGGAATAATTAGAATTACCTACAACTCCTCTCAACAAACTTTCAGAAGTATTGATAATTAAAAAGAATCCCATAAATATACCTACAATATACTTAATTATTTTACTCTTACCCAATGTGATGGTCATCGCCATGGGTCAAATTAATGTCAATATTGAAAACGTTATAATTGTAGCCATATCTTCCCCTTACTTGTTTTTATAATTATACATTGAAATAAAAAATAGTAATTACTTACTATTTGTGTACTCTTCAAATTCTTCAACTGTATCAAGGTCAAAAATAGTTCTTTTTTGAACCTTAAAAGTCTTGAAATCTATTTTTGCTTGTTTTGCAGATTCAATCATTAAATACTCTTGATACTCTTGCATATCAAAAGATTTTAAGTTTTGTTTCATAGCTTCAACTAATGGTTTTGTTATAAAAATGATTTCTCTTTGATATAAACCTGCTTTTCCCAAACCGTCTTTTTCAAAGTCAACAACATTCCCTTTATCGTTCAACTTAACTATTCATTCATCAATATTAAAATTTTCTTCAACATAAGTTAGCGAAGATTCGTATTCGTTTTTAATAGGATTACCCTTTAAAATGATATCTCCATTTAAGATCAATGTATTCTTTAAGTAATCTTTAGCTGCTACAATAGATGTTACGTTATTCCCTTTATCTCATTCTGTATTTTTAATTATTTTAATACCAAACTTTTTTTCTAAGTATTTAAATTTATCACCAAGGTATCCAACAACAACAAATATTTCATTTATATTTTTCTCTTTTAATTTTAGAATTATATCCTCAATGAAAGGAATATCTTTAGGTGCTAATAAGGGTTTTGGTGTTTCAGCAGTTAAGTGTTTTAATCTGCTGCCTCTGCCTGCAGCTAAAATGATAGCATTATCTACTTTTATCATTTATGAACCTCTTCATTGCTCTTATCACTTTTAAGTTTTCTTCATGCGTACCCACAGTTAATCTCAACCCTATTTTTCTAACATTACGAATAACGACTCCTTCTGTTTTAAGAATGTATTCTCTTAGTTCAGCATTTTTATATTCTTCGTTAATAGTTTCGATAAATATAAAATTACCATTTGATTCAATGTATTTAACACCCAATGCATCAAATTCAGACATTAAATAGTTCTTTTCAACATTTGTTTTGGAAATTACATCATCGTAGTAAGGTAAATCATCCATAGCTATTCTAGATACTTGTAATGAGTATTTATTTACAGGTAAGTATTGAGCTGCTCTTCTAAATAAATCCACTATTCTTGGATTAGACACTAAATATCCAATCCTAAATGAAGCGAGTCCAAATAATTTTGAAAGTGTGTGAGTAATAATGACATTATCAAATTCTTCAACAATACTTTTATCCAATGCAAAAGCTTCTTTGATTCCGAATGCATATTCTGAATATGCATTATCAATAACAATTAAAATGTGAGAAGGAACTTTTTTAATAAATTCTTTTAATTCTTTTTTACCAATAACTGTACCCGTAGGCATATTTGGATTAACCAAATATATAATCGCAGTGTCTTCATTAATGGAATTTAGCATACCTTCTAAATCAATTTCATAATTTTTCATAGGAACTTTTATTAAGTTCACATTGTTGATTGTTGCAGTAAGCGCAATACGCCCATATGTTAATTCAGGAATGATAATATTTTGGCCCAATGTTGCCGAGGCAAATAATGTAGGTATAAGATCCAGGATTGAATCGGATCCATTTGAAACATAGAAATTATCTTTTTTCATATCGAATACTTCTGCAAGTTTATCGTTTAAAATAGGTGTTTTAAATTCTGGGTATATATTTGAGGAGTTTATTTTTAAAGATCCTTTAATCTTTGGTGTTGCTCCAAATTTATTTTCATTATAATTCAACTTCACAATATAGTCAAAACCATATTGTTTAGCTAATTCTTTTGAATTTGGCAAATTAGCTTCAACTAATTTTTCAAATCTTGGTTTAAATTTAATCATAAAAATATTATATTATAATTCTTTCTTTCTATAAAACAATAAGCAAAAAAATAACCTAATAAATCAACCAAAAAAACTTTATGCATCATAAATTTGAAAATAAAAATCATCTTAAACGATGATTTTTATTTCGTGTATTAATTAAAAAACTGTATTCATTGTATTTTTTATTAATTCTTCGATATATTCCTTATTTGAATTATTAGCCGATATGATCTCATTATTATTCACAACAACTGAATTACTTGGAACATCTTTTGTAACTATAGCACCAGCGCCAATGGTAACATTATCCCCCACTTTGACATCACCTATAATCATTGAGTTTGCGCCCATAATAACTCAATCACCTATTTGTGTTTTATTCGCACTTTCTTTTTTGCTTATAATTTGAACTTGTTGATAAATCAAGCAATTTTTACCAATGTTGGATGTTCTTATATGAATACCATGACACCCATGAAGGAACATTGTACCTTCTCCAATAATTGCTGTTGAGCTGATGAATGCAGCTGCTTTGTTTGTTCACTTCATTTGTAGTCCGAGGTAAACATTCTTTAAAAAACTTTTTTTAGCATTCATAAGTTTTTTATGATATTTTATTATTTTCTTAGTGTTATTAAGTTCTGTCTTGAATAAAACCTGACCCATTCTAAGAATTACGCTCATTTTTTAAAACCTCATTTCTTTTAGATTGTTTCCTAATTTTATTTTTTACAACTCATTTATATAATGTTTCTTTAATTCCTTTGTAGTCTTTATTTTGAACTAAATTACTAAATGCAATTTTTCAATCTTCAAGTGTTTGCAAGTCTATATTATTCATTATTGAATTTTCTCTATCTATCGTGTATTCAATTAAATATTTATTAATAAATTCTTCTCTACCATTGGAAGAATACATCCTTCCAAACATATCCATATCTTCCATTTTAAAGTGTTCCTTAAATTTTGGTTTTCCAAATTTCTCTATATTAATACCACAAGATCACCCAAAGGCAATTTTAAAATAATTCCTTTCAATGATAGAAGGTTTGAATGTTTTTTCTTACGTTCTATACATAAATTTATACCTGATTAACATAGCGTTAGAGTTACTTGCTATTTTCTTCTTGATTTCAATAGCAAAATCTTTAGTAATAACATCATCTGGATCAACGTGAAAATACCATTTAGTACTCATGTTATCAATTCCTGTGTTCAGGGCACCACCAAGACCTTTATTTTTTTTATGATTAATTAACCTCATATTTATTTTATCTTTAACAAACTTATTAATTAATGCTTCTGAATTATCAGTTGATTTATCATTAACAAAAATAACCTCTACATCATCAGAGATATTTTTCATAGAATCAAAGAAACGCTTGCTAAATTCTTCGATGTTATAAGCTGGTATTATTAATGAGAATTTATACATAATGTATAATAATTATAACTTAAAATAAAAAAGAACTCTTTAGAAAAGTTTTTTTTATTTTATTCATTAATTTTTAGTTTCTCCCTAATATGATCATCATAAATTTTACCACTTAAATATTCCTTTTGAGCTTGTGATAGACCCTCATGTCATTTACCAATCTCCGCAAGTGTTGGTTGAAATGAAATCATGAAGCAAATCAATACACTCAATAAAATAAAGTCAAAAATAATTTCTGTGTAAATATATATTTTCTTTGATTCTGCGATTTTTTTGTTCGTTTGCAATACAAATCCAATAATCATAGGTGTTATTCATGATGCTGTGGTAACACCACTTTTCAATAACCTAACATATACATAACTTGGAGTTATCTTGACAAATGATAGAAATAAAATCCCTGAAAAACAAACGAATACAAAAGAAATTAATAGCAATGGAGTCAAGATTTTATTTGATGTTCAAATAATTATTAAATTTAAAATAGCGGTTGTTGTGACAAAAGTTCATAAATTAATTTTATCTGTCTTGAAAATATAAAATATATTACCCCCACCTAAATAGTAATTATCCACATTATTGTAAATAAGAATGTAAGAAAACGCTATTGAGATCATGATAATGGTCATAACTATTTTAGCTATTAAGATTTGTTTCTCGGTTTTTATTGCAACCTTTTCAACATATTTGTCTATTTTTATTGAAAAATCTCCCTTTAAAATTAATACTCCGATGATTGATAATGCAAATAGAAATAATCCAATATCCATAAAGTAAGTGTTTAAACTTTTAGCAATCACAATTGAAATAACTATAGCCAATATTCAAGTAGCGATATAAACAAGATTAGATTTTAAACTTATTGTTTTCTCTCTTAAAACAGAAAAAATTATAAATAATGGCGTAAAAGTTAAAACCCCTATTCCGGTATAAGTTGCTGAATACATCGCCGCAACCATTGCAAAAGATGAAGCCATTTTTTCTCCTTTTAAACAATAAAGGATAGCTGCACCCATAAAAAGAGGACCTCAAAATATGCTACCGTAAAGTAAGTAATTACTTAATCTATTTATATAGAATATAGTTAATACCCCCAAAATCATAAATAATCTAAATCTTTTAAAATCTAAAATTAAAATAGAAAGTAAAGTTGCAATAATAATAGGTACAAGACAATCGACAAATACTGGGACATTGACCATACTCATTCATTTATAAACACCAAGAAATTGATAAATAGAAAGTTTTGAATACATTGAGTAATTAACATCCATACCTGCGTTGGTTTTGCCTGATACGGAGTTCACTAAAGGCAAGTACATCCTATAATCTGGACCCACTCAAATGTTGGTCGGCCTTAGCATAAAGAATAATGAAATAATAATAGTTACAGGAATTATAAATAATATCTTCTTTCCTCATTCTTTATATTTTTTTTCGATAATCACCCTTTGAATCCCAAAAGGTATCGGTACAATAAATAAAATCAGTAGAACACTTATTGAATAAATACCACTAACATGCATAGAAGCAGCCATTGAAGTAAGGATTGTATATGTTACAAAAATAACTAAAAATGCAAAAAAGTGAGGAATTCTTTTTTTAGAAATTGTATTTATTGATAATACTGAAAAGATTAACAACAATGGGAATATAATAAACATTATTTACCTTCTTTCTTCATCTTTATTCTATGTATTTTCGCAAATATTAATGAATATATTATAATCATAATCCAAAAAACGATAATACTATAAAGAATAAGGTTTCAAACATTCATTTTAAAAGCAAATTCAAATGTTATTATTATCATCACTATTATTTGAATAATAATCAATAGGAGCATGCTTACCCTAGATTTTAAACTCTTATTATCGAGAAACCTTTGACTATATACAAAGAAATCAATCGTTCTATAACAAAAGGAAATAACAGTTGCAATTAAAACTCCATATATATTTAAAAACCACACAAGTATTAATGATAAAACGATGTTGATTGTGGCTTCGATAATGGCTCTTCATTTCGTTTCATTAAAATGCCCATTAACATTAACAAGTATAGATGAAGGTATTCTCAATGTGTTTAGAATTAGAATTATAGAGATCAATAAACTGATTTTATAAGAAAAATACCCGTTTATATTATTTGTATTAAATAATAAATTTGTATAATGCGGTAACAATAAAAATAACACCATCGTTGAAAAAGAAATTCAAATTATAGATTTTTTTTCAAATGCAAGAAATCTATCGACATTAAAATCTTCACCATTATTTTCTAAACCAATTTGATTTTCAAAAGAAGAAATAAGCATCGAAATCATTGTTAATGCAAAATTAGATAACATCAAATATGATGAGTAAATTGATATTAATATCAATGCTTCTTTTGAGCCAGCGTGATTGGAATAAATCGCCAATACTATTTCATCCGTAGAAAATACAATTAAAGTTGCAACTTGATGAACCAATGATCCCATTGCTTTTTTCTTGAATTGTTTTTCTAATGCTTTATCAATGTTTATTATTTTAATTCATTTGTTTTTTCTTTTTGTATATATCGTTATTAATATACCTGAAAAAACAACTTTAGCATTAATCAGCGCAACATACATAATGAAGTGATTTTGCCCATGAAACTTCCACATCATCGGCAATACAAAAGCCATAGTAGCTATATTTATAAGCAATAACGATCCAGTGACTATAAATTTATTATTTTGCGCAGTTAATAAGAGTGAGTACTTTCCTGAAACAAAATATGAAAATGATACACCAATCCCAATAAACATAACAATAATCATCAATTTTCACAAAGGAAAACCTACCACACCGCCATTTGAAAAAAGCATTAACGGCAATAAACAAGAGAGGATTAATAAAATTATTAAATAAACACCCCCAAATATCTTCATTCACTTATTTGCAATTGAAAATATTGCATTTGATTTTTCTGTTTCTTTTCTAGCTATGGGACCATAAAGAAAGAACACCAACGTTAAACCAATTGTTCCCTGTGCTAAATTTGCATAAGAAACAATAGAAGTTGCAACTCTTATAAAACCATTGACTTCATCCATAAAGAATTGTATTGTGAATCTTATGAATAAAAAAGTCATTATTGATGTTACAAATGTTGAAATTACACCAATCAATATATTCATTTTTGATTTTTGTGACAATGTTAATTTTGATACCATAATTTTATTGAATTATAGCATATGATTAATTAATAATTAATATGTAGTATAATTAATAAACTTAAAGGAGGAATTGTGATTAGTGTAATAGTGCCCATGTATAATGTCAGTAATTTTGTTGAGGAGTGTTTACAATCCTTGGTCAACCAAACCTTAAATAAACAAGAATTTGAAGTTATAATCGTAAATGATTGTTCTACTGATAACTCAAGAGAATTAGCTCTTAAATTCATTAAAGAGAATGAAAATTTTAGACTTATTGACAATGAGGTTAATGTTGGGTTGAGTCAGGCAAGAAATATTGGTTTAAAAAATATGAACAAAGAAAGTACACAATTCTTTTTTATTGATTCTGATGATTATGTAAGTGAAAATTATTTAGAAAAATTATCTTCAGGAGACGGGAAACTTCATTTTGCAACTTTAGTTAAAAAGATAGGTAATAATTATCGTAATGTTGAAATGAATAAATGACTATTCTTAGAAAGCAATACACCCATCAGATCAAGTGTCTTTCTAACACCTTGATATGATAGGAATTCTTTTTTCAGTGAAGATATTAGATATTATGAGGATTTCTATTTTGCGATAAAAAATTCTTATAAAATGAAATCAGAATTGCATGATGATGTATTTTATTACTATAGGATTAACCCTGATTCAATAACCCAAAGTGGAATGAACGATAATAAATTAAATGATTTCTTATCAGAAACTTTAAAAACATATAAATTAAGTTTGACATTTGATAAAGTGGACTCAGAAGACATACAAAGATGAATATCCGATTTGTGAATTGAGCAATTAATATCATTAAAGGGCTTCAGAAAAAAAATAAAAAATTTTTTTAAATCGAATCGAATTAAAATTTCTTCCAGAGGGTTATCTTTCAAAAGAAAGATTATGTTCTTCTTTATAAAAATTAAATGCGAATCTTTACTTTTTTCTTTAATTGTATTTTTAGCAAAAATAACAAAGAAATTCAGATAAAAAACAATATTAAATAACATAGATAAAAACTACGTTCTTTTGAGTGTAGTTTTTTATTTAAAAATACAAAATAGAACGAAGGTAAATACCTAATTATAGAAGAATAAAATAATTAAAAAGCACCAACCAAAGTTGATGCTTACGTAATTTTAAATACAAATTTATTCATGCCCTTTCCATTCTACGGGTTTCTTTCAATTTTCTCCATATTCCCTAACTATAATGTCCATATGGTTTTTGGTAATAAATATTTTTCCATTTCCAAATTTAACACTTTCCGAACTACAAAAATCTTTTTCTAAAGTTAAATTACTCTTATGTCACCTTGGATTAGCTACTTGAGAAACAAATTCGGAATCATTAGATCTCATTTTGTTAATCACTCCTTTTGTTGGGTTTTTACTTATAAAAGTGAAGTGTGAAATTATTTTTAAAATAAAACCTGCGAGGATATCCTTTCTAAATTTCATTTTTAATATTTCTTTAAATGTTTTCTGCTTGAAAATTGACAGATAAATTTTAACTTTTGTAAACTTACTTAATTTTTGCTTGACATTATAAAATATAAATAAATCTATGTGCAAATCTCTATTTTCTTCTTTGAAATTAAAGGCGCCAACTTCTTCGTTGTATATACTTTCTATACCTAATTCTTTCTTTAATTTTGGTATAAGATTTATAAATTTTTGATAATGTTTCTCAGGAATTGCAATATCAATATCATCATCCCATGGTATTATCCCACCATCTCTAATAGCTCCTAAAAGTGTCCCCCCAACTGCAAAAGACTTTAAATCATTTTCCATAAAAAAGGAGTTCAATTTAAAAAAATCCTTATAAAGTTGTTCAATTTTATTATTATTACTATTCATATTAAAATATTAACATTTTTATTGCTATTGATTAATATAAAACACTTCTTTTTTTCACAAGTGCTATAATAATTGCATGAATAAAAAAGTTGCTATTATAATACCTTGTTATAACATAACCAATTTACCTTTAACAAGATTTGAAAAAGTCCACGATTTATTAAGGATTAACAAATTAATTGATGTTATTTTTGTTAATGATGGTTCCACAGATGGAACAAAGGATTTTTTAGAAAAAACATTTTCAGGTGTAGAAAACGTCCTTATTGTCCATCAAGAAAATAAAGGGTTATCAGGGGCACGATTAACCGGTTTAAAAAATGTTAATAAAAATGTCTCACACATAATTTTCAAAGATGCTGATGATGATTTAAGTTCAAATATTGATTCTGAATTTAAGAAATTATCTCCTGATGAATTTGGATATTTTAAAAAGATTAACTATTTAAATGGTAAAGAAGTTACTTCTTGAAATCAAAAAGACAAACAGAATCTTGCGGATATTTATACAACTAAAAACTCAGCTTGTTTAGGTATTCTGCCTGTAGATTTAGCATTAAAAATGCCTTTCGAAAAAATTTTATTTGAAGATGTTCAATTTATAAAATGAGCTTATGAAAATACTTTAAAAATAAAAACTAAAAAAATTGATATGGAAATTTTTATTTTCTATGAAATTAATTCTCTTTCAAGAACAAGTAATAAAGAGATGATTTTGGATAAATCACTAAAATGTCACTTTTCCTGAAATAAACTTTGAAATAAAATAAAGGATGAAAAACTAATTTCGAAGCGCGATTATAAGTTTTTAGTAATTAAATGTTTAACGGAAATAACAACGATAGGAAATGAAATTCATAAATCCGATGTTAAAAAAGTAGTCGTTGAGACAATGAAATTAAAAAACGAGAAATTCACCAAAAGAACATCTTCATTAAAATTACCTTTTTCCTATAGAATTTTTTATATCTTTTTGAAATTAAGATTATATTTCTTATGTTCTTTAATTTTAAATCATAAAAACTAATCAAAAAAATACTTCAAACCAAGGGGAATAGTCCACACTACAAAGGAGTGCGGATTTTTACACCTTAAATTCAATTAAAAAACGGCGAACAAATAATGTGATTTAAAATTAAAAAAGCACTAACAAATGTTGGTGCTTTTAATCTAGAATGTAGATTTTGTTTTTCTTAATTTTTTTTAATTATTTTCTTCAATGAAGCTTGCTCATTTGTTAGCTATAACTAAACACTCTTTTGCTTTAGTGATTGCTGGAGGTTGAATTATTCTTTTGAATGCTTCTCCCTTTGGATTTTCAATGTTTCTATTAATTCATTTTTTAAATTGCTTATTAATTTTCAATCTATTTAATTCTTTAGATGAAAGTAATTCAAGTTTTTCATTGTTGATACCCGTTTCAGTAATCTTTGCAATAATATCAAAGTATTTTTTAAGCATATCATCTTGTCTTTTTGATCAAGATTCATATTTCTTAATTTGTTGAGGTAATAATGCATTACTTAAATTGTTTTCAAGGATGAATTTAATTATTCATTGATCTTCAATTGATGTAATAACACTTTTGTTTAATGAAGACATGAACATTCTTTTTATTTCAGTTGGAAGATTCTGTAATATTCTAATAATATTTTCTTCACCAATTGTAAAGTTAAATGTTTTATTATCGTTTAATGCAAAGATTGCATTTGCAATTTCGATATTCTCAAACACAAGCGGTCTCCTATTAACGATATTGTTAATCATATTAAGATTTTTACTTGCATATTTATTAATCAAGTCAAGAACTAAACTATTTGTTAATGAATCTACAAGTTTATTATTTAAGAATGCAGCTTCTAAAATTCTATCCTTGTATTCATTGGTAATAATTTCTTTTTCTTGTCAAACTTTTTCATAGAATAAAGGTGTTTTATCTCAAACTAGCAAGTGTGTTGATTTAAAGTGCTTATCTTTTATTGAAATAGTGATGACACCATCTTTAGCACCTTCTTTTCAACCATTATAAAGAACTTCTTCTGCAAAGATTTCTTTCAACGCTTCTTTTGTAAGAACTTTACAATCGATATCCTCTTCAGTAACTTGTGGTTCATTAAATTCTTTTGCATCGAATGCAGTTTTCTTTAATTGTCTAGCTATTTGATTGTAAGCTTCGTGCTTAGTTTCAATCATCACTCCATCAATTTCAATTTGACCATTGAATCTAAAGTCTATTCCTACATTAATAAACTCTACCTTCCCTTCAGGATATCCTTCAGATACATTCTTAAGTCTTTTTACTCCACCATCAGCTTGAAGGTGTTGTGAAACAAATCTTCTTAGGTTATCAGGCATAGTGATTAGGTCACCATTAACTTTGATTACTCCAAGATCTTCATAAACATCCATAACAAATTTTTGATCTTCTAATTCAATCATTGCTTCTTCTTCAAAAACTCTTTTTAAGAAGTCCTTATTTTTGTAAGAATTGAATGTTGTGTTTCTGTTGAAACCTTTCATCATCGAACTGAATCTTCTTTCTATGAATGTAGCAAGATCCCCAATAAGACCAACCTCTTCTAAAAGAGTTTTGAGTTGAACATTAGGTTGTTTCATTATTAACGCAATAACTTCCCTTGTAAGCGGATCTAATGATGCACCTATTTCATATGTGTAATTGAATGTTGTTTGCATCCTTTTAGTTTTGTATAAGTATTTAATCATTGTCCACCTCCGGTTTAATAAATGAGTCGTTTTCTTTTGCGTACTCAATCATTTCCGCTAGGTAAGCTCTTGGTTCACATTCTGGCACTTCATACATAATTGAAGATAGTTTATTTTCACTACCAATAACAATTAGTAAGTCTCTCGCTCTTGAGATAGAAACATTAAGACGTCTAAAGTCACTAATAAACCCTTTACTTCCAGAGTTATCAGCAACAACAGTTGAAAGAATTACAATGTCAGCTTGATCTCCTTGGAATGCATCAACAGTATTAACTTTGAATGATTGGAATTGTTCTCTCATCATGTGCGTGTTTATACTTTTTTGAATTTGTTCTGTTTGAGCACCATAAGTTGTTATAACTGCTACCGAATATTTCTTAGGATCATCTAGTGTTCCTAGTAGTTTTTCAAGTGTTTCATTTATGATATCAATTTCACGTAAGTTATATCTTGAATTTGAAGGTCCAGTAAATGCTTCTTTTGAACCTGAAGCTGAAATAAATGTAAATGGTTTGAATGCTGGTTCACCCTTGTATTTAATAACAGATTCTGTCTGTCTACCGATTTCAAGTTTATTGTTATAGAACATAGCATATTGTCTAGCGATTGGCTCTACAGAACGATAGTTAATATTTAACATAACTGCTCTTTTTCTTTTTCTCATATCTTCGTATTTGTTTTCGAAGATTGAAAGACTTATGTATTTGGCAATAATGTCTTCATTTTCTTTTTTAAAGTCACTGCCGAAAGTACTTCAATTGATTTCTGACATTGGGTCAAGTTGTTTTTGATCCCCAATGAAGATAACTTTTTTAGCCATTGTTGTAAACCTTATTATTTCAGGAACATTTGACTTAGAAATTTCATCAATAATCAAAACATCAAGATGCTTCAATCAATCTTTTCATCTCTTATTTTCAATAGCTGAAGATGTTGTTGTTGAACCTACAACTCTAAAGTCTCTAGGTGCATGAATCTCTTTGATGTTTGGAATATCCATACCATTAAGATTTCAACCTGTGATATCTTCAATCTTCTTACTAATTTGTTCACCAATTTGTTCTTCGGAATATAAACTCTTGTTTCTATATTCAACTTTTATAGGTAAATATGGAAATTCTTTGTTCTTGTGTAGTTTGTCTAGTACGTTTTCTACTGCTACGTTTGTTTGAGAGGCTATTAGAACCTTTTTTTTGTTAGAAGCATAAAAGTCCACTAACTTTTCAATTAAGTGCGTCTTACCAGTCCCTGGAGGACCTTGAACAAAAGCAACAGGTGTATTGTCTGAACAGATTTTAAATGCTTTTCTTTGTGATTCATTTAAATTAGTTGTTTTTGCGAATTGTTTAGCTTTAAAATCAGGAATTCATTTTTGTAAAGGTTTGATGTTATCTCATCTTCCTTTATTAAATAAGTATTGGAAAACTTCATTATTACTTACTGTATCGTTTTCAATGTCAGTAACAACTTTTAAGATTGTTCTATTTTTGATTGTACTTGCAACATTAATGATGTGTAAGTGTGATTTATTTAAAGAAGTATGTCTTCCATCAATCATGATTTTAAACGATGGTCTTCTTGTAATTGATTCAGCTATAGCAAAGTCAAGAGGAGAGACTCCAGAGTAATCGCCAGTTGCGATAAATTTCTTTCTATCACTCATTGGTAATTGACCTTTTGATTTAATAACATCTTTAATTGTTACACCAACATTTTTAACTCCAGTTACTTCAATAACCATAACTGTAATTTCATGTGAAAGGTATTGTCTATCAACATGCTTAACATCTTTTTGTTCAACATATCTTTTTCTTCCTAAGTGTCTAATGAAACTTAATTTTCTTTTATCTCTTTCTTTTGATATTGAGTTATCAACTAAGAATCCATTAATTAATCTTATTTTATTGGTTGGAATGTCCATAGAAGTAACTTCCTCTTCTTTAGATAAAATCTCTGAATAAACACTAAGTGCTTTTACGATATTGTGATCTGATAAATCTGCATTTATCTTATCTGATTGATCCATGATTTGTTTTATGTTAAATGAGTATTGTTCTTCAGTTGCAGTTTCTCTATCTATTTCAACTTCAATACCTTCGAATGATTCTGATTCATTGATATGTCCAAAAAACGACAATAATACACCTGTTTTTGTTTCTGGTGAGTAAGATAAATTCCCCCCTAAAGTAAGGAACTTTTTATTTATCTTGAAAGAGATAATGACGTTATTAACACCTTCATTTAACTCTTCGTTTGCGGAACTCTTTTTAGTTACCAACCCAATATTAGATGCCAACATCGCTCTTCCTGTTGGATTACCATTGAATTTTTCTATCAATTCTTGCATTTCTGGCTTAATTCTTTTTGTAAAATTCTTATTTAAAATTATCTTATTTAAATATATCTTCATCTGTCCTGCTTTCCTGTTATTCGTAGTCTTTAAATGATTCTATTCATTTGCAATCTGTCTAATTATTTTATTAAGGTATAAAGTATTTCTATCAATCACGCGTTTTTTAAATCTAACTAACTTTAATTAACTTTAACACATAAAGCTAAAAAGTGTATAAAAATAACCCTTTTAGGGCTAGTTTCCACCTATTTTGGCATCTTTTATGTAATATGGGTGTACTTGGAAAATATCTTCCTCTTGCTTAAATAAAGGAAGGTATGAGTTAGGGTTTTCAATTAATTCATCAAATGTTTGAATTGTTGATTCTTCAAAAGGAACTAAAGTTATTTCGCTTTGTAATTTACCATCTTTTACCTCTGCAAAATATGACTTTTTACTACGTGCATCAATATAAATTTTCTTAGTGTCTTTTGGTCCCGCTATAAGTTGGATAGAACTTGTTGTATGAAGGTTAGCTTTTGTTATTTGGCAAATAGATCTTGCAAATACCAACCCTGTTCTTGCGCCAGTGAATGAACCTGGTCCTAAAGTAATGTAAAAATCTGTTATTTCCCTTGTTTTTATATCACCCATAACTTCAAGAAATACTTCTGGAAGTGCATCGGCTTTTTTTACTAAATTTTCATGTAATTTATATCTTAGAGTTTTACCATTATCGATAAGTGCAACATATAAATCTTTATTTGATGTATCAATTATTATTTTCATAAAAATATTATACATTTAAATCCTGCAACGAAATACCTTTTGCAAAATACACTTTTTTTATATATTAAATTCAATATAATAATAAGTATAATTTAAATATAAAGTTATTTTAAAGGGGATGTAAAATGAAAAAGAAATTAAAAATAAGTGTGGGTATTTTAGCAATTTCAGCAGTACCTATTTTGAGTGTTGTATCTTGCGGAAAGAACACAAATAAAGAATTAAAAATAAGCGATGAAGAACAAATAAAATCAATTAAAAGAATTTCAACTTTATCAGAAAATCATAAAAATATAATTATGTTTTTTAATGATGAGGTTACAGGGGATACAGCATATGAAATGCTAAATAAAAGAAAAGACATCCAAGATAAATTGCAGGATTTCACAATATACAAAAATACAATCACAAATCAATTTACAAACTTTGGAATACCAGCTATGTTAGGGGGTTGAGATTTTACCTTAAAAAATCAAGACATTGGAACCTTTAAGGATAAAACTAATTGAGAATCTATACATTCTGCACATCAAAGAATGATGAATATGATGTCGAAAGCTGGATATTCACAACAATGACATTCTATGCAATACGCCACAAAAGATGTGAATGAAGCCGCGGCACACCCAGAAGATGTAAAACATTGATATCCAAACCAAAAGGATTTAAGTGTTACTTATCCTCAAATGATAAATAAATATTACAAAGATACCAATAAATACTCCTGAGTGGAGGAACACTTAAAATCTTCTCTTGAAATAAAAGAACACTTAGTGGTTAAAAAAACTAAAAAACCTATGTTCAAGTTTTTAGGTAATGAAGCTACACATTCTCATTTTGCTGGTGTAGATCCAAAAACAGGATTAGTCACAGATAAAGCTACATCCGATGAAGCAACGATAAGTGCCGTCAATTATGTTGGCGATTTCGCAAAGAAAGTGAAGAACATGAGTCAAAAAGCATGAGATAATACTATGGTTATTTTTGTTTCAGATCATGGATCAGCAAGAGAAAAAGATGGTTTAACAAAAAATAATTCAAAAGAAATGACTGATTTGAATAAAGAAGATTATATGAACAACCAATGACTATTTAATGATATGACTAATACCGTAGATGTTCACCTTTCTAGAATGAACCCTACGCTGATGATTAAACCTTTTAAGAATAACGGCGAAGCAAGCCACCCCTTACAATTCAATAATAAACTTTTACTTTCTAATTATGATGTTCCAGCAATAATTAAGAATGCAATACAAAAATACGATAAATCATTTGATTTTAATGTTGCAAATAAAAATGGCGCAGATTTTGTTTCTTACAGGGAAAAACCCTTAAAACAAACAACAGATAGAACAATTACTTTATACCCGGTGCAAGGAAGTCAATGACACCCTGAATATGACAAGAAAAACCATTCTCATTTAAAAGATCAAATTAGAGTAACTAATAATATTTACAAAAAAGAAAATTGAGAATATAGCGATTACAATCAAAACAATTGAATGAAGATGTTTTAAAAAAATGGCGCAAAGCCATTTTTTAATTATTTATATATCAATTCACTTGATTGGTTGTATTGTATGATATCAGGTTTAAATCCAAATAGGTTTGTGTTCTTAAGTTCATATATACCGGTTTTTGTACCAATGATTGTACCTGCATCTGAAGTAGCTAAGAAACCACCTTTTACATATGATAAGTCAGGAGAAAAATCAGGTTTGATACATACTTCTTCGAAGTTTTCTCCATCCAATTCCATAAGTCCAGTACTTGCTGTACCAACATACACAATACCCGGGACATCTAATGTTGGAACTACATATCCAACGAAACCATCTGTTAAGTCAATTTTTTTATTAATTGTTTTTAATTCCAATGGTTTATCAGAATCAGAAATTGTTGTCTTAACCAACCCTTTCTTTCTACCCATATATAAATCAATCTTACCGTTTAGTTTCCCATTTTCTCATTGAGGAACTTGAGAAATAAACTGATAACTTCCTTCTGAGATTTTAGTTTTCTTTAATCCATAATTAGATTGTATGTCGGGTTCAATTCAGAACAATCCATTATCAGTTCCAAGTAGTAAACGATCTTCCAATGCTTGGTCCGGTATTATTAATGCTGTTTTTACAGTGTGACCAACAGATAAGATTGGGTTTGAACTAATTGATCCAGGTTTATTTGGATCGAATGTGTAGAAACCACCCTTCTTATAAATAGCAAAAGTTTCACCTTTACCTTTTTGATTGAATCTTATCATTGCAGATCCTCTAAAATCTCCATCAAGAACCTTTTCAACTTTTCTTTTTGTTTCCATGAATAATCCGTTTTTAGTTCCTGCAAAAAGAGTTGTTTTATCTGGTCATTGATACATGAAGCCACCAGTAAAATCTCCAGCCACATCTCATTCTGGACGATGAATTAATTTACCAGTTACTTTATCAAAAGTATTCAATCCATCTTTATTACCAATAGTTCTTGTTCAAAGTGAAATATCACTTGTATGCTTACCATTAACAATTGGTTTAAATTCAAAGACTAATGAGTTTTCTCATTCATTCTTATCAGCTGTTGCAACTAGTTTCTTCATAGGAATGTATTGACTTAATTTCTTTTTAAGTTCATCAATTCTTTTTTCTTTTTTAGCAATTTCATTCTCTTTAGCTTTGGCATCAGCTTCTAATTGTTGTTTTTCTTTTTCTAGATTATCAATTTCATTTTGTAATTGTTCAGCAGTTGAATCATTAACCTTTTTAGAATCTAAAGCATATCAAATACCAGTAGAAGTTCCTGCTGCAACTCCCACAACCAATGCTCCAACACCTATCATTGTTCAAGTTTTATTAAGTTTCTTCATATTCTCACCTTATAACCCTCTCTATTAAATTATACTCCTATGACTTAGGATATTCAATTCTAAGGGTTAAGATGTGATTAAAAAACAACCTAATCAGTTGTTTTATTTTATCTCGTAAATATGTTCATTTTTTTCATTCATTGATGCAGCTACCATTATTGAATCATCAAAGTCTTCATCTAGATTCTTAGATCATTCTATAAAAACAAATTTATCTTCAAAATAATCCTCATATTCTTCTAACGTTCCAGATATCTTGTAAGCATCTATATGAATGAATTTTTCGTACACTTTCATAATATTAAACGTCGGGGAAGTTACTACACTTTTTTCTCCCAAGGCTTCAGCCATAAACTTAATAAGAGTTGTTTTACCAGCACCCATTTGTCCATTGAATAAAATAAACTTTGTTTTTGTTTCTTTCATTTTTTCAACTAAGTTATAAGCAATAGTTTTTGTTTCTTGTAATGATGTTGATATATGTTTCATGTAAGAATTATAAAGAAAAACAATTTAATATTTAAAAAATAAAGGTTTGAAATGATTCTTCATCTTTATGCGAAACTATATCATTTTTGTAAATGCATTATTGTAGAAGTTTTTGAAGTTTTGTTGGACATATTCAGTAATTCTTTGAGCTATCCACCTCATCTTTTCTTCATCCATAAAAGGTGAATCTAAAAAATCATTTATACTACCGTGAGACCCTCTATTTAATAAGAAATGAATATATTCACTGTTATGGTTTTTGAAAATATCTTCAATAATTTGTTTCTCACTCAGAAGAATTTTCAAGTATTCCAAGAATATTCTTAAAGAATTCGGGAAATTGGCCGGGATTTCTTTTTTGTATTTATCCTTTGCTATTTTGTCGATTATTTCAAAGTGAAAAACGGGAATTGCATTTCTTGTACAATTAAAACTCTTTAAATAAGATTTTGTTCGTCTTTTCGCTATAGTTAAAGTTTGTATTTTATTTTTTTCTTCCGCAGAAATTCAACCATTTTTCAATAAATTATTAATAAAAGTTCAACGATTTGATAAAACAATTAGATTAACCTCTTTCTGGTGCGATGAATTATTATTAATAATATTTTCTATCCTTGGCAATAAATGAGATCATAATAATGCTTTTTCTTCATCAAAAGAATCGACAGGATCATCAAAAATAAATGTTATTTGTTTATGTTTTGAAGTTTTTGCTTCAGATATCTTTTTGATAAAATCAAATACTTTTTGTTCTGATTTACTCAACATAATAATTCTCTTATTATTAGCTTTCAAAACCAATGATCCAGAATCGTTGTATTTATATTTTTCACCTAAATCAAAAGCCGCCAATATATCTTTTGATAATTCTTCGTTTTGTTGTCTATTTTCAATCATTTCTTTATATTTCAATTTAAGCCTGCGTGTTTTTAATTCAACCCATTCTTCATCATATACTCTTTCAAAAAATATTTTTTCACTTATTTCATCACTAATGAATTCATGCCAATAAAAAGTATTTTCTCTAGATATCTCATTTTTTTTATTTCTTTTACCGTATTCTTCAGTTCCCATAGCATTTGCAATGAGCAAGAATAAAAATAAAACTCTTATCGTCTTTATTTCTTTATCCGCTAATTCTTCAGATATTTTTTTGCTTTTTATAAACATTGTTGAAAAGGTACTACATTTAAGATCTATAATTAAATTTTCTAATTTTCTAATATTCCATTTTTTGATTTTATTAATAGTTTGAAATCAGTTTTTATTACGGAAGCCGAGATCAAATCATAAACTAGTTAAAAAATCCCTATATTTTTCTTTCAATATTTTTTCCTCAATATTTATTTTATATTTTTTTAATATATCAATAATCACAAGCAAATTATTTGTTTTATTTTCATGAATGGATTTTATAAGTTCTGGTATTTTTTCAATTAGGAATTTTGAGTATTTCAATAAATTCAGTTTTACCCTCATTTTACTCATATCCGGTAAAGAAATAATTGAATGTTCAGTGTAATCCTTTTCATACATAAAATAAAATTTACCCAAATTACTTTTTTGAATTATATTGCCCGTTTTATCAAAACGCACATATCCGTTTTTACTCAAAAAAACTTTTTCCTCCATAGAACCATCATTAAGTTTCGCAATAAATTTTGATTTTGGCATATCTTCAATATATACTTTTTCTTCCACCTCGTGTTCCCCTAAAACTCTCTCTAATAATTTAGCTAAAGTTGTTTTACCCATACCATTTCTCCCATAAATATAGGTGAATTTTTTAAATTCTATTTTTTGCTTTGAATATAATTCATTATTTAATATTTCTATTTCCATCATTTCTCCTTTTTCTGCTTAAATAAACTTCATACTTTTAAATTTATAATTTATAAATTATAAAGAAAAAAACAACCTTTAATCGGTTGTTTATCAATCTTGTTTTATAGTTGGAACGATTTTATCAAATTCCTCTAAAGTCATACTTTTATATTTCTTAATAGAAATCTTAAGTGTAACAACCAATAATAAAATAGTACTTATTTGTAACCCTATAACAGTTCAGATAAGAATGTGTGGGGATGTGTATGTGTAAGCTAATGCAGATGATGCAATAATACCAATCATAAACATTCCAATTAATACAGTATGGAATCATTTAGGTCTCAAGTATCTTGTGTCTCTGTTGAAACTTTTGAATGAGTATAAAACAAGTTTTGAAGTTGTTCAGTGGATTGCATTACCAACAGCTAGAAGTAAGATGGCTGGTCTTGCATGTTTCTGAATAATTAACGATAATCCAGCTGATATGAATAACATTGAGAAGAAGTGAAGTAGCATTACGAATGTATAGATTCACATTGACTTATATGATTTCTTCAAGTGGTTGTAATTTAATAAATCAAAATATAATCAGAACATTAGGAATATTTGGAATATTGATCCTAATAAAAATACAAATGAATTCGCACTATGAGATTTTTCTCCAGCAAATGATGAAATAACTTGTATAAGCATTTCTCCAAGGAAAGCTATATAAAGAATTGAGTATCTTTCTTTTAATAAGTGACGACTAATAGTTGGGAAGTGACACATATATTTTTTAGTAAATGAATACATGTCAGCAACCATTTGAACAACGAACTCGGAAGCCCACATAGCAACAAAGAATTCTGTTCATTTTGCATCACCCAATGAACTTGGACCTTCTGAAATTATTGGAACTATTATTTTTATCATTATTAATATGAATGCAACAACTCTTGCTAGACCTTTAATCATTAAGTGTCAATAGAAGAATTTATCTTCTTTATTAAAGTGTGCTGCAGATAGTAATGTATAAGCTACTACAACCATCAACACTGCGTATGAGATTGTATTTAAGTAAATTGTATAAGAGTCATTATGAGAGTTGTGCACATAACCCGCTGTAGCCATTAATGACATCGGCAACATACAAGAAATTATTACTAGTCTATGTCTTAAATCATGAACCTCGAACTTAATACTGTACATTGTTATAGTACGTCAAATTAGTAATACCGAAAGCGTTTGAAGAACAACAAATGAAATCGAATGTCATGAATATTCATGTGCTTGGAATTCAGTTATTAACTTATGCCCAATACCACCTATTAAGGCAACAACAACAATATCAAAGAACAGTTCCAGTAAAGAAGCTGGACGCTGTTGTTTAATTAGTTTTGGCTTATTTCAAAAGCTTGATGCGTTTCCTAAAATCATGTATATATTTTAACACATGGAAAAGCAAAATAAAAAAGAAGGTTATTTAAACCTTGCTCTTAAAAAGTTAATATTCTTACCTGATTCAGATCATTTCTTTTCATAACCAGTCATCACATTACCTTCAATTCATTTTGAATTATGGAAGTCTCTTGTTACTGCTAGAATTTCCATTCCATATTCTTGCATTGATTCAAGTGAATACAGGAATAATTTATCATTATCAGTCTTCATGTTAATCACTCCATCTTCTGAAAGAATATTCTTATAGTGATCTAAGAATGATTTGTATGTTAATCTCCTCTTTTCGTGTCTTGCTTTTGGTCAAGGATCTGAAAAAGTTAATCAAATAGTTTCCACTGTTCCTTCAATTAATTCTGGAAGATCTTTTATATCTTTATCAATGATTGAGAAGTTATTTAATTCTAATTTCTCAGCTCTCTTCATTGCTTTGTGAGCTACTGTTGCAAATTTTTCAATTCCAACGTAGTATTTATCAGGGTTTTGTGCCGCTAATTCAGTAATCATTTCTCCTTTTCCCATTCCTAATTCTATGATTACATTTTTGTTTACTTTAAACGGATATTCTTTTACTGTATATTTTGAAGCATCAAGTTCTACTTGTGCGTTTGGGTTGTTTCTTAATCTCATAAAAGATATTTTACACTATTAACAACACAAAGAAACATACCCCCATACTTAAAGACTTAGTCTTTTATATGTGATTTATACTCTTATTTCCCAATAAATAAAATATTAAATGATATAATTTTTAAGAAAAAAGGAGGCTGATTGATATGAAAAAATCGAAGAAATCGAAGAAATCAAAACTAAACCTCCTTGTATACATTCCCGTCGGGCTTCTTGCAGCCTCTTCAATTGGTTTTGGTTCTTACTTCATCTACAAAGCCATTCATAAAGATTCTGGTAATTTTGAAGGTTATGTAGAACTCGGAACTCCAAAAACAATTTGATATAACTCGGGTGTCCTTAATGACGATAATGCAGCTGACCCTAGTTGAGATTTCCAAATAAAAGTTTACCCTTATCAAAATGGTAAATACTGACTTGATGATAATGGGATTAAAGAGTTGAGAGAATCAATTCATAAAAAACTTTATCACGGACAAGAGATAACTACTCTAGATGGTATGGTGTTTGGTGATGTTAATATGATTGGTAAAGATAGTAACGGTCTTTACTTCCCTCTTACTAAAGAAACTTTCTACAATATTAGTATTTGAGAAAATCATCCAGAACTAACAAACAAAGAAAAGATTGATGGAATTATTTCTACGGTTACACATGAATATGGACACCATATAGCTAACATGTACCTCACTACTTCTTATTCTAACCAAGCATGAGATGGTGATGATGGTAATGTTCCCGAAGCACAAAAAGCTGATGGGTCATGAGATTTAACAAACTGAAACTCTGAATTTACAGAGAAGTTCTATAGAACATTGCACTATGATGATAAAACACTTTTATTTGGTAAGGGTGGTTTATTAGAAAATGATCCTGATGTTCCAAGAGAAGGTTCTATCCACCAAGGTTGAATAGATGAATATAAAGCAACTTCAATTGCATCTAGCGTGAGTTTAAATCACTTATTCTGAAACGCAAACTCTAATAACCCCGATAACAAAATACACTACAATGAAAAACATCAAGTATTTGGTTTACCTGGTTACAAAAATGATTTTGCTGGTAATGGTGCTGGTAATAGAGGTTATGTTGACTATAGATACTCACTTGATGAAATAGTTACTAGACAACTAGGACAATTAATGCATGTTTATGATTATGAACCTGGATACTTAAATGATTCTAATGCTTTTAGAAATATGCTTAAACGAAATAGCGGTATGACAATACATCAAGATTCTTTCGTGCTTGACGCAACCGCTTCTGCAAAGATTCGTTTCGATAGTTATCATGATAGATTTGAAAGTAAAGCATTCTATAGAGATTCAATATTCTCAAATACAAAAAAAGCCGAAGATATATACGATGCTTTCCGTGAATCAATGGGTTATCACAAAATGATAAGTAATATTTATGGGATGAATAAAACTCATGCCTTCGTTGATAAAGAGACTGGTGATAAATACGCTAATTATGATGATGGTGGTTTAGATCAACATAAATTTAAGATAACTGGTTGAACCCCTAAAGGTGTTAAAGGTCTTTATTATGGTTATGTAGATAATAATGGTAAAATTGACCCAAGTGATTTAGATACTGAACTTATGAAGTTTGATTCCGATGAGAAGCGTAAAAAACTTTGAAGTTTCGATAGAAAAGATTCAGTATTTGCACAAAGTACAATAGATTCAAATCCTTTCTCAAAAAAAGGAGAAGAATGATTACCATTCTCTACTAACAAATATCTAGAATCAAGAGGTGGATTATATGATCCTAACTTAGAATTTAGATGATGAGAAGATAAAAATAATAATGGTAGTGTTGATGATGGTGAGATGAAGACAACAAGTGAAATCATCAATAAACATTCAAGCGTAAGAAACAGTGATGTTATTAATAGGGTTCTTCCTATTTCAACATTTAGACAAACTTGAAATGAAGGGGATATCTTCCCTCGTATCCGTTATCTAACAGATATTGAAAAGGGTCGTAAAAAACTAGTTATTAGACTATACTAGAATTTGAATAGGAGAAATTATGAAAAAAATACCTTTACTAGGTGAAATTGTTAATGTGCAAGCATTTAAACACGATGGAAGATTATATAGACAATGAAATGGATTAAAAGTTATTGAAGCTTCTCCATTTGTAACTGTGTTATTTGCTTTTAAAACAAAAGTAGCTGAAGATAATGGTCAACGTTGAATTATTCGTGAACCAATGTTATGATTCTTTTCACAAGATGATTTCTTCAATACGAATGTTTTATTAAGAGAATCAGGTTCTTACTTCTACACAAACCTTTCTAGTCCATTCCACTTTGAAGATGGAACTATCAAATACATTGATTACGATTTAGATGTAAAAATGTATCCAAATAAAAAGACTAGAGTTGTTGATAAAGAAGAATATGAAAGACATAAAATTAAAATGAATTATCCTCAAGAACTAATTAATAAGATTGATTCAACAATTAAGAATGTTCTAAGAGATATAAAACAAAGAGATGGTATCTTTAATTATGATGTTATCAATACTTATGTTGAACAACTTAAAGAACAAAAGATGTTAAAAACTGGTCTAAAAATTAATAAAGATAAAAAAGCGTACTAAGCGCTTTTTTTATATTAAAAAAGAGTTCAATATTAGAACTCAATTCCTTTTTTGGCTTTTACACCTTCGTTGTAATAATGTTTCTCAGGTTCAAAGTGAGTGATCAATCCAGCAACTTCAAATAAGTCTTTTAATACATAGTGTCCAGATATTAATATATCCGCATTATTGTTAAAAGGCTTTTGTAATGCAAGAATTAACTCATCTTCCGTTGCTAACCCTGTTTCAATAAGGTCTAATCCTTCATCAATAAGGATTAAGTCCGCTTTAGAGGCTGCTATTGCATTTAAACCATTAATGACTATACGTCTTGTTTCTTGTTTCTCTGAGGGGGTCATTTCCATCACAAACTTACTTGTATGATGGAAATACTTAATCTTAATACCTAACTTCTCTAATTGTTCATCTTCTCCTGTTGGTCTTCCTTTAAGGAATCTAATGTATTCGACTGTTTTACCTGCTGAAAGTCCTCTTAAAGCAGTTCCATTTAATGTTGAGGTTTTACCTCTCCCAAATCCGTAGTATATATGTATCATTTGTTAAATTATAAATCATTTAAAAATGTTTTATTGTTAGAAAAAAATACAACACTAGGTTGTATTTAAATAATTATTTTTCTTCTTTGTCTTTAGTTGTGTCTTTTTTAGCAACTTCTTTTTTAGGAGCAGCTTTTTTAGTTGTTGTAGATTTTTTAGCAGGTGCTTTTTTAGCTGGTGTAGCTTTTGCAACTTCTTTTTTCTCTACAACTTCTTCTTTTTCTTCAGCTTCTTTTTTAGGAGCAGCTTTTTTAGCTTTTGAAGGTTTAACTTCTGCGATTAAATCTTTAAGTGATTTTTTCTCAGTTTTTTTCTTTTCAACAACATCAACTTTTTCAGGAAGTTTTCCATGTTCAACAATGTACTCAATTTCTTCAGCAACGATTGTTTCTTTTTCTAATAACGCACTTGCGATTGCTTTTAGAAGATCCATGTTTTCATTAATTGTTTTTTCAGCGATAGCTTGTGCTTCCGCAATGATTCTTCTAACCTCTTGGTCAATTTCATGTCCAACAGCATCAGAGAAATCTTTATTTTTCATGTAGTCTCTACCTAAGAATGGAGAACCACCATCAGCTTCATATTGAATTGGTCCAAGCTCTGACATACCTCATTGAGTGACCATTGCTCTTGCTATTCTTGTAGCTTTTTCAATATCGTTAGATGCACCATTTGTAATTGCATCTTCACCATACATAATCTTTTCAGCAGCACGTCCACCCATAAATGAAGCGATTTGTGCAAGAAGATCTGATTTCTTGTTGTAGTATGATTCTTTTTCTGGAGTCATTAAGTTATAACCACCAGCTTGTCCACGAGGGATAATAGTAATTTTTTGAACTTTTTGTCCACCTGGAACTTTAATACCAATAACGGCATGTCCAGCTTCATGGTGAGCAACCATAGTTAAGTCTTCTTTTGAAATAACTCTTGATTTCTTAGCAGGTCCTGCCATAACTCTATCGATAGCTTCATCGATTTGGTCTGCAGTAATAACACCTGAGTTTTCACGAACAGCTAATAATGCTGCTTCATTAATAACAGATTCTAATTGCGCACCTGAATAACCTGGTGTACGTTTAGCAACTTGTTTAAAGTTAACTGCTTTATCAATTCTTTTACCTTTAGCATGTACTTCAAGGATTGCAGCACGTTCTCTAACATCAGGAAGTCCAACAGTAACAGTTCTATCGAAACGTCCAGGTCTTTGAAGAGCTGGGTCTAATACGTCAGGACGGTTAGTTGCAGCAAGAACTAATAGTCCATTGTTATCTGCCATACCATCCATTTCAACTAGAAGTTGGTTAAGTGTTTGTTCACGTTCATCGTTTCCACCACCCATACCAGCACCACGAGATCTACCCACAGCATCTAGTTCATCAATAAATATAATACATGGAGCATTCTTACGAGCTTCACGGAACATTTCACGAACACGCTTAGCACCAACCCCTACAAACATCTCTACGAAGTTTGAAGCTGATATGAAGTAGAATGGAACTCCCGCTTCACCAGCTGTAGCTTTAGCAAGTAATGTCTTACCTGTACCTGGAGGACCACCTAGTAGGATACCTTTAGGAATTTTTGCACCCGCTGATTTATATTTAGCAGGATTTTTTAGGTAGTCAACGACTTCCATAACTTCTTCTTTAACTTCTTCGTTACCAGCAATATCAGAGAATTTTTTATCTGAAATCATTTTTCTGGCTTTGTTGTTTCCAACTGAGAATGGAGAGTTACCTCCGCCTCCGCCTTGTTTTTTAGCCATTCAGATAAAGAATCCGATGAATAATAACATTGGTAGGAATGAAAGCATTAGACTTGGTCAAATACTTGGAGCTTTGTAAAGTGTTCCTTTAAATCCACCATCTGCAAAATAATCTTTTGAACCAGACATAAATGCATCATGATTCCCTACTAGTTTATTAGTAGTATCTCCAATGATTGTTCTTGATAAATCATATATTTGAGCTGATGACGGTGCATATACTCAATATGAAATATCTTTATTACCATCGTGTTCAACTACATAAATCTTTTTATAGTTTTCATCGATTTTAATTTCTTTAAAGTATTTATTATCTTTAGTATCTGCTTTTGCAGCATTATACCTCTGATTGAAATCACTGTAACTCTTAGATGCAGCTTTATTGAATCATATATATCAAATTAATGCTCCTAGACCAGCCATAACTAATAGCAAGATTATGAAACCGACTCAATTAAACTTCTTTTTGTTTTTTACTTCTTGTGCCATTTTTAAATGTCCTCCCTTGAACCTCTCTTAAAATAAAAGATAATTAAATTATACCTTTTTTACATATAAATACAATATGAATACTTTGTCACATTGCAATATTTTTATATATTTCAAGTATTTGAATTATAACAAAATAAACGAATAAAAATAGCACTCTTGGTTTATGAGTGCTATTTTTTAGTAATGATTGATATGTGTTTGTTTTCTTTTTTAATATATTGATTTGCTGAAATCTTATATTCTGCCTTACCATTCTTAGATTGTATAAAGGCTATTATTGAAGTTAACTTATCTGCAGTGATGTTGATATTAGTTCCAAATTCGTGTAAGAATTCAAATAATATTTCATTTGGATAATGCAGTATTTCAAATCTTTCAATTGAAAAATCTGACTTTCTTCACAACTTATAATAACTCATAACTTTCAAGTGTTTTTTAACCAAGATTCTATTAGACATCTTGAATCATGAAAGTCTTTGGTTTTTAGCTTTTAAACTTAGTTCAGCTAATTCTAAACGTTTCTTGTTTCTTGTATAAATTGGTTTACTGTTTGAAGAATCAATCGCGTAAGGAATATTATAAATTTCACAAAGTGATAGCATATCATCTTTTCAATATTTATCAATGTATGGTCTAGTAATGTTCATACCTTTTAAGAATGATTTCTTTTTAATTCCAAAGTATCTTGGTTCTCTACCTGATTCTTGTTGCATTAATGCTGTTTCAAGGAAATCATCTTTATGGTGAGCCACCAATAATTCATTACAAGAAAATTCATCATAAACTTCTTTAAAAAAGTCATACCTAACATCTCTTGCTCATGATTGGAAATTTGATTCTGGTTTTTCATTAAGAGTCAAAATCTTTAGGGGTATATTAAATTGTTCGCAGAAGTTCTCAACTATACTTTGATCATTAATTGAATCTGGTCTTGCATTGTAATTAACGTGTGCAACAACTATTTTTTTCTTCCTATGTTTGTAAAGCATAAGCATTGAATCTGGTCCACCTGATACTGCTAATAATTTCATATTAAACCTGCTTACCTTTTACGTTATATCTATTCATAACTTTATTAATGTCATTTGTCATAAAGAACTTGGCTGCTTTAGCTGCATGTTCAATTACTTTATCAACATGAGTTCTTTCTTCTTTGGAGAAATTACCAAGAACATGTTTAACTGTATCTTGACCTCTACCAATACCTATTTTAATTCTTGCAAATTTTTGAGTGCCCATGTTAGCTATGATACTTTTAACACCATTTTGTCCACCTGCTGAACCAGTTGTTTTGATTGATACTTTTCCCACGCCGTGATCCATGTCATCATAAATAATCAATACATCTTCTGGTTGTATTTTGTAGAAGTGCATCATTGCTTGAACAGCATCACCTGAAAGATTCATAAATGTTTGAGGTTTAGCAATTAAAACATCACCCACTTTATTAAAGTGTGCATTAAATTTTTCTTTATTAAGATCCACACCTAAGATATCTGCAAGTTTATCAACTGCATCAAATCCAACGTTGTGTCTTGTATTTTCATATTGTTTACCTGGATTACCAAGTCCTACTATTAATTTCATAATCAAATTATAGATTAAAATAATGAAAACTTTTGCATTAAACCAATAAAATTGAAATATTTTTTCACAAAGAAAATGACTGTTAAAATCAATAATTTTTTAAACAAAAAAATAACTATTCAAGAGACAACATTCAACCCATCAATTTCATAAAAACCACACAATTAAAGACTTTTATGTTTTTTACAATTAAAATACCTAATTATTTATTAATAAAAATTTCCTCTTTATTCTTTATATATGATGTTAAATTTATGCTCTTATTTTAAGAATTAGTTAAATCACAATACTACTTTTCAATTCGTTGGAGGAGTATAATTTATATAGTGATAGGAGGAAAAGATATCGAAGGGGAACATAAAATATACGCATAAAGAAAACTGAATATCGATGAAAAAACATTCTTAATAAAGGAGAGATATGAAAAAACTATTATCAACATTAGGTGTGGTTGCAACAGTTGCAACACCATTAGCTACAGTAGTGGCTTGTGGAACCGAGGAAACAGAGAAAAAAGTCACAACTAATGAAGTGCTAAAAAACATCAATACTGAATTAAATGAATTAGCACATGTATCAGGGGATTCTAACGGGGAACTTGCATATGATGATTTTTATGATCTTATAATTTCACCATTTGAAAACGGAAACGCTGCCAGCAATAATGTTATTTCCGCATTAATTTCTGAAACAGATGACAGAATCGAACAAATTATCGATAACATAAAGAATCAATCAGTGCCAGCCGGCCAAGCTGCAACAAACACATTCATAGGAAACCAAATACAAGCATACTTTGATGAGCTAGAAACATTATCAACTCAAATCTCATCAGGGTATGTTGGCCACCATGACATCAATTATTACAAAACACTAATTGATGAACGTGTAGAAAAAGTTGTTTTTGATTCAAACACAGATGCGATGAATACTAAAATTGCAGATGCCAAAACACAAATAGATGAAGTAACTAACTTCTTAACAAATGATTTAAACGGTCTTAAGACAGATGTTGAAACACACATTGCATCTATACATGCAAGCATCATAGAACATAAGGCTGATAACCAAAAAGATTTAGAGGACCTTAACACTAAACTTGTTTCTCAATTAAATGACATAGCAAGTTTAACTCAATCTGAAAGAGATGCTATTAAAGAACAATTAGGAAGTCAATTAGCTTTAATAACAACTCTTCAAAATATGGCGGATCAAACATACCAAGATTTAATTATTTCCAATGCAAATACAAATGCATCAATTGACGCCATAATGGAAAAAGCAAATTCAATGGAATTGGAACTTTCTCATTTAAATAATTACTTGATTGATTACGATACATACATTACAAGTGTAATAGATGGATTATCAAGTGAAGTTGCACAAGGTAATTTAGCAGCTTGAGAAGGAATTCAAAGTAACTATTCAGATATATTTATGAATCAATTACATATCCATGATAATAAAACTGAAATTGAAAATATCAACACAAACTTAACTAATCTAGAAAGTAGAATTCAAGAGAATAAACAAAACATTGAAGATTTAGATGATAAACTTCTAAATGCTGAAGCAGACTTAAAATTATCAGCGGACCAATTGGATCAAAAAATAGACACAAACATGCGTCTAACTGAAGATAACATTAAAATCATTTTAGATAGAATGACTGACCATGAAAATGCAATTAATACTATAGAAAATGCAATTGCTGATAATCATAGTTTAGCTACTGAAAATCAAAATTTACTTTCAACAGTTCAAGATTCAATTGCAAACATTTTCCATTACATTGAACAACTAACAGAATTAGCTAATGATAACCAAGCAAAAACTTGAAACATTGAATCAGAAGTTCAAGCTTTAAGAAATGATGTCGAAGATCTTTCAAGTGATATCATATTCTCAACAAACTTTCACAATGATGCCAACCATGATTTATTTACTCAAAGATGATACATCGATGACATTAAATCATATAGTTCAATTAGATTTATTTATGAATTAGAAAATGATAGTTTCTCTACATCTGCTTTTGATGTAGCACTAATACCTGGAGACTCAGGAGTAAGGGTATACAATCATGATGGTACTATTTTCCAAGCTCATGAATATTCAATGAAAGCAATTGTCGATTTAGATAATAACTTTGTACAACTAACAAGTCCAAGAACATCAACACTTGGAATCAGAGGATACCAACCAGAACCTCTAGGCGCAAGAATACTATCAGTTATCGCAAACAAACTTTCTTAATCTTTTTTAAAAGCGCACACCAATACGGAGTGCACTTTTTTTATATTATCTTTATAAGAAAAACACTAGCGAATGCCAGTGTTTGAATAATGAAAACTATATAAACTTAGCTTCATTTAATATTATTTTTGATTAGTACATATATAGAACTGTTGTTCCGAAGTAAACCATTGCTAATACAAACATTATTAATAATGGAATGTTTAACCGTTTTCAATAATTAGTTTTAGTTTCAACACCAGTTTTACCCTTAATATCCGAGGTGATTATTTCTCCCTCATCTCCAACGGTGAACATTGGTTTGCCTCTTTTGATGTCAATGTATTGTCTTAAACCAGCAATTGAATTTAATATAACAAATACAATGATACCTGCGGCCATACCAGCAGAAATTGAATAAGTAAGCATAGTAATTAATATAGTTAAGAATAACGCAGGAACGTCAATCATCTCTTTTCAGTTGAACTCTTTAAGTTGCATCATCATTAGCGATCCAACAAGTATAAGAACTGGGGCAGTAATTGGTTTAAGTGTTGGCGTTGTAACTGCTCCCGCATGAGTAAACTCATTTGTAACCGGCATTAACGGACTCATAATTGGTCAAAGTGCCATTGAAGCTAAGAATAAGAATGCAGTAACCACTGATGCAAATCCTGTTCTAGCACCGGCAGCAGTACCTGTTGTTGATTCAACAAATGAAGTAACTGTTGAAGCACCAACTGAAGCACCGAAAACAGTTCCGGTAGCATCGGCTATGTTAGCTTTAGTCATTCATTTATCCCCTTCTCTTTCATTGATACCTGAAGCTTCACCAATAACAAATAGTGTACCTGTTGTATCAAAGAAGTCAGTATATAGGAATACGAATATCGCTATATATGAAAGTGGGTTTTTAAACATTGAACCTAGATGTGTTCAACCTTTACCAGCTATCTTAGAAAATCCTCCGAATTCTTCTGAGTAACTTTTCATTTTGAAAGCACTAGAAAATCCTTTTACACCTGCACCATATAGGATGGCCATTAAAACAATACCTAAAATCATTGAAATAATGATTCCGGCTTTAACTTTCATGAAGTGTAAGATAAACATTAAGAAAATTACAACAATAGCAACTATAACTACTGGATTTGCAAAGTCCCCCAGTTTTACAGAAGTCGCCGAGATAACAGAGTGACTACCATCCTTAGCAGTCATCATACTTGCGTCTGATTGGATAATACCCGCATCTTGTAATCCCATGAATGCTAGGAAGAATCCTATACCTGCACCTATTGCTATTTTTAAGTTTTTAGGAACAGCTTTCGAAATATATTTCCTTGCTGGTGTAATAGCAATTATGAAATATAGTCAACCTGATACAAGAACTGTAGCCATTGCATCATAAGGATCAATACCTAAAACGATACATACAGTAAATACAAAGAATGCATTAATCCCCATACCTGGAGCGAGTGATAAAGGAACATTGGCTAAAAGTCCCATAATCATCGTAGCAACAAAAGAAGAAATAACTGTAGCTAAGAATACACCACCCATTGGCATTGAACCTGGGTATTTGTAGTTCAAGGTATCCATCATTCCTGGCTGAACAGCTAAAATATAAGCCATTGCAAGGAAAGTGATTAATCCACCAAGCATCTCTTTCTTGAATGTTGTCTGTCTATCTGAAAACTTGAAGTATCTAGCGATAAAATTACCATCTGGATTCTTAGTCTTCATTTTAGAAGTTTTATTCATTTTTATTTTCCTTTCAAGTAGCGGAACATTTGTTATTTTCGCACATTAAAATTATAAATCTTAAATCAATAGATTTTTGCATAGAAAAATACAAAGCTGCCGCATTTTAGTGGTTAACTTTGTATTACCGAGAATCTGGTATTAGTGGCATTTACGCTGCCTTGTAGAGACATCCGAGCATATTACGGATATAAATACACAGTTAACATAGACTATTATAAAGAAAAAATCTCCAATATGTCATAAAATTACAAATTTGCATTTTTTGACTAATAGTATATAATACTAACACCAAAAGAATTAATCTCTTAATATGGAAGAGAGTCTCTACGGCGAACCATTAATTTGCCACATTCCTTTTTATGTATTTTCTTTTGGTAGAAAGGAAGTACCTTATGTACACAATGAAATATTGAAAAGAGCTTTTTAAAAAGCAAACAATACTAGAATGAATCATGGTTGGAACCTTCTTATTTGGGATGGTTTTCTTCTCTATATTCGATATAGATAAGGGGCTTGTAGCCTCACGTAACTGAACAAGTGGAAATCCATATGCAATCATCGGACAAATTCTTGTTCTATTAGCATCATTCACTTCTGCTCTAGTAGTTATGAATAGAATGCACAGAATGAAACAGGAGTTACCTTTCCTATTAGTTGGAGCCTTACTTACAGGTATGGGTCTATTAATGATTGGTTACTCAGGATGAAACACAGGTTTCACAAGTTCAATGGGTCCAGGAGTTGTTCAAATCTTTGTATTTGGAATGTCAGCACTTTCTGGATTATCAAAATTTAAAGACCACGAAGAAGATATTATTCCAGCTAAAAAGAAAGTATTATCAATTGAATTAGTAATAGCTATTACAGTTGCACTACTTACAATCTTCCCTTACTACATGATCTTCGATAAGCTAAGTGCCAAAGGAGATGGACAAAGACAACACCAAATTGACTGAGTTCAATGATTAGGAATTTTAGGTTTCTCATTCTCATCAGCAGCTATTGTTGTTATGGTTCTATTTAGATGAACATGAACATTTGTTTTCTGAACTATTGCCAATGTTATATTCGTAGTATATTACATCCTGATGAAAGTGGTTCAAGATGTTCCATTACTATCATTAGCAGCAATCTCAGGTCTATTCACAGTTATTGATTTCTATATATTAATCAGATGAATTAAAGATCAAAAAGCTCAATAAAAAAAATCAAGCAAGTGCTTGTTTTTTATTTTGCTTTATAACTTAATTACCGAATTAAACATCTTTGTTTGTTTTGGAGTTAAGTGATGTGATATCAGTAAAACTGTAATATCCTCTTGAAGTATCTTTTGAAGAATAGAATTGGCATTCTCTTTATCTAAGTTTCCAAAGCATTCATCCAATACAACTATTGGTTTTTTATTAACTCAAATTCTCGCTAAGTTAACTCTTTGCTGTTGTCCTGTTGATAATTCATCTTTTGAAATCACACTATTTTTATTTTTAATGAAATCTAAATTAAACATTTCTTTCAATTCTTTAAAGTTAACTTTTTTACCACCGAAAAGTAACATATTATTTTTGAAAGTATCCCTAATCACTAAGTTGTGATTATTTGCATAAGCAATATTGTTTAGATATTCTTCTTCACTTAATGAATCAATATTCTTTCCATCAATTTTTATAGAACCGCTTTTGGCATTGATTTGTTTTAACATTAATTTTAATAACGTACTTTTACCAGTTCCACTCTTACCAACGATAGCAATCTTTTGACCTTTTTTGATATTAAAACCAACATTCTTCAATACTTCTTTTTCGCCATAATTAAAGTTGATGTTCTCAACCTTAATATCTTTAGCGAAGGCAAATGCATCTTGTTGTGTTTTTTCTTGTTCTTCTCAAATGTAATCTGAGTTCTCTCTAAGTGGCTTTGTTCGTCTAATTGATATGATTGGTTCTATCATCTTATTTAGTGCTATTTGGAGTGAGCTTTCCGCAATTAACACACCAATAAATATAGAAACCATTGTGTAATCCACCTTGAATACAAATATAGCCATAACTAATAAGATTCCAGATGAAATTACAATGGATATAAATTCATTAATAAATTCAAATCATTTATGAGTTTTTGCATATGATATATTTGCATTTTGAATATTTAAATTTGAGTTATCTATTCTCTTTTCAAATGCCTCTGTTTTATTATTTCAAAATAATGTTTCAGCACCATTTGTTAAATCATTTAATTCAGTACTATATCTCTTTCTCATCTCAGCTTGCGCTTGTGTTTTTTTCTTTAATTTTTTATCAAAAATAATTAAGAACACTCTTGCAATTACACAAACAGCCACTAAACTTAAACCAAGATATACATTTAATAATGCAATCGATAAGAAGGTTGCTACAAGAGTTGAAATAGATCAAATAATTAATCTAAATCCACCGAAGTAATCTCTTGATATTTGATCTAGAGTGTTAGTTAGATTATCTCAATGAACACCTTTTCCACCTTTTGAAAATTCAGTTATATTTTTCGAATAAATATTCTTACTATAATCAATTCTTAATAAGGTGATAATCTTATTTCTAAATATTTCCGCAACAATCATTTGAACAACTACTGCAATAACTAACGCCACACAAATAACGGAAATTATAATTAATCATTTATTTAATAATTCCTCATTCTTCTCAATTGCATAATGAGTAATTTTTGCAAATACATAAGGAAGAATACCTTGCAAGGCTGCAGCTATCATTGTTGTAAATGCTGTGACAAACGTTGTAAAAGGCATTTTCTTCAATATTCTTAAGTTAATTCTAGAAGGTAATTTTTGAGTCATAGATCACCTCCTCTTTTGCATTTAAGTGGTGCGTAATACTTATCACTCCACCTTTATATTGTTTAGAGATATAGTTGAATATATTCTTTCTTGATTCTTTATCTACATTTGAAAATCCTTCATCCGCAATAACTCATTGTGGATTCCTCAACATAACACGCAAGAAATTAATCTTTTGCTTTTGACCTTCAGAGATTGAATTAATATCAATAACTTTGTTTAATTCCAATTCATTAAAATTAATAGCTTTTAAAAGCTTTTCAACTTTTTTCTGTTCAATTGTATTATCGAAAACGGTGATATTTTCAAATAAAGTTGCTTTAAATACATATGGAGTTGAATTTAAAATACCAATATTATCAGTAAAACTTTTTATTGAAATTTCTTTAGCATCAATTCCATTAAGTTTTATACTTCCATCGTAATTCTTTTGTTTACCTAAAATTGAATTAATTAAAGTACTTTTACCTGAACCTGAATCCCCAACGATTACATATCTTTTTCCTTGTTCAAATTGTTGATTAAACCTCTTCTTAAATAATTTTTTATCTTCAAATTTCATATTGTAATCCTTAACAATAATTGATTCAATGTTGTTGATATATTTGTGTTCTTTTTCTTGCTCGATAGTCGGAACAAAATAATGGAATAATTTTACATCTCTCGCCATATCTTTAACTCCGTCTAGAAGCATAAACATTTCATTAGTAAACATACCAGTTAAGAAACCAACAGCTGCCAATGCTGAAACTGCCATCATTCCTTTAACAACAAGCAATGCAGCAATACCAAGAACACCAACTTGAATTACCATCATCATAAATAAAGAAGGTATTTGATATGAGATATTCTTAATATAGAATTTAATATATTTCTTTTCAATTCATCCAAATCTTTTGCTCAAGAATGAAACGATTTTATTCGTTGAATTATTTAGGTAGAACACAGAATGAGCATCTATATTTGTTGAAACATCATTATTGAATTGATTCAATTGTCCAACATATTCATTTTGTGCTTTTGAAACTGGCGATGAAGTAATTGATCCTAAGAATATTGCCATTAAAGATAATACAATTGCAATAAGGCCAATAATTCATGAGATATAAACCAGGAATGCTAATGCAAGTGCTACTTGAGTAAAGTACATAAGGTTTTTATACTTAGATTTAATATATCCATCTACATATTTATCAACGTTATCAATTGTTATAGATTTAAAAGTACCTGGCTCTTTACTTATTTTCTTTTGACCCGCTTCTGATGAATAAGATCTAAAGATAAATTTACGCATTTTAGTTTTTAAAATTTCACACTCTTTATCCAAGAAATATCTAGAAGAATAATTAACTATTGCTCAAGAAAGTAAAATTGCCACCTCTATTAAGAATCACATTATGAACTTCTTATAATCTTGATCAATTAATGATTGGAATATGATGGTTGTTAAGAAAGTTTGAGTTACAGATGTGATTGCAACAAATAAGAATGCAATAAACAATACACATGATTTGAATGTGCTTATTTTAGGTAAATCATCTTTAACTTTCTTATATTTAATTTTGTCTTGTTTGATTTGAGCTTTCTCTTCAAGACTTATTTTGGCTTTTTGCTTCATTCGAACCTCTCAAAAAGTATTGGTATTTCCAATACGCTAAAAAAATTATCTCATATAACTAATGACTTATTTGTTATATATTCCTAACTAAAAAAAGGCTTTGATAACTTATTTTTAAAGGTTTGATTGATTGTATCCATCAGTTGAATTAAAGAATAAAAAAACTCCAACCTTAGCTAGAGTTTTTTACTATATAACCATCGTCTTATTAACTTTATAAGTAAATGGCTTGACTATGTTCTGAGTAAGAAGTAACTTTTTCACCAAATGCTTTGATTGCTTTGGCTGCATTATCAGCTTCATCTTTTGTAGTGGCATTATCAATAGTTGATAAATCTACATCCGCTTTACCTTCTTTATCAGCTTTAAGACCCATAAATAATTCTTTAAGTTTATCTTTATATTCATCTAAACTTACAAGTGATATTTCAATTTTGATTGAAAGTACTTTACCTGGTTGAGGTGCTCCGTAAGTTTTATTTGCTAATGTCTCTGCGGCTGTTTTAGCTTCTGTGTGACTTGCAGCATTTTTAATTGTATCTAACTCCACAGAAGTAAACTTAGTTCCATTCGCATCACTGAATTTTTTATCAAATAATTTAATTAGTGCATCTTTATAATCTTGTTCAGTTTGACCTGTTTTATTTAAATCAGGAACTGTAATTGTTTCTTTTACACCAAGTGTCTCAGCATTACCTGGGGTTGTAGCTGTTGCAAGTGTTGCTGGTGAGGCAACGAACTTACCAAGATTAATATCTACTCCATCAACAGTCAATACTGTTTCTTCTTCTTGAGCAGCTTTAACATAAGTTTTGTCAAAGATGTTTCCATCGGTAAATAATGCTTTAGCAGCTACTATTTGAGCAATTAGTGTTTCTGCAGCACCATCAACATTTTGAACATTTGTTCCATCAAAGGCTGATGTGTTTTTGTTATCACTAGTATATTTTTGAAGAACTGCCAAGATACCAGCTTCATCAGTTGCTTGTTCTATTTCATTATCAACAGTTGCTTTAGTAACTGCTTGAGCAAGTTTTTCTGTAATTTCTGCATTACCCGGAGTCTTAACTGTTGATGTTGGTGCATTAACAAATGAACCTAAATCAATTGTTTCTCCATCGATACTTACGATTGTATTAACTTCATTTTTAGGTGCTTTGTAGTCTTTTTTATAAATTCCGCCTCCAAATAAAGCTTTTGCAGCAATTTGTTTTGCTGAAAGATCTGCCGCTCCAGTTACTGTTGTTTCAACAAGTGGAGTTTTATTTGTATCATCACTAGTATAATCTCCAAGAATCGCTAAGATACCAGCTTCATCAGTTGCTTGATCTATTTTTGTTTCGAAGTCCCCTTGTGTTTCTGGTGTTGCTTTAGTTTCAGCTTCGGCAGCACTACCTGCAGTTTCAACTTTTAACGTTGTGTTAGCGGTATATTTATTCAATGTGTGGTCTTTACTATCAATTGTTACCACTGTTTTTACTTCTTGAACAGCTTTAACATAAGTTTTATCAAAGATATTTCCATCGGTAAACATTGTCTTGGCTGTATCTTTTTGAACTGTTAGTTTTACCACTGCTTCTTTAATAGCTGTTATTGTTGTTTCACTAAACATTTGTGTGTTTTTGTTATCACTAGTATATTTATTAAGAATTGCCAAAATAGCAGCTTTATTTTGTGCAGCATCAAGTTCCCCATCTACAACACTTTTAGCAACAGCTTGTGCTAATTTTTCAGTTACCGCAGCTTTACCTGGTGTTTTAGTTGTTACATTTAAATTTGAAGAGAATTTCCCTAAATCTTTTTGAACACCATCTACAGTAACGATTGTATTAGCTTCTGCTGTGTAAGCTCCAAATACATTATTGGCAAGTGTTTCAGCAGCAGCTTTTGCAGCTGCAGCATCTTGAGCATTAGTAATATTTGAAAAGTCAGAATCAACAAAACTAGTCCCTTTGTTGTCTTTGAATTTCCCTGTAAATAATCCTTTTAATCTAGTTTTGTATTCCGAAAGTGATTCAATTGTTCCATTAAAATCTGGTATTTGAATTGTTTCTTTTACTCCGGGTGTAGTTTTACCATATGCAACAATTTTCTTAGCTGCAGCAAGAGCGGCAGCACCGGTTGTGGCATTTTTGATTTCATCAAATGCATTTTGAGCAAATGCAGTTTCTTTATCATCTGCAAAAGTACCGTCGAATAATTTTATTAAAGCCGTTTTATATGCTTCTATTTTAGTAAAGTGTTCTTTATTAAGAGTTTCTATTTTATCGTTTAAGTTCACTTCAACTAATGAGTCCACCTTTTTGGTATCTTCATCTTTTCCACATGAAATAACCGTTACAATCGGTGTTGCAATGGCAGCTATACCTGCAAGCGATCCAATAGTTATTTTTTTAACATCTTTTTTTGTCATATGCTTCATCTCCTTTAAAATCTTTGCTTGTACACCTTTTGAATTCACAACTGGTATATACAAGTATCTTAATTATACTCCCGTTAGTATGGGTGTGACCCTTTTATTATTTAAAATAATGAGTTATACCTGTAAATAACAATAATTTAGAGAAGAGATAAAATACGATATCGAACTCTTAATTTGCAAATAAAAAACCCATAGGGTTTAATTATTTTTTAAAGTTTGTTGTTGGCATAATTTTATCTAAAGTATGTGGATTAGATGTTTTAAATCCAGCAGAAGTAATTCTTACGAATATTCCTTTTTCATATGCTTCAGAAATGTTTTTAGCACCAATGTAACCAAGACCATTTCTAATACCACCAGTAATTTGGATAAGTAATTTATCAATAGGACCTTTACATTTAATGAATCCTTCAATTCCTTCAGGTATTAATTTAATTTTTGAAAGGTTTGATTGATTATATCTATCAGCTGAACCTTTTTCCATAGCTCCTAATGAACCCATACCTCTATATGATTTATAGAATTTACCTTTGTGTTCAATTTTTTCACCAGGTGTTTCATCAGCACCAGCTAACATAGAACCTAACATAACCATATCTGCACCAGCAACGATTGCTTTAGTAAGATCTCCAGTTTGTTTCATTCCACCATCAGCGATTGTTAATGCACCCATTGATTTTGCAACTTCTGCAACTTCATTAATTGAAGATATTTGTCCAGCACCAACACCTGTAACAACACGAGTTGTACAGATAGCACCTGGACCCACACCAACCTTAACTGCATTTGCACCTTGTTCAATTAAGAATTTAGCAGCTGCACCAGTAACGATGTTACCTGCAATTAAGAATATGTTTGGATATCTTTTAGAGATTTTAGAAACCATTTCACCAATGCCTTTTGAATGTCCATGTGCTGAATCAACAACAAGAACATTTGCCCCAGCATTAACTAATCTTTCAAGAACTTCATCAGTTGTTGAAACACCTACTGAAGTTGCTATTGGTTTTGTATCTCCAAACTCTTTATTTAATTTTTCTAATGATTCTACAATGGAATCAACTGAAGCATTCTTATGTAATACTCCAATACCACCATTCATAATCATAGCTCTTGCCATTTCATATTCAGTAACAGTATCCATCGCAGCTGAAATAACCGGTATTTCAATTGTGATTTTGTCAGTTAATTTAACTGATGTATTTACTTCAGAAGGTAGTATTTCTGAATATGCAGGTTTAACTAAAACGTCGTCATATGTTAATGTTGTTTCTATTTTTTGTACTTTATTCATAATCGCTCCTTTTACTCTCACTCGATTGTTGAAGGTGGTTTTGAAGTGATGTCATAAACCACTCTGTTAACGTCTTTAACTTTGTTTGTAATTTCACTAGAAATTTTCTCTAATAATTCAAATGGAATTCTTGAGAATGTTGCAGTCATGAAGTCGACTGTATCAACTGATCTAATTGCTGCTGTATAAGCGTAAGTTCTTTCATCTCCTTGAACACCAACTGTTTTGATAGGTGTAAGAATTGCAAGTGCTTGTGATACTTTATTGTAGTATCCTGCTTCAATTAAGTTTTTGATGAAGATATCATCAACGTTTTGTAGGATTTCTACTTTTTCTGGAGTAATATCTCCAATGATTCTAATAGCTAGTCCTGGTCCTGGGAATGGGTGTCTCATGATTAGTGATTGAGGTAGCCCTAATTCCAATCCAAGTTTTCTAACTTCATCTTTAAATAGGTCATTTAAAGGTTCTAAGATTTCAAAATCTAATTCTTCTGGTAATCCACCAACGTTGTGGTGTGATTTGATAACTTTAGCTGTTCCATTTTTACCTGATGATTCAATTAAATCTGGGTAAATTGTTCCTTGTGCTAGGAAGTGAGCATCTGAGTGTTCTTTCTTAGCTGCCGTAAATTCATCAATAAATAATTTACCAATTGTTTTTCTCTTTGTTTCTGGGTCTGAGATACCTTTAAGTGCACTAAAGAATCTTTCTTTTGCATCGATTGTAACTAAGTTCATATCGTATGATTCTGCAAATAGTTTTTGAACGTTTGCAACTTCATTTTTTCTTAGTAATCCATGATCAATAAAGATACATGTTAATTGTTTACCAATAGCTTTGTATAAAAGCATTGCTAATACTGATGAATCAACACCACCAGATAGTCCAAGAATAACTTTTTTATCTCCAACTGTTTTCTTAATGTTTGCAATCTTATCTTCGATTAAGTTTTCTACTTTTCAAGTTGGTGTTAATTTAGCAATCTTGAATAAGAAGTTCTCAATCATTTTTTCTCCAAATTCAGAGTGTGTTACTTCTGCGTGGAATTGATAAGTATAAATGTTTTTCTCATCATTAACTGTCATTGCATTACATAAATCTGTTTTACCAATTGTTTTGAAACCTGGTGCTAATTCCACAACTGTATCAAAGTGTGACATTCAAACGTTAGACTCTTTTGGAACACCATCTAACATTTCATGTTCTTCAGTTTTGAATAATGAAACTTTTCCATATTCTCCATCTGCTAATTTTTCTACTTTTCCACCTAATAAATGGTGAATTAATTGCATTCCGTAACATGTTCCTAGAACTGGTTTACCTAGTTCAAAAATTCTTTTATCAATTGTTAATGCATCTTCTTCAAATACTGATGAAGGTCCACCTGATAAGATGATTGCATCAAATTTCTTTGCTTCTTCTAATAAATCTTCTGAAAATGGTGAAATGATCTCTGAGTAAACACCCAAGTCACGCACCCTTCTTGCGATCAGTTTACAATATTGTGAACCGAAATCTACCACTAAAACTTTATTCATTTTTTCTCCTTTTTCTAATACAAAAAGTTGAAATGGATAAACTCCTAGATAAGGTAAAAAGATAGTAAAAATGTTATTACCTTACATAGAGAGAAATTACGGTTTCTCGTAGAGACGTTTTTCCAATTAAAAACTTATATGTATGTTAATTGAAATTATAAAGAAATTTATTTTTTATACTACAAAAATTTTGCTATTTTTTAATTTCACTAGCTATATCAAAATAAAATTTAACTTTAAAGTTACATGTATTGTAGTTTTTTCAATTTTAAGGTATGACTTTGTAGTAAAATGTTTTTATGAAAAATATTAGAACAAGATACGCACCCTCACCAACAGGGTACCTACATATTGGTGGAGCAAGAACAGCATTATTCTGTTACTTATTCGCTAAACACAATAACGGAGACTTCATTGTAAGGATTGAAGATACCGATGTTAAAAGAAACGTTGAAGGTGGAGAAGACTCTCAACTTGACAACTTAGAATGATTAGGAATCACTCCTGATGAATCACCAAGAAAACCAGTTGAAAAATACGGTAAATACAGACAATCAGAAAAATTAGATAGATACAATGCAGTTATTGAAGAACTAATTGCTAATGGTCACGCTTATAAAGCTTATGACTCATCTGAAGAGCTTACAGAGCAAAGAGATGAACAAGAAAAAAATGGAGTATTCTCATTTAGATACGATAGAGAATGACTAAAAATCTCTGATGAAGAAAAAGCAAGAAGAGATGCTGCTGGGGAATTCTCAGTTAGACTTGCACTTCCAAAAAACAAAGATTACACATGAAAAGATATGGTTCGTGGAAACATCACAGTTAACACAACTGACATCGGTGATTTCGTAATTAAAAAACAAGATGGTTACCCAACTTATAACTTAGCTGTTGTTATTGATGACCATGACATGGAAATCTCACACGTTTTCCGTGGTGAAGAACACACAACAAACACTCCAAAACAATTAGCTATTTATGATTTACTAGGATGAGAAGCTCCAGAGTTCGCTCACCTTACAATCATTACTAACATGGAAGGTAAAAAACTTTCAAAACGTGATTTATCAACTAAACAATTTATTGCTGATTATAAAGATGAAGGATACATGGCGGATGCTATCTTCAACTTCTTAGCTCTATTAGGATGAACTGCTGCTGATGCTTCAGAAGTAAATACTCATCAAGAACTAATTGAAAAATTCGACTGACAAAGATGATCAAAATCACCTTCAAAATTCGATACTAAAAAAATGGAATGATTCTCAAAACAATACTTCAAACAATTACCAAATGATAAAGTAATTGAAAGACTTAAAGCGCATACATCTGTTGAAGGATTTACACAAGAATGATTAGAACTATTCTCAGAAACTTATAAACAAAATGCAGTTACAACTTCTGATATTGTTAACGCATTAGAAATTTATAGAAATACAGATGCTAGAGATGCTGAAGTAACAGAAGTTATTTCAACATTCAAAGCAGAACTTGCTAAAAATGAATTCTCTGTTGAAGGTATCCAAGCTGCTGTTAATGCAACTAAGGAAATCACAGGAGCAAAAGGTAAATCATTATTCATGCCAATTCGTTTAGAAACAACTTACCAACAACATGGTCCTGAATTAGCTAAAGCAATTTACTTATTCGGTCAAGAACTAATTGAGAAGAGGCTAGCAAATGTCTAAAAAAATTACCTTTATCTCTAACATTGATCACAATGGAGATACACAACAAATTTCTTTTGAAGCAGCTGTAGATATCACTTCATACGAAGGATTTACAGTTTACGAATTCAAAGAACCTAACATGAATGTTATGAACAGAATTGAAGTTGCACCTGAATATGCAAACATCTTTGCAGGTCCAAGTACAATTAACTTAGAATTAAACAAAACTATCGCAATTCAATATGAAACACCACAAGGTATTCTATTATTAGATTCACACCTAGAGGAAATGGATTGTACAAATGAAAATGATGTTAAATTCCAATACACATTAAGTCAACAAGACCAAATTGTAGGAAGATACAACATTAATCTAAAAATCGAGGGATAAGCCCTCTTTTTTTATGCTGAAATTTTATTATATTTTCCATACATTTATTGCATAAATGGACTTATTATAGTAAACTATAAAGTATGAAGACTAAAATTATAAAAGCAGTGACTGAGTCACTAAAAAAATTAAATGTAGAAGAAGAAGTTCAGTTAACTCCAGCTAAAGGACATGCTGATTTCTCTACAAATATCGCAATGAAACTAGCAAGAGCACTAAAGGACGCTCCACAAAACATCGCACAAAAGATTGTTGAAGGAATCGATAAAGACAAATATTCAATTGAAAATATCGAAATAGCAGGACCAGGATTCATTAACTTTTTCATGAAGCGAGAAGCATTAAATACAATTATTACAGACATACTAGAAGCGGGAGATGATTATGGTAAAGGTAATCAATCTGACTATGTAAATATCGAGTATGTTTCAGCCAACCCAACAGGTTACTTACACCTAGGACATGCACGTGGTGCAGTTGTAGGTTCAGCCTTAGTTAACATTTTAAGATTTGCAGGTAACAAAGTTGATGCAGAATACTACATCAATGATGCAGGTGCACAAATCAATATTCTTGGTGAAGCATCATGAACAAGATACCAACAAGCATTCGGTGTTGAAATCGAAATGCCAGAAAATACTTATAGAGGTCAAGACATTGTTTGAGTTGCAGAACAACTTAAAGAAATGTGAGGAGATAAATACCTTAACGTTCCTTATGAAGAATGTCAAGAAATCTTCAAATCAGAAGCTAAGAAAATGCTTCTAGATGAAATCGATAAAGATCTTAAAAAACTTGGTGTTGTTATGGATATGTATTCATCAGAACAATCAATGTATGACCAAGGTCTAATTGTTAAAGCGCTTGACAAACTTCAAGATAAATATGAAGAAGATGGAGCTACATGATTAAGAACTACTAAGTATGGAGATGATAAAGACCGTGTTCTTATCAAATCAGATGGAACATACACATACTTAACACCTGATATTGCTTTCCACAATGTTAAATTATCAAGAGGTTACGATTACATTATTAATGTATTCGGAGCTGACCACATTGGTTACATCAAACGTATGGAAGTTGCTTTATTACAACTTGGATACCCAGATGGAGCATTAAAAGATACTTTAGTTATTCAACTTGTTCGTCTTATTAAAGATGGTCAAGAACTTAAAATGTCAAAACGTATGGGAACATCATTTACATTAAGAGAATTAATTGATCTTACAGGTAAAGATGCAACTAGATTCTTCATGGCTAACCGTTCATGTGATTCAAAATTCGATTTTGACGTTACATTAGCAACTAAGAAGACATCAGACAACCCAGTATTCTACATTCAATACGCTCACGCTAGAGCAAATCAAATTTTAGGTAAAACTGATAAAGAAATGGATATTAATAATCTATATACAGAAGGCGCAGAAAAATTAATGGATGTTCTTTCTAAATTCCCAGACTTAGTTATCACAATGGCTAACACAAGAAAGATTCACTTACTACCTCAATACTTAATTGATTTAGCAAGAGCTTTCCACTCATACTACAACTCAAATAAAATTGTTGGTTCAGAAAATGAAGCAGGAATGTTACCAATTGTAGTTGCTGCTAAGCAAGTTCTTAAGAATGGTCTTAACCTTCTTGGAATCTCAGCACCAGAAAGAATGTAATATTCTTAAAGCAAATATTGTATTTGCTTTTTTTATATCCTTTTTTATATTTTGCGAATAAAAAAAACAAGCAAGTGCTCGTTTCTTTTTAAATATGTTCGTACATATCGTATTCACTTCTTTTCAGTCTTCTTCTAAAGAATTTCTTATTCTTACCATTAGGACCTTTTTTAGGCTCAATAACTGTTAATAGTATTCCTATCATTAACGTAGTAGAGAATGTTCAGAATCACCATGTTTTAATGTGTGACATATCTTGTAGTATTGCTTCATTTGTTAATGAAGGATCATTTGGATTAATTGCTTTTGTAATTGCAAAGAATATAGCTACGAAAACTGGAACGTATATGATTGACATGTTTTCAAAAACAATACCCAATGTTGCCCCCATTGTTTTCACGGTATAAACATAACATAAGTATGAATATAAAATTAATGCACCTGAGATTGCTAAGATGATTACTGATTTCTTTCAATCAATAATTAATTGACCCATAACTTTATATGTATGATCAAAACTTAAATCAAATAGAGATAAGATAGGAAGGATAACTAATAATTGGAAAATAACCGCACATAGATATTTAAGTGTTGTTATTTCTCTAACTGTAATTTCTAATTCTGATTTTTCCATTATTCTATAAATGATAATTCCTTGGATTGATCATGATAGAACTGGAATTAAACATAATACTAATCCAATTAATACTTTTGTTTTTAATGAAGAAGGATCAACAGCCATAACTCCCATTGCAACTGTCGAAAGTGTAACTATAATAACTCCGAGAATTGTTATTCTTCTGAAGTTACGTTTTAGGAATAATTTTTCTAGTATAGCTGTTGCAGGAATACAAAGTGCAACGAAGGCTTTACCCAAAGCACCACCAGCAAGCGCAATACCGATTGCCATGAATCCCATTCCAATAGGTGTTCCTAAAAGATTGGTTAAAGTAATTTTTCACGCATCTTTACTTTTAATGAATTTTCTGATTGTCCTAAAGAATTTCTTTGGACCTGAAACAACAAAGTCAATTAAAACTGAAAATGTGAAGATTATAGCAACACAGGCCATTATGAAACTTATAACAGCAAGTAAAGAACCATCATCCCCATGGTGCGGAACTATATTAATTAATGCTGGATAAAGCCCATACAAAACACTACATAGGAACCCGATTGCAAGACCTTTATAATTTGCTTTCTTTTTCATAACACCCCCTCTTACTATTTATTTTTTTATTATCATATTACTTGATATTCTACTACTTTTTAAAACTAATAAAACAAAAAGAAATGTTATTTTATTTAGTATGGTTTGGATACTAAAAATATAGTGGTATAGGACAATATTTTTATATAATTGATGGGTTATAAAAGACGAATAAAAAAACAACCCATTGGTTGCTTTTTAAAACTCTATTAATGCGAACTTTTCGAATGTAATTTGTGCTTCATCACCTGGTTCAACATAATAAGCTTCTTCTGCTGTTAAATCAACTAATATTGATTTTGTATTAATTTGGAAGTTTTTATGATCTTTCTCAAAAAGGGAAATTGAGTATTTATCTATATTGTATTTTTCATAAAGTTTTTCGGAGGACTTTAATTTTCATTCTAAATCTTTTGTTGACATTATTGACTTATCAACATGCAATTCTCTTGGTTGACCATTTTCTAGTCTGTCATAATCATAAAATCTGTATGTTGTATCAGAAGGTTGTTGCACTTCCAATACTTTCGAATCTTGACCTACACCATGCACTAGGCCTGCGGGAACATTTATAAATTCCCCTACTGATGGTGTATGTGTTTTTAATAATTTAAAAAATCTTTTTTCTTTAAGTGCTGCTTTAATTTCTTTTTCATCTTGTGTTGTAATACCAACAATGAATTCTGACTTAGGTGTCGCTTCTAAAACATATCAGCACTCAGCTTTACCATTTTCTTCATTCTCTAGTTTTTTAGCTAGATAATCATCTGGATGTACTTGTATTGAAAGCGGTTTGTCTGCTTTAATTATTTTGATTAAAGGTCCGTTTGTTACCAATGTTCCATCTTCAACTTGAGTTTGTCTTCCCGGAATTGGAGAGTGCAATCATTTTTCATACCCTCAAATTTTATTTAGGTGTAGGGGTTGAATTTTTTTCATAGTTTTCCTTTATTTCAATTAGATTATTAATTGAAGTTTTAGCAAATCATTTTGCTGATGTTTTGGCTTTAATTTCATTTGTTTCCAAATCAAATTCGTAAAGACCATATCTATTTTTATATGCGTTTAATCATGATCAGTTATCAATGTATGTTCACATATGGTAACCTACACAATTTGCACCTTCTTGGATTGCTTTATGGATTCAGAATAAATGCTCTTTCATAAACTCTATTCTGTATTGATCATCAATTTTTCCATTTTCCTTAAATCTTGCTTCATCCTGAATTCCAATTCCGTTTTCAGAAATGAATACTTTTTGGTTTGAATAATTCTCTTGTATGTTTTTAAGTGCTATGTATATAGCTTCAGGGAATATCTCTCACCCTCTATGCTTATTAATTCTTCTATTCGGCATTATGAAATCTTCATAATACATCTGATCAGGAGCAAAGTTATTATTGAATTCTTTTGATTTAGGAGTTTGAACTCTTTTTGGAGCATAATAGTTTATACCCAAAAGATCTATCCCTAATTTCTTATCAATTAATTTTTGCTCTTCATCTGTAATTTCTCAAAAATAACCTTTTTGTTTTGCATCTTGAATGAATTCATCACTTACTTCACCTTTTAGTATTGGATCTAGGAAGCATTTAAATTGGAATTGTTCTGCTCACTTGGATGCTTCTTTATCTGCATCCGATTCCGTTGCGGGAATTACTGGAGTTATGTTTAGGATAATACCTATTTCTTGCGCATATCCTTTTTCCTTAAATATTTCAACTGCTTTCATATGACAGATTAATAAATTGAATTGTACTTGTCATGCTTTTTTCATATCCACAATAGCAGGAAGATGATATTTATTTAGATAACCCATTTCAACGGGTACGATTGGTTCATTGAAAGTGAATCAAACATCAACATATTCATCGAATATCTCAAATGCGTTTGATGCATATTCAACATATGCCTCAATAGATTCTTTAGTTTCAAAACCACCTTTTCTATAAAGTCATTCAGGAGTGTCAAAGTGCATTAAGTTAACCATAACTTTCATACCTTGTTTTCTAATTTCTGTAAAGTACTTTTTATAGAATTCAACACCACTTTCTGAAACATCTTTTCCATTAGGCATTAATCTACTTCATTGAATAGATACACGTAATGAATTGAATCCAGCATTCTTAGCATGAAGAACATATTCAACATATCTTTCTTCTAAATTACCAAGAGCTTTATTTCCATCGAAGAATAACTCAGGTTGTTCTTTGTGTCAAACATCCCAAACAGTTGCTGATCTATTTTTCGAAGATTCTGTTTGAGGTCCAGAAGTTGCCGACCCTCACATAAAACCATCATTAAATTTTAATGTTTTCATATTTTATTTCGTATCCTTTGTATCCATCCACTTCATTGTCTGTAGGATTTGATTTGATTATTTGGATGTTTTGTTTTTCTGTTTTTCTAACTAATCCAACAAGTTCTGTATTTATATCCATTTCTATTGAAATATCTTTAAATTCTTTTAATTGAACTGTGTTGATTACAAAGTTATCAACTTTTTTCAATGTTTTATCAGTGTGAGAAGTAAAATACCCTAATCCATCGAAGTATCAATTGTTCAATCCTTTGATTGAGTTATCCATTGAGTATGCCAATTCAAAGTTTAGCTTTTTAATTAGCAACGCATCTGGAGTGTTTACTTTTTGAGGTAATCCACTTGCTACTCCTGGTCTATCTTCTAGTTCTGGTTTACCTAGCATATCCACACTTCTGAATAGAACTATTTCGTTTCTATCTTTAAGTGATGTTACAAGGTTTGTTCCTTTTGTGAATATTGATAGTTCACCATTTTTAACTAACCCGTCATTTGCATATGAATTAACAGGATTGTCTCTATAATTTTCTTTTCAATTTGGAATATTGTCCATTTGTTGTTCAATAAACGCAAGATGTCTAGAAAGTATTAATTTTTCTTTTGGAAGTGCTAAAGAAACTTTTACATTTCTTAAGTTGTTTTCAATTTGAATATCATGGTAGAAATTATCATTGATCTTCTTAATTGTAGAGTTGATTATGAATTTTGAATCTCCATATTCAATTTCTGTTTCAATCTTATAAGTTTCGATTCCATTTGAATATTTTGCTTCAACAATATTATGAGTTTGTTTTGCGTGTGTTTTTGCTTTTGATTCAATCGGAGTTGATTGATCGAACTCATCACCATCTTCATATTCAACGTGGAAAGCGATTTCTTTTTTATTTCCTTTGAAATTTAAGTTAATTTTTTCTCCATCAATTGCAATAGATTTTTCAAACCTTTCAGCAGGTTCTTCACCAGCTTCTTGAATGTCAACAATTCTCATTGAGAATGGTTTCATTTCTAATGCATTAATAATGACGTTGTGTTTAAATACAGGTTCATGATATTCTCAAGAAATATCTTCGATTGATTCTGTAATCATTTTTGTGTTTGTTTGTTTTATATTAAGTTTTTTATTGTTTCTTGTTGAGATGATATCTTTAATTACTACATTTCTTGTAAATGGGGAGGTGTTTACTATGATGTATTGATTTTCTTTTGCAAAATTTTCTTTAATATCTCTCATCATTAGGTCTATATATGAATCTTGAAATTCTTTTACTTGTATTAATCTATTAAGTACGACTGAGTTTGTTTTATCACTATTACATCCACCTAGAGAATCATGTGCAGAAGATTTCAATAATGGTTTAAGTATTTCATTATCAATAATTTCTTCACTGAGCAGTTTTCCACCCATTCTTTCATAGATAACTTCTAGTGGTTTTAATATGTAGTTAAATGATAATTCGCATTTTCTAAATAGATTTTTAATATCGTATCTGTTTGAATGAATTGTTCTGTGTATCTTAGAAGTTCCAGAGTAATAAAGGGGATATTTTATCTCTTCTGTTGGCTCCACATCTAATGTTTCAAAGTATTGTTCGTATGTACCTACTTTAAATTTTCATTCACTTTGTTCTGCGTTAATTTCTTTTACAATTTCATCAATTGCATACTCTAAAGGAGCTTGATCTCCACCTAAAGGCAATAGATAAATGTTTTGTTTACTTTTTTCAGCTAATTCTTTAGCTTGAATAATTAATTGTTCTTTAAAAGTTTGTCTTCTTTTTTCATCTTCTACATAAGGGTAGTGTTGACCCAATGTATAGTAACCATTTTTTAAACATGAAGTTTTAATGGTTGTTCCATCAATACCTTTTCAGTTAAATAAATTAGTTTTCTGAAAGTCATCTGGTTTAATCCCTCTTCAAAATACAAAGTTCTCGAAACCGTTTTTCTTTCAAATCTGAGGTAGTTGTTCATTAAACCCAAATGAATCGGGCATATAAACTGTTTTGTTTATAGTTTTAGATCTTGAATATCTTTTACCAAGCTCAATATTATATTGAGTTGTGGCTACCATAGTGTTCATAGTATCTTGTTGCACATATAGTGGACCAGATACTAATTTTCCATCGGCAATTAATTTTTCTAAATCATTCTTTAATGATGGATTGTTTGTTATCAAATCATCAGTTAACGATGATTGCCCATCTAATGTAAAGTGTGATATTGGTCTATTCTTCAAGTCCTGACCAAGACGTTGTAATAAAATATTTGAGGTATTGTTTGTAAAATATCACTCTCTATCTCAATGCGTATGAGGCACTATTAGTATTGTTTTCATTGTTTCTCTTTTCTATAAATCTGGATCGTCTGAATTATTTTAATCTTCAGGACGTTCGAATCAGTTTTTAGGGTTTATACAGTGTTTAAATCCTTCTGCTGATTTTTTACCTATATTTTTAACATTATAGTTAAATATAGCTTTTTTAGTTGTTAGTCCTTGTTCTGCGTAAAATGCTTTTTTAGCAATTTTGTTTTGTTTATGTTCTTCTTCGTAAGCAGGAACTTTTTTACGGATTAATCCATAAATTACACCTGTTACAATCACACCACATAGGATTGAGAATATTCATGCTAATCCAAAGAAACTGTGTTCTGAGTATCCGATGTATGCTCCTAATGGTGAACCTAGACCACCGTAGAATTTAATTTGGAATAGTGTTACTAATGCACCAGCTACCATTGAACCCATAACGTTTGCAAAAATTGCTTTTAATGGTGTTTTGAATGCAAATGGTAATGCACCTTCTGTAATACCTACTAGTCCCATTGGAAGTGCTGCTTGTCCAGCTGCAACTTCTGTTTGTGAGAATTTTCTTCTGAAAATAATTGTTGATAATCACATTCCTAAAGGTGGAACTGCGATTGCTGCTTGAACTGCTGTTTGAGGAGTGAAGTTCGGATCTCCTTTTGCTAGTGTATCCATGAAGATAACTGTAGCAACTGTTAATGTTGTTTTGTTAATTGGTCCACCAAGGTCAATTGCCATTAGAGCTGCAAATAAAATACCAATTAGAATACTTACACCCAATCCAGCACTATTAACTTTTGAAAGTCCAATGTATAATTCTGCCATTACTCATGTCATTGGTGATCCAATAACGTATGTAACAATCAAGAATGTAATAAATGAAGTTAAAATTGGAATAATCATTAAATTAGAAACCGGTTTAATTCATCTATGTCATTTAATTCACTGCATCATTCTTACTAAATATCCGACACCTATACCGACGACCAGTCCTCCAAGGAATCCGGCTGATGCTGATCCACCAATTCCTTGTGGAAGTGAAATTAATGTATATTTACCCATTAATTGTCCGTCATTGATGAAGAATCCACCAATTAATGCTGCGGGCATTGCTGCCTTACCACCAATTTTGTATGCAAGGAACATTGCTAAAATTGGAACCATAAGTATTAGTCCAATATGTCCAAAGTCTCATAAAGCATTTGAGAATTTATTTGGGAAGTGTCATGTTCCACCACTTGAGTTACCACCAGCGGCAGCGGCATTTGGTATTGCCATTAAAATCCCACCAGCGATTGCGATTGGTATCATGAAACTTAGGGCTGACATAACTGCTTTACCAAGTAGTTTTTGTTTCTTTTTATCAGTTCCACCAATTCTTAATTTACCAACCTTTTCAGCTTTACCATAAGATACTTCAGCGTCTTTTGCTCTCTCGATAACATCAACACCATCTCTTATAGCTGCATTAGTATCAACTACTAATATCTTTTTACCAGCAAATCTTTTTTTAGAAATAGATACATCTGCTGCGATAATAACAAATTCTGCATCTTCTATTTCTTTTGCTGTAAGTCTGTTTTCTGTTGTTGCACCTCTTGTTTCAACTTTGGCATTTAATCCAAGTTTTTTAGCACCATCAACAAGTCCATCTCTAGCCATATATGTGTGAGCAATTCCTGCTGCACAAGATGTTACAGCAACAAAGTCGTATTTATCAACTTTTTTATCCTGAACTTCTTCTTCATTAATTGCACTTGTTACAACTGCAACTTTTTCTTTCTTAGTATTCTTTTTGAATTGTTCTAGTTTTTCTTTTGTACTAAAAACTCTACTTAATTTTGAAAGAATTACTAAATGCTCTTTTTCAGCTATCTCAGGAACAAGTATTGCGACTGCAAAGTTTGTCTCTTTTGAGTCTATTGAATCAAAATTATTGTCGTTAAATTTAACAATAACTAATTTTGTTTCATTAATATGTTTAGTTCTACAATGCGGAATCATTAATCCATTTTCAAATGCTGTAGACCCCAAAGATTCTCTCTCTTCAAGATCTTTAGTTAACCCTTCAACATCTGTTGTTAATTTATTTTTCTTCATAGTGTTAGCTATTAATTTAAATAAATCTTTTTTAGAATTAATGGATTTTGAACTAACAATTAATTCTTCAGAAATAATTTGTTTCATGTTTTTCTCCATTTTCTTTTATATAAATACGTAATTACATAGATATTAATATTCTTGCCATTCTCATAATTACAATTCAATTATCCTTCCTTTTTTTAATCTTTTTATATTTTTAAGCAAAATTAAAAATCTTTTTAAAATGGTATAATGGTTATATGATAAAAAATATAATAAAAATGCATGAATCGAGACTGACAAAAATCGATAAAAAGATTTCGCAATATCTTTTAAAAAACTACAATTTAAAAACTTTCAATATGAGCATAACTAAATTAGCAGAGAAAATCGAAGTTTCTCCATCCGCAATCACAAGGTTCTGCCAAAGAATAGAATTACCCAGTTTCCCAACTTTACAAATGAAATGTATTAATGAACTAAATAGTGTTCAAAAATACGAAGGTGTTGACGATGACTTGAAAGACATTATTTATTCATTAAGTCGAACTTCTGAAATTATAAATAAGGACTCTATAAAATTAATTGCTAAAAAAATAATACAAACTAATAATGTTTATATTTACGGCGAATCATTTACGATGGTTCTTGCAGATCAATTTAAAAGAAAGTTAAACAAGATAAATATCCAAGCTTCTTCTTTTAATGTTGCCAGTGATTTAGGGTTGGTATTACCAAAGAAACATTCAACACACATTTTAGTTTCAATGTCAGGTATGAACCCAAATATAAAAAGAGCCGCTAAAAAACTTGATCAAAAAACTGTTGGGCAAACAATTTTCTCAATCGGTAGTTCAAAATACTCAAATATTAATGACTATGTTAATGAACATATCGGTGGTGAATATTTCCAAAATAACGAACAACACCCAATAGAATTACCTTCAGTAGCAAGTATTGTTTCAGAATTTATTCTCAATAAAATTTTTAAAGAGGTTTACCAATATAATGCAGATAAAAATAAAGCGTTAATAATGGAAGTACAAAAGGAAAAAAGGAAATAATGCTTCTTTCTAAAGAAACAATTTACCTAGATGACTAAAAATAAGTTATCATTTAATATATAAACATCTTGAAAGGAAGTACATTATGACAAGAACAATGTTAGATATCGCTTATGAAATACTAGGTGAAACAGACAAACAAACACTAAAACAAATTTACGCTGTAGTTGCAAAAGAACTAAAACCTAGATGAAAAGAGGAACAATCACATTTATCAGTTCCTGAAATCGAAACAAACAAACTTGGAGAACTTTACAAATTACTAACAGTTGATGGTAGATTCCTAAGAACTAAAGAAGGTTCATGAACATTAGTTGAAAAATACACAATTGAAGAAAGAAAAGCTTTAAAACTACAAGTTAAAGACTCATTAGACTAATCAAGTGCAATCGCACTTTTTTTATGTCCTTAAATACTATTTAACTTAATGGTTTTAAAAGGTGTTATAATTTTTTTGCAATTATCAATTAATTAGCAATCAAAATTATCAATAAGGAGAATTAAATGTCAAGATTAGTAAATATGGCAGAAATGACAAGAAAAGCTTACGAAGGTAAATATGCTGTTGCACACATCAACATCAACAACCTTGAATGAACAAAAGCTGTTCTTACTGCTGCTCAAGAATTAAATGCCCCAGTTATTTTAGGTACATCAGAAGGTGCTGTTAAATACATGGGTGGAATGAAAACAATCGTAGGTATGGTTAACGGTATGATGGAAGACTTAGATATTACAGTTCCTGTAGTTCTACACCTAGACCACGGATCATACGAAGGTGCTAAGAAAGCTATCGAAGCTGGATATACATCAATTATGTACGATGGTTCACACTCACCATTCGAAGAAAACTACAAAAACACAAAAGAACTAGTTGAACTAGCTAAAGCTAAAGGAATGTCAATGGAAGCTGAAGTTGGAACACTAGCTGGAGAAGAAGACGGAATTATCGGAGACGGTGATAAAGCTGATCCAGAAGAAGCTAAAAAAATGGCAGCACTAGGAATTAACGTTCTAGCAGCTGGTATTGGTAACATCCACGGTCCTTACCCTGCAGCTTGAAAATCATTAGATTTCGACGTTCTTACAGAAATCTCAGCAGCAGCTGGAATGGGAATCGTTCTACACGGTGGTTCAGGAATTCCTGCAGACCAAATCGCTAAAGCTATCTCATTAGGTGTTGCAAAAATTAACGTTAATACAGAACTACAACTAGTTAACGCTAAAGCAACAGCTGAATACGTTAGAGCTGGTGGAGCAGAAGATATGAAAGTTAAAGGATTTGACCCTCGTAAACTTCTAAAACCAGGATTTGATGCTATGGTTGAAATGTCTAAAGCAAAAATTACAGAATTTGGTTCAGCTAACAAAGCTTAATTAAATCTAATAAAAAAGTGAGATTTCAAAGGTCTCTCTTTTTTTATAACCTTTTGACCTTTTAAATAAGTGTTCACTATATTAAATCAATCATTTTTAGGGTGTTTAAGGGGTTTTTACTTATAAAACCAATACTTTTATCACATTAATATAGCTTGTGCTTAAAAAGATATAAAAAACAGGTACATTCGTATCTGTTTTTAATGTTTGTTTATTATCCTATTAATTCAGCATCTCACGCAAGATCTGTTAACACATTACCTAATGAGTATAATGTGTTGATGTAATCAAATAACATTGATATAACTTGTGTATTCGCACCATCTAAAGCTGTCAAATTAAATTTATCAGTGATTTCTTTTGTTGTTGTTTCTACTTTTTTACGAACTTCTCAATGTTCACTTGAACCACTGAAGGCTTTCTTTGTTTCTGCATTATGATCTCTATAGAAAGCAAATGTCATTCTTTCTTGAGAAATTGTTTTTTTATCATTGATAGCTTTTCTAACTTTACCTATATTATTTCTAACTAAATTTTCAATTTCAGAAACTGCGGCATCCGCTGTTCCAGAATTCACTTTAATTTGATCGAGAGAATTACATCAATCTAGGTTTGTTGAAATGAATGGAGTTGCAGTAGGAAGTAAATCAGTTAGCATCCCAAGACCATCGGTAATCTTACCTGGAGCTAGTTGATACATAATTTTATGAATCATTCCAATGTATTCAACCAATTGATCATCTGAAAGATTTTCGAATCCTGCTGCTTTAAATTTAGAACCATCACCAAATTTTTGAATTAGTGGATTCATAGTGAATACCATTTTATAACCTTTGAATTCAGGTGTGTGTCCAGCTAAATCCTCACCATTTCCTGTTCAACCTGGTACAGACATTGTTCATTTTCCATCTTTTGATTTTTCATCAATTAAATCTATACCTTCATAGAAAGTAATATTTTGTCTAAATTCACCTTGTTGAACATCATAAGTAGGAACCGAAGAAACATCTAAGTGTTTCTTATCTTTACCTTCTCATACAGAAGCCAAAGCACCTTTTTTGCCATTTTTAAATGCAAATACCTCATCAGTAAAATCTTTATATTTATTTACTGTAGTTTTTCATTTACTTTGACCTGGGACTGGTTCTTGTTTAAAGTCGAAGAAGCCATTGTCATAAAATGCTTCTCCACTATTAACACTATTACCATCGTCGCCAAAGTTACGCATTGATCTTTGCGCACTTAAATATCTTTTCATGGCATAGTCTTCTAATTTTTTATCTTTTCTTTTTACTTCATCCACTTCATCTAGTTTAGAACCATCTGAAAATGATTTGGCTTTTGAATTTGAATGTTTTAAAAATTTTCCGATGAATTCTTTAAGCTCTGGTGACATATCAGAACCATCTTTTGAATGGATAGTTGTATAGACTGTTATTTTATAATCTTTGGTTGCGTCAAGTTCATCAACATCAATATCCGTACCAGATATAACCATTGATCTTTTTTCTATGTCAGAAAGCCCACTGATAGCTTTCATCATTTCTTTATTTATTCTTTTTGAGTCTTCTTCTCTTTTTTCTTCATATTTTGCATCATCTTGATCAAGTAATTTTGCATTACCTTCGAAAACTTTTTTTCAATTATGTTTAGCTGCTAATGCATCAGCTTTTTTAGAATTTTCTACAACTGAATTTATAGAAGCTTGTCCATTTGCATTCATGATATTTCATGTAAGAGGCATTCCTGCACTAAATTCACTTGAAATTGTTCCTGAGTCATCATTGCTTTTCTTTCCACAAGAAATTGTTGTTGCTATTGGAACGGCTGCAACAGAAACTGCTGCAAGAACTCCTAATCCAATTTTCTTTTTAATTATAGTCATATTTTGACCTCCTGTTATCTAGCTGATCATCTAAATCTCTTAATTGCAAATCCTGCTGAACCCACCGCTACCAATGTTGGTAGTACTAAGTTTAGAACTCTTTCCGCTTTTGTATATAGAAGAATACTTTGATTCATAAACATATCTAATCATGTAAATTTACCTTGTGAGATATATTTATCATAAATTTCAATAAATCTCTTTGTATCTCCACCTTTACCATTTTCACCTTTGAAGTATGTCATGATAAATTGTTTAATTAATTCAACATCTGGAATTCTACGAACTCCTCAGTTTTTGTTGAATTGGAATATTCCATTATCGGAACTTACGTTTAATGTTTCATTTGTAAACACTTGCATAAATAATGTTGCATCTCCACCAAGGAAAATCATTTTCTTACTTTTTTCTGACAATCTATTGTTAATAAGTAAATCATGAATTGTATCGATAGATACGTAATGATGTCCTGGTTTATAATTGACATCATTAACGGGTGGTAATCATGTATTTGAATTGACTCCACCAACGTTATTAATATCAACATATACCTTACCTTCATGAATGAAGTAAGAGTTTGACTTAAAGACTAAATCTAAGTAAGCTTTTTTATCTCCGTCAATACCTTGAACTAAGTGATCTACAATTCCACCTAATTGGTATGAAGGTGTAGAAGAAATAACGATATTAGCTGTTGTATATCTAAAGATTATTAATCTTGATAGTCATTGCATAACTGTACTACGAGCAATAACATCAACTGTAATAACCATCCCTGATAAGAACATTGATGGAAGAACTACAATTAAACCTATTGTTAATGCTTGTTGTGGTGTTTTTGAAAATGTTGCAATTGCTAAACCAATAGCAAGTGTCATAACAATATGTAAAAGGTTTGCAAATATAAATGAGAAGAAACCTTTTGCTGAAAAGATACCTGAATAAAGACCATGTTTAATTCCAGAGGCAATAAATTTTTCTCCAGAACCAGCAAATACATCTTTATAGAATATCGCTCCACCCAATACGATGATAATTAGAAGAGCTAATATATTAAGTAATACGTAATACAGAATTACCGCTCCTACAAATCTCTTGGGATTAACTGGCGTCGAACCAATATATTTAAATAATGTTGAACCCTTAAGTTCCATAATACCTAATGGCATAACTTGAATACCAATGAATAATGTAACCATGGCTAGAATACCGGGGAATACATATTCAATACGCATAACATTACCCATGATTGTTAATAATAATGTTGGGAAAATGAAAACTAGTATTGGACCATAGTAAGTCTTTCAAAAGTAGGCATTTAATAATTTGAATGTTGCTCTCATTATTTATCACCTTCCTTTTTCTTGACACTTGTCTTTTTAACTGGTGCTTTTTTAGCAGCTGGTTTTTTAGTTGCAGTTGTTTTTTTAACTGGAACTTTTTTAGCTACTGGTTTTTTAGTTGCAGTTGTTTTTTTAACTGGAGCCTTTTTAGAAGTTGGTTTCTTTTTAATTGTCTTCTTGGCAGTTTTTGCTTTCTTCTTACTTTTTAGAAGTTTTTTAGCAGCATCAGCATCTAAAGCCAATTCAAGAGTATCTTGGTTTTTATTACCTGCTTGAATTGTTTTTTTCAAGAATTCTTCTAATGTTCCGTGTTCTTTTTTGATATCAGCAATTGAAGCACGTTCCATAACTTTACCGTGATCTAAAACGATTACTTTGTCACAGATTCTTTCAATTTCTTCAACGTGGTGAGAAATAAGAATAGCTGAAATACCATTTTGTCTTAGAAGTGTATCTGAGAATTTTATGATTTCATCTCTAGCAAGAACATCAAGCCCTGTTGATAATTCATCAAAAATAACTAATTTAGGTTTGTGAAGAACAGAAAGTAAAATATTTAATTTTTGTCTTTGTCCACCTGATAGTGATCTTGAAGGTCTATTGTAGAAATCAGTCATTTGGAAAATATTTAGTAAGTTAGTAAGTTCTTTATTAGAAATCTTAATCTTATGAACATTAATAGCAAATTTAATAATATCTTTAATTGTTAATCCTGAAGGGTAATTTGAATCTTGGAATTGCATCCCAATTTTCTCTTGAGGTTGTTCTTTGTAGTCAAAACCATATTCGATTGTACCTTTTGTACCTTTATTTAGTCCTACAATAATTTCAGAAATAGTAGTCTTACCAGCACCATTTCCTCCAATTAAACCAACTCTTTCTCCTGGCATTAATTCAAATGAAATATTATTAAGAGCTTTCAACTCTCCATATTCTTTTGTAACTTTTTTAACCTTTAAAATAGGTTTATTGTCCCCTATTGGTCCCTTTATTCTTTTAAAGGCAGATTTAGAATCGCCTTGTTTATTTGTTTTGTTTGCTTTGGCAGATTTCGCTTTATTAGTAGTAGTTTTCTTTTTGTTTTCTTCTACTTTTGATTGCTTATCGCTCTTTTTATTAATATTAAACATGAAAGTATTATACCAAATGTCTATTCAAAACGTGAATTATACAATTAGTTTAAATAGTGGTTTTTCATTGATACTTTTTAAAAGGTTATAAAATCCTAACAATCAAACCTTCTCGAATTTGTATAATAAGAAAGGACTAATTTTTACCCTCACTAAAAAAACACATTAAAAGTGAAGGAGAAATTATGAAAGTATTTGATTACGAAGATGTACAACTTTTACCAAAAAGATGTATCGTAAGATCGAGAAGTGAATGTAATACTTCTGTTAAACTTGGAAAACACGAATTCAAGTTACCAATCGTGCCAGCAAACATGATTACTATTATTAATGAGGACCTAGCAATTGACTTAGCTAAGAAGGGTTATTTCTATGTAATGCACAGATTTAACTTCGATAATGTTAAGTTTGTTAAAAAGATGAAAGAGATGAAATTAATCTCATCAATTTCTGTTGGTGTACAAAAAGCACACTTTGAAGAAATCTCAACATTAGCTGCAAATGGAACAATTCCAGAATATATCACTATTGATATTGCTCATGGACACTCACACTCAGTTAAAGAGATGATTAAACACATTAGAAAAGAAATGGGTGATGAAACATTCGTTATCGCAGGTAATGTAGCAACTCCAGAAGCTGTTACTGACCTTGAAAGATGAGGAGCTGACGCAACTAAAGTTGGTGTAGGTCCAGGTAAAGTATGTATCACAAGATTTAAAACAGGATTTGGAACAGGTGGATGACAACTTGCTGCCGTTAACATGTGTTCAAAAGCTGCTACTAAACCAATCATCGCTGATGGTGGAATTAGACAAAATGGTGACTTAGCTAAATCAATTAGATTTGGAGCTACAATGTCAATGGCTGGTTCAATCCTTTCAGGACACATCGAATCACCAGGTAAAACAGTTATCGTTGATGGAGAAGAATACAAAGAATACTTTGGTTCAGCTTCAGAATTTAACAAAGGCGAAAAGAAACACGTTGAAGGTAAAAAAGAATTAGTACCTGCAAAAGGTTCAATTTGAGAAACACTTACAGAAATGGAACAAGATCTACAATCTTCAATCTCATACGCTGGTGGTAAAACATTACAATCAATTAAGAAAGTTAAATACGTTCTAGTTAAATCAAACGAAGGATTCTAATATTTAAAAAAGTACCGGTTATCGGTATTTTTATTTACTCAAAAAGAGCAAAAGAAAAGAACAACTATTGTTGTTCATCTATTGCTCTTTTAATTTCTTTTTTTACTGCTCTCTTTTTGAACATAACGTGAATTAATTTAATCATTAAGATTAAGAATAGTAGTCCACCAGCTGATGCTAATGCAATCATAGCCATAAATTTTTGTCTATCTTCTTTAGTGTGATCCACTGGAGGCAATGCTGCACGTCTTTGTGCTTCAATTGCTTTTTGCTTTTCTTCTCTAATTTTGTCTATTGCAGCATCTGTTTGACCCTTAATAGAAACTTTAGCCATTAATTCAGATGTTGTTGCATAATCTGTTGAAGTTGTGAATAATGCGTCTAGAGTTCCATCTTTTCTATCTGTTAACTCGATTTTTGTTATTTCAGTTCCATGTGATTCAAGATCTAAATGAATACCAGTCATTTTTTCAATAGCAATTAACTTAGCTTCTACACCTGAAATCTCGTTAATTTCTTTTATAATTTCTGAGTTTTTCTTTACGATATTTTTCTTGAATTTCGCACCTTTGAATTTATCTGAAATTGCTTTAATGTTAATAGGTTGATTATGGTTAACAACTGTTTCATTATCATCACCTAAAACTGTACCGTGAACTTCGTGTGTTCCAGTAGTTGAATGTTCAGTTTTTAAATCCATGTTTATTGTTAAAGTACCATCTGGATCTGAGAATATTTCAAACTTACATATTCTTACTCCATTTTTAAATTCTGGGAAATCAATACCAGTTGTTTCTTTAAAGGCTTTAAGTTTTTCACTAATCTTTTGCATCCTGTTTATTTCAACTGCAATTTCTGAAGCTTTTCTAAAGTTTTGACCTTTTTTTGTCATCCTTGCATTCTTCATTAAATCTTCAAATATTGCTGCTGTTTCACTTTGTCAAGCATCAGCATTTGCTGTATCGTATTCTTCTTGCGCTGTTTTTTGTTTATCTAGTTCTATTTGTTTATCTTTTTTAGTGATATCAAGAGCTTGTTGTGCCGTTGCTTTCTTTGTGGCGTCTGTTATAGTTTTTAAAGCGTTCTCAATTTTCTGTTGCTCAGCTTCAAGATCTTTTATATTTTCTTTAATATCATTAAGTTTATCAAGAGCTTTTTTAGCTTCTTCGAACATTAATGGAAAATGTACTGTTTTACCTGTTGGGCTTGCGTACACTTTTTTACTATCAAGGTTAATTGATGTTGAAGAATATTGTGTAAATGTTTGAGTTCCAAAAACATTGTTTACTTTGTTGTTTTTAAGTTCTTCATTTGTAAGTGTTGTTGCAGCTATAACTGTTGGAACTGCAAGTGCTGCAATAGCTCCCATAGATAATATAATTCTTTTTTGCTTTGTCATTTCTTATCTCCTACGCCAGCGTATGAGGTTAGTATAAAATCAAAACTATTCTTGTTTTAAAGTCAAAGTTTTTAAATTTGTGTTTGAAAATTGTAATTGGCGTTACTTTTCTCATTTGTTTTTTGGCGTTTTTTTGTAATTTATTTCTTGTATATGCATTAAATATTATTATTTAACTCAATATTATTTTAACATTATTTGTAATTTTAGAGTATGTTTTTACTGAATTCAATGATATTCTTTGTTAACAAAAGCATTTCAACCTTTATTCAATAGGCTTTCAAGGTATTTGTTGCTCTTGTTAATTCAATGTTTTCCTTGAATGTTCAAGGTTTTTTCTGTTTCCAATACCCTTGAAAGTTCTATAATTTATATATGAGACAAAAGAAAAAATGCGAAAGAAAAGAAATAAAATTTTTCATTCCTAAGAAAAAGATTTGAACAATTTTATTTTTCATATACATAGTTGGTTATTTTATTGGATTAATCACAATTGGAACCCTATACCTTTCAGATATACATATACCAAAACAATTGTTATTCCAATATTCGATGATTCCTGTTTATTCATCAGGTATAGTTTTTTCTTATTTAGGCATATACGGTTATAAGAAAAATAAATCAAACCAAAACAATAGCCAAGCAAATTAAAATCAAGGATAACCTTGATTTTTGTTGTCTTAATCAATAACTTATTCTTAAAAGGGTTATTATTTAATTACTATGAAAAAAATACTTTCCTTAACATTTGGAGCTCTTCTAACAATTTCAGCACCTTTAATAACTGTTGTTTCTTGTGGGAAAGAATATCCGAATACAACTAATTCACAATACATGTATTCAAAAGGTTCTGAAGTTAAATGAGAACCGAATCATAAAATTAAAAGTGTTCACGATGGTGATACTTTTAGAGATGAAAAAGGAACATCTTGAAGACTCTTTTCAGTAGATACTCCAGAAGTAAGTCACAACAAAGGTGGTAAGTGAGTTTCTTCAACTGGAATTGAATTACTTTGAGGGAATAAAGCAACTGATTTTGTTACTGGAAAGATATTAAATAAAGAGGTTATGATCGCTTCAAAAAATAAACACACATACCAAAGAGTTGTGGGTGCTGTTTTCTATAAAAATAAAAAAGGTGAAGTAATAAACCTTGCTATGGAATTAGTAAGATTGGGTCTGGCTAGAATTGGATATATTAGTAAGCCAAATCACGGAAATAGAAAATATAGAGTTCCACTTTTCTACTACAACATGATGCATAAATTAAGCGATGAAGCTAGACGTAATAAAATGGGTTATTTCGGAGAAACAGTTTCTATCCAACATAGAATATATCCTAAGCAAAATATCAATTCATAATCATAGATAAATAAAAAAGATGTTTTAGTATAATCTTTTTATGAAAAATAAAGAAAAGAAACAAAATTCAAAAGTAAAAGACTTTTTCAAAGTATTAGTTTTCATATTAAAGGCGACTTTTCTTGGGTATGGTGGTGGAAACGCCTTAATGCCTATTATTAGGAAATTCGCAGTTGTTGAAAACGGTTGACTAGATGATGAAGAATTTGATGATGTAGTTATTGCATCAAACATGATTCCTGGTCCTAGTGTTGTTGAAGCACTATCTTATGTTGCTATTAAAAAACTAGGTAAGCTTTGAGGTACTGTTGTAACAATCATTGGAATACTTCCTCACATGTTAATGGCCTTAGCTATTTTTGTCTTAAGTACAAAGTATTTACCTCCAAGATATTTATGAATTATTAACGTTGCTATAATGCCAATCATTATTGCAATCTTAATATTATTCATAATCAGATATGTAAAACAATCAAGAAAAGAATTAGCCTTACCAGTTATGATCACATTAATCATTGGAGCATTTGGTTTCTGTATGTTTATACCTGCTCCTTATAATATTCCAGCCATCCTTATGATTGCAACAATCTTCGTAGTATTTGTTGTTGAGTTCATAAGAATAAGAAGGCATAAAAAGGATGTTCCTTTAACAGCAGAAATATCTTCCGAAAAGGATGATGTTGAAGTAATCCCAACAGAAAAAGAAGATACTCCAGATGATCAATCGTCTAAAGGAGGTAAATAATGATAGCATTAGCATTATTAGCAACCTTAGGGGTTCTTCTTCTTGGACTTATAGTCTTTGGTGGTGGTCAAGTATTTATGCCTTTATTCAAGGCGTTATGACAATTAATGGATAAAACAGGTTACGCAAAAATATCTGACGACACTATTAACAATGTATTCGCTGTTTCGAACTCAACACCTGGTGTTGTAAGTACTAAGTTTGGTTTATTTACAGGTTACTTAGTTTCTAATGGTGAATGATGAGGTTACCTAGCAATGATTGGAACTTATCTAATCTTTGCTCTACCTTCAATTGTATTAATTCTAATTACTACAAAGATGATTAGAAAAGCTAGAACAAACAAATACCTTAAGAATACAATCATCTTCTTAAGACCAATTATTATTGGTGTTCTAATTGCTTTAAGTATTCAATTATTATTAGGAACAATGTTCCCACAAATATTCTTGAATTCATTCTCAAAAAATTCTTATGCAGGAATGACTCATAGTGGTCGTGCTAACTTCTTCAGCGGATGAAGAATGTGAGTATTAATAGCATGAGTTCCAATCGGCATTACATTCGCTATTTTCTGATTAAAGAAAAAACGTCCACTATTAATGCTTATAATAATTTACATTATTTTAGGAATATTAATATTTGCTCCATGAGTATAAAAACACTGGTATTAGGTGTTTTTTATTGTCGGTATTTCCCCCTTATAATACCCCTTTAAATTTATTGATATTTTTGTGGTTTAATAGTGTTGATTTTTGTGTCTATATATGATATTATTATTAAGACTTTCAAATAGAAAGCTAAATAGACTATAGAAGAAGATACACTATTCTATGGATAAGGAGATGCACCATGAAAAAAGATATTCACCCAGAATATAAAGTAATTGAAGTGGCATGTATTACATGTTCAGCAAAACACCAAATCGGTACAACTGCTAAATCAATTTCAATTGACGCTTGTTCAGAATGTCACCCATTCTACAAAGGAACAAACACTTCACTTAAATCAACTGGACGTGTTGAAAGATTCAACAGAATGTTCGGTAACGCTAAAAAAGAATCTAAATAATTTAGTGATTAGTAATGCTCAGGCATTACTTTTTTTATCCTTTTATATATTGAGGTCAAAAGGGTAATAAAAAAACTGAGAGTTATCTCAGCTTTTTATTAACTAATTATTTTTGGCTTTTTCTTTTCTTTCTTTTGACAAGTCCAAGTGTTAATACTAGTAGCATTAATGCTCCGACTCCTGAAAGTATAGAAAGTAGTTCAACTCTCTTAGTTCAGTCATCACCTTTACCGTTAGGGTTAAGTGATTTGTTAGAATCTAATTTAGCTTTATTACCAATCATTCTACCTTTTGCATCAGTTTTTGGATCTGAAGCATGTGGTGTGTTAGTTTTTACTTTTAATGATATAGTTCCATCTGGGTTTGGAGTTGCAATAACATCTGTTATTGTTGTTCCATTTTTAGATTCGGGAACTGGCACATTTGTTCATTTTTTAATAACTGCAAGTTTATCTTTAACTGATTTTGCACCATTGATTTCTTTTGCAATATCTTTAACTGTTTTCTTACCTTGACCACTTATTTTAATATCTTTAAGCAGAGCTTCGATATCTTTGATGTTATCCTTAATAGCAAGATCAGCTTTAGCTTTTTCAATTACTTTAGCGATAATAGCATCTTTTTCTCCAAGAATAACAACTGTTGTTATTGCGTGAACATTTGTTGCATCTGGAGTATCAGAACCGATTGTAACTTCGATTGTTCCATCTGCTTTTTTAGTTATTTTAAAGTCAGAAATTTTTGTTGGAGTTTCGAAATCTTTGTTAATGTCAATCCCTGTTTCTTCAGCGATTTTCTTAATTTGATCTTGGATTCCTCCAGCTTTTCTAATATCATCAATAACTTGATCAATTGTTCTCTTACCTTGTTTAACTAATTCAGCTCTTCTAAAGTTTCTGATAATTCTAGAAATATTTCTTTTTTGAACTTCATCAGCAATAGCTTGGTTTGATTTAGCAATAATCTTAACTTCAATTTCAGTTTTAACTTTTACATTTCCAACTGTTGTTGTTGTTTTAATGATTACTGTTATATCTTTTTTAGTTGTTGGGTCTAATGCCAACTCAACTGAATCAATGTGTGAGCCGTTTCTTAAAGCATCAAGATGAATTCCTGTTTCTTTTTCAATAGCTTTTAATTGATCTAAAATCTTTTTAGCTTTAATTTCAGCGATAACATCTGATGATTTTCTATTACGTTGATCAATCAGTTTTGCTGATTTGAAGATTTTCTTCAAGAATGCTTTATTTTCAGCGGCTTTTTCATTAGCAACTGTTGTGTCAGACTTACCGTGTGTTGTACCAGATGTTGTACCTGTTGAATTAGTTGCACCTTTTGTTGAAGTTGAAACTTTAACATCAACTGATCCATCTGGTTTTGTAGTTACATCGATATCAGTAATATCCGTACCTTTGTGACCCTTACTTAAATCAATACCTGTTGCTTTCTTAACAGCATCAACAAGATCTTTAGGTGTTCAACCAGGTTTTTTCTTAGCGTCAGTAATTGCTTTTGCAATATCTTTAACTGATTTTGTACCTTGTTTTTTACCATCGATTTTTGTACCGTTAATTATGTCAGCAATTTTCTTGTTATTTGCTTTTTGTAAGATATCAGCTTTTTTAGTTGCGATAGCTGCATTTGTTTCACCAGTAATAACTACTTTATTAGTTTGACTTGGTTGTGTTGCATTTTGTGTATTTGTTACGATAGTTACATCAATACCATCACCAGCAGCATTTACAGCAAGATCAATTTTTGTAATAGTTGTACCATTTGAAGTTACAGCAACGTTTACATTTGTTTCTTTAAGAATATTTGCAAGGATTCCTTTTGGATCTTTACCTTTTAGAATATCTTTAATAACTTCCGCAATTGTTCTTGTACCTTGGTTTATTAATTTAGCATTTTTGAATGCTGCACTAATAGCTGCAGTATTTTTAGGTTGAGCAGTATTTGCTTTAACTGTAGCATCTTTATTACCAATTAATTTACCTGTAACTGTTTTATCTTCGGGAGAAGCTCCTTTAGTATGTGTTTTAACAGTAACATCGATTGTTCCATCTGGGTTACCTTTAACATCAATACTTGTGATATCTGTAACATTTGGTTTTTTACCCATTTGTCCAGTACCTAGATCAACACCAGTTGCTTTCTTAACAGCAGCAATTACTTTCTTAATGTCAACTGTACCATCTGGTTTAGTTGCAGCTTTGATAGCGTCCTTAATAGTTTTAACGATATCAGAAATTTTCTTACCACCTTGCGGTTTCTTAATGTCTACACCATCAATTTTTTTCTTAATGTCTGCAGCATGTGAATCTTTTGCTTTTGTAGCAGCAACAACTGTATCAGGGTTACCAATTAATTTACCTTTTACTTGACCTTTTGGAGGATTTGCACCTTTAGTGTTTGTATCAACAGTAATGTCGATTGTTCCATCTGGTTTTGCAGTTACAGAAACACCTGTGATGTCTGTACCTTTATGCACACCTAAATCGATTCCTGTTGCATCTTTAACAGCTTTGTTGATAGCTTTAGGATCAACTTTACCTGTTTTAGGATCAGTTGCTTTCGCAATAGCATCTTTAATAGCTTTAGCTATTTCAGCAGCAGTTTTCTTACCTTGTGCTTTTTTGATATCAGTGTTATCAATTTTCTTCTTGATATCTGCTTCATTTTTATTCTTAGTTGCAGTAGCATCAGCTGTTGCATCTGTATTACCTTTTGCTTTACCTGTTGTATCTTTTGCTTCTGGGTAAGCACCTTTTGTTGAAGTTGAAACTTTAACATCAACTGTTCCATCTTTGTTAGGAGTTAGAACCACACCAGTAACTGTTGTTTTACCTACTGATTTAGGAATATCTATACCAGTTGCAGCTTTGATAGCTTTAAGGATTTCATCGATTGATTTACCAGCTTTTTTCATATCAGCGATTTTCTTAGCAATTTCTGAGGCTTTTTTACCACCTTGTTTTTGTGTAATATCTTTACCATCAATAGCTTTCTTGATAGTATCTAAGTTTTTATCTCTGTCGATTGATTTTTTTACAGTAGCATCTGTGTTACCTTTAACTGTACCTTTTGTATCTTTTGCTTCTGGGTAAGCACCTTTTGTTGAAGTTGAAACTTTAACGTCGATTGTTCCATCTGGGTTAGGAGTTAGAACTACACCAGTAACTGTTGTTTTACCTACTGATTTAGGAATATCTACACCAGTTGCAGCTTTGATAGCTTTAAGGATTTCATCGATTGATTTACCAGCTTTTTTCATATCAGCAATTTCTTTTGCTAATTCTTTACCAGTTTTTGTTCCTTGCTTAGTTCTAATATCTTTACCATCAATAGCTTTCTTGATAGTATCTAAGTTTTTATCTCTGTCGATTGAAGTTTTTGCAACAGCATCTGTGTTACCTTTAACTTTACCTGTTGTATCTTTTGCTTCTGGGTAAGCTCCTTTTGTTGAAGTTGAAACTTTAACATCGATTGTTCCATCTGGGTTAGGAGTTAGAACTACACCAGTAACTTTTGTATCACCTACTGATTCAGGAATATCTACACCAGTTGCAGCTTTAATAGCTTTAAGGATTTCATCGATTGTTTTACCAGCTTTTTTCATATCAGCAATTTCTTTTGCTAATTCTTTACCAGTTTTTGTTCCTTGCTTAGTTTTAATATCTTTACCATCAATAGCTTTCTTGATAGTATCTAAGTTTTTATCTCTGTCGATTGATTTTTTTACAGTGGCATCTGTGTTACCTTTAACTGTACCTTTTGTATCTTTAGCTTCTGGGTAAGCCCCTTTTGTTGAAGTTGAAACTTTAACGTCGATTGTTCCATCTGGGTTAGGAGTTAGAACTACACCAGTAACGTTTGTTTTACCTACTGATTTAGGAATATCTACACCAGTTGCAGCTTTAATAGCTTTAAGGATTTCATCGATTGTTTTACCAGCTTTTTTCATATCAGCAATTTCTTTTGCTAATTCTTTACCAGTTTTTGTTCCTTGCTTAGTTCTAATATCTTTACCATCAATAGCTTTCTTGATAGTATCTAGGTTTTTATCTCTGTCAATTGAAGTTTTTGCAACAGCATCTGTGTTACCTTTAACTTTACCTGTTGTATCTTTAGATTCAGGAGAAGCACCTTTTGTTGAAGTTGAAACTTTAACGTCGATTGTTCCATCTGGGTTAGGAGTTAGAACTACACCAGTAACTTTTGTGTCACCTACTGATTTAGGAATATCTACACCAGTTGCAGCTTTAATAGCTTTAAGGATTTCATCGATTGTTTTACCAGCTTTTTTCATATCAGCAATTTCTTTTGCTAATTCTTTACCAGTTTTTGTTCCTTGCTTAGTTCTAATATCTTTACCATCAATAGCTTTCTTGATAGTGTCTAAGTTTTTATCTCTGTCAATTGTTTTAGCAACAACTTTATCAGGATTACCAATTAGTTTACCTGTAACTGTTTTATCCGCAGGAGAAGCTCCTTTAGTGTGTGTTTTAACAGTAACATCGATTGTTCCATCTGGGTTACCTTTAACATCGATACTTGTGATATCTGTAACATTTGGTTTATTACCCATTTGTCCAGTACCTAGATCAACACCAGTTGTTTTCTTAACGGCAGCAATTACTTTCTTAATGTCAACTGTACCATCTGGTTTAGTTGCAGCTTTGATAGCGTCCTTAATAGTTTTAACGATATCAGAAATTTTTGTTTTACCTTGAGGTATCTTAATATCTACACCATCAATTTTTTTCTTAATATCTCCAGCATGAGAATCTCTAGCTTTTGAAGCGTTAGCTATATTATCATTATTACCAATGAAATTACCATTTGCATCACCAGCTTCAGGAGCAGCTCCTTTAGTTCTTGTGTGAACTACGATTTTAATTTGGTTAGGATTTTTAGGATCTTTAGTTAAATCGATTCCTGTAATATCTGTACCTTTGTGACCTTGAGTTAAATCAACACCAGCAATTTTTCTTATTGCAGCGATGATGTCGGCAACTGATGCACCTTTTTTCTTCATTTTTGCAATAACTTCTGCGATTGTATCTGTACCTTGTCCAGCTTTAATGTCAACATCTTTCAGCATTCTTTCAATATTAGCGATATTTGTTGCTTTTAATTTTGTTGCATTAATTATTGCAATTTGAGCATCATTCTTACCTGAAATTGAAACTTTAACTGTTTCATGTGGTTGTGTAGCTAGGCTAGTTGTTGTTTCGATAGTAACATCGATACCATCACCAGCAGCATTTACAGCAAGACTGATCCCTGTAATAGTTGTACCATTATCTGTAATTTTGATTTTTGAATCAGTTTCTTTATTAATTCCTGCAAGAATTCCAGCTACGTCAGTGGGACCAACTTTCATAATGTCAGCAATAACTTCTGCTAATGTTCTTCCACCTTGGTGTTTTAGCCCAAGATTTGTGAATTGTCTTTTTAGGTTAGTAATGTTTGTTGGTTTTGCTTTATTTGCTGCATCAATTTTTTTCTTTGCAGCAGCTGTAGCATCATTATTACCATTTAGTGTATCTTTTACTGAAGCGTCAGCAGGATTTGCTCCCGGAGTTTTTGTAACAACTTCAATTTTGATGTTACCTTTACCATCATCAGTTAATTTAACATCTGTAACGTCAGTACCGTCATGAATACCTTTTTTACCATTTGTTATATCAATACCTAGAATTCTTTTTAAGTTAGCAATAACTGTATCTACACCAGCACCTTTACCAGCATTGATTTCATCAATAATTTCTTTGATTGTTTTGCTTCCTTGTTTAGTTTTAATATCTAAGTGTTTTTTGATCTCAGCTTTAATCTTAGCGATGTTTGCATCTCTTAAATTAGAAGCAATTTTTGTTGCGATTTGAGCATCTGTTTCACCCTTAACAACAACTTTAACCGCTTGAGCTGGAGTTGTTGCGTTTGGTGTATTTGTTTCGATAGTAACATCGATACCATCACCAGCAGCATTTACAGCAAGAGAAACTTTTGTAATAGTTGTTCCATTTGAAGTTACAGCAACATCAACACCTGTTTCAGTTTTAATGTTAGCAAGAATTCCAGCTGGGTTTTTACCTTTTAGGATATCTTTAATAACTTCCGCAATTGTTCTTGTACCTTGGTTTATTAATTTAGCATTTTTGAATGATGAACTAATAGCCGCGATATTTGTAGGTTGTGCCTTATTAGCATTTACAACATTTGTCGGGTTACCTTTAAGTGTACCTGTAACTGTTTTATCTTCAGGAGAAGCTCCCTTAGTATGTGTCTTAACAGAAATATTAATTGTTCCATCTGGTTTTCCAACAGACACACCAACACCTGTAACTTTTGTAACAGGGTTTGTACCGAAGTTACCTGTACCTAAGTCAACACCTGTCGCTTTTTTAACAGCGGCAATTACTGCCTTAATGTCAACTGTACCATCAGGTTTAGTTGCAGCTTTGATAGCATTATTAATAGTGTCAACAACTTCTTTAGGTGTTTTCTTACCTTGAGCAGTTTTAATATCTACACCATCAATTTTTTTCTTAATATCTCCAGCATGAGAATCTCTAGCTTTTGAATTGGAAACAACTTTATCGTTGTGACCTTTCATTGTACCAGTTACAGTACCATCAGCTGGCACAGCACCTTTTGTAGTTGTTTTAACAGAAACGGCAATGTCTCCTGTTTTTGGATCAGCTTTTAAATCAATATCAGTAATTTTTGTACCTTTATGTCCAGAAGCTAAATCAACACCTGTAGCATTTTTAATAGCGTCTAGAATTTTATCTATTGAATCTCCGTTAGCTTTACCTTTTTTAACAATATCAGCAATTTCTTTAACTGTTTTTGTTCCTTGTTTAGTTTTGATATCAACATCGTGAATTCTCTTAGCGATATCTGCGTTGTTTTTATCTTTTAGTTTTGTTGTATTTGCTGTTTTATCATTATTACCAACAAAACTTCCTTTTGCATCCGCTGTTGGAGTTGTTGCACCTTTTGTATTTGTAGAAACGGTAACTTTAATTCCACCTTTTCCATCATCAACTAGTGTAACACCTGTGATATCTGTACCTTTGTGACCAGTAGATAAATCAACACCTGTGATTGCTTTAATTGACTTAATTATGTCAGCAACCGATGCACCTGCTTTTTTCATTTTTTTAATGATTTCAGCAATAGTATCTGAACCTTGTTTACCTTTGATATCTACACCATTAAGTTTGGCTTCGATAGCTTCGATATTTTTCTTTTGAGTTAGATCTATATCATTTGTACCACTTAAGCTTCCGTCTACTGAAGGATTCTTAGTTGCATCTGGTGTTTTTGTTGTTACTGTAACTTTAATTTTTCCTGTTTTTGGATCAGCTGTAAGTTTTACACCTGTAATTGATGTATCCCCAACTTTTGTAGGAATATCTACACCTGTAGCATTCTTAATAGCTTTAAGGATTTCATCAATTGGTTTACCAGCTTTAGTAAGGTCATCAATAATTTTTTGAATTGATGATACAGTGTTTTTACCTTGTGGAACTTTAATGTCGATTCCGTCAATAATTTTCTTAATAGAAGCGATAGATGTTTTTTGCTTTTTATCAGCAGCAACTACTTTTCTTCTTTGCATTACTGTTGCATTGTCATCACCATCAATAGTTGCTTTTGCAGAACCACTAGCTGTTGTTGCGTGTGCAGTTGTTGTAGAAATCTCAACGTCAATTGTTGCACCATTTCCTTTTGAGAAAACAAGTTTTAAAATTGTTGTATTACCTTGTGTTTTAGGAACATCAACACCTGTTTCATCTTTAATAGCTCTAAGTTTGTCATCTAATGACAGTTTATTTCAAGCAGCAACAATTTCATCAATTGTTCTTGTACCTTGTTTTGTTAATTTCGCTTTTTTAAAGAAGGCAACGATTGCAGCTATTTCTTTTGGTTTATTGATATTAGCATTAATTTCAACATCATTTTTACCAGTAACATCGTGTGATGAAGGTGATTTAGTTGCATTTGTAGCGTTTTTTGTTTCTGTTTTAACTTCAATTTTAATTTTCCCTGTTTTAGGATCGGCTGTAAGTTTTACATCTGTAATTTTTGTTCCATTACTGTTAGATTTACCTGTTAAATCAACACCGAACTTATCTTTAAGATCTTTCAGTTTATCAGCAATTGATTTTTTGTTGAAGTCTTTAGCAATTTCTGAACCTTTTTTATCACCTTGGTTTTTAAGTTTAGCTTTCTTTAATAAAGCATCAATATCCGCATTATTTTTTGTTTGTTTTTTATCAGCAATTTGTGTATCAATTGTTGAATCATCTTTACCAGAAACTTCTTTTGTGAAATGGTGTGTTTCAGTAGAAGCACCTTTTGTAGTAACTGCAACATCAATTTTTACTTTTGATGAGTCTTTTGGATCTACAGTAACTTTAACTGTAATTGTTGAACCTTTTGGCACTTTAATGTCAAGACCAAGTTCTTTTTTAAGAGTTCCTAAATCTGTTACACTTTTGGCAACTTCAGACATTTTTCTATCACCTTGATTTTTAACAGAAGGTTTAGCAGTCATATCAGATTTAACGGCATCTTCATTTTTCTTTTGAAGTTTATCAGCGATTTGCGTTGCAATAGTTGCATCTGATTTAACTTTTATTTTCAATACATTATCTAAAGGAGGTCTTGTAGCGTCCGGTGTATTAACTGTAACTTTAATAGTTATATTACCATTTGTATCAGTATCTACATGAATTTTTGTCAGTGTACCTTTACCTTTTAATGATTTTGATAATGCTGATACATCAACACCCAATAATTTTGCAAGATCGTTAATGCTAGTAATTGTTTTAGCAATTTCAGCCGCTGTTCTATCACCTTGTGTTGCACCTGAAATTGTTAATTTAGGTTTAAAGGCATCGTCAACCAATTTATGATTTTTCTTTTGATTATCATTAGCGATTAATTCTTTTATTTGATCATCTGATAAGGCTTTAATTGAATTGTTTGATCTAGTAATGGTGCTTCTAAATTTATTACTTTTATAAAATTCCATTTCAAGTGTCATATTACCATTTGCATCACCAGTTACTTTTATTCTCTTAAGTATTTTGTCAGGTACAGAATTAACTTTCATACCGAAGTATTTCCCTAATAAGAATTTCTTTTCGGCGGTTGTTTTTGCATTGTTTATAGCATCTGCTATTTCTTTGGCTTTTTTAAATCCTTGATTTACAACTTTTGCTTTAAGAATCCCTTCTTCAATACCCGCAAGATCTACAGCTTCTATACTATCTGTATCTAAGACATAGAAAGCTTGGTGTTGGATAGATAATGTACCATCTTTCATTCTGTCTGACTTTTTAAATCCCTCAGGTGAATCAAGGTGTGGCCTATTATCTTTTGGTCAATAACCCGCCATATAATCAGGTCCCCTACCTTCATTAGTAAATACATAACCACTATCTCTTTTATCATCAATACTAACCGATACGTTACTTGCTTTTGAATCACCACCAGCAATATAGTTTTTCGCAGTTTTTCAGTCTCCATCACGAATACCTCTATCATAAATAAGTCCACCATTATAGTGTGTATGATTTATTTGCTCTTTACCTTGTTTTACATCTTTAAACATATCCATTTTCAAACCACTTCAAACCATTGAATCACTGATTGCGTTTTTAAGTCCAGTTTCTTTATCGGACTTGTCAAATCTCAGTTTCATTCTAGAATGTTCAAGATCTTTTTCAGGAATACTTAAACTTGAATCCTTATTTCACTCCATCGTGAAAGTTCTATCTCTTCGACTTGTATTTTTATCTCAGTCTTTCTTTGAGGCTGCTTCATCTGTAAACTCAAATCCCAATAATTTTACGATTGCAGCATACGCTTCAAATTTAAATAAACTACCATCTACTTTATCTGTGTGAGTTAAAATATTAGGGTTTTTAGGATCTTTTTTTCATGTCTTGAACTCTGACTCAAAATCAAAAGACACTAAATGTTGTTGAATTTCTACTCAAAGATCACTTTTATTAATTATTTCTTTTGTTAGGTGTATAAGAAAGTCATCTGTATTGTGTTTTTTAAAGACTTCACCACGTGTTGTTGATCTAGTTATATCCATTGGAAGCATTCTCAATTGGTATGAAACCGCAGTTGTTTTTACCAATTCTTTATCATCGTATTTAAATAAAGAGTCTGTATGTTGTCAATTTAAATAGTAAGAATCTATCGGACTTTCAATTTGCTCTTTTTTGAAAATGTTTTTAAGTGCTGCGTTTCTTTCGGCTTCTTGTTTGGCTTCGTAAGCTTTTCTTTCTTGAATTTCTTTTTGTAAAAGCTTTTGTCCATTAACCTTATGGTGTTCTGCTTTTGCTTCTGCTTTTTTTGATTGAATACGCTTGTCTAAGTAAGCAAGAACTGCTTTATCTTGGTTTCCCGCTGTTCTAGTGTTAGTTACTGTAACTGCTACCGGCACTGTAACTGCTGCAACTGCCGCAACTGATAAAACTACTTTTTTGTTTTTCTTCATATTTTTCTCCTGTTTCACCAGAAATTTAAATATGTCTTTTTTAGCATGAATAATGTGTAGATGCATCATACACAGTATTTCTCTGAAACTAATTTAATTTGGCATGAAAATTAGTTTAATGTTTAAGGCGATATGTAAATTTGGCGATTTGTTTTTTTAACGTTTTTTATAGAAAAGATATTTGTGTTTATCTTGTCCTAAGAATATTTTAGCATAATACAATTTAAAATTTCTACATTTTGTATTGTTGTGAAACCTTGTGGAATCAACAAAATTGAACAAAATCCCTTGTATAAAAAATCGTTTTTCTTCGTATTTAATTCTTATTAACATATTAACACAGTTGAAATTAAGACCACCCCAAAACCCTTTAAACATAAGGTTTTTACGAGTTTCGGCATAAAAGTGCATACCCATATAATACTCCATTATTTAGTGGCCCACCTTTTAAAAAGTGAGTTATTAAAGTAGAGAAAAAGGGCATTAAAAAAATACAATGTTAACAAAAAATAACTTATGTTTTTGACAATAAAATTCAAATTCAACCCTGAATTCAACCCCTATAAATTCAAAGGATTGGTTGCATTTTCAACCCTTTTTCAAGGAATTCAACCCCTTATTTTATTGGTGCTTAAATACTGTTATCCCCTATATAAATAAGGGTTGATTCAAGGGGTGTTTATATAGATGTATGAATAAAAATGATACGAGAAACCTTAAAAATATTACTCCATTTTGGATATTTTTAAGGTGTATTTACCCCTTAATTTCATCACTTTTCATCGTAATAAATATTAAAAAAAATAACCCATAAAGGTTATTTAATATATATGTTTGAAGCTGCTGATGTGAATGGTTTTAAACCTTGTGAAGGCTTAATAACTTTAGCACCATTTGCATCTCCTAATAGTACTCCGTTAGCACCATTAATTAAAGCATCTTTTCTATGATCTGTAGTGTCATCTGAATTACCTTTAACTAATGCTAATCATAGATTATCGAATTGAAGTCTTTTTAGACCATCTTTTGTAGATACATAAACATTATTATCATCATGTGCCATCGATGCTCCTGTAAGATCTGTTTTTCTACCAATTCTCTTAAGTTTTGATGAACCAAGAACATCATCGTGGTTTTCTAATATTGCTAGACCATCATCTAATCCAACATATACTTTCCCTTTACCATCTTTATCAACAACAGCATGGATAAATTGACCATGTTCTTTTGAAATTAGATTATTGTGTCATTGTCCATAGTGATAGAATGCTTCATATATTCCGTCATCAGCAATATAGAATATCTTTTCATCACCTACAACTCTAACTAAAATACTTTGTGTAATGTTTTTTGGTAAGTTTTTTAATTTTGAAGTTGTACCAATTTCTCATATTCCAGAACCTGACATAAGAGTAACATCAAGCATTTGCCCATTTAATAATATAACTGGGTTATTTGATCATCCATCATAAGTCATATTAGCTTTTGAGAAGTCACCTTTTTCAACATGTTGTAAAAGTTTATTTTCTGTTTTTGCTCATAGACCATTTTTTGTCCCTATGAATACAACACGTCCATATTGTTTAGTTTTGAATTCATGTATGAATCCATTTGTCATGTCTCCAACTGAATCGTAACCAGCAACTTTTGTAAGTGTATGTGTTGTTGGGTCTAATTTGAATAATCCATTTTTTGTACCAACATATTCAAATTTAGGATCATTATTTGTTCCATCACCGAAGTGTGTAAATGTAGTTGCACCTGTTAAATCTTCTTTTATAGAACTATCTTTAACTTCACCCTTTGGAACAAGTTTTGTAATATCTTTTTCAAGACCTGCGATGTCTTTATCTTTATCTGCAACTTCAGCTTTTAATTTATCAATTTCATCTTGTTTAGTTTTAATTTCAGCATCTTTATCTGTAACTGTTTTATTTAGAGTTGCAACTTCAGTTGTTTTTGTTTGAAGTTCATCTGTTTTTGTTTTTAAATCAGCTTTAAGAGTATCTCTTTCTTTTGTAACTGTAGTTAATTGACCATTTAACCCTTGTTTTTCTGTTGTTAATGTCCCAATTTCTTGTTCTTTTGTTTTAATTTCAGTATCTTTTGCTGTGATGTCTGCATTAAGTTTTGCGATTTCATCTGAATCTGTCTTAGCTTGTTTTTCTAAGTCGGCGATTTTTGTTGCGTTTGTTGCGGCAGTAGCTTTTAATGAAGCTATTTCTGTTGTTTTGTTATTAACTGATTTTTCTAAGTCGGCAATTTTTGTTGCGTTTGTTGCAGCATCTGCTGTTAATGTATCAATTTCACCTTGTTTAGTTTTGATATCGTTTTCCAGGTTTGCGATTTTTGTTGCGTTTCCTGTGGCATCTGTTTTTAACTTATCTAACTCAAGTTTTTTATCATTAACTGATTTTTCTAAGTTAGCGATTTTTGTTGCATTTGTTGCAGCATCTGCTTTTAACTTATCTAACTCAAGTTTTTTATCATTAACTGATTTTTCTAAGTCGGCAATTTTTGTTGTGTTTGTTGCGGCAGTAGCTTTTAATGAAGCTATTTCTGTTGTTTTGTTATTAACTGATTTTTCTAAGTCAGCAATTTTTGTTGTGTTTGTTGCAGCGTCTGCTGTTAATGTATCAATTTCACCTTGTTTAGTTTTTATTTCAGCATCTTTATCAGTGATTTGTTTTGTTAATTTATCAATTTCTGTTTGTCTAGATTGAAGTTGTGTATCTTTAGTTTTCACTTCAGCTTTAAGATCATCTCTTTCTTGAACAGCTGTGCTTAATTTTGTTTCTAATGCTTTTTTGTCGTTTTTAAGTGTTGCTATTTCGGCATCTTTATCTTGGATAGTTTTATTTTTTGCTTTAGCTTCATCCTTAAGTTTTTCTAAGTCAGCTGCCGTATTTTTAATTTCAGCCTTGATTTTAGCTAATTCAGCCTTCTTAGCTTCAAGATCTGCATTAAGTTGTCCTTTATTAGAAACTGGTGTTCCTTTTGAAACAAGTTTTGCTTTAATTTCATCAATTTCTTTTTGCTTAGCATCAGCTCTTGATTTTTCATTTTTAATTTCAGCTTGTTTATCTGCAATAGCTTTATTTTTTGCATCAAGTTCTTTTTGTTGAGCGTCTATTTGGTTTTTTAATTCTTTAACTTTCGAATCATCTTCTGAACCACAAGAAACAACTGCTGCAACTGGCATTGTTACAGCTAACGTTGTCATTCCTAAAGTGGCAATATTTCTTTTTGTTGTTTTTTTCATAATAGTTTCATCCCCTAACTTTTTTCAATTAATTATATCAATATGAAACATTTTTTCATAATTTTTTTACTTATATGGTTATATTTTGAATATTAAAATTAGATATAAACCCAAAAATAAACTTTTTCAGCGGGTTAAACACCCTAAATTATTTGTGATTTGTAATGTAATTAAGTAAAAAAATGACTTTAAGAAAGTGAATAACGATCATTCTAGAGAACTGATTTGCAGTTTGTATAAGATTTTTTTAGTTTCTTAATCCTAGTTAAAGAAATAAATTAAATTATTTCGGAATTTAAGTGATTTTTTCTCAGTTTTTTAAAAGAAAAAAAATTAATAAAATGCACCGATAATTTTTACAATTGGTCACTGAATTATGTCGCCTAAGAATCTTAAAATTTAATNCAAGAATGAAAAATATTCGAAAATTGCAAATTTTTTTTAATTTTTTTTCACTGTTTTTTCGACCAAAATTTTTGCAAAAAAATTGTAAAATTTTCAACAAAAATTTCAAGGGCAGGGGGTTGCTTTTCCTTGAATTTTTTAAACATCAAAAAATGCCAAATTTTCACAAAAAAGTCCATTTTTAATCAAAAAAGAAAGCATTTTTTAACTTTTTTTATTTTTTTATATGTAATTTTTGTGCTAAAATAATATTGAGGTAGCTGAAGGGCAAAAAATTCTTCAAAAAACGCCAAATTTTGAAGGTAGAATTTTAACCAAAATAGAGATTTGCTTGAAACAGGCAAATTGACCATCGCCAAGATATTTTGGAATAAGTTCTGAATAATAAATTGCTTGCTATCTTGAACAAACGCCAAGAGAGAAATGACAGACAAATTAAAATTATGTTGTTAAGAGATTTTCGCCAAATACAATTTCATCAACATGAGAAAAAACAACAAACACGAATTCAATTTAGAAAGTTGATCGCCAATTAGCCTTCCAAGACAAAATTCAACTTTCATCTTTCTCGATTAAGAATCGACATAGCCAAACTAATTAATAATTAAAGAACAATAATTTTATCCTTAATAAATAAACAGTGCACACATCTTAAATTAATTATTATTTAATACGTCAAATGAATATTTAATTCAAATTCTTAATCGAAAGGAAGTAAAATTCCATTCGTTAATGCCAAAATGAATAAAAGACACCTACTTATGTGGTGTCTTTTTTAATATATCTTTCACATTGGATCTTACAAATGTTACTTAAGAGGTGTTTTAAAAGCTATTTAAGACGTGTTTTGAAGTTATTTATAATTCCAATAGATTTTTTATGTTTTTCTCTTAAATTTAGCTTTTAGAATACTGGTTACACTTTGTGTTTATGACCACCTGTTTTTTTAATACTTTTTTTAATAAAATTGGATTATTGAAAATATGATTTAGTACTCAAGAATGAAAAATATTCGAAAATTGCAAATTTTTTTTAATTTTTTTTCACTGTTTTTTCGACCAAAATTTTTGCAAAAAAATCGTAAAATTTTCAACAAAAATTTCAAGGGTAGGGGGTTGCTTTTCCTTGAATTTTTTAAACATCAAAAAATGCCAAATTTTCACAAAAAAGTCCATTTTTAATCAAAAAAGAAAGCATTTTTTAACTTTTTTTATTTTTTTATATGTAATTTTTGTGCTAAAATAATATTGAGGTAGCTGAAGGGCAAAAAATTCTTCAAAAAACGCCAAATTTTGAAGGTAGAATTTTAACCAAAATAAGGATTTGCTTGAAACGGGCAAATTGACCATCGCCAAGGTGTTTTGGAAAAAGTTCTGAATAATAAATTGCTTGCTATCTTGAACAAACGCCAAGAGAGAAATGACAGACAAATTAAAATTATGTTGTTAAGAGATTTACGCCAAATACAATTTCATCAACATGAAAAAAAACAACAAACACGAATTCAATTTAGAAAGTTGATCGCCAATTAGCCTTCCAAGACAAAATTCAACTTTCATCTTTCTCGATTAAGAATCGACATAGCCAAACTAATTAATAATTAAAGAACAATAATTTTATCCTTAATAAATAAACAGTGCACACATCTTAAATTAATTATTATTTAATACGTCAAATGAATATTTAATTCAAATTCTTAATCGAAAGGAAGTAAAATTCCATTCGTTAATGCCAAAATGAATAAAAGACACCTACTTATGTGGTGTCTTTTTAATATATCTTTTGTTTTAGAACATGCACCATTGCTCCTTAAGTTAATTTATGGACGTTTTAAGAAGTGTTTCCTACTGAAGTGTGTCTTTTTAAGCCACAAAAACATTTGCACTTTATACAGGTGTTATATCTTTATTTTTAATTTATGTTTAACTCCTTATTTTTGAAGTCTATTTTTTAGCTAATTTTCTAATTAATTTTAAATATATAATCACAGATTTAGATTCCAGAATGAAAATCCTTAAAAATTCATCAATTTTTTTTAATTTTTTTTCGCTGTTTTTTCGACCAAAATTTTTGCAAAAAAATCGTAAAATTTTCAACAAAAATTTCAAGGGCAGGGGGTTGCTTTTCCTTGAATTTTTTAAACATCAAAAAATGCCAAATTTTCACAAAAAAGTCCATTTTTAATC
>NZ_CBDBYJ010000001.1:166028-303911 GCF_965212735.1 Mycoplasma todarodis | reverse complement strand
GTGCAGTTTTTGCATCTTTTTCAGCTTTTGCTTGTGCAGCTTGAGCATCNTTAGAAATTTTAACTAGTCCTGCTGTTTTAGCTTTTTCATCGTTTAATGTTTTTGTAGCCTTGTCTAAGTTATCTTTTGCTGTTGCTNNTGCTGATTTAGCTTCTGCAAGTTTTTTATTTANATCTGCTGTTTTGGCAGTTTCANCATCAAGTTTATCTTGTGCAGTTTTTGCATCTTTTTCAGCTTTTGCTTGTGCAGCTTTAGCATCGTTAGAGATTTTAATCAATCCTGCTGTATTGGCAGTTTCAGCATCAAGTTTTGCTTTAGCATCTTTTGCCGCCGCTTTAGCTTTTCTCTCTGCAATCTCCGCTTTAGAAAGTTTTGTTTCTAATTTTGATTTTTCTGCTTCTTTTGCATTTAACGCAGTTTCTGTATCTTTTATTTGTTTTTGAAGTTTTTGAAGACTTTCCTTTACACCTTTTAATGTACCAAAATTAACTTTTATCTTCTTCTTTCATTCTTTTGCTTTATCAATGTAATTTTCTTTAATGTATTTTTTAATATCCTTTTTGAAAAAAGTGCCATTTGCTTGTGATTTTACATTTTTAAATAAATCTAAGGGTTCTATTGGGATATACTTTGAGATCTTTTTATCAAAAACTAAGTAATTTTTAATTGTTTCATTAATTTTTTCTTGTATTTCCTTGACATTTTGCTTAGTTAAAGAATCCATCTCTGGCATATCGATATCCATAAGAGCTGCTTGTATAGTTCTCGCACGAGAAATATCTATTGCTTTCCCTTTAGAATTATTTGCTTCTTGTAAAGCGATTACTGTCCCAGTACCTATTGTTGCTACCGAAAGAACGGAAATAGTTGTTAATGTTGCTACCTTAAATTTATTGCTCATGTTGGCTCCTCTTCAAATGTCTTTTAGCGTTTGGCGTTTTTTTGTTTTTTACTATACATTAAAATGTATTAAACAATACTTTTTTAAATTATATAATAGTTTTCTATAAAAACCAAATTGGAGAAGTTGAATTAATAAAGGAATAAGTGATAAAATTGCACATTATCTACCCATAAGTAATCGTTTTATTACAATTAAAAACCCTAAAACCCTTATCATTAAAGGTTTTAGGGTTTTTAATGCTATATGAGCATTTTTTTCATACATTCAAATATTGAAAGTGAAATTATCTAATAAAAAAATAAAAAAATGCCAGTGGCATTATTCTTCATTGTCGTATCTTTGAGAAGAAAATAATTCAAAATCCCCATTCTCTTGATCTTCTTCAAATTCAGAAAGTTTTGGCAATTCCTTTAATGATGAGATATTGAAATAATCGTAAAATTTACTTGAAATTTTATAAAGGATAGGTCTACCTGGTGTTTCAGCTACGCCCGCTTCTTCAATAAGACCTTTCATTAGCAATGTATTGACAACAGCTTCAGACGCCACACCTCTAATTGTATTAACTTGTGATTTTGTAATTGGTTGTTTGTAAGCAATGATACCAGCCGCTTCAATTGCAGCATTTGATAATCTTTGTTTTTTCTCATTAGTAACAAGTTCTGAAATTTTATCATGCAACTCTTTTTTAGTAGCGAATTTAAAATGATCTTTATATTCAACGACTACAAGACCATGCTCGCCATTGTTTCACTCTTCCATAAATGTCTTAAGCTCTTTACGCGCTATTGCTGTATTCATTTCTTCGTAAACAGAAGCGAAAGACCTTGGTGTTAATCCTTCATTTCCTTTTACATATAATAATGCTTCTATAATTTTATTCATCTAGACCTCCTTTAATTATTCTGATTGTGGCAAATTGTTCATCTTGTTTTAATGTTATTTCTTGCAATCTAGCCATATCCAATATCGCCAATAAAGTTACTGCAAAATGCTTAAGTGTCGGAACACTGAAAACCTCTTCAAAAGATAATTCATCTTTAGAATCTAAAAGAACTCTTAATTCCTCAGCTCTTTCTTCAGGGGAAACATTTATTGAGGAAATAGTTCCACTTCTGAATTTAGCTGCATTTGTTCTTTCAAACATTTTTCTTAACGCCATAATTAATTTAATGGGGTCAGATGAACCATCAAGCTTAGTTTCGTCTATTGGTTTTTCAAATACTTTATATTCTTCATGTTCTTTAATATGAAGCTTTTTACGTTCTTGTTCTTTTTCTTTAAGAATTTCTGAAAATTGTTTAAATTGTTGATATTCAGCAAGTCTTTGAACAAGTAGATTTTTATCAACTTCATTTTTTGCTTCTTCTTTAGGGTTCTCTAAAAGCATTCTAGCTTTGATTTGCAGTAATGTTGTAGCCATAACTAAGTACTCAGAAGCTATATCTATATCTTTTGATTCCATTTCATTTATAAGCCTTAAATAATCTGTTGCTAATTCAGCTAAATCAATTGAAAACAAATCCATCTTTTTATCTTTTACTAATTCAAGTAAAAGATCCAATGGACCATTATAATTATCTAAATTTAATTGATATTCGTTTTCTTGCATTTTGACCTTTTCTTTCTAAACTTCTTGTTCTCTTACAGATTTTTCAGATGCATCAAATTCTTTATAATTCATTTGAACTTTTGCTTGAACTCTTTCTGCAATTTTTTGGTTTGGTTGACCCATGAAAGTCATTGGTTTAATTGGCTTACCAAAAATAACTTCTACATGTGTTTTACCTTTTCTATTAAAATTAGCACCTTTATAAGTGTTGTTGATTGTTACAGGAATAATTGGAACAAATTCTTTTTTAGCTAATCTAAAAGCTCCCGTTTTAAATTCTTGAAGTTTTCCATCTTTTGTTCTTGTTCCTTCAGGGAAGATAACCATTAAAGAATTTTCTTCTTTGGCATATTTACCCATTGCATCAAGTTGTTTTAAAGATTCTCTAGAATTTTTTCTATCGATAAAGAAAGTATTTGTGATTCTCCCTCAACCTCTAAATGATTTTTTATCCATAACTTCTTTTTTAGCTAAGAATACAGCTCTCTTATGTTTAACGTCAGATTCACCTGTTTGTTTTGCTAATGCAGCTACAAGACAAACTGAATCAATTCAAGATTGGTGGTTAGGTGTTAACAACGCTGTTCCTTTTGGTAAGTTTTCATAACCCTTAACATCTAAAACAACATTAAACCCTTTTAAAGTTTTCTGAGCTCTTTTAACAGCAACTCCTCATTTGAATTCGTTTGAATATCTTTCTGGATCCTTTAATGATTTTTTATGTATTCTATTTGCTCTATGACCTTTAAAAAGTCAATAAGGTGTAAGTAACCCAACTTTAATTTTTAATAATGACATTTATTTCTCCTTGTTTATAACTACGGCAACGACAAAATCTTCTTCATCAGAAGTTGAAATTTCAAAACCCTCAAACTCATATCTACCAAGATTTTTCTCAATCTCCATGTGAGGATAGTTTCTTAAAGAATTATCCGCTTTAAAAAGAGCTTCTTTTATTGCTCATCTTGTTGCAATGAATTTTGTTTTATTATTAGATAATTCAAAAAATCCAAATTCTTTTTCTGTTAAAATACGCTTCGCAAATTGAAGTTCTTTTCCTTCAAATCTTGAAACTTTTGTTAAGTCGATACCTATCATGTTTCAATTATACCTTAAAGGCATTCAATAGATATGCATAAAATGGTTTTTAATCTTTATAATATAAGGTATGAAAGCAATATATAAAAACTTAAAAATAATAGGAGCAGATGAGACTGGTGTTGGTGATTACTTAACACCACTTGTTGCAGCAGCCGTTTTTGTTCCTCCACAATACATTTCCAAACTTGAAGCATTAGGTATAACCGATTCAAAAAAACTTACAGATAAAAAAATACTTGAACTTTTTGAACAAATAAAACCTATGATTAAATCCAGTGTTAGACACCTTTCACAAAAAGGTTACAACAAATTAAACACATCCTTTAATGCACATGAATTAAAAACCATAATACACTTGCAAGCTATTAACGCTGTTGAATCAAGAGTTGATGATATAGATTTAATCATATTAGATCAATTTGTTAATGAGAATTCATTCAATAAATATGTAGCTAGACTTGATAAAAGTTCCCTAGATGTTTCACCACTAAAAAGAGAATTAAAATTAGTTACAAAAGGTGAAATGGAGCATGTTTCAGTTGCTGCTGCTTCAATTGTTGCTAGAGCATATTTCTTAAAGATGATGGAGTCACAAAATAAAAGATATGATATGACATTCCCACTAGGAACTAACGATCGTTCTGTAGCTTGTGCAAAAGAATTTGTTAAAAAATATGGAAAAGATAAATTAAATGAAGTTGCAAAAATGTCATTTAAAACAACGGAAAAAGTAATATAGAAATGAAAAAAATACCATGATTGGTATTTTATTTTTTAACATTATCATAAAATTCTTTAGGCACAGGTGCTTCAAACTTCATTAATTCACCATTAGGGTGTGTTAATTCTAATTTAAATGCATGTAATCTTTGACTAAATGAATCTAATGCTGTTCCATAAAGAGGATCTCCAATGATTGGGTGTCCAATATATGCTAAGTGAACACGTATTTGGTGTGTTCTACCAGTTTCTAATTCACATCTTACTAGAGTTGTGTTCTCCATAACTTTTTCAATGAAGACATGTGTTTTAGCGTGTTTTGAATTTTGTCTTTGCACAGCCATTCTTTGACGATGCTTAACATCTCTACCAACTGGTAAATCAATATGAGTAACCTCATTTGTAACTCTACCTTTAACTAAAGCCATGTATGTTCTTTTTACATCATGATCTTTAATTTGCTGAGCTAAAAATTGGTGTGATCTGTTATTCTTAGCTACAACTAACAATCCAGAAGTATCTTTATCGATACGGTGAACAATACCTGGTCTAACCTCTCCATTTATATCTGAAAGTTGACCTTTAAACCTATGCATCAATCCATTTACTAATGTTCCATTTGGATGACCTGGTGCTGGGTGGACAACTAATCCTGTTGGTTTATTAATAATGATTAAATCATCATCTTCATAAATAACATCCAATTCCATTTCTTCTGCTTCAACATTCATTTCTCTTTGAATTACTTGCGTTACCTCAATTTCATCATTTTCTTTAACTTTAAAGTTTGCCTTTCTCACTGAAATACCATTAACGTTAATGGCATGACCTTTAATTAATGTTTGAATATCAGTTCTTGATATTGCAGTATTATCTGCAATGTATTTATCTATTCTATCTGTATATCTTGCTACTAGTTTTTCCATGTAAGTATTATAAAGAAAAAGGCGATACTTCGCCTATTTATTTACTTTATTAGTTTTTATTTATTTTACTTCTCTTCTTTTAAATCTGTTTCTTTTGATGCAACTTGTGTTTTCTTGAATGATTTAAAATTTTTCTTTTTGGCTTTATTATCTTTAACATCTTCTTTTTTTGTTTCTTTGAAAGTATTGATAATTAATCCAATCGCAGCAATTGGAGACCCAAACACAACCTCTATATCAGCAATATTGTATGTCCCCTTGTCATAAAATGGATTGTATATTCAATCTCTAACGTAATGCCCCCCATTAGGTTCAATCAACATATATCTATCCATAATATTTCCTAGTGCTCCAGAAGCAATTAAAGAAAGGCCAAATACAACGATTTTACTACTGCTAAATAAAGCTGCAATAATAACTGCAATTGCAATTAATGATGTGATAGTTTGAACACCTCAATAAGGCACAGTACCAGCACCCAGAGATGAAAACATACCAGTATTAATAACTAATCTAATTCCAAATAGTTTACCTTCTGAAATTTGCGGTCTACTAACACCATCTCCGATTCAACTTTGCCCACTTTGAGCAAAAGCGTATATCTTTGTAAATTGATCTATACCTATAAAAACGGATAATGTAAAGATGAGGATAATCGCATTCCGAATTATCTTTTGTTTATCTATTTTATTAAGTATTCTTTTAAAGTGTTTTTTCATAAAAGTATTATATAAGAAAAAAAGTCCTTATTTATTAAGAACTTTATGACATCTTATACATAATTCATCTTTGATTTCTTCTACATCTATATGGTTTCAACATCTTGGACACTTAACAGTTTCAAATGTTTCAACTTTAATTTCTGTTCCGAATTCAACTTTCGCAACTATTAATAATTGTTGTAGATTTAATGATTTTAAGAATTCATTATCTGTTTTTATAATAACTTTTGCTTCATTTCTACGTCTAATAAGACCTTCTTTAGTTGCTTCTTCTAGTTTTTTATTAACTTCATCAAGTAATTCAAAATATGCATCTCATTGAGTGAAAACTTCTTCATTAATTGATTCTACTTGGAAGAAATCTTCTAAATGAACTGATTCTTTTTCTGGGTTCATTAATTTGAATAGTTCTTCTGTTGTAGTTGGTAATATCGGAGCAAGAGTAATGATTAATGTGTTTAAAATATTGTAAATATTAGTTTGAATCATTCTTCTTTCTTTTGAATCTTTATCATCAGCATAAAGAACATCTTTTGCAAATTCAAAATATAATGACGAAATTTTGATAATGAAATTATTAACAATTTTTATCATTTTATTAAATTCAAACGCTTCATAACTCTCTTTTATTTGGTGTTTAACTTTTTTGTGTAATTCAGCAATGTAAGCGTGGAACCCTGTTGGTTCAACAGCCATTGTTGCATCAAAATCAAATAAATTACCGTGCATGAATCTCATTTTTGTTCTGAAATTTCTATATACATCAATATTTTGTTTGATGATTTCAGGTGAGATTGTAACATCAGAAGTGAATTCTGAATTTGCTGCTCATAATCTTAAGATATCTGCACCATTCTTACCAACAATTTCTTGTGGAGAAACAACATTACCTTTTGATTTAGACATCTTATTACCTTTACCATCTAAAACAAATCCATGTGATAGTAATTGTTTGAATGGAGAAACTCCTCTATAAGCAACAGAATTAATCAATGAAGAGTTGAATCATCCACGATATTGATCTGAACCTTCAAGGTATAGATCAAAAGGTGCTTCTTGACCCTCAGGTTTAACAGCTATTGAAGATGAACCTGAATCGAATCAAACATCCATAATATCCATTTCTTTTGTATATCCTTTTCCTTGGAATTTTTCAGGTAATAATTCATCAGCTGTTTTTTCTCATCAAATATCTGAACCATGTTTTGAAACTAATTCAATAACATTATCGAATATTTCTTCATTAATGATTGGTGTTTCACCATCGTAGAATACAGGAATAGGAACTCCTCATGTTCTTTGTCTTGAGATTGTTCAATCATCTCTATTTTCAATCATTTGTGATAGTCTAGCAACTCCTCATTCAGGGTGTGACTTAACTTTTGAAAGTTCTTCCAATATTTGTGATTTGATTTTTGAAATAGATACAAATCATTGAGGAACACCTCTATAAATAATAGGTTTATGAGTTCTTCAATCGTGTGGGTATGAGTGTTTCATGAATTTTAGAGAAAGAAGTCTTCCTTCTGCATCAAGTTTCATCCCAACATCTTTATTGGCATCTTCATAAAAGATACCTTCAAGTTCTCCAGCTTCTTTATTGAATTTTCCATCACCTTCAACGTGCATTATCATATCTAATTTAAATTTCTTACCAATGATAAAGTCATCTTCACCAAATAAAGGTGCTATATGAACTAATCCTGTTCCTGATTCTAATGTAACATGATGCCCTTCAACAACTGGGGCTGTTAATTCTGTTTTAACTGGACGTTGATATTCAAGACCAATCAATTCTTTACCTTTGAATGATTTAAGAACTTCAAACTCTTCTCATTTAGCTGATGCAGCTAAAGAGTCAAGTAATTGTGTAGCAACTACATAAGTATTACCATTCGCTTTTACTGTTGAATATTCAAATGACATTCCTACGGCAATACCTGAGTTAGCGATTAAAGTTCATGGAGTTGTTGTTCAAATAACTAATTTCTCTCCAGCAGATATTGTTTCATTACCTTTAACAACATCTAATGCAACGAATATTGAAGGTGATCTATGATCAGCATATTCAACCTCTGCTTCTGCTAAAGCTGAACGTGATGAAGGTGATCAATAAACTGGTTTTAGACCTTTGTAAATCAATCCATCAAGAGCCATTTTTTTGAAAAGTTTTAGTTGGTTAGCCTCAAAATTCTTATCTAAAGTTACGTATTTTTCAGATAAATCAGATAATAAGTTTAATGTTTTGAATTGCGCTTCTTGTCTTGCAACTTGTGTTAGAGCATATTTTGCAGCTTCTTTTCTAAGCGCAACAGGATCGAAATCATCAGCTTTTTTATCCATTGTTTCTAACATTTTATTTTCGATTGGTAAACCATGTGTATCTCAACCTGGTGTATAAGGTGCATAAAAACCATTCATTGTTTTATATCTAACAATAATATCTTTTAGAATTTTATTTAAAGCATGACCAATATGTAAATCCCCATTAGCATATGGAGGACCATCGTGTAAAACAAATTTTTGATTTTCTTTGTTTTTTGCTAATGCTTTTTTGTAAATATCTTTATCTAATCATTCTTGTCTAAATTGTGGTTCTTTTTGAACTAATCCAGCTTTCATACCAAAATCTGTTTGAGGCATGTTTAGAGTGTCTTTGTAATCTTTTTTCATATTTTCCTTTTCAAACAAAAAGAGTCCGCATTAGGGGCCAACGTACCACCCTAACAGGACTCTTAATGTGTTCGTAACGTGAACAAAACGCTTTTATGAGACTCGGAAGTGATACCCACTTTATATTCCAGTTTGGTTTGCAGCTAACACCAACTCTCTTAGCAAGAATATTAAAGGGACGTGTCTTCGTCATTGTTATATTTATTTATAGTTTTATTTTAGCATATTTTAAAGAAAAAAAATACTATATTAAATAGTATCTTTCATATGCTTTGAAGGTCTAAAATCAAGAATTTTTCTTGAAGGTATTGTTATCATGGCTTTTTTGTGTGGGTTGTAACATTGTTTTTCTGGCTTTTCAATAATTTCAAGCACACCTAGTTTGTTTAAGTTTACTTTTTTACCAGCTTTTAATTCGTGAATAGCTAACTTTAGAAACTCATAGATAATCTCTGTGATTTCAGTTTGTTTGTATTCTAATTTTTTGGCAATATCAGCTGACATCATTTTTTTATTTGTCATATCTTCTCTCTTTCATAATTCTTTGTTAATATCCTTTTTTGACTTCTTGGATATTACTTAATAATTTTACATTGAAACTATTATTTTATGTAAAAAGAATGCCAATGCATATAAAAAATAACAAAAAAGCACCCTATAGTGCTTTATTTTTGATTGCTGCTTTTAAGAATTTAGTGAAAATAGGGTTATCTCTAAGTGGTCTTGCAGTAAATTCTGGGTGATACTGAACACCAAAGAAGAATTTTTTACCTTTAACTTCACAAACTTCAGCAAGATTTGTTTTTTCATCAAATCCTGAGAATTGGAATTCATCATCTTCTATTTTTGAAACAAATTCTGGATTAACTTCATATCTATGTCTATGTCTTTCAATAGCGTGATCAGCTTCATAGATTTTTTCAGCAATTGATCCTTCTTTAATTAATGTTTTTGATTCACCTAATCTAAGTGTTCCACCGATACCATCAGTTTTTTTCTTACCTCTTATGAAATCGATAACGAATGTACCCTCTTCTGATACTTCTGATGTTGTTGCGTCTTTGATACCTGTTCTTCTAGCTTGATCAACAGTCATAGCTTGCATACCATAACAAATACCAAATGTTGGGTGATCTATATCTCTTAAGTATTTGGCAGCAATAACTTTACCGTCAAACCCTCTTTTACCAAATCCAGGTAAAATCATAGCTCCATGTGTACCTTTAACTTTTGATGCAATATTTCTTGCAGTTATATTATCAGCTTGAATTCATTTTAATTTAATTTTTGTACCTGTATAATTAGCAGAAATTTTAAGAGCTTCAATAATTGACATATATGCATCTTCAAGTTCGATATATTTACCAATCATTGCAATTGTAACTTCTGATTTCTTTTCTTTATTAATTAGAGCTACATATTCTTTTCAATCATCAAGTTTTGGTCTTTTAACACTCATACCTAAATGTTTTAGGATTTTATGAGCAACCTTTTGTTCTTCAAGAGCAAGAGGAATTGTATAAATGTTCCCTGCATCCGGAACTGAAATTACATGATCTTCAGGAATGAATGAAGTTCTTGAAATTTTAGTATGAATTTCTTTTGTAACTGGGTTTGTTGATCTCATGAAAACCATATTTGGTTTAATTGAAAGTGATCATAGTTCAGACATTGAGAATTGTGCTGGTTTTGTTTTGAATTCTTTTGATGCTGTAAGGAAAGGTATATATGTTGTATGGATGAAGAAACAATTTTCCGGTTCTTTCAATAACATACTTGCTAGTGTTCTGAAGAATGATTGTGATTCAATATCCCCAACTGTTCCACCAATTTCAGTTATAACAAAATCTGCTTTTGATGTTCTTCCACCTAATCTAATTAAATGTTCAATTTCATCAGTCATGTGAGGAACTATTTGAACTGTTTTTCCTTCAAAATCTCCGCGTCTTTCTTTATCCATTAATCTTTTAAATATTTGTGCTGTTGTGTAGTTAGAGTGTTTAGAAAATTTCTCATCAATAAATCTTTCATAGTGCCCTAAATCTAAATCTGTTTCTGCTCCGTCTGCAGTTACATAAACTTCACCATGTTCATATGGTGACATTGTTCCTGGGTCAACGTTTAAGTATGGGTCAAATTTTTGAACAAATACTTTATACCCTCTCGCTTTTAATAATCTACCTACAGAAGCCGCTGAAACTCCCTTTCCAAGCCCTGATAATACTCCACCCGTTACAAATATATACTTTGCCATTTTACTCTCCTTATGATGCTTAATTCGCTAATTTCAATAAGAATATTATACACATATTTATATATGTTAAGAATCATTTATTCTAAGGGTTAAAAAAAGATAATAAAAAAAGAGTAACTAGTTAGTCACTCTTTCTTATAAAAAGATTCTTATGCGAATCCAGCTTTCCAAAAAGTTCAATAATTTTCTTAATTAAACTTATAAGGAGACTGTATAAATTTCTATAGCTTCGAGACATCGCTAATGTTGAAATTTTAACTATCTTCTTAAGAATGCTGGAAGATCGTCATCGTCATCTTCCGGATCGTCAAACGGTGTTGTGTTTGTTAATTCACGTTCATCTGTTATTGACAGTTTGTCCTCTTCAGGTAATGGATTAGTTACAAGAATTTCTCTTGTTTCTTCGTTCTCAAATGAGATTTCCATTGTTTCAACTGCTTTAGCAACTTCAGCCTTAATTTCTTCTTCTGATAATTTTGGTTCTTTATCGTTAAGCCCTGTAGCGATAACTGAAACGTAGATTTCATCACCTAGGTTTTCATTTACTGAAACCCCAAAGATAATATTTAAATCTTCTCCAGCCGCTTGTTGAATTGTTGCAACAGCTTGGTTCGCGTCGTCAAGTGTTATGTTCCCACCAGATACGTTAATAATTGCATCTGTTGCTCCTTTAATAGAAGCTTCAAGAATTGGAGATGAAATGGCATGAATTGCGGCTTTGACAGCTTTGTCGTCACCTGATGATTCTTTACCAATTCCAATTAATGCAGAACCTCTACCTCTCATAACTGTACAAACATCTGCGAAGTCAAGGTTGATAAGCGCTGGTATAGCAATTAGATCTGTAATTGTTCTAACTGTTTGTTTAAGAACTTTATCTGCATATAAGAATGAATCTTTGAGAGAGATTCCTCCATATTGCTCTAAAAGTTTATTGTTTGAAATAACAATAAGTGAGTCTGTAGCGGCTCTCATACCGTCAAGACCAAATTCAGCGTTTTTAGTTCTTTTTGTACCTTCGAATGAGAATGGTGAAGTTACGATTCCGACAGTTAATGCTCCTAGCTCTTTAGCTATTTCAGCAATAACTGGTGCGGCACCAGTACCTGTTCCACCACCCATTCCGGCAGCAACAATAACCATGTCTGCACCTTTAAGTGTTTCTTTGATTATGTCTTTTGATTGAAGAGCAGCCTTACGACCCTCTTCTGGGTTTGCACCAGCTCCTAAACCACGTTCGTTATTACCTAATGGTAAAATTGTTTGCGCGATAGAAGCATTCAATACTTGTTCGTCAGTATTAGCAACGATGAATTCAACACCTTGAATTCCCTCTTTAATCATAGAGTGAACTGTGTTGTTACCACCACCACCAACACCAACAACTTTTATTGTAGCGATATTGTCTATTTTAGGACCAATGTGCGATTCGCTATTATTTAAAATGTTGTCTGTATTAAGTAGTTCTGACATTCTTTCCTCCTATTTTATTTATAAATCTTGCAATGAAGCTTGTCTTTGTTTTTCTTAATGTATCGATTGTATTCGGGTTGGTCATCACGATTGTATTAAAGTCTTTTCCAATAACTTTATCATATCTTCTAATAAAACTTGTTGTTCCAATTGTTTCTAGATTTTTAGTATTTGACGCAATAAACATTAATGGTTTGTATATTGAAACAAATTCGGAACTAAATGATTTACTAGCGAATTCCTTTAACCCTGTGAAGTTTTTGATCTCTCCACTTATTACTACTGATAATTTTTTCAGCGACTCATGTTTACCAATGAATGCTTGTGCATATGCAGCCACTCTATTTACAAATTGACCAATAATTGAATTTAAGTTGTTTTGAGTAAATGATATTGATTTTAAACCTTTTTGAGTGGTAAAAATAATATCATCTGAACCTTTATCCAATTTTCCATAGACTTTAATCAGGTTTCTGGCAGTTTCTGGCGAGCATTCAAAGTACTCGGAAACTTTCTCCACCAAATTAACAAATCCTAATGGAAGGTTAAATGTTGATATAGTTGCTGAATTAACATTAACAGTAACATATGTACGTTTCATGCCAATGTGCACAGAGATAGCTCCTTCAGCAATAGCTGAGTTAGAGATAGTTGCTTGTGGTATAACATGGGCATCTGTTAGTATTTGAGATACTGATAGTCCTGCGTTTTCAATAATTTCTTTAACATAATTCTTCACAACTTTGGAAATTGATGAAAGAGCTACCTTCACCTTTAATTTTTTCCCGTTTTTGTTGATCGGAGCTTTGTTATAAGATTTCTTTTCCACACCAGAAACTACGTATCTAACTGGCTGAACTAGAATTACTTCTTGTCCAGATGGTTGATATTGAGCTTCAGCTAATTTAATTACATTATTAATATCATCTTGTGTCACAAATGATGAAGCAATTGCGATTTCTTTATTAAACATTTTGATTTCTAAGTTTGTCTTTTTGTTAGACTCAACTATAGCAACCACAGATTTAATTTTTCCACCTATTGCTTTATTAATTTGAGAAATAGAATCTTTAATAAAACGTGTTTGTTCTAAAGGATTAGAAGTTCATTTTGTATCATTAAATATCTCTACTAGTTCAGTAGAAATAGTTTCGATACAAATAACTTGAATTGCACCTTTGGAAATTTTAACGTTCGTAATTAAATTTCTTTGCATGATTTCCCTTATCTTTCTTGTTCTTTTTTGAGCACCCTTAACTTAGCGCTACGACTTCTTCTGTTCAATTCGACTTCTGTTTTCTTCGGCTTAATTGTTTTAACAGTGAATTCTTTTTCAAACATAACTGGAAGTTTTCCAGTGGTGTCTTTGGTAAGATTACCAAACACCCTTTTGACTATCCTGTCTTCAATAGAATGAAATGTGATTATTGCGAATTTACCACCAGGCTTTAACATAGTGATACCTTGCTCTAATACATCTCTAAGAGAATCTAGTTCATTGTTGACTGCGATTCTCACTGCTTGGAATACAGCTTTCGCTGGATTCTTTTGTCTTACGATCTTAGCTGGAAGTGAACTCCTAATAATATCGACAAGTTCTAATGTAGTTTCTATTGGTCTATTTTCAACGACTGCTTTCGCAACTCTTTTTGGGAGCTTAACATCAGCGTTTTCATAGAAAATTCTAACCAACTCTTCTTCACTTCAATTGTTAATAATAAAATGAGCATCTAAATCCTGCGTCTGATCCATACGCATATCGAGGCGTGCTTCCTTATTGTAAGAAAAACCTCTTAGCGCGTCATCCAGTTGTGGGGATGAAACACCAAGATCTAATAAGATACCGTCTACGGATGTAATTCCGATTTTCTCTAATTCATTCTTAAAATATCTGTTGTCTGAATGAATAAGTTCGAAATTATTTGAGATTTGAGAAAGACGATCGCCACTTTCTTTAATGGCTTGAGTATCCTTATCAAATGCTACTAATTTTCCATTTGGTATTCTTTTTAAAATCTCTGATGAATGACCACCACGACCTAAAGTTAAATCGACATAAGTCCCATTATCTTTAAGTTCTAAATGTTCTAAACAGTCATCAAGCATAACTGGAATATGTTTTTCCACTATATCTCAACTCCTGACTCGAACAGTGCATTAGCAAGTTCATCATATGAACCTTCTGAATCCACTTCGTTTTGGAAGTTTTCATATGCAGTTTTGTCTCAAAGTTCTACTTTGTTACCAACCCCAACGAATGAAACTTCCTTTTTGATGGCAGCTTTAAGAATGAAATGATCTGGAATGTTTATACGTCCAAGCTTATCAACTTTTAAGTCAACAGTGTTACCAAAGATTTTTCTTACGAAAATTCTTAAGTTCTTGTTAAGCATGTTGTTTGACATAAGCTTCGCACGCATTGCTTCAAACTCGTCCGCGGATCTTAACTCTAAGATTCCGTCTGGTCCGAAAGTCGCGTAGACAACATCACCTAGTTCCTTACGAAACTTAGCAGGTAAAACTATACGTTTTTTGTCGTCTAATGACCTGTGAAAATGTCCAAACATTATTTCCACTCCTTTCCACTACCAACCACATTATAACATTTTTATTTATAACGATGCAAGTTTTTTCCACTTTTTTCACATATTTTTCAGACTAAAAAAAGGCGAAAAAAAAGAGCCATATAGGCTCTTTTGGTAAAAGAATTTGATCTTTTACATGAGTTCTCGAATTGTATTAAATTCTATTTGTCATTAATACCTTCAATAACTTGTCTGTCTTTGTAAAATCCACAGAATTTACATGCTCTATGTTGTTGGATTTTTTCTCCACAATTTTTACATGCAACTAAGTTTTGAGGTGTTAGTGCGTCATGTGCTCTTCTTGTTCTCTTACGTTGTTTGGATGTCTTTCTCTTTGGTACTATAGCCATGATGCCTCCTTATAAGTTTATTGATTTAGTAAAAGAATTATAGCAAATTATTTAGCAAAGTAGCAATTAATATTTAAAATGTTAAAATTATTTTATGACAATAGCAATAATAGCAGAATATAATCCATTCCATAATGGACACATATTCCAATTGGAGTATGCAAAAAGAACTTGACCTGACGCTAAGATTATAATAATAATGTCCGGTAGATATGTACAAAGGGGAGAACTAGCAGTAGCCTCATTTGAGGAAAGGGCCTCTATGGCTAAAAAGTACGGAGCGGATGAAGTATATGAGCTTCCATTTGAATTCGCTACTCAGGCAGCCCATATATTTGCAAGAGGAGCTGTGTTAACAGCTGTGGAGCATAATGCAGATATATTATTATTTGGTTCTGAATCAAATAATGTTGATAACTTATTATTAATAGCTAGAACAATAAAAGAAAATAAATCTATATATAATAAAACCTTAAAGAAATATTTAAAACAAGGTTTCTCATTTCCTAAATCAGCCGCTGAAGCTCTTTCGGAATTAAGCGGTCAAAACGTAACTTTACCAAATGATATTTTAGGATTAGAATATATTAAAACAATTGTGGAAGAGAATTTAAGTATTAAACCACATTCAATAAAAAGAACTGTAGATTTCCATTCGGATGAAACAAATAATGAATTTGCATCAGCTTCTTTTATTAGAAAAGAGATTATGTTGGGTAATGACATTTCTCAATGGACACCTATGAAATTCGAAAACACGCCAGAAAGAATCGAAGATCATTATAAAGAGTTCCAAAGAATAGTAAATGAAAGCACTCCAGAAGAGATTGCAGAATGCCCTTTAATTTCTGAAGGTATGGAAAATCTATTTAAAAAACATATAGATGCTGAAACATATGAAGAGTTTGTCGATAGAACTAATTCTAGAAGATATACTTCTTCAAGAATCAAAAGAGTTATGTTATATGTACTATTACAAATAAAAAAATAACCACTTGGGTTATTTTTACTTTTCAATTGTGTAGTTTGCACAGTAAGCAACACCAAATATTACAACAAGATCTAAATCCATAAATCTTACTAATAATTTTTAAAAAAAGAAGTAGCTTTATAGCTACTTTTTATTAGTCTTTAGAAGTTTCTTGTCTTCCTTAAACTTTTTATACTCTAAATCTTTTTGTTTTTTGATTTCTTGTTTAAATAGTTTAGTTTCAAGTTTTTTATCTTTTTTTGTTTTTTCAATTTCAAGTTTTAATTCTTTTAAGTCTTGAGAATGTTTTTCATTAAGTTCTTTTTTAGAATATTTACCACTCGCTTTATCAGCTTTGTATTTTTCTTTTAGTTCTTTTCTTGATTTTCTATTTGTTTTTCTTACCTCAACAAACGACATAATTGTTTTATCAACCATTTCAATTCTCTCATCAAGAGTTGTATGTCTTTGTTCAAGCTTTCTCATAGTTATAATCATCATTACACCAATAACAGCTCCAGATGCAAATGATAATGTTGGGAACATTCATCAAAATGCATCATCATATTGTGGATTTGCAATTGCTACAGCTTTGAAAATATATATTATTGGGAAAAATAATATAAATCCTCTACATGTTGAAGAAATAAATGAAAATGCTACACGGTCAGTTGAACTGAATAGAACCATACCCGCAATTGCGATTGCAAATAATGGAGCACCAAGCATAAGTATCATGATAACTTTTTTAACTTTTTCTTTATTTTTTTCTACTCCTAAAGCATCAAGAAGTGGATTCACCAATATTACGGAAGCTAATAGTCAAACTATAATCCCTAATATCAATGTATAAATAAATGATCAGAAAACCGCTTTCTTAACCCTTTTTGTTTTTCCTGCACCATAATTATATGAAGCAACCGGAGCAGCTCCTTGAACTATCCCGAATAACATTGGGAAGAATAATCCAAAAATTGGAAACGCTGATGTAAGAATGAAAGTCATATATGCGTGATTTTTAGGATATAAGTGTTGAGCGATGTCAGCAATTATATTCATTTGAGCTGTACCTGTTATTGATTGAGCTGCATTCCTGAAGAATGGAGCCATACCAACTAACAAAATACCCACCAATGATATTGCAGCGAATTTAAATCCAAATAAGTTTTTGAATCTTATATTTGATTCTTTGATACGGATAATGCATATAACTAGAACTATTGTTGTTATAACATCAGCTATTGCAGTAGCTGTAGCAGCTCCTTCAATACTCATTTTACCTGGACCCATTAATAAGTAATCAGCAAGTAAGTTAAATATAACAGGTATGAACATAGCTAAAGTAGCTTCTTTCATTCTCCCTTCTGTTCTCAACAATGAAGAAATCATATTATTAAAGAAAAATATCCCTTGGAAACATAAGATAATTGTTGAATATTTGAAACCTTCATCTTGAATCAAAGTAGCCATGCGAGGATCTTGCATTTCTGGAAGTTGTGTGGCAATTCATGATTTTGATACTGCAATAATAATTGGCGTAGTAATAATCATAATTCCCATACCGATCATCATACCTGTTTTGATAGTATTTTTAGCCCTATCAACATCACCTCTACCTAAGTTAATAGAAACCCTAGTGGAAACACCAACGGTAATCATCATAACTAATGCTAAACTTATATTCATCATTGGCATAATAGAAGCCATAATGACTTTTACTATACGTTGAGCATTTTCTTTATTACCTTGGGCTATATCAAGATATGAATCATAAGCGAAGTTAATCGCCAAAATATTATCAGAGAAATTATAAATCCCCATAATCGACATAATGATTACACCAGGTAAACACATCTTAATAAGAAGTTTTCACATTGGTGTTTCTAAAAACATTTGTCTTCTTTTTTCTTTTACAGAAAGAGTTGAATTATTTTGTGACTTGGTCTTCATATTTTTCCTTTCAAATGACTTGAACTTTTGACTCTATTTCTTCAATAATCTTTTGACCTTTTGAAGTAACATATATTCTATGAGTTCTTTTATCCTGTTCATCTTGAATGGTTTCAATTAAACCTAATTGCACATATCTTTTGATTGTTTTAGATATTTTAACTTTGAAATTGTTTACATCTTTTTCAGTACGAATTCCAATACATTCATTTTGCATTTTATATGCAGCCATTTCGGATACACTTTTACCTTCAGCAAATTCTTTTATATGAACCAAAAGGAATATATCTTTTACACGAATTCTCATCTCTTGTAAATTCATATCTCTGATTGCTTCATGATACGCTTTGCTTAATTTAGCGTATATTTTTTGTGCTTGTTTTAATTTCATAGATATATTATATAGTAATAATTACCTTTGTTTAATCTTTAATGTTTTTTTGATATAAAAAAAGACCAATATTTATGGTCTAGAAATAATACCTTGTGTTTCTAAAATTACTAATGGTACAACTAATACAGCCATAAGTATCATGCATGAAATAAATACTATTAAAAGTGTTTTTCTTCTTGCTTTAATTTCTTCTGGTGTTAATTTTTGTTTCTTTTCTTTTTTAGCCATGATTACCTCGATGATTCCGCTACATAATCTGAAAGAATTTCTCTTGTGTATGCAGCTATTGTTTTGTGATATTTAATTAATTGCTTTTTAACTGATGCAGGAACCTGCGCTTGTGATGAAAGCATTTTTAAATCTACTTGCTCAATGAATTGTTGATCCAACAATTTTTTTAATTCTATATACTTTTTAGTTAATTCTGAATAATCTGTTTTCAGAAGAACCTTTTGTGAAACTTTAGGTATTATTTTGAATCTAGTATGTGCTGAATAAGTTGCATATGTTTTATATGTAACTTCTCCCTCCAATTTAGCGATTGCTTTTGCATTATGCTTTTGCAACTCTTTTATTTGGTCGAAAAATAACTTAGCTGTTTCATTAACGACTCATTCTGCTGAAATCGTGTCTCTTAAACGAGTGTTGGCCTTACTTGATGAGTAGGCTGCCCAACCGGCAAAGATAATTGAAAAAACACTAAGTGTTATTGATACTGATCATAAAATAATATCTGCTAATCCCATAATTAAAATTATAAAACAAAATTGAAAATATGTATGAAATTGGTAGAATTAATTATATGTTCATACACGAAATTAAAAAATCAAAATTCATAGCCCACTCTTTTGAAGTACATTCAAAAATGGAAGTTGAAGAAAAATTGTTTGAAATGAGACAACAATATAATGACGCTAGTCATATTTGTTATGCTTATTTAGTTAATAATGGTTCTGAAATGGCTGGGATGTCAGATGATGGAGAACCCAGCGGAACAGCAGGCAAACCTATATTCAATATTATAAGATTAAAGAAAAAAGAAAATATCTTAGTTGTGGTTGTTAGATATTATGGTGGTAAAAAATTAGGTGCTGGTGGATTAATCCGTGCTTATGTAAACGCTTCAAAAGAAGTTATATAAATTAAATAAAAAAAATACCCTTGGAAATGGGTATTTTTATTAATGTTTTTTGCGTTTATTTTAATTAGAATACGAATTCTGTTGTTTTTTCGTTTTCTACTACTAGGAATTTATCTCCTGCTTCAGCACCGTAAGCTTTTAGAGCTTCTTTAGCTTCTGCTGGGTTTGCTTTAATTTTTTCAAATAGTTCTAATGAATCTAATGATGGGAATACTGATGAAGTAATACCGAATCCACCGATCATTTTTTCGTCATTTAGAATACCAATTACAGCTGTGTTTGGTCTGAATTTAGCTACTTCTCTTAATAGTTCACCTGTTCTTGAAAGAACAACAGCGAATTTATAGTCACCATCTTGAGTTTTTGTAGCAACGTCAAACGCGATATCTGCTCTAGCACCTTTTGAAACTTTTCTGATTGTTTCTAATTGTACTGGGTAGTATAGTTTGTTGTAGAATTCTTTTTCTGCTGTCATGTTAATAAGTGACATAACTGCTACTGATTCTTCTGGGAATTGTCCAAGTGCTGATTCACCTGAAAGCATTGTTGCATCTGCACCAAGTTCTGTAGCGAAGTATACGTCAGTAACTTCAGCTCTTGTTGGTTGAGGTGATGATTCCATTGAATCTAACATTTGTGTAGCAACGATAACTGGTTTACCAGCTTCTCTACATTTTCTAATGATGTATTTTTCTCAGAAAGGTACATCTTGGAAAGGAATTTCTAATCCTAGGTCACCACGAGCAACCATGATTCCATCTGATGCTTCAATAATTGCATCAATGTTTTTGATACCAAGTACTGATTCAATTTTTGAAATTAATTGAACGTGTTTTCCGCCAGCAGCGTCCATTAGTTCTCTTAATTCAATAACGTTTTCTCTTGTGTTAACGAATGAAGCGGCAACATAGTTGATTCCTGCTTCAACACCGAATTTAACATCGTTCTTATCTTTTTCAGCTAAGAATGGAAGAGAGAAGTCGATTCCTGGAAGGTTAATTCTTTTGTTTGATTTAAGTTTGTGGTTGTTTATTGCTTTAACAATAATGTGACCTTCATTAACTTCTTCAACAAAAGTAACTAATTTACCGTCGTCAAATAGAACTTTGTCTCCTTTTTTAACGTCTAAGTGCATTTCATATGAAACTGAAAATTCACCTTTAACACCAACGTGGTTAGCGAAGTCGTCTTTACCAGTCATAACTTTAAGGATTTCTCCTGTTTCAACCATGATTGATCCTTCACCAATTTTACCAACACGGATTTCTGGTCCTTTAGTATCTAATAATACTGAGATTGGTCTTTTTAGTTCTTCTTGAACTTTTCAAGCTTTTTTCATTTTGTTGAATTGCTCTTCTTTATCACCATGTGAAAAGTTTGTTCTAATTGTAGTCATACCAGCTTGCGCTAGTTTTGTAAGCATTGCTTCACTATCTGATGATGGTCCGATAGTTGCAACAAGTTTTGTTCTTTTATCTGTAATTTGCATTTTGTCTCCTGTTTTTATAAATAATTAGTAGTTTATCCTATTAAATATTCATTTAAAGTATAACACTTTTTTTATTTATTGGGATAAAGTTAATAATAAAAAATAGCATTAAGCTATTTAATAATATTCATCTTATTAGTCATATCAATTAAATCTTTTCTTGATTTTCTTGGCATGTTGAATGATTCCATAATTTCGAAGTCAGTTATTTCATCACCTTTGTTACCAACAACTCTTCCACCAATACCATTTGTTAGTAATTCAACAGCGTGAACTCCCATTCTTGTAGCTCATACTCTTTCCATAGCAGTTGGAATTCCACCACGTTGTTGGTGAGCTAATACAGAAACTCTTGTTACTTTACCAGTTTGTTTTTCAACTTCTTTAGCGATTTCTTCTAATGAAGGTCTACCATCAATTCCATATGTTAATTCAGCAACCATAATGATTACAGATCTTTTACCGATTTCTTGTGTTTTCTTAACTACATCAACGAAATCTTGTGTTGAAAAAATGTTTTCTGATGTTACAACAGCTTCAGCTCTTGCAGCGATTCCACCAAACACTGTTAAGTCTGGACAGTGACGTCCCATAACTTCAACGATAGCAACACGATTGTGTGATCTCATTGTGTCTCTAATTCTATCAACTGATTCAACAACAGTATTAAGTGCTGTATCGAATCCTATTGTTGTTTCAGAAGAAGCAATATCGTTATCAATTGTACCAGGTATACCAATACAGTTAATTCCCATTTCAGTTAATTTTTTAGCCCCCATGTAAGAACCATCTCCACCGATAACAATAACGGCTTCAATTCCTCTATCTTTTAGATTTTTAACGGCGATTTCTCTAACTTTTATATCAGCGAATTCTGGTAGACGAGCAGAGTAAATAAATGTTCCACCATTTCTATATTGTTTATCCACATTTGTTTCAGATGCAGGTATTATGTTGTTTTCAACTAAACCTTTGTACCCTTCGATTACTAAGAATGGTTCTATACCTCTTGCTTGTGCATGTTTAACAACAGCTCTAACAGCGTTGTTCATTCCAGGTGCATCTCCACCTGATGTTAAGACAGCGATTTTTTTAATCATTTTTTCCTTCTTTCTTTATATATTGTTATTTTAAACCTTTTTTCACAAATTATTTGCATTAATTTAGGTAATAACACATGTGTGTATATTATAATATAAATATTCAATAAAGGAAGGTAGAAAATGAAAAAATTTAATAGAGTATTTTTTATAGTTACAGATTCACTAGGAATAGGTAATTGTCCAAGAGCAAAAGAGTTTGGAGATTTTGGAGCAAACACATTTGCATCAATTTCAAAAACAAGATTATTAAACATCCCAACATGAAGAAAAATGGGTATTAATAATATTGTTAACTTAGAAGGAATGCCACCTACAAAAGAGCAAAATGCTTTCACTGTAAGACTTATAGAGCTAGGTAATGCTAAAGATACATTAGCAGGACACTGAGAAATGATGGGTATAAAAACAGTTACACCTTTCCCAACATTTACAGAAACAGGCTTCCCTCAAGAGATGTTAGATGAACTATCAAAAGCATTTGATGGAAAAGAAATCATAGGAAACAAAGCGGCTTCAGGAACTGAAATAATAACTGAATTAGGAGAAACTGAAATTAATGAAGGTAAGGTTATTGTTTATACTTCGGCCGATCCAGTTCTACAAATTTGTGGAAATGAAGAAACTATGGGACTTGAAACTCTTTATAGATATGGTAAAGCAGCAAGAGAAATTTGTAATTCAAGACCAGAATGAAATGTTGGACGTATTATCGTAAGACCTTATACTGGAACAAACAAATCAAATTTTGAAAGAACTGCAAACAGACATGATTATGCAGTTGAACCAGCTGAAAGATTAGTAATGGATGACTTAGCAGCAAAAGGTGTTAAAGTTACTTCAATCGGAAAAATCAACGATATTTATTCAGGACATGGGATTGATGTTGCAATTCACTCAGAATCAAACAATGATGGAATGGATAAATTAATCGACCTAGTTTCTAAAGATACAAACGATGAATTTATCATGACTAACTTAGTTGAATTCGATTCACACTATGGTCACAGAAGAAATATTGATGGATACGCTGAAGCAATTAATGACTTCGATATCAAATTAACAAAACTTAAAAATGCAATGAAAGAAGATGATTTATTAATCATCACTTCAGACCACGGTAATGATCCTTCTTGACCAGGTTCTGACCACACAAGAGAAATGGTACCAGGAACAATCTTTTCAAAATCATTTAAGAAACCAATGAAACTTGATGATGCAAAAGGATTTGGAACACTAGGTAACATAGTTGCTAAAAACTGAGATGTTGAACTTACCGGAACAGGTGAAGACATTACAGATAAATTAATTTAAAAACACCAGATGGTGTTTTTTTATATCTTTTATATCTTTTAGGCAAAATAAAAAACGCAAAAAGCGTTTTTGTTTTATTTTTTAGCGAATAACACTTTGTAAATTTGTGAATAATCACTTACTGGATGAATCTTAAGTTTGTCTTTTGATTCTTTTGGTAGTTCAGCAATATCTTTTTCATTTGCTTTAGGAATGAATATTTCTTTAACTCCCATTCTAACAGCTGCTAATGATTTTTCTTTTAATCCACCGATTGCAAGAACTTTACCTCTCAATGTGATTTCACCAGTCATAGCTCAATCAGGTGAAATACCACGTTTTGAAAGTGCAGATATTAGTGCAGTAGTGAATGTTACACCTGCAGAAGGTCCATCTTTAGGAACTGCACCTTCTGGAACGTGTACGTGAATACTATTCTTTTCAAAATCAAAATCAATTCCGAATTTTTTAGTATTTGATTTTACAAATGCTAATGCAATTGCTGCTGATTCCATCATCACATCTTTCAGTTGACCTGTAAGTCTTAATTCACCTTTACCAGGGAATGTAGTTACCTCAACTGGAAGTGTTGTTCCACCATATTGTGTATATGCCAGACCTGTAACTTGACCGATAATTGGTTTCTTTTCTTTTTTATCATCAACAAAACTTTTTTGTCCTAATAATTCAATCATCTTAGGTTCAGTTATTGTATATGTACCTTTGATTTCACCCTTAATCTTTTTAACAACGATTTTACGAGCTAATTTATCGAATGCACGCTTTAATCCACGAACACCAGCTTCTAATGTGTAGTGTTTTGCAACTTTTTCAATTATTGAATCACTCATTTTAAATTGTGATTTTGTTAGACCATTTTCTTTAATGACTTTTGGTATTAAATGACTTTTAGCAATCATAACTTTTTCTTTCATTGTGTATGATGAAAGATCAATTATTTCTACACGATCAAGTAGAGGTGCAGGAATATTTTCATAATAGTTAGCTGTTGCTATAAACATAACTTTTGATAAGTCATATTCAAGTTCTAAGTAGTGATCTTGGAATTTAGCATTTTGTTCTGGATCAAGAACTTCTAGCATTGCTGAAGTAGGATCACCTTTGTAATCTGATGCCATTTTATCAATTTCATCTAAAAGAATAACAGGGTTAGAAGTTTTAGCTTTATTAATTGCTTGAATTAGTTTACCAGGCATTGAACCAACGTAAGTTCTTCTGTGCCCTCTAATTTCCGCTTCATCTCTAACACCACCAAGTGATACTTTTATAAATTCACGATCAATTGATTCTGCGATTGAACGAGCTAAAGAAGTTTTACCAACACCAGGAGGACCAACTAAAGCGATAATTGGGGCTGTATTTGATTTTGTATTAGCTTTAACTGCTAAATACTCAATAATACGTTCTTTAACTTTTTTAAGACCATAGTGTCCTGCATCTAATACTTCTTGTGCTTTTTCAATATCTGAAGAATCACTAGAATAAGTTTCTCAAGGTAATTTTACCAATCAATCAATGTATGCTTTTGAAACATTAGCTTCCGCAGAGATAGGTGGCATAGCTTCATACTTAGCAACCTCTTCTAAAACTCTTTCTCTAACATAAACTGGATATTTTTTATCTTGAACAGCTTCTCTTCATGAGTCTATTTCTGAAGATTTAGAAGTCATTTCTCCTAACTCCTCTTTAATAGCCTTCATTCTTTCTCTTAAAAGATATTCTCTTTGTTGTTTATCAAGTGTAGCCCTAACATTAACATCTAAATCTTTTTCAATTTCGATAATTTGCGCTTCTTCTTCTAAAATCTCAATAACAATTTCAAGACGCTTATTAATATTTCTTGTAGCAAGTATTTTAGCTTTCTTTTCTATTGTAAGAGGCATATAGTGTCCAACAACATCTGCTAATTCACCAGCTGATATTCCTGAAGCTAATTCTTGAAGAACATGTTTAGGCATATTGATTAATTTACCAAGTGACTTTTCTATTTCTGAAGAAACTTTTCTCACTAATGCTTGTTCTCTTAATTCATCACCAGAAATACTTTTAACCATTTTAACTTCTGCATAAATTGCATCATCAATTGTGATTTCTGATATTTTAACTCTACTTAGTCCGGTAACTTCAATTCTTTTACCTCCACCATCGTACGCTTCTTGAACTTCAACAGTAGCAAGTGTACCCATTGTGAATATATCATCGATTGTTGATACCTTATCTAACATAGCTGACTTTTGAGAAACTATGATAATTTGACTTTCATATTTGATCATTGATTCATTAATGGCGATTAATGATTCTGGTCTTCCTATTTCTATAGTATTTTTGTGCCCAGGGAAGTTTGCAATCCCTCTAGTGGCTAAAACTGGATATTTCATTTAAACCTCTTTTTCTATTTTATTAATTATACACTTTTATATGAAAAATTAGCACTCTTTATTTGGAGTGCTAATTTTATTTAGTTTGTTTTTTTCTTATTTTTCTTTTATATCTAATTTCAAGTTTTATTATTGCGTGTAATGTGTGATCTCAATACTTTTGACATTGGGATATAACACATAAATATAATTCCATATTTAACTAAATTACCAGCTAGATATGTAGCAAATGTCCCAGCTCAGTAATTAGGAATCATAAAGAATTTGGCTTTTACAATCGGATTATCATAAAGTTTTATAGATTGTTTTAGTGAAAATCCATCAGTAAACTTAAATGCACTTCAAAATAAAGGTGTGAAGAGTACTTGATTTAAGAATGTAAGGATTAATGATGTAGTTAACAATGTGGAAGTAACTATCAAAATAACTTTAACGTTGTGCAACTTCATTTTGCTGAATAAACCAGAAAATATATACATCAATCCAATAGTAATCATCGAACACATGAATAATATGAAATGACCTGTAAATTCTTGTATTGTGTATCCCAAACCAGAAATTGCTGGCCCTAATGTTAATCTTAAAATTAAAACTAAAATACCTCACAATGGTCCTGCGTAATAAAAAATCGGCAAAATAAATAATAATGAAAGATTTAATTTGATATAAGTGTCTGCAAAAGGCATAAACCTAGAAAGGAACTGCAAAAGCAATACCAAACCAAGGAACACACCAGTAAATGCAACCTTATGAACAATTCCCCTGCCCTTAGAGCAATGAAAAAAATTGGTTGGTTTCATAAAAAACTCCTTTTATATAAAGTGAGTCTTTTGTTAAAAATTTCTTTTTTCCCATCTGGACTTTACCATCGGTGTTGGAATTTAACCAACTCAGCTTTCGCTCGCGGACTTTACCGCCGGTACAGAATTTCACTGTTCCCAAAAAGACTCAAGTAAATTATATTAGAAAATAAAAAATATGCCACAAGACATATTATTATTTAATTATTTTTCTTAATAACATCAAAGAGTGCTCATGATCATTCTTTTCAGTCAGCTACGAATAATACTGCAACAGCTATAACTGCGATAAAGAATAAAATACCTAAAGCTAACATAACTTTGTTTGATTTTTTTCCTTCTTTTTTAGCAACTGCTTTTTCTTCTTTAGCAGCAGCTTTTTCTTCTTTGGCAACTGCTTTTTCTTCTTTAGCAACTGCTTTTTCTTCTTTAGCAGTTTCTTTTTTAGCGGCTTGTTCTGCTTTTGCGTTTTCTTTTGCTTCAGCATCTTTTTTAAGTTGTTTATCTAAAGCATCATTTTGTGCTTTTAGTTCTTGAATAACTCTTTCTTTTGTTGCGATTTGTGCTTCTTGCTCTTCTTCATTAACTGGTTTAACTGGTCTTGTTTTAACTGGTGCAACTTTTTTAGCTGGTGTTGCTTTTTTAGTCGCTGTTTTTTTAGTTGGTGTTGCTTTTTTAGCTGGTGTTGCTTTTTTAGCTACTGGTTTTTTAGTTGCTGGTTTTTTCTCTTCTTCTTTATGTTTTTTTACTCCATCTCAAGTAGATACTTTTCTGAATTTACCTTCTTTTGATTGAACCATAATTGAAGTTGTTGATTTTAATGAAGCTGCATATTGGATTGCTTCTTTTTGTGTAGAGAAAACTCTTGTTGCTTTTGAAGCTTTAGCGTTTTTAACACATCATTTTTTATCTTCCGCTCTTCTTGTAACGTATTTTACTGACATAATGTCTCCTTAGTTTTGCTTTGTTTCTTTTAAATTATCACTTACTTGTTAAGTGAATGCAATAATATTTTATCAAAAAAACAGCAAAAAATACTCTATTGTGAGTATTTTTTGTAAAAATGGTTTATTGATTATTCAACTTGTGCTTTGGATAACTCTTTTTTAGTTTTAACTTTGGAACATATTACCTCGATTATTCAAGGAATAAATGACAATGTTAATGTACCTATTAGTACACAAAATGTAGTTATGGATGATACTTTGTCAGCATCATTGAATCCCGTCATATCAACAATAGATGCAACCAACATATAAATAACCGGTATTGCAGTGAAGATGATTGCAATGATTGCTGAAGGGATGAATAGTTTTGATTTTTCAACCTTAATCTTATTTGTTTTCCTATTTATAAGTGCTCCAACTATTGAAAGCACAATTACACCAAACACCAATAGTGAAGATCAGTTTGTTAGTAAATCAACAAAGTTATATAAAGAAGCTATCTCTTTAGAACCATAACTTTCATAGTTAGGAGTTGTTTTGTATGCATAAGAACCAACTACCGCAGAAATTACAAAGAACACAATTGTTAAAAGAACTAAGATTATGAAACCAGGAGTGAATCCTCTTAATGTTAATTTTTTAGTTACTTTTATATCTTTGGTTTTTCATTTTTTGAAATAATTCGAAAATATAAAATCATCTTCTTCAATGTAGTCATCATATACATTGTAAGAACCCATTGCAAAACCATTAACAATTCCAAGCACGGCCATAAATATACAAGAGTTCATTATTACTTTAAATGTTTTATTATCAAAAACATTTGCTCCACCATGTTGAGAACCAACCAATACACCTGATGTAATTAATAAATACATCGAAGTGATAGCACCAACACCAATTGCCAATGCCAATGGTAATAGTTTTGGTTTTGCCATTTCTTCTTTAATAGAAGATACGGTGTAAAATCCATCGTATGCAAAGAAGATTGCTGGAACAGATGCTACAACACCTAAATAAGGAGATAATCCAGTTAAACCTCTCACTGGTGCATCAGCAGTGGGGTGATTGTGTTCCACATTTACAAATCCCAATATTGGTATTAAAATAATAGGAAGGAATTTTAAAATTGTAAATACTCATTGAAGTTTTGTACTTGCCTTTAAATTTCAAAATGAAATTAATGAAATTCATAAGAATATAGCAAATGCTATTAATGTAACAGCTCATCAATCCATAGTTCATCCGGTTGCATCTTGCAATGCCATCACTGCATATAAAGGAATGGTTACAAATGTAATTGGGAAAAATAACAATAACATGTATCCTTTAGATCATTTGAATACGGATATTTTTGTGAACTTTTGCGCTCAACCTAAAATACCTTTATCTTTTTCTTGTGTTGATGCCACTTCGATTAAAGCTAAACCAATTGCGAGTATCCCTATAGCTGCAACGGCTCACGAAGAAATAGCAAGCCCCATATTACCGTGTGTATTATTTAAAATAGAGTTATTCTTAAAAAATATACCCGCACCAATTGCTGAACCGATTACTGTGATAATAACTGATAAGAAACCTATTTTTTTAGCGTTATTTTTTGTTTTTGTAGCCATTTTCTCTCCTTGTTTAATTTAGTAAAATAAAAGTCCACTATTAAGAGGACTTTAACCTAACCCGCTTTTATAGCGGATTAAGTAAAGTGCTCCTCGTAATTCTACGGACAAAAATAAGTATTTCTTAAGATTGCATGATATGTATATGACTATACACACATTCGGCTTTAACCCTTTCATTCATTTCGTTGAATTCCTTCTCCATGAATTACTGATGCTTCAAGCGCCTCACTGTTATTTCTAATAAATATATTTTACTATAAAAAAAATAAGAAATTGAACTTATTTTTTAGCTTTTCTATTTTTATCAACCCTACGTTCAATGTATCTTATCGTAAACATATTTACTGGCAGAGCTGTAAATATTAATGAAATAACAATCAATGCTCTACCTCATATCACGACATCCTGTGAAAGTAGTATTGACATCAACACCATTGCAACAGGCAATGTGAAGTTCATTGTATCAATTCATATCAATTGTATTCACATTAAAAATAGCGTTATTAATAATGCGTAACTAACAAATCCAATTGCTACCGCTCATAATTCTCCAGTAGTTAAAACTTGTTTTGCATTAAAATCTTTAGAAAGGAATATTCACATAACAATAGCTGGTATTAATATAAAAACTAATGTCACTAATGCTTGTGTTCAAGAACCTGTTCTTTTTTCCATAATTTCAGGATTTTTAACTGGGTTTTTTGATTCTCTTTTTGTTAATGGTTTTTTACTCATGTAATAATAATAACAAAAGAAGCCTACTTAGCTTCTTTTTCTAATAATTTTTTAAGGTATTTACCTGTTTCAGATCTTTCGTTTCTAGCGACTTGTTCTGGAGTTCCTTTGGCGATTATAGTACCACCATTAACTCCACCACCAGGTCCTAGGTCGATAACATAGTCAGCTGTTTTAATAACATCTAAGTTATGTTCAATCATCAATACAGTATCTCCGTTATCAGTTATTCTATTCAAGACCTTTAATAAGTGTCTAACATCATATGCATGTAGACCTGTTGTTGGTTCATCAAGAATAAATAATGTTTTACCTGTTGATCTTTTTTGTAAGAATGTTGCAAGTTTAATTCTTTGCGCTTCTCCACCAGAAAGTGTTGTTGCGTTTTGACCAAGAGTTATGTAATTAAGTCCAACATCCATTAAAGCACCCAGTTTAGTTCTGATTTTAACGAATGATTCGAAAAATCTATAAGCTTCAGATACACGCATATTAAGAACATCAGAAATGTTTTTACCTTTGAATTTAACTTCAAGTGTTTCTCTGTTGAATCTTTGACCAGCACAGTGATTACACTCGATGTAAACATCTGGTAAGAAGTGCATTTCTATTTTAATAGAACCATCACCCTTACATTTATCACAACGCCCACCATCTACGTTGAATGAGAATCTACTTTTTGTATATCCTCTAGCTTTTGATTCTGGCGCCATTGAATATAATTCTCTAATGTCGTCAAATAATGAAGTATATGTTGCTGGGTTAGAACGTGGAGTTCTACCGATAGGTGATTGAGAAATCTTAATAACTTTATCAATATTACCATTTCCAGTCATACTTTTATATTTACCAGGAACAATTAAAGGATCTTTAATTTTTTGTTCAATTGCTTTCGCAAGAACTTCATTAACTAATGTTGATTTACCTGAACCAGATACACCAGTTACTGCAATAAGTTTTCCTAGTGGGAATTTAACATCAATATTTTTCAAGTTGTTTTCTTTAACACCTTTTAATTCAATAACTTGACCATTACCTGAACGCCTAAAAGAAGGTACTTCTATCTTTTGTTCACCAGATAAGAATTGTCCAGTAATTGATTCTTTAACTTTAGCAACTTCTTCAGGAGTACCAACGGCGACTACATTACCACCTTGATCGCCTGCAAGTGGCCCAATGTCCACTAAATAATCTGCTGCTTTAATTGTTTCTTCATCATGTTCTACAACAATTAAAGTGTTTCCTATTTCAACCATTTTTCTTAGTGTTTTAATTAATTTATCATTATCCACTTGATGTAAACCAATAGAAGGCTCATCAAGAACATATAAAACACCTGTTAAATTAGAACCAATTTGTGTTGCTAATCTAATACGTTGAGATTCACCACCAGAAAGAGTTTCAGCTTTCCTATCAAGAGAAATATATGTTAGACCTACATTTAATAGGAATGAAAGTCTTTCATAAAGTTCATTTACAATCATTTCAGAAACTTGTTGTTGTTCTTCATTTAATGAAAGATTTGTAATCTTATCAAATGATTGATCAATTGGTAGTTTTGTAAAATCATAAATTGTCATGTCATCTATTTTCATAGATAAAGCAAATTTGTTTAAACGCGAACCCTTACATGCTTCACATTTAACATCAGTCATATATGATTTGTATCATTTTCTAATTTGTTCTGATTTCGTTTCAATATATCTTCTTTCAATTAATGTTGCAACACCTTCAATGTATTCATTCTTTTTGTATTCATTACCATTCTTTGAAGTTATTGTATATTCAATAGGTTCTGTAGAACCTTCAAGAAGTATTTTCATTTCTTCTTTTTCAAGGTTTTCAATAGGAATATCAGCATTAATATTGTAATGCTCTAATAAGATATTGAATTTTTGTCATTCTAAGTTCTCTGAACCAACTAAGTTTGCAAAGTAAGCAATCCCACCTTCAGAAATAGCTCTTTTCTTATCTGGAATCAATAATCTTTTATCGACTTTTAATTTGATACCAATACCTTTACAAGATTCACACATACCTGCTGGTGAGTTAAAAGAAAATAATCTTGGTTCAATCAATGGCATATCGAAATCACCTTCTGGACATGAGAAGTTTCTTGAAAATGAAATTTTTTCTCCACCATCAACTGTAATTTCAATTAATCCTTTTGCATGTTCTAATGCAACTTCAACCGCATCAGAAACTCTAGAACGATTTTCTTCATCTAAAGTAATACGGTCAACAACGATAGAAATTGAGTGTTGTTTAGTTTTTGATAATTCAATATCGTCATCTAACCTCATGATTTTCCCATCAACTTCAACACGAATGAAACCATCAGATCTAAGTGATTCTAATAGATTCATATGTGTTCCTTTTTCTTTTTGAACAACCGGAGAAAGAATAACAAGTTTTGAACCTTCTTTATATTTAAAGATTGTATTGATTATGTCTTGAGTTCTTTGTGCTGAAATTGGTTTCTTATGTCTAGGACAGTAAGGTGTTCCAATTCTTGCATATAAAAGACGAAGATAATCATAAATTTCGGTTACAGTACCAACAGTTGATCTTGGATTATTGTGTGTTGTTTTTTGTTCTATTGAAATGGCTGGTGAAAGCCCTTCAATTGATTCAACATCAGGTTTCTTTGTACCACCCAAGAATTGTCTAGCGTATGATGATAGTGAATCAACATATCTTCTTCTTCCTTCTTCATAAATTGTATTAAAAGCAAGAGATGATTTTCCTGAACCGGATACACCAGTAAAAACGATTAATTTGTTTTTTGGTAATTCAATATCTACATTATTTAGGTTATTTTCTTTTGCGCCTTTAATTTTTATTGTTTTTATATCCATATTACTCCTCCTGCATTTCTATTATTAAATCTCTTAATCTTGCCGCTTTTTCAAATTCTAATGATTTTGAAGCTTTCAACATTTGATCACGAAGATCGTTAATGATTTCTTTTTTAGCTTTTTCGTTATTTCCTTTTTTGTTGTAAAGATCAACAGCTCCTGTAATCTCATTATCATTTAGAGGATCTGCAATCTCTTTGATAATAGTTGTTGGGGTGATTCCATGTTCTTTATTATATTCATCTTGGATTTGACGACGTCTTCTTGTTTCATCAATTGCAATTTCCATTGAATTCGATATTTTATTAGCATAGAATATTACTTTACCATTAGAGTTTCTGGCTGCACGCCCTGCAATTTGAATCAATGATTTTGAAGTACGCATAAATGATTCAATATCAGCATCAATAACAAGTATTAATGAAACCTCAGGGATATCAATACCCTCTCTTAGCAAGTTAATACCAACAACAACTTCATAAATACCTTTACGAAGTTTACGAAGAACTTCAGCTCTTTCAAATGTTTTCAGTTCGTTGTGGATGTATGCTGTTTTAATTCCTTTTTCTTGGAAATAACGTGTTAATTCTTCAGCCATTCTAATTGTTGTAGTAAGAACAAATGTTCTTTCATTATTTTTAATTTGACCTTTTATTCTGTCATACATATCTTCAATTTGACCTTCTTTAGGAACAACTTCAATAATTGGATCCAATAATCCTGTAGGTCTAATGATTTGTTCAACAACAACACCTTCAGCTTTGTCTATTTCATATTCATTAGGTGTTGCTGAAACATAAATCTTTTGATGAGGTAGACTTTCAAACTCTTCAAAGTTTAACGGTCTGTTTTCCATTGCTGATGGCAATCTAAATCCATAATCGATTAATGTTGCTTTTCTTGAACGGTCAGCTTTAAACATACCTTTAACTTGAGGTATCATCATATGCGATTCATCAATAACTATAATTGTATCTTTTGGTATGTAATCAAAAATTGTATATGGTGTTTGACCATACTCACGACCATCCATATATAATGAATAGTTTTCAATCCCTGGACAAACCCCAAATTCTTCTAAATGTTCTAAATCTTGAAGAACTCTTTCAGATAATCTTTGTGCTTCTAATAGTTTATTTTCTTCTTCTAACTCTTTAAGTCTAACTTTTAATTCAGCTCTAATTTTTACAGTAGCCTCTTTAACAGTTTCTTGCCTTGTTGTATATGAATCAGCTGGAAATAAAAGAACTCTATTTACAACTTTATTAACTTTTCCTGAAAGTGAATCAACATATGCTATTTCTTCAATTTCATCACCAAATATATCTAATCTTATAATGTATTCATCTGTTCATCCTGGAGCAATTTCTATAACATCACCCTTTGCTCTAAAGTTACCAGGTCTTAATTCAACATTATTTCTTTTGTAATTCCTTGCAACAAGATTTCTAAGTAAATCTTTTCTAGGGACAACGTCACCTGTTGTGATTACGTAAAACATTTCTTTATATTCTTGAGGATTTAAAGCACCATAAATAGAAGCGACAGAAGCAACAACGATTGTTCCTCTATCACTTAATAATGAATTAAGAGTTGCCATTCTCATCATGTCTAAGTCTCAGTTTGATTTAGATGTTTTATCGATATATGTATCTGTTCCAGGTTTATACGCTTCTGGACGATAGTAATCGAAGTGTGAAACAAAATATTCTACCTTGTTTTCAGGGAAGAATGTCTTTACTTCTGAATAAAGTTGAGCTGCTAATGTTTTGTTATGCGAAAGAATTATTGCTGGTCTATTAACTTGTGCTAAAACATTTGCAATTGTAAATGTTTTACCAGATCCAGTAACCCCAAGTAAAACTTGTGAATCATCACCATTATTAAGGCCGGCCACTAAACGTTTAATTGCTTTTCCTTGATCACCTGCTGGTGAATATTCTGATTCTAATTTTAAAGCCATTATGACCCCCTTTTTTTAAATTAGTTAAATTATGTTAACTATTATGTAATTCTACTCCATTATTAGCACTTTCAGTATAAAAAAATAGTTATTTCATCTTTTTCTTGATATTTTGAGCTATTGTTGATGAAACAACTTTTTCCAACTCTTCTTGAGATGCGTTGTAAATATTTGCATATGTCTCAAAAACTTTCAATAATCTTTGTAGTGTTTTTGGTCCTACACCAGGTATAGTTTCCAACGAACCTTCTAGTGTTCCTTTTAGTCCTCTACTCCTATGTTGCACTTTTGCAAATCTATCCACTTCTGCTTGCATAGATCTTAAAAAGTTTAATAAGGTTGAGTCATTTATTTGAACTTCTTCTCCTTGTAAGTTTATTAAACTTCTTGTGATGTGTTTATCATTTTTAACAAGACCGATAATTTTTAAGTCAACACCTAGTTTTTCAACCACTTCTTTTACTTCATTAACTTGTGCTTTACCACCATCAACGATAAATAGATTTGGAATTGGGTTTTCTTTTTTAGAAAAGTATCTTGTTGTTGTTTGTCTCATATATTCAACATCAGCTTTTCTTGATAAAGTCTCTAAATTGTACCTTTTGTATTCTGACTTTTGTTTTACACCATTTTTATAAGAAACAATTGCAGAAACAGGATTTTGATTAGCTGTATTTGAGTTGTCAATCATTAATATATGTCATGGTTTTTCGATATTTAATAAATAACCAAGTTTTTCAATTGCTCCAGAAGTTAATTCCACTTGCCTTTTGTGTTTTCTAAGTTTTTGTTCTTTGTTGTTATCGGCATTCATAACGGCAATTTTTAACATTTCTTTATATTTACCTTTTTCAGGGTAAATAGGCTTAAATGAATGGTAAAAATCATTGTTGTAAGCTTCATCCAATATAAGTTCTTTAGGTATTAAGTTGTTGTTGTAATAACTTGTAATAAATTGACGTATTGTTTCCGCTGGATCATTAATTATTTCGAGAACTTCGTTTGTCATAGAAAGTAATGAACCATTTCTATAAAACATTATTGAAACAAATAAGAAATCATCTTGTTGGGAAACACCAACAACATCTATATCTTTGTCATTATCTAATTGAACAACTTGTTTTTGATCAAAGATATTTAAAGCTTCTAAAGATTCTTTATATTCTTGAGCAATTTCAAACATTTCTTTTTCCGCAGCAGCAAACATCTTATTTGATAATTCTCTTTTATAAAAATTGTTATCTGCAGAAAGAATTTTTCTTACTTTGCTATATTTTTCTTCTCAAAATTCTTTAGATGTATCTGTAATTGGCAATCCACTTTCATACAATGCTTCTCTTTGTAATGTTTTTAGCAATTGTCTTGACTTAGATCCAACTGGCAACGGACCAAAATAGAAAGCGTTATCTTTCAAAATTCTTCTAACCATAGTAATTTTAAGATTTTTTCCAAGTTTAACTTTTATATATGGATATCTTTTGTCATCAATAAATTGAATATTGAAATAAGGTGCATGTTCTTTAATTAAATTTCTTTCTAAGATTAATGCTTCTTTTTCATTTTCAGTTATTATCAAATCATATGATTCAGCTTCTTGAATCATTTTGTGTGTTTTAAATGAATTGATAGAACCTTTTTTGTATTGATTAATTCTTACTTTAAGATTCTTTGCTTTACCTACGTAAATTACTTTATCTAGTTTATCTTTATAAAGGTAAACTCCTGGTTTCTTTGGTATATCTTCAATGTTTCAGTTTGTCATATTAAAATTATATATTGTTTAGCTTATATATGGGTATTAGCCGCTACAAACAAACAACCCCTTTCGTTGTTTATTAAAAGAAATAAACACCACATTATTCTGGTGCTTATTTCTTTTATCTTTTATTTTGGTAAAAAAAACATCCGTAAGGATGATATGGTACGCCCTAGAAGATTCGAACTTCTGACCCAATGGTTAAAAGCCATTTGCTCTACCAACTGAGCTAAGGGCGCGTATGGTGCCCGGGACTGGACTTGAACCAGCACAGTATTGCTACCGGGGGATTTTAAGTCCCCTGCGTCTACCAATTTCGCCACCTGGGCAGGTGTTTACTTTGTTGCTTTATTATTTTATCAAAAAAAATAGCATTTGTTGCTATTTTGTTATTATTTTATTCTTTGGAATAGAACTTCACCTTTTTTAACCATTATTTTATCGAATTTTTTGAAGTTAGTTATTTCATCTAATGATAAGTTTTTAACTTGTAATTGCTCCATAGCTAACGCTGTTTTATTTGGGATAACTACTGAAAGATAAGTTGTAACAGCATAAATACCATTTAATAATATATTCAATACTTGTGCTAATCTTTCTTTATCTTCTTTTAAAGTTCAAGGTTGTGTTTTATCGATGTAACCATTTAAGGCTTTTGAAAGTTTTGTCGCCACTTCAAAAGCTTTATTAATTGAGAAGTCATCAAAATGTTTTGTATATTTCTCTTTTGAAGAAATAATTTCTTCCATTATTTCTTTATCAAATTCATTTTCTGTTTCTGTAAATTGAATTGGTTTATCAAATGATTGAAGTGTCATTGCGATTGTTCTTGAAAGTAAGTTACCATAATTATTTGCTAATGCTGAGTTGTATGTATTTTTCAACATCTCTTTATCAAATACACCATCTTGACCCATTGATATTTGTGATGCAAAGAAATATTTTAATGTTTCAGCACCAAATTCTTCAATTAATTCAATAGGATCAATTACATTTCCTTTTGATTTAGACATTTTTCCTTCTGGTGTAATGATTCATCCATGAGAAAGAATGGTTGTTGGTTGAGGTAGATTTAAAGCTTTAAGTATAATTGGTCAATAAATACAGTGGAAACGAGTAATCTCTTTACCAACTAAATGAACTTTCTCATCACCATTAACTCAATACTTTTGATAATCTGCATCATCTTCTGTTTTATAACCTAAAGTATTGATGTAGTTAGTAAGAGCATCTAGTCATACATATACCACGTGTTTTGGATCTTCCGTTACAGGAACACCTCACGTAAATGAAGTTCTTGTTATTGATAAATCTTCTAAACCTTTTTTCAAGAAGTTTTCTCTAAGTTCTTTTATGATTTTATCTGGTCTAACGAAATTAACTTTATTGAATTCTTCATCTAATCAATCCGCAAATTTTGACATTCTTAAGAAATATGATTCTTCTTCCACTTCTTCAAGTTTATGTCCAGATGTTGGGTGGTAATATTCACCATCTTTTTCTTCTGCTTGTGTTACAGTAAAGAATTCTTCATCTTGAACTGAATATAAACCTTTGTATGAACCTTTATAAATAACATCATTACTTAATAATTCAGAGAATATCTTTTGAACTGAAGCTTCGTGTGAAGGTCTTGTTGTTCTTGAATAATAATCATAGTCAATTCCTAATTCATTTCATAGATTTTTGAATAACTCAGTCATTCCATTTACGTATTCTAATTCAGAGATATTTGCTTCTTGTGCTTTTTGTTGAATTTTTTGTCCATGCTCATCAGCACCAGTTAATAACTTGGCATCATAACCACGTAATGTTTTGTAATTTCTTATTGTTCAAGCAAGTGTAGTTGTATAAGCGTGACCAATGTGTAATTTTCCTGATGGGTAATATATTGGTGTTGTAATATAAAATGTTTTTTTATTTTGCATTTCTGCCTCCTGATTTAATTGGTTTATAAAGTTTTTTAACTTCATCCCTATATGCATGTTCATCTTTGTTTAATGTATGTAGGTAAATGTTTGGTAAGTGGTGTGTTCCTCACCCTACTCTAAATCTTCCCTCAACAAGTACAAGGTTTGATTTCTGATCTTCCCTAGGATGTATCATTTGTATCCTCTTTGGTTCGAATCCGTATTTTCTCATCAAGGTCACAATATCAACCAATCTTTCTGTTGGTTCAACTATAGCCAAGTATCCTTTTTGATTAATGATTTTAGCCGACCCTTTAATAACATCTTCCAACGTTAATTTCAGTTCGTGAGTAGCAATCATTTTTTCTTTTGATCCTTTATTTTTTAAAGAAGCGTCAACTTTATAGAAAGGTGGATTACATACAATCGCATCATATTTTTTTCTTTGGTTTTTAGCATGATCTAAATAGAAATCATTGAAATCACCATGAATTAAATTTATTTGTTCTTCTTTCTTATTCAACTTAACATTCTTATCAGCTAACTTCAATGCTTTTTCTTGTATTTCCAAAGCATCGATTTTAATTTTTTCTGAACGTGCTGACATGAAAATTGATAATGCACCATTATTCGTTCCAATTTCTAGAATTCTTTTAACTTGTGCCGTCATAGAAACAAAATTACCTAATAGAATCGTATCAACTGAATAGTTAAACATACTTTTGTTTTGATAGACATATAGATCAGAATCGTAACCCAATGAATTTTTAACTACTTTCTCCATATTTACCTCCTTATAAAATAAAAAAGTCCCATTAGAAGGTCAACGTACCACTCCTAAAAGAACTCTTAACTCGTATGGTGAGAAACCCTTTTGACTATTTGGCTCATAACCCCCAAAATTATCGTCTTGCTATTATTTAATATATTATACTCAATTTACATGAAATGTATCTTATCTTTTAATGCTGATTTACGAACCTTAAGAGTTTCAACGTTTGCTTGTACTTCCCCAATGTGTCCCTTACCTAATAAGGCCATGTAAAGTTGTGATTTGTGGAATTTGATTTCAATCGCTTCTTTATGTTCCCCATCTATAATGCTTTTGTAAAAACTACTTTCTAAATGTTCTTCTAAAGCAAACATATTTAATTGATCGCTCAATGTTACTCCATTTGCATAAATAGATACGTCAGCAACGTGAATTGGTAAAAAGTTAACTCTATCATTCATTATTATTGTATTCTGATAATATAGGTCATAAACCTGTGGAGGTTTTTGTCTATGTACTTTACCTTGCAATGTTTTTATACCTGGTTGATTCAATATAAAACCTGAGTATTCTGAAAGTATTTCTTTTTCTTTTTGACCTGCGTTTAATCTTGGCATTTCATTTTCCAATAATTGAGTTTCTATTGTTGGTCAATATTTTGGAGTTTTTGATTTAACCTTGAATAACTCTTCCAATTTTAAACTTATATTTTCAAAAAGAACTGTAATTTCTTTGGTGATTTCAGCAAGAACTTTTTTCTTATCAACTTCATCCTTTAAAACTATTGAAAATGTTAATTCATCACGAACTAAAGAGTTAACATTATTAACTTCTTCATCACGTCAAACTGTAAACCCTTCAGTTTGAATTACTTCACCTTCTTCAGCTTCTATTTTTTTCAACATAAGCCTTCTTCAGTTTGCATAGTGAAGTGGGAAAGTGGCGATATCATATGAATCACCAAAATCAAATTTTATTTTTCTAGTAATGTTATCAATAGGTAGAAGTAAATCAGAATCTTTACGGAAAAATGCTGGTAATTCTATTTTGGTTATTGAGTATTTATTTTTAAAGTAATCAATAATTGATTCGTTAATAAATGAGATGGCTTTTAGTGTTTCTTTGAAGGAAATATTTGGTGTGTAAGTTGAGTTTATTTGCATATGCTAATATTATAAAAGAAAAAAGACCGTTAGGTCCTTTTTGTATTATTCTTGTTCCACTGTTTTTGAAACTTTTTTTCTGTTTTCATACTTTTTAAGTAATGAATTAAACATAGGGAAAGTTATGAATATAAATAACTCTACAAGGAATATAATGAATTCTGTTATTTGAATCGCTCATGAAGAGAATTCTTTTGGATGCATTATTGTATTTATAATGAAATGCTCCACCAATAAATATCCCACAACAATTGAAATACCTATAATTGCAATTCATGCAGCTATAAAGTAAACATATTTATTGATTTTCTTGGTATTGAATTCTTTTCTTTTAATAGTATATTTTAAAATTATCATTCCGTATATTATGAAGAAGAATAATGTTGGGAAGTTTGAGAATCCATTAAATAAATAATCTTTATTTATTACAATTGAAGGTATCCCAATAACCATTGTTCAGAATGAGATGGTTAAAGCAATAAATATAACTGGAATGAATTTATTTGGAACCCTAGATTCTTTAAGTTTACTCATACCGAAGAAAGTATCATTAACAGTGTTTTCTTCAAAAACAGAAACCATAGCAGCTGAAACACCATTAACAACACCTCATGTTGAAATAACAATGAAACCAAAGATTATTACCCCTATTGGTTTGATTGAACTTTTCGGTAAAACGTTTTGAATTAATTCTTGTATACTTCCTGAATTATGAATTATTGAAGAGATTGAAATTAATGTATATAAAATTATCACCAAGATCATTCCAACCAATACAATAGTAGGAACTTTTCTTTCTCCATCTTCTACTTTATTTGTTAAAGTTGTAACACTCATAAATGCATCATATGCAAATAATACAGACGGTAATGCAACGATCAATCCTTGGAAAGTAAATCTATTTGCATGGAACATATTCTCTCCACCGATATTGTTTGTCATTGGTAGTACAATACCCACGATAAACGCAAAAACTAATGGAATGAATTTTAGTATAGTTGCTATTTGTTGGAAAATACCAGATGCTTTAATACTAATAAAATTAATAGAAAGGAATGTTATTGTAAAACTTAACCCAATTAAAACATGTCCGTAAATTGGTATTGAATTTACAACTCCCATTTGCCCAAACATTGCAATTAACATTTCAGAGCCGAAAAATCCTAAAACTGAAATTAATGAACCTCAGTAGAAAAATGAGAAATTAAATTCTGTAAACTTCCCAAATTTCTTCCCAAAAAGTTTTTCTGATCAACCAGGTAATCCGGTTGTTTTTGTTTTTAATTTCATTGTTCCTATTTCTGAAAACGAAATAGCTGTTGCAGCAGCTATGATACCACCAATGATTCAAGCTAACAATCAAGAAACACCATCTCCATGAGTAGCGGCTTTCACGGAATGATTCTTGAAGAATATACCAATACCAACTACGGTACCAATCAGCATTGTTAAAGATGTGAAAAAGCCAAGTTTTTTCCCTTGTTTTATAGACATAATTTCTCCTTTCTTTTATCTTTAATAAAAACACAACCCTTCATAGGTTGTGTTTGTGATTAGTTTAATAATTACAACAACCTATAATGAAACGTTACAGGTTGCCCTGTAATTAGTTTCAAAAATAGAATGTTGTTAATTTTAAAGTTTTATTCATACTTAAATATTTATACCATTAAAATACTTTGTCAATTCATTAATTTTGTTAGTTTTTTCTCATTCGAATTCGTAATCAGTTCTTCCGAAGTGTCCAAATGCAGAAGTTTTGCTATAAATTGGAGTTTTTAATTTTAAGCTTTCGATGATTCCTCTTGGTGATAAATCAAATACTTTTTGAACCGCTTCTAAGATTTTATCTTTATCAACTTTTTCTGTTCCAAATGTATCTAATGATAATGAAACTGGTTGTTCAACACCTATTGCGTATGAAAGTTGAATTTCAGCTTTATCAGCTAATTTAGCTGCAACAATGTTTTTAGCAACTCATCTAGCAGCATAAGCAGCAGAACGGTCAACTTTTGTGTAATCCTTACCTGAGAATGCTCCACCACCATGACGACCCATTCCGCCATATGTATCAACAATTATTTTTCTTCCTGTTAATCCAGTATCTCCAATTGGACCACCAATAACGAATTTACCTGTTGGATTAACTAGTGTTTTAAAGTCTTCATTTAATTTATATTGTCTTGCAACTTCTTTCATAATGTTTTCAATAATAAATGTATGGAACATCTCTTGATCATAATCTTCAGAGTGTTGTACAGACATTAATATAGTGTCTATTATAGGTTTTTGGTTAGTGTAATCAATAGTTACTTGCGCTTTCATGTCTGAACCAGCTCATTTAAATTCATCGTTTAAACGCATTGTTTCAGCTTTTCTAACTAATGCGTGAGCAAGAGTTATAGGAAGTGGCATTAATTCTGGTGTTTCATTTGTGGCATAACCAAACATAATCCCTTGATCTCCAGCACCGATTGCTCCCTCTTCTCTATCAACACCTTGATTGATGTCAGGTGATTGTGAATTAACATTAGAAATAACTGTAAAGTCATTCTCGCTATAACCTAATTTTGAAAGAACACCTCATGCAGCTTGAATAATATCAACATATGCCTTTGTTGTAATCTCTCCACCAATAATAATAAGTCTGTTTGAAGCCATAACTTCACAAGCAACTCTAGATTCTGGATCTTGTCTTAAGCATTCATCAAGAACAGCGTCTGAAATTTGGTCACAAATTTTATCTGGGTGTCCCGCTCCTACTGATTCTGATGTAAATAATTTTTTTAACATAATAAAACTCCTTTTCTTATTACAAAGAGAGGGAGTTATTATAAAGAATATAATTTACATGTTGTCTTTCGACCTTGCTATCCACCTTCTACAAACTTTGTAGGGTTGGCTCACCTACGCTGCTAAGCTAAGTGACTCTCAATGTATTTATTTGTCTTTATTAGTATAACAACTTTTTAGGTTGTTTAAGCGATTTTTCTATTTTTTTAATATATTGTCATTATTCGAAATAAAAAACCACCCCTAAGAGTGATTTTTTAAGTAATATTATTTATTACATGTGTTTTTTAATTTCTTCACCCATCATTTCAACTTTAGGACCGATGATTACTTGGTAACCATTACCCCCAATTTTGATTGTACCCATAGCCATAGTTTTTTTGACTTGAGCATCGTTGATTAGAGAAGCATCTTTAAGTGTGAATCTTAAACGAGTTGCACATCATTCAAGTTGTTCAATGTTTTCTGATCCACCAACACCTTCAAGGATTGCTTTTGCATCTTTAGTGTATTTTGTATCACCTTCTGCAATAGGTCCCATGTCTTCTGCATCGTCTGCAGCAATTTTATTTTCACCTCTACCTGGTGCTGAAACATTAAATTTCTTAATAAGTAATGTTGCTCCAAAGAAGTAAGTAGCTGCTGCAACTCCACCAATAAGGAATAATCATGCAGGGTTGGCCATAACGGCATCAATACCTGTTTTGTTTTCTTTGATTATTTCCATTGATTTAGGAATTGATAATGCGTAATCGATTAGACCAGCTGAGAATCCGAATCCTAATTGGATACCGAATAGTCCTGTGATGAATCCGAATACACCTGTTAGAACTGCGTGCATTCCGTATAGCATTGGAGCCATAAACATGAATGAGAATTCAATTGGTTCTGTGATTCCTGTAAAGAATGAAACGATTGCTGAACCGAATAATAGTGAAGCAACACGTTTTTTCTGTACATCACCATCTGCATTAAATCAGAAGGCAATAGCTAATGCTGGAAGACCGAACATCATAATTGGGAAGAATCCTGATTGGAATGTTCCGGCTGTATTTCCTTTAGCAGCACCGTTTAGGAAGATAAAGATATCTCCGTGAACTGCTGGTGCTCCTGCAACTGCATTTGCGTGTGATCCCATTGTAAATCAGAATAGTGTATTTGGAATGTGGTGTAGTCCAAATGGAATTAATAGACGGTTAATAAATCCGTAAACACCCATAATAGCGGCATTTGATCATCTATTTTTTGCTCCATCCATTAATACATCTGAGAATTTGAAAATTACAAATCCAACTCATGGGAAGATAATTGCTCAAACCATGATTGCAAGAATACCAAAGATAAATCCTAGAACTGGGATTAATCTTCTACCTGAGAAGAATCCAAGAACTGATGGTAATTCAATACCGTTAAATTTGTTGTAAACAACAGAAACGATAATACCAACAAAAATACCATTTAGAACGTTATTTGCAAGAATTGCATCATATGCATCTTTAATAATTTTTCCGTTAGCATCTGTTGTAGCAAATAGAGTATGGAACCCTTTTGCATATGTAACATTACCTTGTGCATCTTTAAGTGCATCTTGACCGAAGTCAACTTTACCATAAATTAGGTTTACTAAGTCATGTTTACCAAATGTTCCATTTGAAGCCATTAATGACATCAAAAGAATCATTATTACAAGACCGACCATGGCTGCTTCACCACGAGAGTCTTTTGATAATCCGAATGCAATACCTACAGCAAATATAATGTGTAGGTTATTGAATACTGCGTTACCAATTGAAGTCATAATCATGTTCACAATTCTTGAGAATTCTGAAGCTGCTGGGTTAACTTCTACACCAACACGTAGCATAATAGCTGCGAATGGTAGCATGGCAATTGGGAATAATAGTGATTTACCTATCCTTTGTAGATATGGTAATACTTTTCCTTTTCTTTTTTGAGGCTTTGTTTTTGTAGCCTTTTTCTTTTTATTAAGTGCGATACTTGCCATTATTTATCACCCTTCTTTCTTTTTTCAAAAAATTTAACAAAAACTGTTGTTAATAATGCTGAGCATAAAGAAATAACAAATAATAATCCAGTAATGGCATTAGAGTCTTTACTTAGAGAACCAGGGTGTTCTTTCCCAACGGCCGCAACAATAACGAATACAAATAACATGATTAGTGTAAGAAATCAAAGTGCCACTTGTATTCAATCATTAACAGTCATGTTAGAAATGATTGATTTCATCTTTTTCATTTTTCCTCCGAATATGTCTTTTTTTAAAATAGACAAATTAATTATACACAATTTCTTCTTGTATATACAACATTAATTTATTTTATTTTTTTGCTATTTCTCTTTAAACACCACTCTTTAGGGACATATTGTATTTTTCACATAAAAAGAAAACACCACTTTTTTTGGTGTTTTCTTTTTATTTTCATTTTGTGTAATTATTTACTTAATAACTTAGCTGCAGCTTCATCGATTAAGATAGTTGCATTAGCATGTTTTTGTAAGAATGAAGCAGGAACTTCAGTTGTTACTTTACCTTCGATTAAGTCTTTAACAGCTTGAGCTTTTGATTCACCTGAAGCAATAAGAAGAATTTCTTTCGCTTTCATAATTGAACCGATACCCATTGAGATCGCTGTTTGAGGAACGTCAGCTGCTGAGTTGAAGTATCTTGCATTTGCATTAATTGTTGATTCTGTAAGAGCAACTTCAGCTGTTCCACCATTTTCTAATGAACCTGGTTCATTGAAACCGATGTGAGCGTTTTGTCCTAGTCCTAATAATTGTAAGTCAATTCCACCAGCATTTTTAATTGCTTCATCATATCTTGGACCTTCGATTGAAGCATCTGCCATACCTGAAGGTACGTGTGTATTTTCTTTATTGATGTTTACGTGATCAAATAAATTTTTGTTCATGTAAAATCTGTAAGACATTTCATGTGTTCCTTCAATGTTTGAATATTCATCTAAGTTGAATGTTGAGATTGAAGATCAATCTAAGTTTTTTTCAACTAATAATTTATATGTTACTTCAGGTGTTCCACCTGTTGCTAAACCTAAAACTGCATTTTTATTTTCATTTACTTTGTTTGCAATGATTTCAGCAGCCCTTGCTGACATTGCAGCATGGTCTTTTACTATTTCTATTTTCATTTTTTCTCCTTATATATACAATAATCTTTTATATTATAAGTTATTTTTATTAAAGAAATTACAAGAAAAGAAAAATAAAAAAACGCCATGCGTTTTTATAATTTATTTTCACCATCAACATATACTGACTCAATATCAAATGAATCAATATTCATTACAACGATATCAGCTTTATGTCCTGGTTTAATTTGTCCTATTTCTTTTTCTCAACCTAAATTAACTGCAGCATTATATGATGACATCTTAACAATATCCTCTAATTCATAACCCATGTTAACAAGATTCATGAATTGGTAGTGCATTGTAGATGCAGAACCAGCAATTGTATCTGTTCCTTTTAGTTTAATAACGGCACCCTCTTTGACGATTGGAATACCACCAGACATTGATTCACCATCTGGAAGACCTGCGGGTCTAATAGCATCAGTAACAAGAACAACTCTATCTACACCAACTGATTTAATAGTGAATCTTACGGTTGCTTCATCAACGTGAACTAGATCAGCAATTAATTCAGGCATATTTTTATCATTGTAAATAATTGCTTCTACAGCACCAGGATTTCTGTTGGCAACACCTGACATTGCATTTCATAAGTGTGTACATGTATGTCCACCAGCTTCAATAGCTTTCATTGTTTGTTCAAATGTAGCATTTGTATGACCAATAGTAGGCATGATACCTAATTTAATCATTTCTTCCGTAAATCCTTCAGGACATACTTCTGGAGCATAAGTAATCTTCTTAATTCCACCTTGTGCAGCATCTTGGTATGCTTTTAATTCTTCAACAGTTGGAGCATGTAAACATTCTGGCCTGTGAGCTCCTTTTTTCTCCATAGAGATTCATGGACCTTCAATATGGAAACCAGCGATTTTTGCACCCTTACTTTTTGCAGCAGCGTTAAATTTGAATGATTCAATGATTGTTTCAACTTCTGCAGTCATAAGTGTTGAAAGATATGTTGTTGTACCAAACTTAACTAAGTTAGCAGAAATTCTTTCTACAGCTTCTTGTGAATCCATTGCATCATCACCCATACATCCATGAACGTGAGTATTAATGAAACCTGGAACAACAATTTGTTCTGCTTTCCCTTCTTTTTCTACAATATTTTTTATTAATCCATTTTCAATTTCAATATCTGCATTTTCAATTGTAGAATTATGATTAACTATTTTTACGTTTTTTAATAACATCTTTTGCCTTCTTTCTGAATATAAGATCAATTGTATTGTTGAGCGTAACTTGATCATGTGTTCTTAGTACAAAAATTTCGTCTTCTTTTTTGAATTGGAACCCATAATCCTTGTGTCAATATTCTTCAATATCTTCAAATCTTATTTCTTTTGTTTTTTTATTTAATTCAATTATAAATCTTTTATTGGAAATTAGGAGAGAACCTGAATATCTTTCTCTAACAACTTCTTCTTCTGTTCAAAATTGTTTTTTCTTAGAAAGTCTTAAAGTAATCTCTTCCTTTTCTAAAGTGTAGAGGTATGAGACATTAAATCTTGCAACTACATCCTCATTAGAATCCAATTCATGATAAGTATCTAGAATTTTCAAAGTTCTTTCTGTAGAAAATATTCTTTCTTCAATTTTAAGAATTTCGTGTTTTTCCAATTCATTCAAACTCATTTTAGTTTTCTTTATTATCTTTTTTAATTTATCCATTGTTTCTCTAGATAAATTATTTTGTTGGTTTTCAAATCATTGTGAAACAATTCTGTGGATATATCATTCCTTTGCTTCTAAGTCTTCATTTTTAAAAATCTTTTTTATTTTAAAGTATGATAATTCTTCGATGTTTTCAGCATTAATCATCGAACGATATTTTGCTCACACTAAAGGAGCTAAAGCAATGTTGTATTTTCTTTTAAACATAGTACTTAAATTATATAGAAAAAACCACCCGGAAAAAGGTGGTTTCATTGTTTATTGCATTATTGTTTAATAATTAAAGAATTAAACGTTTCTTTTTAGGTTGTGGAAAGTTTTTTCTCCATCAAATTCAGCTGTAACACCTAATTGCTCTTCGATAGCAAGTAGTCTGTTGTATTTAGAAATTCTATCTGAACGTGACATTGAACCTGTTTTGATTTGACCTGTGTTTAGACCAACTGCTAAGTCAGCAATTGTTGTGTCTTCTGTTTCACCTGAACGGTGTGAAACTACACATGTAAATCCAGCTTTATGAGCCATTTCAATTGTATCCATTGTTTCTGATACTGAACCAATTTGGTTTAGTTTAATAAGAATTGAGTTTGATGATTCGTTTTTGATACCTTTTTTAAGAATTGAGGCATTTGTAACGTATAGATCGTCACCCATTGATTGGATTTTTGAACCTAGTTTTGAAGTGAATTTTTGGAATCCATCTCAGTCAGTTTCTGCTAGACCATCTTCAATTGAGATGATTGGGTATTTTTTAACTAGTTTACCTAGGTAAGTAACCATTTCATCTGTTGTAAATGTAACTTTTGTTTTCTTAACTGCTGCAGAAGTAAATCCTTCTTTACCAGCTTCGATAGCTGCTTTAAGTTTACCGAATGTGTAGATACCTGTTTTTTCATCGTATAGTTCTGATGAAGCAGGGTCCATAGCGATAGCAATAGCACCTTTACCTTTTGTAGCTGCTTTAAATCCAGCTGTTTCGATAGCTTTAACTAGGAAGTCAAGAGCTTCTTCGTGTGATTTAAGGTTTGGAGCGAATCCACCTTCGTCACCAACTTGTGTTCCGTGTCCAGCTTCGTGTAATAGTTTAGCTAGTGTGTGGAATGTATGGTTAGCCATTTGTAGAGCTTCTTTGAAAGTTTTAGCTCCAACTGGCATAATCATAAATTCTTGGAAATCAATTGTGTTTGTAGCGTGCTCTCCACCATTGATAACGTTTAACATTGGTACTGGAAGTTTTCTAGCGTTTGTTCCACCGATGTATTTGTATAGAGGTAAATCAAGTTCATCTGCTGCTGCTTTAAGAACTGCAAGTGATACTCCTAGGATAGCGTTAGCTCCTAATTTTGATTTGTTTTTTGTTCCATCTAATTTGATCATTGTCATATCGATTAGTCTTTGTTCTGTAACTTCGATACCTAATAATTTTGGTGCGATTGTTTTGTTAACGTTGTTAACGGCAGTCATAACACCTTTTCCACCGAATCATGCTTTTTTAAGAGCTGCTGATGCACCTTTGGCTGCACCATCTCTTAGTTCTAGAGCTTCTAGAACACCTGTTGATGCTCCTGAAGGAACCATTGCTGATCCGTATCCTCCTAGTTCTGTTGTAACTTCAACTTGAACTGTTGGGTTTCCACGTGAATCAAGAACTTCTCTTGCGTGAATGTTTGAAATTGCTGACATAAAGTCTCCTTATTTAAATATATTTTGTTTGTTTATATATAGTACTATGCATAAATATATGCACTAAAATTATACTCCAAAGTTTAAAAAAATGGTAATAAAAAATAGACCCTATGTTCTATTTTTCGTATTAATTACTTAACTTCAATTAATTTTGATTCTGTTGTAACAGCACCTTTGTTTAGAAGGATTGAAGTTTCACCTTTTGTTTCTGGTGTAACAACGATAACTGTATCTGTTGTTGGAGCATTTTTAGCAACGAAGTCTAAATCAACTTCTACTAATAGATCCCCTTGTTTAACTTTTTGTCCTTGTTTAACAGCTGGTGTGAATCCTTCACCTTTTAAGTTAACAGTATCAAGTCCGATGTGAACAAGAACTGAAACTCCATTTTTATCTGTAATTCCGTAAGCGTGTCCTGTTGGGAAAACTGTTGTAAGTGTTCCTGAAATTGGAGCGTAGAATTTACCTTCTGCTGGTGATACTACAACACCGTCTCCCATCATTTTTTCTGAAAATACACCATCTTTTAGTGATTTAAGTGTTTTTGCTTTACCTTTTACTGGTGAGTTAATTGCGCCAGAATCTTTTGACTTAGCGAATCTTGAAAATAGTCCCATGTAATTCTCCTTATTTATATATTATATTTTATAGCATTTGATTGCTAATAATATTATATAAGAAAAAGACTGAGTTTTCACTCAATCTTATCCTCGTACTTTTTAATTATTTTTTAGTTACTGGTTTTTTGGCAGCTGGTTTTTTAGTTGCAGTTGCTTTTTTAGCTGGAGCTTTTTTAGCAGCTGGTTTTTTAGTTGCAGTTGCTTTTTTAGCTGGAGCTTTTTTAACAGCTGGTTTTTTAACTTCTTCAACTTTTTTAACTTCTTCAGCCTTTGGAGCTTCTTTAGTTTCTTTTACTTCTTCAGCTTTAACTGTAGTTGTAGTTTTTGGAAGTTTCTTAACAGCGTTATGAAGTTGTTCTGCTTGTGGTCCAAAGATTGCTTGAACGTGTGTTGCAGAAGTTTTCATAATTCCAACAGCACCAACAGCTTTTAATGCAGCTTCGTCAACTTTTGATGCATCTTTAACATCAAATCTTAGACGTGTTGCACAGTTTGCTGTACCTGTAATGTTTTCTCAACCACCGTAAGCGGCCACGATTCCTTCAGCAATAGGATCTGATTGTGTGTCATCGTTACCTTTGTTTTTGAAATCAGCTTTTGAGAATAATTTTGTATTGTTACCTCTACCTGGTGTATCAAGGTTAAATTTCTTGATTGAGAAGTAGAATACTAGGAAGTAGATAGGAATGTAAATTGCACCAATAAGGAATGCTCATCAGAAGTGAGTTCCTTTCGCCATTGGTAACATACCGTAAATTACCATATCTATCATTCCACCTGAGAATGTCATACCGATGTGTGCACCAAGAATGTTCATGAACATAAATGCAAATCCAGCCATAAGTGCGTGGAATCCTCAGAATAGTGCAGGAGCTAAGAATAAGAATGTAAATTCTAGAGGTTCTGTAACACCTGTTGTGAATGATGTAAGGGCTGCTGGAAGGATTGTTCCAAGAGCCATTTTTCTATTTTCTTTAGGAGCGGCCATAACCATTGCGGCTGCTGCAGCAGGAAGAGCTAGAATCATGAATGGGAATTTCCCTTGCATGAATCTACCTAGGTTTAACCCTAGTTCATCTTTCATAAATACAAATACTGGTAAGTTATGTGCTGTACCTTTTGCATCAACGAAATCAATTGAATTGAATTTTAGACCTGACATAGCGATTCATAGTGATGAGTCACCAGCTTTTGTCCCAACAGCTTTTGTTAAATCAGCTAGTTGAGTTGCATCCATGTGATTACCAGCAGCGTTTCAATCAGCAAGAGACTGAGTGAAATCTCCACCAGCTTTTGATCATCATAGTGGTGCATAGAATACGTGGTGTAATCCAAATGGGATTAGAGAACGTTCTATGAAACCAAATACAAATGAATCTAGACCAACAGGAGCTTTACCTGAAACTTCACCAAATTTGGCTAGTCCATATCCAACTCATGGTCAGAATAGTAAGAATGTGAACACTAGAGGAATCATTAATAGAATTACTACTAGTGGTACAAATCTTTTACCTCCAAAGAATGAGATAATGTTTGGAAGTTTAATTGTGTGGAATTTATTGTAAGCTCAAGCTGTTAGAGCACCAACAAGAATTCCTCCGAATACTGAAGTTTGTAGTGATGAAACTCCAAGGTTTGATCCAACAAGTTTATCCATTGCAGAAGCTGATCTACCAGCTCCACCGAATAATACTTTTCATCCATCGTGAATCATAATTGCTTTACCAGCATCAGCATGCCCTTTAGGGTAAGTAGCACCACTTTCATGAGCAACTTCTGTGATAAATGGAGTTTGTAACATTGAGAATGTCATGTAACCTACGATTGCAGCGAAAACAGCCACACCCGCTTCTTCTGTAAATGCAACTGCGATTGCGGCTGCGAATAGAATAGGCATTGCTGAGAATACAGGGTCTCCAAGTTTTTGAACAAATTGCCCAAATACTTCTAGACCATGATTAGTTCCAGCATGAGAAGCAATAGCAGCACCAACACCTAAGAATAGTCCTGCGATAGCCATCACTGATATAGGTAGCATAAATGCACCTGATATCTTAGATAGAAACTTCTTCATTCCGCCTTTACCATTATTTACTTTTGCTTTCTTCTCTTTTGGAGAAGATTTTTTAGTAAGTGAAAAAGTCATTTTTTTCCTTTCGATTTTTATATTAAAATGTCATGATTCGAATCATTGACTATAATATTATACATATTGTTTTGTATGTATATACAAGTAATTTCACATATTTTAAAAAAATCAATAAAAAAAGCACCCAAAGGTACTAATCTACTCAAAGTTTAAGTGGTTGACCTACTAAAAAGGCAAATCCAATAATTATGAAAACTGCACAAAAGAATAGCGGAGCAAATAATTTTGTTCTTTCTCATGGAGGTAAAAACATTCCACTATGTTCGTAATCAGAAGGTGCTTTTGGGTTCATCTTCTTATACTCTTCCATTTGTCTTTTTTTGTACTTTTTAGCATTAGCTTTTGCTCTTGGATAAAATGCAAGGATTGCAAGTGCAAGAACTATAAATAAGGCACCGAAAACATAGTCTGATGTTCCACTTCTAAAGAAATGATTCTGTTCTATCATGCCTGAATGCATTTCTAATTGTAATGGTATTTTATTCATTATTTCTCCTATTTAAGAATTCAATCTTTACCTTTTTGAACTTCGAATTTTGAAAGACCTTCGAAACCTCTTTGTCTCAACACTTCATAAGACATCAACATAACTGTATTAGCTAAGTTTAATGACCTTTCATGTGGTGTCATTGGAATACGAACACACATATCTAATTTATCCCTCATTATTTCTTTTGGGATTCCGGTAGATTCTCTACCAAACATTAAGAATATATCTCCTTCATGTTTAGCATAGTCTGGTGTTGAATGATATTGTTGTCCATATCTTGTTACGTAGTAAATTGTTTCTTCTCCGTATTTCTTAGCAAACTCTTCATAAGATTCATGAACCTCATGTTCGATATCTGATAATAATCTACCTGCGGCAGGTCTTTTTAAAAACTTAGGTTTTAACTCAAAAGCGATAGGTCTAATTATATGTAATTTAGCTCCCGTTGCAGAACAAGTTCTAATTATGTTTCCTGTGTTAGGTGAAATTTCCGGTTGGTATAAAACTATGTGTAACATGTTAAGCCTTTCGTAATTATAAAATAATTTCTTTTTTGGTTCTAATGTAGAAAGAATCTCTTCTAACTAATTTAGCACTCACTTCAATCAATTCTTTTTCCATGAATAATTGACAGATTGAAGTTATTGTTGCAGAATGTCATCCTAATGCTTCTTTATATTTATCTAGTAAACAATCGTCAGCTGCAAAGTATTCTTTTCTTTTTTCAGTTGGTATAATTGCGTGTTCAATCATAGCCTTTGTAAGTGATTCATTAATTTTCTCTTTACCAATTTTATTGATAAGGTCTTTTTTAAGATAAGTAATTTGAACACAAACTAAACCTTTTTCGTCATAGTATTCTTTTATTTTTACACCCATATCTTCAAGTTTAAAATCTTCTAGGAAGTTTGTTTTTTGGATATATGTTTTTTGGATGAAATCATAGTGATCGTTACTTTCTTGTTCTGTTAGTCATCTAACATCTTCTTTTATTGAATTGAATCTTTTTGAATTTGATTCTAGAAAGTTTTGAATACCTGAAGCAAGAACAACGTAACCCCTACCTTTTTGAGGTTGTAATATACCAGCAGCAACAAAAGTAGTTAAAGCTTGTCTAGCGATAATTCTAGAACAAGAGAACTTTTTAGCTAATTGATTTTCAGAAGGAAGGATTGCATCTGGTGCTCATTCTCCTGAAACGATCTTAAGTAATATGTATTTTTGAATGTATTGTCTTATAGTCATACATATATTTTAACAAAATACTTGTCTATACACTAATTTAAATAATCAGTTGGTAATACAAATGAAATAAAGAGTTCTTTAACGCCCTTCGTTTTTAGCTCAAATAGTTGCCCCATATATACCTGCGTCGTTTTTTGTTGTAGCAACCAATAATTTTGTAGCTTCTTGGATAAATGGCAATTGCATATCTTTTAAATTACCTGAAATAATATCAATTAAAGGTTGACCTAGAGCTGAAGGTCCACCACCAATAATAATTGCATCAGGATTTATTGCAGTTTGCATAACCGCCATATGACTTGCAAGTGGCATCAACGCTTCTTTTAAAAGATTCGTTATTTCAGGATCTTTCGTTTCAATTTTATGAGCTATTTCTTTAATAGTTGTTTTTTTACCAAAATGTTTAGAAAGTATTTTTTCAATGCCTGTTGCAGATGACACTGGTTCAACGCAATTTTTCAAACCACAACTACACTTAAATTTTGTTTGCATTATTCCCGCATGACCAAATTCACCAGCATAACCACCATTACCATATACCAATTTGTTATTAATGATTAAACCTCCACCAATACCTGTTCCAATTGTATAGAAAACAATCGAAGCAAACTCTGACCCTGCGCCTTTTCAGTATTCACCCATAGCTGCAGCATTCGCATCATTCAATACATACACTTCTTTACCAAATATTTTTTGAAATTCTTTTTTAGTATCGAAATCTTTTAGTTTTAAATTACCTGAAATCTTAACAACACCTGTTTCGTGATTGATAAATCCCGGCATAGATAATCCTATTCTATCTACTTCTTCAATATTAAGATCCCCTAAGTTATCTTTAATATTTTGAAATATGTTTTCTACATCTGTTGGTATTGTTCATCTTCTTGATATTTCATCATTTTCCACAAGAGCAACCTTTGCTGTTGTTCCACCTAAATCTATTGCAAGTATCTTCATTTTTTCTCCTAATATCGTAATTTATATTTTTAATTATAGCAAGTATATATACAACTTGTCTTAACAAGTAATACCCAATATAAAAATTTTACACAAATTAAGTAAAAATCTCCTTAATTTACATTTACAAATGATATCATATGTATATACAAGTAGAAAGAGGTAATATGAAAATTTTGAGTTTAGATATAGGTGGAACAGGAGTTCAATACTGTCTATATGATGCAAATACAAAAGAATTTGGAGAAATTCAAAGTATAAGCACACGAAATATCAATAAGGATGAGTTAATGATTAAAATAGCTAAGATTGCTGATAAATTAAAACCTAATATAATTTCAGCATCTTCTCCAGGGGCAATCATAAACAATGAATATGTTTCAGGTTTAACTGGCATTAAAGATTATTCGAATTTTAATTTTGCAAATGAGTTGAGATCATTGGTTGCAAACAAGGATATTACTATTAAGTTACTGAATGATGCAAATGCAGCTTTAATGAGTGAAATAGATGAAACTAATTCACATTTGGATATGGCCTTGATTTCAATCGGAACTGGAATTGGAGGTGCAATATCGCTCGCAGGAAAGATTAGAACCGGCAATAAAGGGATGGCAGGAGAATTTGGATATCAAATAGTGGATGACAAGAGAAACGTTTCTTTAGCTTCAAGTTCTAGAAGCATTGAAACTGCATTCAAAAATAAATTTAATGAATCAAGAACAGCAAAGGATATTTTAGAATTATACAATGCGGATAAAAGGTGCAAGGAAGTTATTGATTTAGCTGTTAAACAAAACGCAATAAATATTTTCAATCTTTATTACACATTAGATATTGATATTTTCATTATCTCGGGAGGTATTTCACGTTCAAAATTCTTCATAAGTGAAATCAAAAGAGTTACCCAAGAGTTAGTTGATACTCGTGGGGCACAAGAACCAATAAAAATAAAACCAGCAAAACATACCAACATGAGTGGTTTGATTGGAGCTGTAAACTTTGCATTAATATAGCAATTAAAAAAAACACCGTATGGTGTTTTATTTTTCTAATGCTAAGAATTCTTCAATTGTCATTGTAGTTTGTTCTTTTGAACCATATGCTCTAACATTAATATTTTTGTTAGCAACTTCATCATCACCAATAACAAATTGGAATTTAACTTTTGAAGTTTGCGCATTACGCATTTTCTTACCAAGTCTTTCTTTTGAATCATCAATATGAACTCTAACACCTTCTGCTTCTAGTTGTTTTTTAACTTCGAATGCATAATCTAGGTGGTGTTCCATTGAAACAGGAAGTATTGTTACTTGTTTTGGAGCAAGTCAGAATGGCAATACACCTTTTGTTTGTTCTAATAATGTAGCAATGAATCTTTCATATGTTGAAAGGAATCCACGGTGAATAAGAACTGGTCTAACTTTTTGTTCATTTTCATCTCAATAATGAGCATCAAATTTTTCTGGAAGTAAGAAGTCTAATTGTAATGTTGAAAGTGTAACTTCATGCCCAAGTGCTGTTCTAATTTGAATATCAATCTTAGGTCCGTAGAATGCTGCTTCACCTGTCATTTCTTTATATTCAATTCCAAGATCTTCAAGAACAGTTCTTAAACCATCTTCAGCTTTGTTTCACATATCTTCATCACCATGATATTTCTCTTTATCTTCTTTATCTCTTAGTGAAAGTGAAACATAATCTATTTCAATATTGAATTTTTGAAGTCCTTCTTGAATTAAGTTGTAAGCATTTTTAAATTCATCAATTATTTGATCTTCTCTACAGAAAATGTGACCCTCTGTTAATTCCATTGATCTAACTCTTTCAAGTCCTGTTAAAGCACCTGATTTTTCATATCTATAAAGACGTGATTGTTCAGAAATACGCATTGGGAAATCTCTGTATGAACGTCTTTGTGAATTAAGGATAATGAAGTGATGAGGACAAGTCATAGGTCTCATAACTAATTCTTCACCATCAACTGAAACTGGTTCGTACATATCATCTTTATAGTGAGCTCAGTGTCCAGATTGAATATACAGTTCTTTTGAACCAAATGCTGGAGTTTGAACTTCTGTGAAACCATATCTTTTTTCGGTTTTTCTTACGTATTCTTGGATTGTATTTTTAAGAATTTGACCATCTGGTAAATAAATAGGGAAACCCTTACCTGCTAATTCACTAAACATGAATATATTCATTTCTTTACCTATTTTACGGTGATCTCTTTCAGCTCTTTCAGCTCTTATTTTTAGGTATTCAGCAAGTTCTTCTTTTGACTCTCAAGCTGTTCCGTAAATTCTTGTTAATTGAATGTTATCTGAATTACCTCTTCAGTAAGCACCAGCTAATGAAAGAAGTTTGAAATGTTTAACTTCCGATACTTTTTCAACGTGTCCACCAGCACATAGGTCAGTGAATAGTGATTGTTGGTTTGTAGGGTTTATCATTCCATAATAAGTGATGTCTTTACCTTGTGAAGTGAATTCATCGATTAATTCTTGTTTATATGGTTGATCAGATAAATCAACTGCTTCTGTTTGCATAACTTTGTATCCACCAGCAAGCATTTTTTTCATTTGTTTTTCAATTTTTGCTAAATCTGAGTCTTGTAATGGTTTTTCAAATTCAAAGTCATAGTAGAACCCTTCTTCGATTGCTGGACCGAATCCAAGTTTTGTATTTGGGTATAGTTTAAGAACTGCTGCAGCAAGTAAGTGTGATGCTGTATGGTTTAGATTTTTGTTAACTTTCATGTTATCTCCTTTTAAAACAAAAAAAGTCTATTCAAGGGGCTAACGTACCACCCTTGAAAGACTCTTTTGTTTTGCTATTATATTTAATAAATAAGTAGTAATGACTATTACAATATTGTTCCCACTCTCACTATCAGGGACTCGCTTTTTCAATAATACATAACGACATCTTGTCTTATTCATAAATATTATATATCAATAAATTACTTTTGAAATTAAAATTGCTCTTATATAAATAATTAGACACGCGCATTGTATATAACATAAATTAGTTAATAAAGGTTAATTGTTATAAAAAAGTATCATTGTGAAAATTAGTTAACAAAAGTTATATAATTTTATTACCTTCTAAAAAAACTAAAATATAGAGGGCTTAAAAAATTAGGAGACAAAATGAACATTACATTAAAAGAAGCAAGAGAAGCAGTTAATGCATCTCTTAAAAAAGCAGAAGAACTAAACGTTAAAATGAATATCTCAGTTGTTGATTTCGGAGCAAACTTAGTAGCATTCGCAAGAATGGACGGAGCTTGATTAGGGTCAAAAGATATTTCAATGAAAAAAGCTAAAACAGCTAAATTCTTCGATATGAATACAGGAGAAATTGGAAAATTATCACAACCAGGTGGTTCACTATACAACATTGAACACTCTAACAATGGTTTAATAACATTCCCAGGTGGTATTCCAATCGTTAAAAACGGAAATGTTATTGGAGCAATTGGAGTTTCAGGTTCAACTGTTGAAAACGATCATGCAGTAGCACAAGCTGGAGCAGATTTATTTAAATAATTAATCTTTAAAAATCAGTTAGTTCTGATTTTTTATTTTACTAAAAATCGAAATAAAAAAAATACCCGTTAAGGATATTTTTTATTTAACCATTATTGGAATAATTTTGATGTGTAAGCGATTCCACCAACCATAGCTGCGGCTGCTAGACATGAAGCGATTCCAACTGTAACATTAATTGCTACTGCTTTACCGTTTGAAGGTCTTGAAAGAACAAGTCCTGCAATCATAGGCATTAAGAATGCTGCTGGGTTTAATACTAAAGCGTATTTTGAACCGATTGTTAATAATACTAATGTAATGAATAGTCCAACGATAGCTGGAGTAAGGTTAGCTGCAACACCGAATGATGCTACAGTAGCAATACCACCAACGAATAGTGATGAACCTACGAATTCCATTGTAGCCATTGAAAGAATATCATTTTCACCTTCTGGGAATGCAAGTGTTTCAGTAATAACTGTTTTAAGGTCTTTAACCATAAATGCAATAATTACAAATACAAATCCTCCGATAAGTGCTCCTGTTAATTGTCCTACAAGTCCTGATAATGCTAGGTCTCATGAGTTTGTAGCTAAACAAACTGCAAGTGTGGCTGCTGGGTTTACTCAACCTGTAGCTGCTACATGAGCGTTAGCTTCGTAACCAAGAGTTACGTAGATTGCAAGCATTAGTGCAATACCAATACCAGCAGCTACAAAAATTGATTTACCTTTAAGGTCTTTGATAGCTGAAGATTTTGATGTTATCACAACGCTTAGTGCGCCAAGTACTAGGAATAATGTTCCAAGTAATTCGGCAACAAAAACTGCTGAATTTCACATAATTTTCTCCTTTTATTTATAAATTGTGAGTATTAAAATAATATAATACTTTTAAATTATACTAAAAAGTTGTAAATAACAAAGAAATTGACAATAAAAACAATATTAAAAAAATGAGCTACTGCTCATTTTTATGCAAAACTAACTATCAATGCAACAATTAGATATATCGCCCCTATGATTAACATTAATCATATTCCAGCTTTACTTTTTTTAGTTTCTTCCTCTTCTAATGCTAGTGGGGAATCAACTCTTTTAAGTAAATATTTATCTTTGGTTTCTTGTTTTATGGCTTTCCTATTTAGAGATTGCCTTGCAGTGTTTCTACTTGCATAACGCGAAGTAGAGAACCCACCCAATCTTCCAACTAACCATAATAACGCAACACCGATTTGAACAGCACACAATGCAGCTCAAATTGATTCTGGTTTAGAATGAATTGCATATCCAATAATTATTATCGAAGAAATTAATAACGATAATATTAAACCAATAGTTATTTGTTTACGAATTTTTTTATTATTAAATATCTTTTGAAACAAGTTTTGTTTTTTATTATTTTGTTCCATATTTCCTACTTATGCAGTTTTCTTAGTTTCGAAACTTTTCTAGATCTTCTTGTTTCTTTTTGCTGGTATTTTTGACGTCTTTTTGGAGGAACGACCACTTTAATTTTTTCAGTTTCCTTTTTAGTTGCTGCTTTTTTTGCTGTTGCTTTTTTTGCTGCTGCTTTTTTGGCCGCTGCTTTTTTTGCTGCTGCTTTTTTGGCTGCTTCCTTTTCCTCTTTTTCAACTTCTTCCAGTGTAGGTTCATCAATACATGTCTTCTCTATGATTGAACCAACTCATTTTTTAGCTTGTTTTTTATCAGCTAAAACAAAGTGATCTTTATCATCAACTTGAACATAGAATGGTCTATTTGACATTGAATACTCTTCTAAGTATTCAGGTATGAATGTTGAATCCTTGAATCCTTGAGCAAGGTTGTTTAATGAAGGCATTGTTTTAATTAAGTTTATAGTGTATGGATGTTTTGGATTATTGAAGATTTCTTCTGTTTCTCCATATTCAACCAATTTACCAAGGTGCATAATTAATATACGATCTGAATTAAATCTAACCATTGAAAGGTCATGGGCGATGAATAACATTGCAAGCCCTAATCTTTCTTTTTGTTCTAACAACATATTAACAACCTGCGCTTGAATTGATAAGTCAAGAGCTGCAATAGGTTCATCAGCAATGATGAAATCAGGTTTATTGATGATTGCCCTAGCAATACCAACCCTTTGTCTCATACCTCCTGAAAATTCATGAGGATATCTAAATGCATGTGCCGGTTGTAAACCTGCATGTTGTAAAGTAGCGAAAACTTCCAGTCTTACTAATAATTTTTTAAGTCTTCTTTTTAAATTAAATGATTTCTTCATACCAAATAGTTCTTGAACGATTCCTTGGTATTTATCAAGTCTCTTATGTTCTTGAACTAACGAAGAATTTTTATCCTTCTTGTCTTTTGTAGAGTTATCAACAAGTTTCTTAAGCTCTGACTCATTTTTCATAGTCTCATCTTCTGAAATTAAGAAATCAGTTTCAAATTCTTCAATGAAATCAAATCTTTCAGCATAAGCTTTTGTTGCTTTTTCTTTAACATCTTCTAATTCAGCTTCAAGAATCGCTAATTTAGAATCTTTTTCAGCTTTTAACTCAGCAAATTCCTTAACATAGTTTTCTTGGAATTCAATACGTTCTTTTTTGTTATCTGCTGTTGCTGTTGCAAGTTTTTTCTCAGCTTCTTTTAATTTTTGAGTTAACTCTTCTTTATTTCTCAATTTATCTTTATTGATTAATTCTTTTAATTCTTCTTCATATCTTTCAATACGATCTGAAATTGCTTTTCTATCATTTTCAATCTCGATGATTTTTTTATCATTGTTGATTGTTGCTTCTTTCAGGAATTTAAAGTATGGTGTTTTTTCATCTCACTCTACCGCAAAAATCTCTTCTTGAATATCAGAGTATTTTTTCTTTGCGATAGATGGGTCCTTAGCTTCTTCTTTATATTTATCAAAAATATCTTTATAAAGAGCTGTCACAGTATGAAGAATTGATCTATTCAATCCATCAGAATCCATTAATATAAATTTCTTATCATTATTTAAAGTTTTAGAAAGTTGTTCGATGATTTTCTTATCTTTTGCAATAGATGCATTTAAGAAGTTTTGAGTTCCATAAGTACTTGCAAGAGGCATATTAATTTTTGCTTCTTTCATTTCTAATTTGTGTTGCTCAATTAATTCAGAAAATGCAACTGAAGAAACATTTGCTTCTAATGCTTCTTCATTTTCCAGTTCTTGAAGTTCTTCTTTTAATTCTTGAATTTTTAATTCAAGTTCTCTAGTTGCTTTTGATGCTTTAATATTTTCTTTAGCTAACTTGTATTCTTTCTTAGCTTTAAGAAGCGCTATCTCATCTCAAGGACTAACAGCTTCATTTTTAATTACATCTCTTAATTCTCTTCATTTTCTAAAGAAGCCGTGTAGGTTCTCAGCTGAAGAATTTATAATTTCGGTATGTGCCGCAGATAAAGTTTTGTAGTAAATACCAATTGCAATATTAAACAATGAAAGTTTAACATCATTCTTGTTACATTGCATTTCTTCTAATTCTTTAATGATTTTTTTGTAAGCTTCGATTTGAACTGTGTATTTAAGCTCTTTGTGAGCTCATTTTGTTTCATAAAAGTATGAATTTAATGTTGAACTAAAGAATACCAACATTTCTGAACGGTCTTCTAAATATTCGTTAACCATTTTTTTATCAGTCCCATTAACTTTTAATGGTTCTGAAATGATATGAAGGATATTTTTTTGTCCATTCAATGAAGAATAAGGATCTTGGAAAATCATTTGAGCATTATTTCTCAATGATCTTTCATCTTTTTTACTTATTTTTTTAGTAGCATATTCTTTTCCAGAGATTTCAATTGAACCTGAGTCAGGAATGTGAAGTCTTAATAAAGATCTACCAATTGTTGTTTTACCTGATCCAGATTCACCAATTAAACCAACAATTTCCCCTTTTTTGATTGTGAAAGAAACGTTGTCAATAGCTTTAACAACACCATTTTTAGACATGAATGCTTTATTTAGTTGTGATACTCTTACTACTTCTCTATTTGACATGTTTTTGACCTTTCAATTCTTTCAATGTTGTTCTTGCTCTTTCCATGATTATTGTAACCTCTTCTGGTGGGTTAACACTTGGTGAAGAAGGGTGTAATAATCAAGTTGCAGCAAAATGATCATCCTTAACTCTAAATAAAGGTGGTTCCTTTAAGAAATCGATCTTAAGGGCGTAAGGATTCCTTACTGAGAATGGGTCCCCTTCAGGTAAGTTTGTAAAGTTTGGAGGTGTTCCTGGAATTGTGAATAATCTATCACTATCATGATCAGGATCTGGCATAGCAGCCATTAACGATCAAGTATATGGATGTCTAGGATCAGAGAATAATTCCTCTGTTTTACCCTTTTCAACAACTCTACCAGCATAGAATACATAGATGTAATCACAAAGAGTTGCAATTACAGCGATATCATGAGAAATAAAGATAATTGAAATGTTAAATTCACGTCTTACTTCTTCAAATAATTCTAGAACTGATGCTTGAACAGTTGGGTCTAAAGCAGTTGTTGGTTCATCAGCAATGATAACATCAGGCATACATGCAACAGTCATCGCAATAATTACCCTTTGTCTCATACCTCCTGAAAATTCATGAGGGTATGAATCAATTCTTTCTCTAGCACCTTTAACACCAAAACGTTCTAATAGTTCAATAGCTCTATCTTTACGTTCTTTTGTTGATTTTAAATCACTATGAAGTTCAAGTGATTCCATAATTTGTTTTCCAATTGTTTTTGTTGGATTTAATGAAGTCATTGAATCTTGAGGTATATAAGCGACTTTTTTACCACGAATATCTCTTCATATCTTCTTATTATCAGTCATTTTAAAACTATCAGCATTTGTTGTTTGAGAAATCTTCTCATTTTTTAGTTTTCTTAATGATTTTTTAAGTTCTTTTTTCTTTTCATCTTTTTTTGCTTTTTTAAGATCTGTTTCTGCAGTACGTATTTGTTCATCGATAACTGTTGATTTTGGGTTTTCTCCTTCAAGAACATTAACTCCATCAATATTAATTGAAGAAGCAACTGTTGTTGAGTTTGAATTCATTTTTAGCAGTGTTTTAGCTGTAACAGATTTACCTGATCCAGATTCACCAATAAATCCAACAATTGAACCTCTCGGGATATCGAAATCAACACCACGAATAATACGCATTAATTCTTTTTTATTTGTAGGGTGTTTAAATGAAACTTCTAAGTTTCTTACCGAAATAATATTTTCCATGTTGTTTCCTTTCTATCCTGAAATTTTTGGATCAAATGCATCTCTTAAACCATTTGCTAAGTTTTGTAGTGAGATTGTTAGTAATAATATAACCATTACAGGACCTAATACGTAATATACTTGTTCAAGAATATGTGAACGTCCTGTTTGAATTAAGTTACCTAGTGTAGCAGCACCTTCTGCACCAACTGACATTCCTAAGAAAATCAATGTTGCTTCGAAGAATATAACTGCTGGAACCCTAAGAACAAATGAAACCATAAGTCTACCCATAATGTTAGGTAGTATGTGTCTGTAAATTCTTCCGAATTTTGAAACACCTGTTACTTCAGCTGCAAGAATAAAGTCTCTATCTTTAACTTTAAGTGTAAATAGTCTAGCAGCTCAAATTGGACCTGTTCAACCGACCAGTATTAATACCAATGCAATTGATCAGAACCCAGTTCCAAGTATTGTTGCGAATAAAATCATTCATAACAATACTGGTGTAGATTTAAATATTTCAATAATACGCATAACAATTGTATCTGTTGCTTTCCCTACGTGGAAACCAATTCAAACACCAACACCAACACCGATAATTGTTTCAGTAACGGCAACTAATAGCGCTAGTTTTAATGATCATGCAGTACCAATTCATAATCTAGTTCATACATCTCTACCAACTTCATCTGTACCTAAGATTAAGTTGTGTGAGTTAACCATAGTATTTAAAACAGTAATTCTAACTTGACCTGTTGATTTAACAACATGTACACCATCATGTCCAACATTAGCTGGGTCAAATGGTAAGTTAGGTGTTCCGTGAGGTCAATTTCAATGTCCAGCGACATTTCCTGACTTAGGAACTCAATCTGGGTTATTTCATTCTGGGATTGAAATCATGAAGTCTTTTGTTTGCTCACCTGCTCACGTTGGTTTTAATAAACGAATATCATTACCCCTAGTTCCTGAAATAGGATCTAATTCCGTATACCTTGAAGTTAGAGGAACAATTATTGTCAGCAATAGAATTACTAGAATTATTGCTAAGAATAATCAGTTTCATTTATTAGAGAAGAATCTTTTGAAAATATCTTTTGTCATTGTGCTGGCTTTACCAACAACTTGAACATCATCCTTTTCTTTTACTTCTTCGATTACAAATCATTTTGCATTAATATCTTGGAGGTTGTATTCTTTATTGAATTCTGTTGAAGTCATTATTTACCTCCTTCTACATTAGCTTCTGCTTTGGCATTTGCTTTGTTGAAAGCTTGTTTTCTACCTTTTGCAAGTTTAATACGTTTAAAGATTGACATTTTTTGTGATTGAGCAATCTTGATTCTTGGATCAATAAATACATATAGAACATCAACCAATAACTGAACGAGCATTGTTAGTGATGAATAGAATAATATTGAGAATAAGATAATGTATGTTTCTTTGTTTTGAACGGCCAGAACAATAATACTTGATGTACCTGGAACCGCAAAGAAACGCTCAATAATTAATGAACCTGTTAGCAATGTAACGAACATAGGTAAGATTATTGATACCAATGGAATTGAAACATTACGGAAAACGTGTCTTCTAATTATTTGTTTTTCTGAAAGACCTTTTGCTCTTGCGATTGCAATAAAGTCTGACTTAAGTATTTCAACAACTTCGTTACGTGTGTAGTAAGTTAAAGTTGCCATACCACCCAATGTTAGAGTGATGATTGGAAGAACTAATGAAAGTGCTTCAAATGATGAACCTAGCGCTTCTTCAAAAGCGACAGGTAATCCAACTCTTGTACCAATCAACATTAAGAAAATGGCTCAGATGAATGAAGGAACAGCAACAAATAACATAACAAAAACATTTATTAGTGTATCTTGTCATTTACCACGTTTATAACCTGCTATAAATCCTAGTGTAACTCCGACAATTGTTGAAATTACGAATGCAGGAACTGTAACTAACATTGAATATTTAAGCGGTTTGAAGAATATGTTAGGAATTGTTGACCCTTTATACGCTTGATTATAAACATCACCAAATTGTAAGTGGAAAATACCTGACATGTACCTTCCATATCTAACCATAATAGGATCGTTCAATCCGTATCCATCAGCAAGCACTTTAATATCCGGCGCACCATCTTTCATAGAAGCATCTTCAAGAGCTTTTGGATAACCAGGCATTAAATCCATAAGGAAGAATGTTATCGTGATAACTATAAATAGCGAAAGCAGTAGCAACGCTAGTCTTTTAAAAATATATTTAATCATTTATTTACTCCTCCTTAATCTAAATCGACACTGTAGTCTTGTAAGAATTCAGTACCGTTTTTTAATGTTCTTTTGTGTAGTCATTTTTTAACCACAACAATTGTAGCTCCACCAGTTTCCCTGTTTGGAATTAGTGATGTGTACTTACTAATGATTGGACGGTAATATACCGCATGATCCTGTAAGTAAGCAACTACTTCAGTCATAAACTTATTATCTGTTGCTTTCTCTAAATATCCTTTTGAGGTCATAGCTTGAGCAGCATTCATCAATTCCTTTTTATCAGCACTAAAGTCTGAAGTTTGGTTTTGAGACATCTTATAAATGTCTTCTGTTGTAATTGTTTTTACAACGTTTTCATCAATTTTGTATTTTCCCATCAGTTGTTTAAGTTCCGGTTGTTTAGCAGCATCAAGCATTTGACCCACTATAATACCAGTTCTCTCTATACCAACTATCCCTTGTAATGAAGAAGAAGCAGCTGGGTAATCCGGAGATCATGCAGCATATTGGAATTCAGCTTCATTGTGTTGGAATGCATTCAAGTGTGTTGATCATGTAGGAGGAACAACCCTCTTAAACTTAATCGCTCCGCCAGATGCTTCATTAAACACTTTAATCATTGTTGATCATTGTTTAACCATTTCAGATGAATCTTTACCCTTATCCGCAGCACCTCATGTTTGTAGAGGAATGTAAGCTGGGTCACTTGATGTTGCTCCAATATTACTTGCAACTTCATTTAAGATTTTTTTAGCTATGTCAAACGCTGGTGACTTAGCTGATTCAAATTCTGAATCACCATGACTGTTGTATTGATTTTTCATTTCAATATATGAAGGAGCAATTGTTGGTTTTGCTCAAATTGAATCATCAACTTTATCTGTAGCTGGTCTTGGGTTGGCATTATTTTTTTCTAGTAATTCTCAAACAGTTTTTCCACCCTCAGTAGTTTTTTGTTCTGGGGCTAATGGAGATAATAACGCTAATTTTTGTGTTGTACCTGAAGCAGCAACTGAACCTGCATATCAGTTATAAGCAGCGTCCATTGCTTTTCTTAATTTCATACCATTACCGTTATAGAATTCATTTAATGCAGAAGGGTTTTTAAGAACCTTATCTCTAGTAGTCATTCCTTTACCGTACATAGCTTCCATACCTTTGGCATTATATGCACCAGCAAGACTTTTAGGCAATGTTGGGTTTCATAGTAGTTTGTTTTGTAATCCAACTTTAAACACTTTCGATAAAGTAGCACCGTATTTATCAGCATTAGCTCTAATTTGTAATTGAATATCCGGGTTCTTTCAAGCTTTAGCATCGAAAATTGATTCTAAACCATTTTCGTAACCAGTTTTTCTAGCTAGAGCTTCCGCTTGTGGGTCAGCTCCTTCTGGTGTAACATGGTAAGTATATTTTGTAATTCTTGTTTTATCATTAACGAAGTTTTTATCTCAATAATGATTATTTTTAACAATTGTATAACCATTCAAGAAACTATAACTTGTATAGAAGTATGGTGAAACACTTAGTATATCTTTAACACCTGAAAGTTGTGAACCATCTTTTCCATATGTTGTAATCCCATATTTAACTTCTGGTTTTGAACTACCTTTAGCCATTTCATCAATTTTAGTTGAAGGAACTGGAGAAAAGTAAGAGTTGTTTGCGAATAATGAATCAAGAATCATACCAGACGGTTTTGTAAGAGAAACTGTAAACTCACGATCATCTTTTGTAAGTTTTTCTCCATCTGCAATTGTTTTTTCTACATCAACACCAAAAAGATCTAATAGATATCCATTGGTGTTATTTAAACTCTTGTCATTTGCATCTAGTCCAGAAAGAGAACTAAATTGAGGAAGTCCAGGAATTTTCTTACCATTCAAAGTACCATTTTCTCTAACTGGTTTAGAAGCCGCCAAAGAACGCATCATTCCATAGAAGTAATCCTTTGCGTTTAATGTATATTGTGACGCTTTGTTTTTGTATGTTGTTCATTTAGTATCTCTAATTTTGAATTTGTAAAATTTGTATTCTACTTTTGTTGCACCATTAACGATGTCTGTTGGTTTAATTTCAGTTCAATTTGTACCATCAATAGAACCTTTGATAGATTCAGCACCTTGGAATTCAACTTCTTCTTTTTGAGAAGTTTCTCATGTGATTTGTTTTTTAGGGTCTACATTCTTTAAATCTGAATTAACTTTAGCCTTATTTAAACCTGTCGCTTTTGTTCTTAAAAGGGGTAATGTTCTACCTGATGAACTCCCATCATCTGTAACGGCGTTACCAGAGATAAATTGAGAGTCAAATGTTCTTTGAGGAAGTGGAGCAAGTGTACCATATTTATTTATTTCAGTTCTTTTGAATCTGTAATATGTTGCAAAATCACGATTATTTTTCCCACATGAAACTGCAGTAACAACCGGAATAGCGATTGTTAATGCTGCTGCCATTACTCCTAATGAAATTTGTTTTGTTTTTCTTGTCATTTTATCTCCTTTTAATTAAGTAATTATTTCTTGAAAAGTTTATTACCTATTTTTACGTATTCATCAATGAATGTTTCAAGTGAATTAAACGCTTCTTTATAGATGTTTTTATCGTATAAATCGATACCAGCATCTTTTAATATTTCAATTGGTCAATCTCTTCCACCTGCTGAAAGGAATTTATCAATATAGTTTTGTAGTGCTTCTGCACCATCTTTTTTGTATCTTTGGAAGAATACGGTTGCTACTGTGTATCCTATTGCATATTTATATACGTAGAATCCATAGTAATAATGTGGAACCATGATTGCTCCTCATTGTTCATCCTCTTTATATTTAGGATTTTTCTTATTAGTGTATTTCTTTGAGTTTTCAAAATAAATATTTGAAAGTGCTTCATATGAAGAAACTGGTTTACCTTCTTCAATTGCTTTTAATAAATCATATTCATAGTTAGATCACATTGTTTGTCTCATGATTGTTCCATCAAAACCTGAAATTGCAGATTCTAATAAATCAAATTTTAACTTATCATCATTTGTTGTTTTTAATAAGTGGTCTGTAAGCATTAGTTCATTGAAGATTGATGCTATTTCAGCTAAGAATATTGGATAACCTGATAATGAAATAGGTTGTGTCTTATCTGAATAGTAAGAATGCATTGAATGTCCTAATTCGTGAGCTAGAGTTTCTACTGATCTTAATTCTCCATCTCAGTTCATTAAAATGTATTTAGCTTCTAGTCCATGAGAACCACCAATTGAATAAGCTCCTGAACGTTTATTCTTAATAGTCATATAATCAATTCATCTATCGTTAAACGCTTTCCTAAGAACATCTGTATATTCTTTACCCATAGGTTTTAAAGCTTCTAAAATCAGTGCTTGACCTTCTTCTACTGTGTATTCTGATTTAACTTTAACCAATGGAACTGATGCATCTCATACTTTAAATGTTTTGTTGAATTTTGATTTAAAGAATCTTTTCTTAGCAGTTGCATATTTTTTAAATACAACTTTATTTTCTTGAACTGAAGAGTAAAGAGTGTTTAATAATTCTTCATCAGCTTTATCGCTAGCAATCTCCGCTTGAACAGCTGAATCATAATTTCTAACTTTTGCCATAACAGCTGTTTCTTTAAAGTGTTGGAAAAGTAAGTTTGATAATGATTGCTTGTGTTTTAAGTAACCATTACGATAATTAATCATTGTTGATTTACGAACAGCTTCATCTGAGTGTTTCATTAACTTAGATCTATTAGCAGAAGTTATCTTTATCTTTCTTCCTTTTGATGTTGTTGCATAACCATAATCTAATTCTGAATCAGTAATGATTTCGAATGTTGAAGAAGCATCAATGTTTGCTCTTGAAGATTGTGTTAAGAAGTTTTCAATTTCATCTGATAATTTGTGTTTAAGTTGGTCGAGTGTTCCGATGATTGCTTTTTTGTAATTTGCAAAAGATTTCTTTTCTGCTCATTCACGTAATTTTGCTTCGTGTTTAAACATCCTATTTATTTCAGAACCAAATTCTTTTTGAAGTTTAAAGAATTCAAATTGTAACTCTTCTTGCATTTGCTTGAATTTTGGATCTGCAATATCTTGGTTTGAATTATTTGAAATATAGTTTGAAACCTTGTTTAAAGTTAATGTCATTTCATCATCTTTTTTAAGTGAGTTTAAATACTTTCTTTCGCTATCGTATTTAGAATCTTTTATCTTGATAGCCGCCTTGTATTCAGTGATAGCTTTTTTAAATCAAAACTCATATGTTTTTCCTTCTAAAATCGCTTCTAAATCTCATGTGTATTTTTTTTCTACACTTTTGTGGTTCTTGTATTCTTTTGCTTGTGACATCTTCTCCTCTTTCTTTATGATTTCAATTTCTTAAAAAGGCCTAGGCACAAATAAAAGAATAAGGCTTCGTGTTTATTAAACAACTATCCTTATTCTTCATCAATAGTTATTGTCATAGCACCATCGCGTTAGCGAGACAATGTAAAGTATTCCCCTACATTGCACAATAAGAAGGCATAACTTTTCTTATCGTTCTGCTTTGGCCCTTTCAATTACTTCATTGGTATCCCTCTGTAATTTACTAATGCTTCAAGCGCCTCTAATCTTTAAATGTTTTTTATCCTTTTACTTTTTTGTAATCAATTATATAAATTATATATTATTTATCGAAAAAATCAAGTATAAAGGGGGTTTGAAAGGAAAATCTAACCATTAAAAACAATAAAAAAATACGAAATTAATCGTATTTTATTAATGATACTGTTTCGTATTCTGAAAGTGAAGGTTCATGTTTTACAAATAATAAGTTAATTAAGAAAACAAGTTTTTTAACTTCTCCACCTAGTTCTTCAACTAATTCAATAATAGCTTTAGTTGTACCACCTGTAGCTAATAAGTCATCTACAATGGCAACAGTTTGACCTGGTTTAATTGCGTCTTTGTGCATTTGTAGTTCGTTTGTTCCGTATTCAAGATCGTATTTTCTCTTGATTACTTCACTAGGTAATTTACCTGGTTTACGAACCATAATGAATGGTTTTTTCAATAATGCAGCAACTGGTGCTCCAAATAAAAATCCTCTTGCATCTGCTCCAACGATAACATCAACGTCCTTTGCTTCTTCTGCCATCATTTTAATTACTTCATTGAATACTTCACCATTTGCTAAAAGAGGTGAGATATCTTTAAATCCAATTCCTTCTTTTGGGAAGTTTTGAATTTCTCTTATATATTTTTTTAATTCCATAACTAATAGATTATAAAGAAAAAAATGCCCGCAAGCATTTTATTCTTTAAAATTTTTATCAATTAGTCGATTTTAACTTTAACTGATGCACCCATTGAAGTTTTAACAACAATGTTTTGAATGTATGCACCTTTAACTACTGATGGTTTTAGTTTCTTGATTAATTCAAGAACTGTTTCAGCATTTTCAACAAGTTTTGCGTCTTCGAATGATTTTTTACCAATCATTGTGTGAACATTTCCTTGTTTGTCTGTTCTATAGTTAGCTTTACCAGCTTTTAAATCTGCAACTGCTTTTCCTAAGTTAGGAGTAACTGTTCCAGTTTTTGGGTTAGGCATAAGACCTTTTGGTCCAAGAACTTTACCGAATTTACCTAGTGTCATCATCATTTTTGGTGTTGCAACGATAACGTCGAAGTTAAATTCACCTTTTTTAAGGATATCTGTTAATTCTTGTGGATCAACTGCGATATCTGCTCCAGCTTCTTTAGCTGCTTCTAATTGTTTAACATCATCTGATGCTGCAAGAACTCTGATTGATTTCCCTGTTCCGTTTGGAAGAGAAACTGCTCCTCTAAGTTGTTGGTCAGCTTTTCTTGTGTCAAGGTTTAAGTTGAAAACAAGTTCTACTGATTCATCAAATTTTGCGTATGATGCTTCTTTAGCAAGTTTAATTGCTGATGCTAGATCTAACATTTGTGTTGAATCTACTTTAGCGTTTGACGCTTTTACGTTTTTTGAGATTTTAGCCATTATTTATCTCCTTCTTCTTCAGCTGATTGAGCGATTGCGTTAACTTCAATAGCTTGTCCTTTAGTTTCAACAGCTGTTGCTGCTGCTTCTTCTAGAGCTGCTTCTTTAGCGTTTGCAGTTGCGATATCTTTTGCTGCTTCTTTAGCTGCTGCTTGAGCTTCTTTAAGATCAACAAGTCCTTCAACAACAACACCCATGTTTTTAGCTGTTCCTGCAATTTGTTTCATAGCAGATTCAATTTTGTTTGTGTTTAAGTCAACAAGTTTGTATTCTGCGATTTCTTTTAATTGGTCCATTGTGATTGTTCCAACGATATCTGTTTTAGCGTTTGCTGCTCCAGATTTAATTCCTGCTGCTTGCTTAATTTTGTAAGATGCAGGAGCTGTTTTTGTTTCGAATCTGAATGATCTGTCTGAGTAAACTGTAATTACTACAGGAACAGGTTCACCATTTCTATCTTTAGTTTCATCGTTAAATGCTCTTGTAAATTCAGGCATTACAATTCCAAGCCCAGCTAGTTCTGGTCCAGGTTTTGCTTGACCTGCGTTAAATTCTAGCTTAGCGATACGTGTGATTTCTTTAGCCACGAGCTACCTCTTTTCATTTTTATAAATTTTTAGTCCTCTGCGCGGTATAACGACTAGTGCATTTCGCATGTCTTCCGCTCACTATTGGATCGCACTATACTAAGTGCTTATTTATTATACCAAATAAAAATAAAAAAGAGCTCAAATGCTCTATTTTTTTAGGTTTGTTTTGGGTGTTGTTTCTATTGTTTTTGTTTTTTCAAATCTTTTCTTAAGTAATTTATTGAAAATTGGGAAAGTTATAAATATTGCCAATTGAACAAAGAACATAATTGAACCTATGTAATTTTTAACCCCTTCTCCTGGTTCAAATAATCCATATGAAGAAGTCTGGTTAGGGTTTTTAATTAAGTCTATATATATTGTTGAATATATTAATGAGAATATCAATGAACCAAATATCCCCGCAACCGCTATCACTGAAGCGGTTCAGAAAACGATTGGATGCATTTTAGTTGTATTCAAATGTTTACGCTTAATTGTATAAATAAGAATAATCGTTGCTAATAATCCAAATATAAAGAATGTAGGTCAGTTAGATAAACTATCAATAAGAGAATCAGTATTTAATATTATTGAAGGAATTAATAATATCGATGCTCAGAAAGTTATTATTCCCGCTGCATATATAAGAGTAGTTTTAAATATACCCAGTTTTTCTTTCATTCATCTCATCCCGAAGAATAAATTAGTTTCAATCCCCTGTTCAATAGCAGCTCAGTATCCTGCAGAGTATCCATTAACAACTCCTCAAGCAGATATAGCAATAAACATATAAACAATTATCCCTAAAGTTTTTTGCGCAACTGGATTGCCAAAAACATCTTTTAAAATAATATCAACCGAAGGTGCAGTATGCAATATAGAAGCGAGAGATATTAATGAGTTAACAATAATAACAATCAACATACCTATAAAAAGAATTTTAGGAATTTGTTTCTCTCCGTTCTTGACTTTCTTTTGCATAGTTGCAACATTTAAAAATCCATCATATGCAAATAACACAGCAGGTAGAGCCGCAATTATTAATACAGGGTTGAATTGTCCATGTGTAAATCCATTCGAACCATGTAAAGGATTTCTTACATCAGAATAATGATGAGATGTCGCCATACCAACTCCAATAATAATTGCTGCAATTAATGGTATGAATTTTAGAACAACTGTTATTTGTTGAAAAATACCAGATGCTTTAACAGATGTAACATTTACAAAGATCAGGAAAGCAGTTATGAATAAACCAAATAAAGCATGACCTCAAATGGGTATAGCATCACTTTTCATTCAACCAGCTATAACCATTCCTTGGAATGTAGCTTCGGAAGCGAAGAAACCTAAAACAAATGTAAAGAATCCCGTGTAGAAAAATGAATATGTAAATTGTGAGAAATAACCCATTTTTTTACCACCAACAAATGTAGCTCATTTAGCAATTCCTTCAGTTTTGGATTCCATTTTAGTAGTACCTATTTCAGAAAAAGAAATGGCTAATCCCAATGCTAAAATACCACCAACTATCCACGCCGCTAATCATGTGGCTCCATTTTGATCTGTGATTCTTGATATTGAACCATTCTTAAAAAAGATTCCAATCCCAACAACAGAACCTATCAGCATAGATATAGCTGCTCAAAAGCCCATTTTTCTTGCTTTTTTAATTGACATATTCACCTCCTTATTCTTTTTAAATAATCTCAACTTTATGAAAACACAAACAATTAATTAAAGATTTTGAAAATATACAATTACATAGATATTATTAAAAAATATCTTTTTTATATATTTATTTATAACACACACCCTTTTATATTAAAAATATATGAATATTAAAAAAATATAACTATTGCTTATTGAATGTTAAAAAAGGCATAAAAAAAACATCCTTAATAGGATGATATGGTTGCCCCTGCAGGATTCGAACCTGCGCATGTCGATACCAAAAACCGATGCCTTACCGCTTGGCCAAGGGGCAATATGGTGGAGGGGGAGGGATTCGAACCCCCGAACCTTTCGGAGCCGGGTTACAGCCGGATGCATTTGGCCACTTTGCTACCCCTCCATATTGCTTAGTGTATAGGTTGCTTAATTATTATATCTAAAAAAATGTAATTTATGCAAAAAAAATAAAGGTCGATACCTTTACTAAAAACTTTTTCTATTCTATAAATAAAAAAGTTAGTTTTAAAAAACAATATTTTTAATATATTTTATGTGTTTTAGTTGCTGGTGCAGGTTGTGCTTTCCCTAAAATTGTTTTTGTATAATTTAATAAATCAGAATACTTTTTATCAATTTTAGATAAATCAAAAGCTCAATATGCATCATTTTGGAAAGTTAATTTTGGAGCCATTTTCTTTATATAACTAGGCGCAAAATGTCATTTTCCTTGAACTTTAACAAATTCAAAAACAACATCCTTACGTTTAGCATTGCCAACTTTAATTCTCGCAATCTCTTCAATGTTTTCAATTAAACTTTTGTTATCCAAGTTTTTGAACTGCTTTTGGTTTTCTTGGAACATCATCCCAACAACAACAAAAAAGGTCCTATCTTTTTTCTTTCCTTTTCCTTTAATACTTTTCTTATCTAATTTACTACTTGTAGAAAATGTCCCTGAACCTTTAAGGAATTCTCCTTTTTTATAATGTTGCACTTCAGCATTTTGTGTCTCTATATATTTTTTGATCAACTTATCTTCTTCAGATACTTGTTTTCCTTTCGGTTTAACAGCACCTTTAATACCTTTATTCGAATCCTTTTTAATAGGCTTTTTACTTGTAGTTTTATCACCACATGATACAACTGCAACTATTGGCGCTGTTGCAGTTAATAGTGCTGTCGAAATACTTAATAACACTTTTTTATTTTTCATATTTTCTCCCTTTAATATTCTCTTAAATATTATATGGACATAAATATGATTTGAATGATTGTGTAATACTAAAATAGCATAGAAAAAAATGAGTTAAACTCATTTTTTAAATTATTCAGCATCAAGCATTTTAATGTGTTCAATAGAAAGTTCAGTAGGTGTTGCTCTATCAAATAGATTTAATTCAACAACCACAACAGCTCTTTCTTCATCATAGCTAACAATAGGTCCTTTAAGTCCTTTTGTTGCACCTTCGATAACTTCAACGATTGTTCCGTTTTCAAATTTTGGAGCTGTAAGTTTTCCAGCTTTGTAATCTTCGAAAGCTTGTTTAACAGCTTTATCAATACGTCTAATTTCTAAGTTAGAAACTGGTGTAGGTTTTGTTCTTTGACCTGATGATCCAACAAGTCCTGTAACATACTGAGTATTACGTACGATGAATCATGCTTCATTAGTCATAACCATTTTTACAAAAATGTATCCTGGGAACATGTTTCTTTCTTTGAATTTACCTGATGGTGTGATGTGTGGAACCATTGCCACTTTAAATTCTGAAATTACTTCTTCAAGTGATTCAGAAACTACCCTATTTTTTAATGATTCAACAACTTTTTCTTCTTTTCCTCTAATTGTTGTAACCATATATCATTTCATTTCGTTTTGCATTTATAAACCAACTCCTCATTTGTCTCACAGTGTTGTGAACCCTAGTGTAATTAAAAATAATACTATTGATGCGATTGCAATAAATATAAGCGTAACTCAAAAGGTTTTTCAAGCAACACTACCACTAGGTCACCTAACTCTTTTTAATTCCTTAAAAAAACCTTTAACGTTGTCTTTAGCGGCAACTGATCTTGAAACCTCTCTTGGTTTCTTAATCTTTTTTTGCTTAGGCTCTTTTACAGGCTTTTTCTTGCTCATTTATTTTTCCTCTTTATGTAGAGTTTTTGCATTACAATTTTTGCAAAATTTATTTTTTGTTAATCTTTCAGTAATTGACTTCGGTGTCGAATAATTACGTGAACGACAAACTTCACATGCTAGTATAACTTTTTTTCTATTCATGGGGTAATTATACCAATAATTAGTAATTTAAGTTGTTTTATTTGTTTTATTTTATTGTAGTTGTATTTTCATTTTTCTTTTGATTTCCATTAATGTTCTTTCAATAGTGTATCTAGAAACCTTATATTCCCTAGCTACAAAGCTAATACATTTTCTTGCTTCAAACAATGAAAGGTATACAGAAAATTCAAAAGGAGTCAAAACACTAAAATCAAGATCAAGACTAGTATCGGGCATTGTAAAACATTGGATGTTGTACTTTCTATCCTCCAACTGTGTACTTTGATTAAGGATTTTATACTTATGTGTATTGTATTTTCTAGACTCATTGAAAATCGTGTGTTTCAACCTTATGCAAAGAAATGTTTTTAGTTTTAATTTATATTCACTTTTAAATTCATTTACAAATCCAGGAAGTCTGGATAAAAAAATGTTTTTCACATCCTCTTTTTCCAAAGGGGTTGATGAAAAACATCAGCTATTATTAGCTATTACTAAATCAAACGCTTCTTCATATTCGAAAAGCATTGTTTTTATAATTTTAGTATTATTTAGTTTTTTGATATCCGAAATACTTTGTGTTAGCATATCGCCTCCAACTTTATAAGTTAGATAATAAGATACCTGTAGCAACTGAAACGTTTAAGGATTGAACTGTACCACTCATTGGTATATAAACGTTTTGATCTGATTGTTTCAGAATTGGTTTTGAAACACCTTTACCTTCGTTACCTACAACTAATGCCATAGGTGTGTTAAATGTAACTTTATTAACAGGAGTTCCTTTTTCCAGCGCTGTTGCGTAAATTCAAATGTTCGCATCCTTAATTCTTTTGATTGCAGTTTGCATTGAATCAACACGAATTATTTTCACACCCACATATCCTCCAGATGATACTTTCAGTACAGTTGGTGTTACTTCTACTTGTCTATCCTTAGCAATAACGATGTGTTTGATTCCAAATGCGTTTGCAGATCTTAAAATTGCTCCAAAATTATGTGGATCTTGAATTCTATCTAAAATTAAGAATTTTTCAGGATTATCTCTTAATAGATCGTCTAAAGTGTAGTAATTAAACTCTTTTAGTTCCGCTATAAATCCTTGGTGATTCTCTTTAGTTAATTTATCCATTTCTCTTTTTGAAGTGATTTGAACTTTAATCCCATTATCAATCTTCTTTTCAGTAGGTTTAAGAAGATAAACCTTACTTAGCGGTAGTTTATTTTCTAGTGCATCAAGCACTGAGTTTTTACCGCAAATTAATTTTCCCATATTGTTCCTTTCGCAAGTGTTGAATACACACATTGACTAGTGTTTATTACACTTAAATAATTCCTTCTTCAATTAATACTTCTCTGTATTTATCAGCCTCTTCATATTCTTTCGCGTTACGTGCGGCTTCTCATTTTTCGTAAGTTACTTTTGTTTTCTTAGAGATTATATCCTCTTTTGTAGTTAAACCAAGTAATTGCATGTTAGCCATTAATTCTTGACCTGCTTTTTGATCTCCACTATTGAACCCTTTTAGGTTTGCGAATAGCTTCTCCATACCTTTTGCAAAATCTCATTCTGAAATATATTCTGAAATAGTTTCTTCTTTAATTTCTAGTTTACCTTTGATTTGAGCCTGTTTAAACCCTTTAATTAATTGATTGTATTTCTTCTCAACATTATCCATTAAATCTTTTGTTAAATTGATTGGTGCAGTTGGTGAAGTTGTTAAGAATAATAATCTTAAAACAGCTGGATTAGTTTCTTCGAAGAATTCAAGTGCATCTTTCACATTACCAAGTGATTTAGACATTTTTGAACCATCAACATTGATGTGTCCAGTATGTTTTCATTCAGTAGCAATTGGTGCACCTACAAGTGATTCAAATTGAGCATTTTCATTTTCATGGTGTGGGAATATTAAATCTATTCCTCCTCCGTGAATATTTAGAGTTCCATTACCAAATTTTCTAACGAAGTAAGCACATTCAGTATGTCAACCAGGACGTCCTTTACCTCATGGTGAATTAAATAGAACACCTTCAGTTGTTTTCTTTCATAAAGCGAAATCTCCAGGGTGTTTTTTACCTTCCCCTTCTTCGAATCTCATTTCGTCAAGTTTTCTGTTAGCAATTCCTCCATAACTTTCTTGACTTGTTACATCAAAGTAAACATTTCCATTAACTTCATATGCTGAACCATTAGCAACCATTTCTTCAATGAAGCTAATCATTCCTTTTATATTGTCAGTGACATTAGGCATCACAGTTGGTTTTTGTACATTTGCTTTTTCTAGTAGGGTTTGATAAACCTTTGTATAACGTTTCGAAATTTCTTTCTCAGTTACACCTTCCTCCAGAGCTTTTTTAATGATCTTGTCATCAATATCTGTAATGTTGTGAATAAAATTAACTTTTGCACCTTGTGCTTTTAAAGAACGAATATATACATCAAATGTAATTATTGGACGCATGTTTCCAATGTGTGGATTATTGTATACAGTAGGACCACATACATAAATTGTTTTTTTCATATCTTCTCCTTCGTTTCCATAACTGTTTTGCATTTTCTTTTCAATTAACGGTCCAACAATTTTATAAGTTAAAGTAATAATTGCAACGTTTGAAAGTATCTTGATTGGTGAAGTCATTAAGTGACCTACATATGAAACTCCATATGAAACTCCTAATGATTGGCTATCTGCTAATGGTGTCATTAATGAGTTGTGAACTTCAAGGATTGCTGCAAACATAATAATTGGAGCAACCATTTTAAATAATTTAGGTTTTTTTATAAATCTTAATACTGTATGAACAATCATAAGAACAACCATTCCTCCACAAGCTAACAATTGAAGTATTCATCTTGTTTTAATTGGAGACTTAGAAGCTTCTAATGTAGCTTCAGGTATAAATTGAATTCCCATGAAAACACTTGTTGTCAACACTATTAAAACTATTAAAGTTGCAAAGTAATGAGTATTAATTGATCTTTCTTTTCGAACCATGAAGAAATACACCACTCCAGGAACAAAACCTGACATCGCCATAATTAAGGTGTATGCAGGATGATAATAAGTAGGCAACATTGCAAATGATAATAAGTCAGCAATAACACCAGTAATCGCACCGATGATTGGACCGAATAAGTAACCGGTAATCTTTACAGGTAATCCACCGAAAGCAACTTTAAATGAAGGGAATGTTGTAATCGCAAATAATTTAGAACCAATAATTACAAACGCAACAGATGCAGCTACAAGTATCGATACATAAGCGATTTTTTTATTATTTCATTTAAACATATTTAAATTATAAAGAAAATAAGAGAAAGACCACAAATAAAACTACACTTCACATAGTGAAATAGAAGAACAAAATAAAAATGCACTAGATTAAGTGCATTTATTTAAGTTTATTATTTGTGGTATTTTGAACCAGATTTGATTGAGAATGCTCTAAATAATTGTTCAACAAGCATAACTCTAAACATTTGGTGCGGGAATGTCATTGGAGAGAAGTTTAATTTCTCTGAGAATTGAGATTCATCCACTCCATATGATCCACCAACAACGAATGTGATGTTATCTGTTTCAGTAAATTTAGCAGAAAACTCTTCTGATGAATATTGTTTACCTTTAAGTGAACATAAAACAACTCTTGAATTTTTAGGGATTAGAGATTGAATAATCATTGTTTCTTTTTGTTTTACAACTTCAATATTTCTATCGTTAACTGGTTTAACCTCTGATAGTCTTACGTGAGCGTAAAACCCTAACTTCTTAAAGTAATCTTTGTAAAGTGTTTTTCACTCTTTACCTAGAGTACCGACTGCAATAATATTAATTTTCATTTTCTTCTCCTTTTTTATGTCTTAAGTTCATGTGGAACATTAGCATTTGAATATCTGCTGGATTAATTCCTGAGATACGTGAAGCTTGACCAATTGTTGTAGGTCTAACTTTATTTAATTTTTGTCTAGCTTCAGTTGCTAAGTTAGCAATTGTGTCATAGTCAAGATCTTCAGGTAATTTTAATTTTTCAAGACGAAGCATTTTCTTAGCTTGAGTTAATTGTTTTTGAATATACCCTTTTAATCTAATTTGTGTAGTTAATTCATGGATGTATTTAAAATCAGTAACATCTGAAGGGTTAATTTCAGGTCTAGAAATAACTTGTAATAATGAAGGTCCTGAAGTTATGTTGTGTTTCTTAGCTAATTCCGCATTAGAAGAAAGATATGTATTAGTTAATCTTTCGATTTCATCGTCTATTGATTTGTATTTTTCAACAACTTTTGCATATTCTTCATCACTTATTAAACCAACTTGATTACCAAGATGAGAAAGACGCTTATCAGCATTGTCGTTTCTTAGTAATAATCTATACTCAGCTCTTGAAGTTAACATTCTATATGGTTCTCTAGTTCCTTTAGTTACAAGATCATCAATTAGAACACCTAAATAACCAGCATCCCTAGTAATAACCATTGAATCCTTACCTTCTAGTTTTAAACCAGCATTGATTCCTGCATATAAACCTTGAGCTGCTGCTTCTTCATAACCCGAAGTTCCATTAACTTGTCCAGCGAAGAATAATCCTTCTACATGTTTAGCTTCAAATGATCTTTTTAATTGTAGAGAATTAATAGCATCATATTCGATTGCATAAGCTCATTTAACAACTTCAGCATTTTTCATTCCTGGTATAGTTCTTAACATTTGATCTTGAACATCAATTGGCATAGAAGTAGATAATCCATTTACATAAATTAAATCCCCTTCTTTAGTTTCTGGTTCAAAGAATATTTGATGTCTTGGTTTATCTCTAAATCTAACAATCTTATCTTCGATTGATGGACAGTATCTTGGTCCAACACCATTAATTAGTCCTGAATACATTGATGACCTTTTAACATTAGCATCAACTATTTTATGAGTTTCTTCATTTGTGTATGTAATTCAACAGTGAATTTGTTTTTCTAATTTAACACCAGATCTATTTGAAAATGTGTAATCAGAAACAGGAAGAATTTCTTCTTCTACTTCTGAAAAATCAATAGATGATGTTAATACTCTTGGAGGTGTTCCTGTTTTTAATCTAATTAAGTCAAATCCATTTTCTTTTAAAGATTCTGAAAGTTTATTAGTTGTTCTTTGTCCGTCTGGTCCACCAACATTTTTATCAGAACCTCTTAGGATGTAAGAATCCATATAAGTACCGGTAGTAATTACAACAACTTTTGCAGTTATGATTGTCCCATCTTCTAACTTAACACCTGTGATTTTATTATTTTCAATTATTAATTCAGTAACCATATCTTCAACAACATCTAAATTTTCTAATTTTTCAGTCGCTTCAAACATTAGTTCAGAATATAAATCCTTATCAATTTGAGCTCTTAGTGCTCTAACTGCAGGACCTTTTGATTCGTTCAGCATCTTAATTTGGATCATTGCTTTATCTGAGAAGTAACCTTGCATTCCTCCTAAGGCATCAATTTCTCTAGTTAAAATACCTTTTGCTGGTCCACCGATTGATGGATTACATGGCATCATAGCAAGTTTTGTTTTATCTAAACTTATAAGTGCTGTTTTGTGATTTTTGTGCGCTAAAGCAAAGGCCGCTTCCATTCCTGCGTGGCCTCCACCTATTACGATTGCTTCATAGTTCTTATTCATTATGAATAAATTGTATCAAATTAAAGGTTAAATAAAATAAAACCCTATTGGGTTTTATTCATTGTATTTTGATTATTAATCGTAAGTTACACCTTTTAAATCTCTTAGATAATTAATAAATCATCTTTGAGCTTTATCCATATCAGGTTTATCACCTTGTCTCTTGAATTTTTTAACTTCACAGAATCTCATCATTTCTGAATAAATTTCTTTAGTATCATCAGAAGGCTTAAGTCCAATTGCTTCAAGTTTTTCTGGGTAATAAGTTGTAAGTAATTTATATCCTGAATAAACTAATTCTAATGGTGGAATAACATCTGTTTTAACTGAACCAATAATTGCTAATTTAACACCAGTTAATTCATCTTCAAATCTAGGTCATAGAATACCTGGAGTATCTAGAAGTTGAATTTTCCCTGTGTTTACTCATTGTTGACCTTTTGTTACACCCGGCATGTTTCCTACTTTTGCAGAAGGTTTATTTGCAAGTGCATTAATTAATGTTGATTTACCAGCGTTTGGAACTCCAACAACAAATGCTCTAAGTCTTGGTTTAAGAATACCTCTGTTTGTATCTCTTAAACGTTTTGCTTCAAGCATCTTTTCAGCTTTTTTAACAATACGTTTAGCAGCTGCTTTTTGTTTAAGGTTAACAACTATACAGTCATCAACATCATTCCTATAGTGTTCAACAATATTAGATAGTTTGTTTTCATCAGCATAATCTTTTTTAGTAATTACGAAAAGTCTTGGTTTTTGAGGTGCAATATCATCAAACTCTGCATTATATGAAGAGATTGGTGCACGTGAATCAAGAACAATTATAAAAAGATCTGCAAGTGATTGTTTTTCTCTTAATTGATTAAGGGCTTTCGCCATATGTCCGGGGAATCATTGTATCATAGTGCCTTTATTATACATTATTAAAACACACAATGATTAGTGTGTTTAAAAAGGTTTATTCTATTGTCTTTTAAATATGTTTTTAATCTTGTCGTTGACCTTATAAATTCAAGAATCGTGGTTGCTGGCAACAACTATTAAACTTGAAACAATAGTCACTAATAAACAAACAGCCACTAATGAAACTATTGGCAATCATACAGGAACGATGTCAAATGCCAAGAATGGGTAAATAGCTATACCAAATGTATATATAAAGGCATGTTTTGTTCCGTCATTATATTTGAAAGTAATTAGTAATTTGCTTCTTGTTGCATAATACAGAACTATAGCCATGATTAATCAAATCAGCGGGAATATTAAGGCAAATAATAATTCTTTATATGGTAACTTAATATTTTCTTTATTTACTTTTCTTCTTGATGTTTCAAGGACAAAAGCAACAAACATAATTAATGGAGCGATGAAGTGAAGTTGAAGATTATCTATTATCTTGGCAGGAGTATGTCAAATCATATCTATAGGAGCTAATATAGTTCAATAAACTAAGAAAGTTACAAATATATTAGTTGCTACAATCATTTGAAATCTTTTGGCATGTTTACCTTTTCTAGGATCAATTAAACCGAATGCTCTAAGAAACATATAAACCATAACAAAAATATTACTGTGAATAGTGAAGTAGAAAATTAAAGAAAGTTTATCCCATGGTTCTCAAAATCCATAGACTTGTGCAATCCCAGGTTTTGTTCCTGGTTCTAATCCAGCACCCGCAGGACCTGAAATAGTTTTGAAGGGGATTAAATAAGTATCGCAAAAAGCAAAAATGATCACATAAACCATAAATACAAATGGAATAAAGTATTTGTAATTAAATTTGTTTTTGAAGTTTGTTATTTTCATAAAGAAATTATAGTCCAAAATAGTTTTAAATGTGTAGTTTACCTTTTAGTTATGAGCAGGTATATAATTTTAATATGAAAATATATTTATCTAAATCACATTCACCCTATATAAACCAGTCAATCGAATATAACTTACTTAAAGAAAAAACAGAAGAGGATATCCTCTTATTATGATTGAATGATAATGCGATTATCATCGGAAGAAATCAAAATATTTTTAATGAAATAAATGAAGAATTCGTTAAAGAAAAAGATATCAAGGTAGCAAGAAGACATTCAGGTGGTGGAGCTGTTTACCACGACATGGGAAACATTCTTTTTTCACTAATGACCAATAGGGATAAAAGAGTTTCTTATGAAGAATTCTTAACTCCAATAATTGGATTTTTGAATAAACTAGGAGTTAACGCAACATTCCACGGAAGGAATGATGTGTTAGTTGATGGAATGAAAATTTCAGGTAATGCTCAGTTTGTTTTAGAAGATAACTTAGCAACTCATGGAACCCTTTTATTCAATGCAGATTTATCCGTTTTAAATAAAGCTCTTTTAACTAATAAACATAAACTTGAAGCAAAAGGTATTCAATCAAATAGGATGCGTGTTACAAATATAAAAGAACACATCGAAACAGAGATGAATGCAGATGATTTTGTTAGAGAATTAATTAAGTATTTTGAAGAAAATGGGAATGGACAATTGCATGAAATACCCCAACATATAATTGATAATGCAATTGAAATGTCTAAAGAAATGATGACTTATGAATGAATCTATGGAAAATCACCAGATGCAAAAATTAATAACAAAATTAAATTTGATGGAGGAAATATTTCCGTTTCGTTAAATGTTATCTCAGGAAAGATATCTGATTTAAAAATTCATGGTGATTTCTTATCTTTAAAAGATGTTGAATACGTGTGTAATTTATTGAATGGGACTAACTTTACAAAGAAATCAATTGAAGAAGTATTAAAAACTATTAATTTAAAGGAATACTTTGGATCTCTAACTTTAGAAAATCTAATAGAAGTAATAAGTGGAGAAAAATAAGGGAATGCCCTTGTTTTTTTCAATCCATTATTCAAGGAGGAGTATAATTTAATTGATAGTTGTATATACAAATATTAAAAAGATATAACTATCTATATTGGTGATTTAAAGTAATGGTTTTTTATTAATTAAGAAAAAGTAAAAATTATGAAATTACTAAATTATAAATATGGCATAAGGAGAGAGATATGAAATATAGATTTATAGACAAAAAGAAAATTTGATTAGATAAGAAAGATTACTTCAGATTTTTGGATGTTGATGGAAAATTAACAGATCCAAAAATTAAATTAGAAACATCTGATGCAGATTTATTGAAAGCGTATGAGTATATGGTTTTATCAAGACAACAAGATACTTATATGACACAACTACAAAGACAAGGTAGATTGTTAACATTTGCACCAAACTTTGGTGAAGAAGCATTGCAAGTTGCTGCTGCACTTAGCTTAAAGAAAGAAGATTGATTAATACCTTCATTCCGTAATAATGCAGCAATGTTAATGAAGGGTGTTCCTTTAATTAACCAATTCCTATATTGAAACGGAAATGAAAAAGGAAACATAATTCCAAAAGATGTAAATGTTTTCCCAATCAACATTGTTATTGCGACACAATACTCTCATACTGCTGGAGTAGCATACGCATTAAAACAACAAAAGAAAAAAGCGGTTGCACTTACTTTCATTGGTGATGGAGGAACATCGGAAGGTGAATTCTATGAAGCAATGAATATAGCGGGTGTTCATAAATGACCTGCAGTATTCTGCATTAACAATAATCAATGAGCAATCTCAACACCAACAAAGATGGAAACAAATGCTGGTACTTTAGCTGCCAAAGCTGTCGCAGCGGGTATTCCTGCACTTCGTGTAGATGGTAATGACTTACTTGCATCAGCAGAAGTTATTAAAGAAGCGGTTGAATATGCACGTGAAGGTAATGGTCCAATATTAGTTGAATTCATAACTTGAAGACAAGGTCCTCACACAACTTCTGATAATCCACGTATTTACAGAACAAAAGAACAAGAAGAACGTGCAGAGAAATGAGAACCAATGCATCGTATTAAAAACTTCTTAATTTCTAAAGGTATTTGAACTGAAGAAAAAGACAAAGAACTTTGAGAAAGTAAATTAAAAGAAGTTAAAAAGTCTTATCAAGATTCATTAGAGCTGAATAAAACATCTGTTGATGATGTATTTGATTATACTTTTGAAAAACTAACTCCAGAATTACAAAAACAAAAAGAAGAAGCTCTTAAATGAGATTCCAAAGAAGGGGGTAAATAATGGCTAAACTAAATAATATTGAGGCATTAACAAACGCCCTTGAAATCGCAATGAAAGCAGATGAAAGAATTGTTGTATTTGGAGAAGATGTCGGATTTGAAGGTGGAGTATTCCGTGCCACACAAGGATTACAAGAGAAATTTGGTCCAGAAAGAGTTTTTGATTCACCAATTTCAGAAGCAACTATAGTGGGGACAGGAGTTGGATTAGCTATCGCTGGAATGAGACCAATTGTTGAAATGCAATTCCAAGGTTTCTCATATGCGGGACTACAACAATTATTTACACACGCAGCTAGAATCAGAAGTAGATCAAGAGGAAGATACACTTGTCCTTTAATTGTTCGTATGCCTATGGGTGGAGGAGTTAGAGCATTAGAGCATCACTCAGAAGCAATCGAAGCAATATTTGCTCACATCCCAGGTGTTAAAGTTGTGATGCCTTCAAACCCATATGACATGAAGGGTATGATGCTTGCAGCAATAAAAGAAGAAGATCCAGTTGTCTTCTTAGAATCTAAAAAGATTTATAGAGCTTTCAAACAAGAAGTTCCAGATGGAATGTATGAAGTAGAAATAGGTAAAGCGAATGTTATCAAAGAAGGTAATTCAATTACTTTAGTTACTTACGGAGCACAAGTTCACGATTCCATCAAAGCAATTGAAGACTTGATGAAATCAAATCCTGAAATTGATGTTGAGTTAATTGACTTAAGAACAATTTCACCAATAGATACTGAAACACTAATCAAATCAGTTAAGAAAACTGGAAGAATGGTTATTGCCCATGAAGCTGTCAAATCATTTTCAGTTTCTTCTGAAATAATTGCTCGTATTAATGAAGAAGCATTTGAATATCTTGAAGCCCCAATAACAAGAGTTACAGGTTATGACATAACAATACCTCTAGCAACAGGTGAAAAACACCATATGGTTAGCCCTGAAAAAATTGCAGCAAAAATCAAGGAAGTAGTAGCTTTTAAAGCTTAATAAGGAGAGATATGAAAAAAATATTATCAACACCAGTAGCTAGAGCTATGGCAAATAAAAAGGGTATAGATATAACACAAGTTATGGGAACAGGTCCAAATGGAAGGATTCTTAAACAAGATATTTTAGATTTTAAAAATAACGGAAACATCAAGCAAGAAACAAGACAAGAAAATCATGTTTCTTCTATTGAGAGAAAAAGCGTCATGGAAGACAAAAGAATTAAACCTTCACCAATGAGAAAGGGAATTGCAAAAGCATTAAAAAACTCATGAAACAATGTTGCTTATGTTAACTTGGTAAATGAAATCGATGCAACTGAATTATGAGACTTTAGATCAAAAATCAAAGAAGACGTATTGAATGAAACAGGAACAAAAATTACATTCTTACCATTTGTAGTTATGGCTACAATTAAGGCATTGAAAAAATATCCAATATTTAATGCAAAATATGATCCACAAACAGAAGAGATTGTTTATCAAAAAGATATAAACATGGGTATTGCAGTAGATACTGAATCAGGACTTATGGTTCCAGTTATTAAAAATGCTGATCAACTTTCTCTTGTGGAAATTGCACAAGAAATAGAAAGACTTGCAAAAGCATGTAAAGATGGGTCAATCAAACCTTCTGAATTAAGAGGGTCAACATATACAATTACAAATTACGGTTCTGTTGACGCTTTATATGGAGTTCCAGTTATAAATCATCCAAACTTAGCAATAACTGGTGTTGGAGCAATTAAAGATAAGGTTTATTTCAAAGATGGAAATGTAGTTCCTGGAAAAGTACTTCACTTAACAACTGCAGGAGACCACCAATGAATCGATGGTGCAGACATCGGAAGATTCGCATACGATATTAGACTATCACTAGAAAAACCAGCTATGTTATTAGCTGTGTATTAAGGAGAACGAAATGTATAAATTTAAATTCGCAGATATTGGTGAAGGTCTACATGAGGGTGTAGTTGGGGAAGTCTATGTAAAAGTTGGGGATGAAGTTTCAGAAGGGGATTCTTTATTCTCTGTGGAAACAGATAAAATGACTTCCGATATCCCTTCTCCCGTTTCAGGAAAAGTAACACAAGTTTTAATCAAACCAAGTGAAACAGTTCATGTTGGGGATGATACAGTTCATTTCGAAACAGAAGTTGTTGAAGAAGTTGAAACCAAAGAAGAAGAAAAGAAAGAAGAAGGTGGAGCAAGTGTTGTTGGTTCTATAAAAGTTTCAAATGATTTATTCTCATTTGATAAATTTAAAACAAGCAAGCAACCTAACAATGTCAAAGAAAATGATGCACCCCAATCAAAAGAAAAGAAAGTTCCACACAGTTATGTTGGTGAAGAAGGATTAGCATTCAAAGGTGATATTGATAAAGAATTTGATGTAATTGTTATAGGTTCTGGACCAGGTGGTTATTTAGCTGCTGAAGAAGTTGCTAAAGCTGGTAAATCAACACTTATTATTGAAAAAGAATTTTGAGGAGGAGTGTGTTTAAATGTTGGATGTATTCCCACAAAAACACTAATCAAATCAATAGAAGTTTATGAATACGCAATGCAATTAGAAAAATTCGGGATAAAAGGTAATATCCATGATTTAAAACCAGATTGAGTTGCGATGCAAAAAAGAAAGATGGAAGTTGTTAAAAAATTAACTGATGGAGTTAGATTCTTGATGAAATCTAATAATGCAATGACATTGATGGGTGAAGCCAAAATGGTTGGTGCTCATGAGGTTGAAGTTAATGGAAAAGTATATAGAGGAACTAATATAATCATTGCTTCCGGTTCAACTGCGAATCGTCTACCATTAGAAGGATTTGAAGAAGGTTATAAAAAAGGTGAAGTCCTTACTTCAAAAGAAGCGATTAATTTAGATAAACTTCCAAAAACAATGACAATAATTGGAGGAGGAGTCATAGGAGCAGAATTTGCGCAAGTATTTTCTACTAGTGGTGCAAAAGTTACTATCTTACAAAACCTAGATAAAATACTCCATCTTCTAGATGAAGATGTAATTAAAGAAATCACAAAAGACTTTAAGAAATCAGGGATAGAAATCATAACTTCTGCTAACGTTAAAAAATATGCCAACAAAGCTGTTATCTATGAAAAAGATGGGCAAGAATATGAACTGAAATCAGATGTTGTATTGCAATCAGTTGGAAGAAAACCGTTATTAGTCCCAGGACTTGTTGAAGCAGGTATAAAAATTGGAGAACGTAAAAACGTTGTTGTAGATCATAAGAATAGAACAAATGTAAAAGGTGTTTATGCAATCGGTGATGTAACAGGTCAAGTTATGCTTGCTCATGTTGCATACAAACATGCGATTGTAGCTGCTAATCACATTAATGGAAAACCAACTTCTCCAATAAACGCAAAAACAACTCCTTCATGTATTTATACACATCCAGAAGTTGCTGCTGTAGGTTTAACTGAAAGAGAAGCAAAAGAACAAAACTTAAATTACATAATTGTTAAAGGTTCAATGACAACAATTGGTAAGGCTCTTGCTGATGGTGATGAAAGAGGATTCATAAAGCTTATTGTTGACAAAGAATACGGTGAAGTAATTGGTGCTCATTTAGTTGGTAAACATTCAACTGATATGATTACTGAAATAACATTAGCAACTGATTCTGAAATGACTGTACATGAAATTGCAAACACAATACATCCTCATCCAACTGTTTCTGAAATCATTTGAGAAGCAGCTAGAAAAGCTGTATTAGCATTGGAAAAAGTAAATAATAATTAAAGTAATATTAAACTTAAAAAAACCGCATTAGTGGTTTTTTATTTTATATTTCCACCTATTCCACAAAATAATGTTTTCCATATGATAAACTATAAAAGGAAACGCACACATTGTTTTTAACAAACAAAATCGCAATAGGAGTAGAGAAATGCAGAAGAAAAAACTATTTTTATCAACAAGTATTGCCTCATGCATTATCGTACCGACAGCAGTAGCATTAAGCTTCTCTTCAAACTCCGAAACAATCAATAATACTAATAACATTTCAAATAAAATCGTTTATTCTAACCACTCAATCTATACTACTTACTCAAGTAATTCAAATTCTTTAAGTGAAGTTTTATCAAAATTTAAAAAGGCATTAGATACAGCAAATGAAGATGCTGATAATTACAGAAAATCTTTCAACACTTCCAAAGGAATGGAACCCACTAAAAGATATAACTTTATAAAAAACGCAAAAGAAAAAGCTCTTTTATCAAAAGAGAAATTAACAAAACTTAAAAAAGAACTTGATAATAATAAGAAAAAGATTGATTCAGATAAAAAAGTTCTTTCTCAAAAAGAAATTGATGCTCAACAAATCAAAAACAGAGAAGATATCAAATCCCTAGCAAAAGACTTAAAGATTATTAATCAAGGTAACCTTAAAAACTCTACATTTATTAAAGAAATAAATGATTTAGAAGAATCTAAATTCCAACTTTGAAAATTAGAAGAATATACAGGAATTGTTTTGCCAGAAACTAAAAAAGGAACAACAATTGATGAAGTTACTTTAACCAATGGTGCAAACGGAAATATAAACGCAAAATTAAAACTCTTTACAAAATATGCAACAAATCCAATTGAAGAAATCAACATTACAATAAAGGGTAAAACTGATGCAGAAGCTGCAAAAGGTAAATCTTGAACAAAACCAGAAACAAAACAAGAAAAAGCTGAAAGACTAACTCATGAATATAATGATCAAGTTGATGTGTTTCTAAAAGCTCAAAAGAATTACAACGATTCTCTAACTGAGGCATTAGCTAAAATACTTGAAAGAGAGCGTAAAAAATTAGAGAGAATCAGAATTGCTAAAGATGTTGCAAAAGCAGAATTAAGAAAGGGTATTTTTTATCCCTTGGTTGATTCTTTATTGGATTCCGCTTGAATGGTGAATCAAGGTAAGCAAAAAGTATCTGATATTGCAGATTCCATTAATTCTTTACAAAATATAAAATCTAAGATTGATAAAATACAAGAAGTATTTGGGGTTCGTTTCTTCGAAAAGAAAATGTCTTTTAACTTAAATGAAATAACAATAATTTCCAATAAAGATGGAACTATTAAAATTGAGTTAAAGACTTCAATAGATCACATAAAAAAATACGACAGAACTTGAACTAAGGTAATTAAGGGTAAATCAGATCTTGAACTTGATTTGGAAAAAACAGAAAAAACTTACGCGGATGCAGAACCTAAAATACAAAAAATATTAGATGATGCAAATCACATCAAATTAGAGAAACCAAAAATTAAAGAAAAGGTCAATAACAAAATTCCCGCAGATAAAAAGAAACCCGAACCAAAACAAAAAGACACCTCTAAAAACAAGGTTGTAATTGATAAGAAAAAAACCAAATCCAAGAAAAAAGACAATACAAAAAAAGTTATTGTTGCTGAGAAGAAAAAGCCTAAAGTAATCGATAAAAAAGTTGTCAAAGATTCAAATAAAAAAGTTGAGAAACCCAATAAAAATAATAATTCTAATTTAGGTGTGATATTAGGTATTTCAATTGCATCAATCGTTATTATAGGAATACTTATAGCAACTGTCTTATTTATTAAAAAACGTAAAAAGCAATAACAAAAAAATCACATAAGTGATTTTTTTATACATTAATCAATATTAATTGAATTAAGAATTGTGTTGATTTCATTTTCTCTTTCGTAAACAATAGAGTGTCCAGTATTCTTTAAAATAATTTTTCTGAATTTAAATGTTTTGCATGTTTGATCTGAACTTTCTTTGATTACAAATTTATCTATATCACCTTGTATTAAAAGAGTTTCCTTTTGGTTTGATAAGTATTTTTCCATCAGCGTTTCTTTTAGATATTTTTCATTTGTTATTTGTTCAAAAACAACCTTTTGAAATATATCCATTTTGGGTAATGTGTTTTTGAAGAAAGTTCCAGCTGTATTAATAATATTCTGGAAATATAAATCTTTCTGATCATTACCCACCAATGATTCCATTGAATTTAGAGCGTCCTGAGTGTTTCTTGGTAATAACCATGATTCTATACCCTCTTTGTATGCGAATGGGTTTAATGGAGCTAATAATACTACTTTTGATACCAATGGATGGTTAGCTATATTCATTGCAACAGCCCCGCCCAATGAATGTCCGACTAGGATAAAAGGTTCGGTAAGTGAATTTATTTTATTAATTGCAAATTTTGAATAACTCTCAATAGTTATAGGTTCTTCTCCAGCTGGTTCGCTACCACATCCTGGAAAGTCAAAAGAAAGTATGTCATAATTTCTTTCCAACTTTAATAAAGGACTTATGAAATTACCATTACTATTGAAACCGTGTAAAAATACAACCTTCTTTTTATTGTTATCTTCATGAATTTTAAATATTTTTTCCATAACTTAATTTTAGCACTTATCAATATGCATAAATAAAAACAAGGGATTATTTCCTTTGTTTTATAGTTCTCATTTTTATATTTAATTTTGATTCTGGATTTGATACTGCTAAGAATAAAAATCCGAATGCAATAAAGGCAATTGATATTGCAGCAGATGCACCTAATGTAACACCGATAGGAACGTCAGCAAAATTCAAGAAGAAGTAAATTGCAACTCCAGAAGAGTGATCAATTGAACCTCCGTCTTTTACCATCATATACTTACCTGTTGCTTGATTTTCAATCACTTGTGAATAATGACCTTCAGTCTGTGTTGTGAAGTAAACAATAATAGCAATGATTAATCATGTTGTTGGATAAATCAGCACTAAAGGAAGTTTCTTCTTGCTTATAACGACACCTTCTTCACCTTCTTGAAGTTTATCTTTGTGGAAGGCAATTAACATCAATATAGGTGTTATTAAATGAACCATAAATGTAACAACTATCTTAATTGCTCCAGCTACTCCACCATGAGTTCAAATTGATGAAAATGGTGCAAGTATCATTCAGTAAGTAACCATTGTGATTGTTATATTAAGCGTAACGATTAATTGGAACATCTTATGATGTTTGTTTTCTTTTGGTTTCATAACTCCAAATGCTCTTAGATATAGATAAATCATAACTAAAAGGTTTGATTGAAATGTAAAGTAAAAAACAGTAATTCAATTAACATGTTCTATTGGGTATTTGGCGTCTTCCAAGGCTACACTACCTTTATTATGGAATTTGACTGTTCAATTAAATGCTGTTGTTGAATCTGAAATAATCATGAATATGATAAATATCGTTGATACAATTGCACTAATTAAAAAGTATTTGTTCTTTCTCAGAGTTTCTTTCACTACATTCCACCCATTCCACGCATCATACCTGGATTGAATGAACCGTCTTTCATAGCTTTCGCCATTTGTTTCATTTGTTTTGCCATTCTTTCGAATTCATTAACTAATGAGTTGTACTCTTGAGCAGTTCTACCTGAACCAGCCATAATTCTTTGTTTACGTTTAGCATTTTTAAGTAGTTTAGGATTTTTTCTTTCTTGCTTAGTCATTGATGAAATAAGTATTTCAAATAATTTTTGTTTTCTATCCGCTGCTTCAATTTTATCCTTAGAGATATTTTGAGCACCAGGAATCATTTTAAGAATACTTCCTAATTTACCAAGTTTCTTCATTTGTTGTAGTTGTTCTAATAAGTCATCAAGGTCAAAATGTCCATTAGCCATTCTGTTTGCCATTCTTGTTGATTTATCTTCATCAAGAACATCTTGAGCTTTTTCAATTAATGAAAGAACGTCACCCATACCAAGGATTCTTTCAGCCATTCTATCAGGATGGAATTGATCAAGTCCTGACATTTTTTCTGAAGTACCAATAAATACAATTGGAAGATTTAATATTTTAGTAATTGAAAGTGCAGCTCCACCACGTGCATCAGAATCAAGTTTTGTTATGATTGATCCAGTTAGTGAAAGTCTTTCATGGAATGTTGTAGCAACATTGATAATGTCTTGTCCTGATAATGCATCAGCAACATAGAATATTTCTTGAGGTTTTGCAATTTTCTTAATATCAACTAATTCATTCATTAGTTCTTCATCGATTGATAAACGACCAGCTGTATCGATGATGATTAAGTCATGATCATTTTCTTTCGCAAATTCAAGAGCTTCAGTAACAATATCTTGAGGTTTTGAACCTGTACCTTTTTCAAATACAGTAACACCTAATTGTTTACCTAATGTTTTTAATTGTTCAACCGCAGCTGGACGATAAACATCACCTGCAACAAGTAAAGGGTTCTTTGCATCTTTCTTTTTCTTAAAGTGATTAACAAGTTTACCTGTTGTAGTTGTCTTACCAGAACCTTGAAGTCCTACCATCATGATGATTGGTAAGTTCCCCTTAAGTTTAACTTCTTTAGAAGTACCACCAAGAATGTCTGTCAATTCTTCTTTAACGATTTTAACAACATTTTGTCCTGGGTTAAGTTGAGCTAATACTGCTTCTGATAAAGCTTTTTTCTTAACTGATTTAACAAATTGTTTAACAACTAATAAGTTAACATCGGCTTCTAATAACGCCATCTTTATTTCTCTCGTAACTTCTAAAATATCCTCTTCTTTCAGTGAAGTTTTTGCCTGCATTTTTTTCATTGATTTTTGTAATCTGTTTCCTAAAATATTTAACATATATAAATTATAGAGAAAAAAAGAATTAAAGCCCAATTTAAAAGGTATTTCACCATTAATACAAAATAAAAAAATGACTACATGGCCATTCGTTTATTTTGTATTAATTTTTAAATTTGTGGTTTTTGTGGTTTTTCAGAATATCAATTTATATAATTCATCTTTGGCATAACCACTCTATGTAGAGTTGAAGCACCAGCAATCATAATTAAATTAGTAAATATAATACCAGCATATACACCAGCTTTTGGATTAAAGAATTCTACTCAAATATCAGTCCTTGGTTTAAACTTTACAGCTACAATCATCAACGTCATAAAGATAACCCCAATAACACTATTTATAACTCAAACATTAGCTGAAAATATTGCTAACATAAGTTGCAATGAAACTAAAGCATAACTTAATGCGCCAATTGTTATTGAAAACAGAAAAGCACTAGACCATTCATGTGTGTGAACACCCATTGATATGAAAACGGATGTTGTACCAATGAAAATTATGTATTTCATCATAAAGGTTGTACTATTTAAATATTCTTTATAAGTTAGACCTAATGATACTTTAATTAATAAATTATTTCTACTTGCATCTTTAAATATGTAATTAGATGAATATATCAGGGGTATAAATGAAATGGCAAGCATAAATGCAACACTTTTACCATAAAGAGATGTTGTTATTTTTCCTGATTTATTTGTAATAGTAATAATTCAACCAATACCAAATATCACCGAACCTATTATTAATAAGTAGACAATCAGAAGTGCATAACCAATAAATTTTGAATTTGATACACCGAACATTCTCGAGTGACGATATCTAGTTTCTTTATTCTTAAACATTCTTCACCTCCACCAAACGCTTTTCTTTGATTGTTAGATGCTTTTTACTCAATTCTTTAATTACACGTTTGTTGTGTGAAATTAGGATTATAGCAATGTTGAATTTCTTATTTAAATTTTTAACTAAATTAATAAAAGATCCAGTTGTAGATTCGTCAAGACCTCTTGAGAATTCATCCAATATGATTAAATCAGGTTTCCTTAAAAATGCAATAGCCATCTTGACTCTTTGTTGTTCTCCTGAAGAAATGATTGAATAATCCGATTTTCAAATCTTCTCTAATGAAAATGAGTTCTTTACCTTTTTAATGATTTCTTTAGTTCCAAGCATAACGGCAAATTTTTCAATTAATTTGCACACTTCCCCTTTTAAAAAAGCACTTTGAGGAGTAAATGATACTTGAAGACCTTCTTTTCTTTTGATATTCTTAGAATCTTTAACACCTGTAATGTAATTAATCAAAGTAGTTTTACCAGCACCATTTTCACCAGTTAATAGGATCATTTCTCCAGACTTAACTTCTAAATCAACATTTTCTATTAAAACTTTTCTACCGAAGTTAACTTTCAATCCCTGAATGGATATTAGTGTATTAGAATTCGAAGTTTTCATCTATTAACCCCTTTTCTTTTTGAAATAATTCTTTAAGTGATTCCCCATCACCATTATCATTATTTGCTTCTTCTAATTTTTGTTCTTTGAACATAAAGACTTTATTGTGATGCAACTTATTTACAACCTTTTGGTTATGGGTGGCAATAATTATTGTACATTCTTCCATCTTATTAATTTCATCTATGGCTTTTTCTAATTTCACTTCATCAAGATTGGATTCAAGCTCATCTATTAACAATAAATCGTATTTACCGTAAATGGCAACAAGAACATTTAATATTCTTCTTTCTCCACCAGATAAATCAGCCATCGTAGTTCCTAAAACTTTATTATCAACCTCGAATTTAGATAAATCAATTATTTTTTCTTTGAATCATTCATATCCATAAATAGGTTCAAAATATGTATTCAAATATTCAAATCCAGAAAACTGATCAAATGCTGTCAATGAAGAATTATCACTATAAAAAGCATTACTATTATCTATATCTATTCCTTCTCCACCAATAATTGAAGCCTTGAAAATCTCTTTCATGAATGTGGATTTACCTGTACCATTTTGACCTAATAGTATGTATTTCCCGCCTCTTTCTAACTCCATAGTAATATTTGTAGCTAACTCTCTCTTGTCAGCGTTAAGATCCATATCTTTGATTTTTATCATGTATAAATTATACTCTTACATTTTTATAAAATTTAAAAACCCCAATTAAAAGATAATAAAAAAAAATGACCTAGGGTCATTTCGTTTTGAACTATTTAAAGATTAGAAAATAATATAGTAATCCCTAATGTGAGAGGATAAGTCAAGTAAAAAAAGTATTGAATTGTAATTCTAACTTTTTTACTGGGTATATTAAATCTGAATTCAGTAAACATCAACAATAGAACAACATCAATTAATGCTCACATTTGAATATCTTTAAGAGCTTCTGTACTATGCATTCAATATTGGTTTATTAATGTAATAATTACCAACCAAGAAGCTGAGGCAATATTCATTATTATTTTTTTACCACTTAATTTATAAAATGAACTAACTGCTTCTCTAACCATTCAAAATCCAACTATTAACATAAATCCATAAAGTCCGTAATCTATTTCAAATCTTTCAAGACCAGTCTTTTCATTTGTGATCATCAATGGATTTTCTTGAACAAAATATAAAAATCAAAATATCATCGCAAAATACAAAATAGAAAGTAATTTATTTTTCTTATAAATAACTATAAACCCAGCACCCAAAGATAAATTGCAAAAGATATTCATATAAAAAGGGGAAATTTCAGGGTTTTCTTGTGAATATAAATATCATGTTGTGGGTATTTGAATACAAATAAATACAAAAAATAATTTTAGAAAATAAGAACCAGGATTCCTAGTTTTCGAAAAGCCAAATGCTATTAAAAATGTGAAAATTGGTAAAGCGATTCTACCTATAATTCTTAAATCTTGGTTTCCAGGGAAAATAATAACTCCAACATGATCAATAACCATTGATATCAAAGCAACTATTTTAAATGTCATTGAATTGAAAACACGCATTCAAACGTTTTCAATTTTATTCATATAAATAGAATTCATTTAATAATTATAACATAACATTTTTAGCAAAAAAACTCACAACAAACAATCAGGTGGAGTGATTTGTCTTTGACATTAAAAACTCCCAATTAAAAGATAATAAAAAAATGACCTAGGGCCATTTCGTTTAGAACTATTTTCTAAGTTCTTTAAGTCTTGCTGCTTTACCTTTTCTATCTCTCATGTAGTAAAGTTTTGCTCTTCTAACTTTGTTTTTTCTTTTAACATCGATTTGAGCTACTAGTGGAGAATGTAGAGGGAATGTTCTTTCAACACCAATCCCGTATGACATTTTTCTAACTGTAAATGTTTCTGATGTTCCTGTACCGTGTTTTTTAATTACTAGACCTTCGAAAAGTTGAATTCTTTCTTTTGATCCTTCTTTAATACGTACGTGAACAACAACGTTGTCACCTGATTTGAATACAGGTAAGTCTGTTTTAATTTGATTTGCTTCTACTGCTGTAAGTAATTTATTTCTCATTATGATCTCCTTTTAATAAATCGGGTCTAACTCTAAGAGTTTTCTCCATTTGTTTTTCTTTTCTTCATTTCTCTATTTTTGCATGATTACCATTTAGTAATACTTCAGGAACTTCCATACCCTTGTAAACACGTGGGCGTGTGTACTGAGGATGGTCTAGAAGGTTTTCTTGGAATGAATCATTAACATGTGAAGCTTCTCTAATTACACCTGGTATCAATCTAATGATTGAATCAGCCATAACCATTGAAGGAAGTTCTCCCCCTGTTAATACATAGTCACCAATTGATAATTCCTCATCAACTAATGATCTAACTCTTTCGTCGAATCCTTCGTAATGTCCAGCAACGAATGTAACTTCGTCTAGTTTAGATAATTCTAATGCTTTATCTTGTGTAAATTTATTACCTTGAGGTGAAAGAAGTATTCTTCTACCTTTTGTTGTTTCCAAAGCTTTATCAATGGGTTCAACCATTAATAACATACCTTGACCACCTCCATAAACAATATCATCAACTTTGTTGTGCTTGCCTATTGAGAATTTCCTAAAATCAACAACATTAACTTCAACTAACTTTTTATCGATAGCTCTTTTAACGATTGATTCTGACTGGAATGGCTCGTAGTACTTAGGAAATAGAGTTATAAAGTTTATTTTCATAATTAATTATTTCTTTGCAATTTTTGAGTTAGCAAATTCTTCGTTAATTTTTTCTTTTTTAAGTAATGTTTTTACAGTTTCTGTTGGAACAGCTCCATCGTTTAGTCATTTAAATACTAATTCTTTTTCTAGTTTTAGTTCTTTTGTATGTGGGTTGTAGAATCCTACAACTTCAATAAATCTTCCGTCTCTAGGTGCTCTAGCATCTGCAACTACGATTTTGTAGAATGCGTTGAATTTAGAACCTTGACGTTTTAGTCTCATTTTTACCATGTGGTTCTCCTTTAATCCTTATTACTTTTTTAATAAGTAACTATAGTTTATCATAAAATTTCACAGGTGTCAAGCACTTTTGCTTTACAGTGGTATTTTTTTAATGTTTAAGCATTGTTTTATACAAAAAATAAATATTGTTTTATACAAATAGAAAATCATTTTATATTACACACCTTATATTTGTATCCTTCTTATAATAAGAAGGTATAATAAAAACTATGAAACAGAAACTAACAAGAACAAAAGAAAAAATTAAGGAAATTCCCTTCAAACCAAATTGAAGTAAGAGTAAAAAGAACAAAATTCTTCTAGGTACTTTCTTATTTATCATTTTTGTGACGATCGCCATGAAAACAGTAGTTACAATACTTTGGGACACTGGTTATTATGAAGGTGAATTCCACTTATGATATTGACATAGACCAGAAGTTAATGAAGTTTTAAAAGAAAGTCATTGAGGTGAAAAACCTTTCTCAGATGGTATTAGCGGCCAAACAAGAGAATTTGCGCATAGAGCATTAGTTCACCCTTATTTCTTTTGATCATTAACTCAATTTACATGACAAACAACTTTACTACTTACATTCATCTTATGTTTAAGATTATTTATGTATGATGACAGAGTTCCCAAATGATTACGTTGAACACACTCACAAAGAACTCTTTCAATTGTTACAATGTATGACACTATTGTTGGTATCGTATTCTGATCAGCGCTTGCAAAAGACTTTGGTAGTATCAATGATTCAACTGATGGTTTAATGGATGGTTTAATTCAAGCTTCAACTATCTTAGTTCATGCAGTAATCCCAGCATGTATGATTATTTATTCAATTATCCACTTAATCCTTGCGACTGAAGCTTCAAGATTAAATAAAAAATTCTTATTAATAGGAATTATTTATCCAACACTATACATAATATTTTATTTATTAATAAGTATTATTTGACAAGATCCTTACCCAATTTCTGATTTAGCAACAACCGGAAACTTTAAACAAACATGAATCGCATTCCTAGGATTGATAGGAATACTAGTTGGTATGGCTGGAATGATTTATCTCCACAACTGAGTCCTATTTAAATTTAATAAACGATATAGATATGAATATGATTATGAAGTTGCGTCTGACACTGAAAAGAAACTTGAGAAACTAATTTGAAAAGTAGAAAAAAGTGAACGTAAGATTGATGAAAGTAAAAACGAAACAGTTATTCAAAAAGAAAGAGTAAAATTAGCCAAAAGAAAATTAGCAGTTGTTAAAGCTAAAGCAACTATTAAAAAACGTAGAACCAGAGGTGAACGTTACGAAAAAGAATATATTGAATTCGTAAAAAGAAGAGAAATCTTTAATAAAGAACAAGCTGAAAGACTTAAAAAAGCAGAAGAGAAAGCATTAGAGAAAAAGAGTGCTAAATCTACTCAAACAAAATCTAAACCTAAGACTAAAAAAACAGCTAATAAAAACCCAAGAAAAAAATAATGGCGATGCCATTATTTTCTTAGTCCAAGTTCTTTAATTAGAGCTTGGTATTTGTTGAAGTCTTGAGCTTTTAGATATTTTAATAAATCTTTACGCTTTTGGATCTTAGCTAAGAAACCTCTTTGAGAGTGTTTATCTTTTTTGTTAGCTTTGAAGTGTGGTGTAAGGATGTTGATATCTTCTGTTAAGATAGCGATTTGAGCTTCAATAGAACCTGTGTTTTTAGCGTCTCCACCAAATTTAATAATAAGTTCTTCTTTTTTTGCTTTTGATACAGCCATGTTTTGTCCTCCTATGTTTATTTCATGTAACCCCAGCAAGAATCCGGACAGGTATCCAAACCGAGCATTACAACGCTTTTATGCTTATTTATTATAAACTATTTTTAAAGAATCGGTTAGCAACTTCTAAATGCTCTTCACGTAGTGAGTCACCCTGGTCTTTAATTGTTATTTCTAATTGTCTTCATCATGATATTGAAAGTTCCTTATTTTGAAGGTTTTCAGTGTTATTTAACATATGAATAAAGTATTTACCTTGTCTAGTTACATGAACTACTCCATGATACATAACTCCACCATTTATCGCTGTTATAGCGTAAAAACCTGAGTGTGGTTTCACTTGTAATTCTTCTAAAACAAACTCATTTTCTTTACCTATTTTTACATTTGTTGTTCATGGTGAAACTAATAATGAATTCGCAAATTCTATCTCTCCAAAAGGAACCTGTTCCTTAATTATTGAAGTAGAAATATTTTTATTTGCAATCTTTTTCATATCCATAACATGAACATTTTCGAATATTTTTGCAAGCATCTCAGGATTTCCTGCTCCACCTCTACCGAAATTGAAATCTTTACCACAAACAATATTCTTAGGTTTGTATGTTTCATTTATTTGGTTCATAAAGTCTTCTGGAAGCATAGTTAGCAAGTGTGCATTAACCTCTAAAACCATTGCAAAATCAATATCCATATTTGCAAGTTTTTGCAGTCTTACTTCTAATTGCTCAAACATTTCTCTTGATTTATTTGGTAACTCATGTGGTTTTTCAAACATCATCATGATGATTGGTTTATTTAGTGACTTAGCTTTTTTGATTAAGTCTAAATGTCCTATATGAATAGCATCGAAAGAACCCATTATTATTGTTGGTTCTTTTACTTCTATTTTTTCTGGGAAATAAAATGCTTTCATTTATAGTACCTCTATTTTCTTACCAAATAATTTTAGTGATTTGATACGTTCACCAGCTTGAATGATTCCACAAATAACACCATTCACTTTTGCAACATATTTACCTTCTATTCCGTATTTATTTTCAATTGAAATACCATTGATTAAAATCATTATTTCTTCTTTTTTAAGTTCAATGATTGATAGTGTTAATAATTTTTCAATATCTACATCGATACCGATATTATTTTCAGTTAATGGACCGATAGTAGTTCTTCTTAATTCAGTCATTATTGCACCACAACCTAATCTTTGACCTAAGTCATGAATTATAGATCTTATATATGTACCTCTTGAAACGTTAACTTCGAATACAACAATATCTTTATCAAATTCTAATATTTCAATTGTATTGATTTCAATAGTTGAAGTTTTTAATTTAACCTCTTTACCTTCTCTAGCTAATTTATAAGCTGCAACACCATTAATTTTCTTAGCTGAAAATGCAGGTGGCATTTGCTCTTGAATCCCAATGAATTTTTTAAGTTCTTGTTCAATGACTTCTTTAGTAGGTAATGTGTCTGAAACGTGCTCTATTTCACCTTCAGAATCATATGTGTTTGAGATAACACCAAGTTGCATAGTTGCAACATATGTCTTTTCTCCTTTATCTATAAAATCAATAAGTTTTGTATCATCATCAGTAGCTACTAATAATAATCCTGTTGCTAGTGGGTCAAGAGTTCCAGTGTGACCAATCTTCTTAATATTATTTTCTCTTCTAAAGTTATTAATTGCTTTAAAAGAAGAAATTCCTTTTTCTTTATCTAATAGTACGAACATACATATATTTTAACTTATTAAAGAAAAGAAAAACAAGGCTTTTAGCCTTAGTTTAATATTAGTTCAATTGTTTGGTCATTACTTTGTTTAAATTTCTTCACTTCTCATTGTCTGATTAGTTCACGATCCAACTCTTTAATTGTTCTTTCTAATCTTTTAACGACAAGTCTTCTACTTTCAATTTTCTTTTTATTAGCTTCTATTATCTTTTCGGCATTATAAATAACGTGTTCGTTTTTCTCTCTTTTATCAGTTAGTTTTTTTAGTGCCTTGGCTGCACTATTTTTTACTGGGTTTGAGATTTCATGTGTTAAAGTTTCCCTTAACTTAAAAAGTAATTCCATTTTTTCGAAAATGACTCTATTTTTATTTTCCATATCTATAATTTCCGAAATCATTTTATTTTTATCTTTCGTAAGTTTCTTTAATCTTTTGATTATTGAAGACTTACTTCTTTTTGCACTTTTTTTATTCATATAACCTCCTGTTAGCATATAAGGATAATTCGTATTTCCTCTTATGCAAAATAATCATACCAATTTGCATTTTTGTAGATTGTAGTTTATGAAGTGTGCTTGTTTTTGACAATAAAAAAATAAGCATACGCTTATTCTTTGTTTTCTTTTTCTTTGATGCTATTTAGGATTTCATTAATTCTTGTTCCGACAGCCAATGATTCATCGTGTTTCAGGTGAATCTCTGGTGTTTTTCTCATATGAATTCTTCTAGAAACTTGAGTTCTAATAAATCCTGTAGCTTTTCTTAAATATTCCATTGAACGTTCTTTATTATTTTCGAATGTTAAGTAAACATTTAAGTGTGAACCATCTCTTGAAAGTTTTACATCTGTTACTGTTGTATATGAAACATTAACATTTGTAATTTCTTCAGAGATAATTTGTGAAACTGCTCTTAAGAACATTTTTTCTTTCTTTTGATGTGTTACTGTAGACATTATTTAACCTCGATCTCAACATCTTCGTAACATTCGATAATATCATCTTCACGAATATCATTGAATTTCTTAATGTGAGTACCAAATTCTTTACCAAGTTCAACTTTTTTAGCTTGGTCTGGACCTCTTTGTAGTGAATCTAGAATTCCTTCATGGATTGTTCTACCATCACGGATAAGTCTCATTTTTGAACCTGATTTAATAATCCCGTCAATAACAACTGAACCGGCAATATTACCAACTTTTGAAGAGAAGATAGCTTTAATGATTCTAGCTTGTCCTGTAACTTTTTCTTCAAATTTAGGTGCAAGCATACCTTTAAGCATTGCTTCAACTTCTTCAATCATTTTATAAATAATTGTATGTGTTTTGATAATAATTTTTTCTTGTTCAGCAAATTGTTTAACACTACCAGTTGGACGAATATTGAATCCGTAAATGATTGAGTTTGATGCTTGAGCAAGTAAGATATCACTCTTAGTGATAGCTCCAACTGAAGCTCTAACAACATTAACAACAACTTCTTCGTTTGAGATTCTTGCTAATGAGTATTTTGCAGCTTCTGCTGTACCTTGAACGTCTGATTTGATAATGATGTTAAGTGTTTTAATACCATCTTCAATATGAACAGCGTTTCTTGCTTTAAGTTCTTGTTGTTTATCAGCGAATGCTTTATCTTGAGCAAGTGCTTTAGCGAATTTTTCATCTTTGAATCCAACGAACTTATCACCAGCTGAAGGTGTATAGTTTAGACCAGTAATAACTACCGGTGTACCTGGACCTGCAGATTCAATTGCTTTACCATTTGTATCTTCAAGAGATCTAACTCTACCATAGTGAGCACCAGCAACGATGAAGTCACGAGGTACGATTGTTCCGTTTTCAACAATAATTGTTGCAACTGAACCTCTACCTTTATCTAAGTGAGCTTCAACAACTACACCCATTGGTAATCTATCTGGGTTAGCTTTTAGTTCTAACATTTCTGCTTCTAAAGTAATAGCGTTGAATAATTCATCAATACCCATTCCTGTTAGACCTGAACCGTAGATGAATTGTACATCTCCACCTCAGTCATCAGCAACAACGTCGTGAGCTGATAGGTCAGCTTTAACTTTTTCAGCATTTGCTCCTGGTTTATCCATTTTGTTAACGAAAACAATCATTGGAACACCAGCTGATTTAGCGTGGTCAATTGCTTCTTTAGTTTGTGGCATAACACTATCTTCAGCAGCAACAACGATAATAACGATGTCAGTTACTTTAGCCCCTCTTGAACGCATAGCTGTGAAAGCCTCGTGTCCTGGAGTATCGATAAATGTAATCTTTTTACCTTTATGATCAATTTGGTAAGCACCTGTGTGTTGTGTAATCCCACCAGCTTCACCATCAACAACGTTAACGTTTGCGTTTCTAATTTTATCAATTAGAGTTGTTTTACCATGGTCAACGTGACCCATTATTGTAACAATAGGTGGTTTCTCCATTAGGTGTTCTTCTTTTTCATCTATTTCCATTTGTTCCATGAAGTTAGCAGCTGTAACTTCCTCTTTGTGTTGGAAATCGTATTCATATTCCATACATAATTCACCAATCTGTTCTTCGTCAAGTGTCATGTTTAAGTTGTACATTTTTCCTTGCATGAAGAAGTGTTTGATAATTTCGTTTGCTGGTTGTTCAATTTTAGTTGCGAATTCCGCAATTGTCATTGGACCAGTATAAATGAATACACCATCTTTTAATTCTGTCTTAACCTCTTTCATTTGAGATTTAACATTACTTAGGTTTGTTTGTCTTTTATCTGCCATACTATTCCTCCTCTATATATTTAATTAATTCTTCATATACCATTTCAGAAACTTGTTCTTTGAAAGCTCTATGTAGTAATTTTTTTGTTTTTATTGTTTTTACAAGATCCTTATCTTTTTTAAAGTAAGCACCACGACCTGGAAGGTTGTGTTCTTTATCAACACTATACTCTCCGTTAAATTTAACAACTCTTATTAATTCAGATTTGTCAAACTTCTGACCTGTTGCGATACAGGTTCTTTGATTATTTTTCTTCAATGTTGTCTAACTCTGTAAAATCAATATCTGCGAAATCTGCAAGTTCTTCATCAAGTTCGAATTGAGATTCCATTTCTTTAAGTTCTGCGTCTGAGAAGATAACTTCTTCTTTCTCAACTGGAACAAATGTAGTTTCTTCAATGTTTTCATTAAAGTCTTCAATTTCTCCTTGGATGTCTTCAAGATTAATGTTTGAAGATTTTGCGAATCCTGTTGATGCAGGTCTTTGTCTTTTGTTAAGTTTTTCTCCAGCTTCAATTCTTGCTAATTCTGATTCTGTTAGGTTTCCGTTAAATGTGAATTCCATTCCAGCTTCTCTAGCTTGGTTAATTGATGTAACATCAACTCTAACTTTAGCTAACTCAGCAACTAATCTAGCATTTGAACCACGTCTACCAATTGCAAGTGTGTGGTGTTTATTAGGAACGATAACGATTTTCTTATCTTCGAAACCGTCTTTGTTTAGAATTCCAACAACTTTTGCAGGTGACATTGCAGCCACAACAAATTCGTTTAGGTCTTCTGAATATCTAATAACATCTAGTTTTTCACCGTGTAGTTTTTCAACAATTCTAGAAATTCTTTCTCCACCAGCACCGATGATAGCTCCAACTGGATCTACCATGTCGTTTGTAGCTTTAACAGCAATTTTAGTTCTTTCACCAACGATACGTGACATTGCAGCAATCTCAACTGTACCATCCATAATTTCAGGAACTTCTTGTTCTAGAACTCTTCTTACCATTGATGGTGATGAGTTTGAAACGATGATTTGAGCATCTCTTGAATCTTCTAATACTTCTTCAACGTATACATTAACTCTTTCTCCAAGTTTCATTTTAATTCTAGGGTTTTTAAGTTTACCAGGCATGAATGCAGGTGTTCCATCTTCTAATTGTAGAATTGCAAAACCAGCAGCTGATGTAGTAATGATTGCAGGAACCATTTCTCCAACTAAACCTTTGTGTTTAGCATAAACCATAGCTTTTGTTTTTTCTTTAATTTTTTGGATGAATAATTGTTTGATTTGTTGAGCAATTGTTCTTGAGTAAACTTCGAATGAAACTTCTTCAGCAATGAAATCACCGATTTTTGCATCTGGTTTAATTTTCTTAGCTTCTGATAATGGGATTTCGATTGTTCTTAAATCTGCTTCCATTTCTTCATCTTCGTCTTCAACAACTTCTTTTCCATTGTTAACTAATTTGAATTCGTTTTCAGCTCTATCGATAGTTACTGTTAAATCAGCATCTGGATCGAATTTTGAGTGGAATGATTTTTCTACTGCTTCACGTAGAATTTCATCGATTTCTTCTCTACTTAGTCTTTGTTTAATAGCAATCTCTTCAATCGCTTGGAATAATTGTTCTTTATCTAATGTTTTTGGCATTATTTGCCCTCCTTTTTAACTTTAGCTGATAGATTTACCTTTTCGATATCCTCTTTAGCTAGTTTTTGTTTTCTGAATTGCCCTTTGGCATTTCATTTAATTGTTAAACCTTTTGGATCTGCTTCAAGTAGAGTTCCCTCAAATTGAATCTTGTCTTTTATAGGTCTTACTAATGTGACTAAAATGTTTTCTTCAATCATTTCTGGTAGCGCATCAAAAGAAACTTCTTTATCTGTTCCTCCAGAGAAAATATCTAAAAAATATTCCTTGTCTGTTTGGTCAATGGTATCGAGATAGTCAGAGATTTCTTTTGATAAGATTGTTAGTTCATTTAATTTTGGTTCTTGAACTTCCACTCTTAAAAACGTTGCTCCGAACTCTTCTTCTCACTTAACAGAAGTGATTTTGCCCTCGAATTTGGTTTTTAAACTTTCTAAAATTGTCATGTTACCTCCTTAGAATAAGAAAGAGATACCAATGGCATCTCATGAATTAATATTCTATTGACAAAAATATTATAGCATTTTAACGTTAAAAAAGAACACTAAATGTGCTCTTTAACAACTTTCATCAATTCTTCAAGGGTAGTAGTATTTGGAACTTTGAACCCTGCAGATGCATGGTGTCCACCTCCACCTAGGGCTTCAGCTATTTTAGAAACGTCTACATTTCCTTTTGATCTTAATCCACCACGTAGCATTCCTGGTACATCAGCTTCAGCTACAAATAATGTAACTTCTCTATCCGAAACAGATGATACAGCAGCAACAGCAGCTCTATAGATATCTCTAGAAACTTTTTCTTTTGTATAGAATACTGCAACTTCTTCATGGTCGTAAGATACTTGGCTTAAACATTTACTGATTACTTTCTTTTCTTCAGCAGATGGTAGAAGTTTAGGAACAACATCTAGATAATTGTGTCCGTCTTTTAACATTTTCGCCATAACATTAAATGTTTCTGGTCCAATGTTTCTTTGAGTAAAGTTTTCTGTATCTGTAACGATAGCTGTAGAAATACCAACTCTGGCTTTTTCAGTTCATTTTAGTTCTAACATAAATGCAATTTCAGCTAATAATTGACCACATGCAGGTCAGTTATCTCCACCGATACCCATTAGTCATTCTTCATGATCTTTATGGTGATCGAATTTAACTGCATCTTTAGTTACAACTCTTTTGTCTCAAACTCTGGCTTTATTTGATGTATCTACAACAATTACTTGTGAATTGTTAAAGTATTCATCTTCCACATCATCTTCAATATCTGATGATATGAAGTCAAACATAGGTGGTATATCTCCTCCAGATATCCTAACTTGTTCAACATCTGTATTGTTTTCAATAAACTCTTTAAGCGCAATTGATGATCCAACAGTATCCCCATCAGGATCGATATGCGTACAAATTGTTATTGTTTTTTGAGCACTAATGAAGTCTCAAATTTTTCTTAATTTCTCTATTTCTAATTTCATATTACCCCTATTATATAAAGAAATAAAAGGCATGCTCACAAAATACTTGTAATAATATACACTTTACTCTCTATAATTGCGACATATAAGGAATAGAGGTAAGTATGGAAAAAATTATAAACGTTGCAGTTATTGCTCACGTTGATGCAGGGAAATCTACATTAGTGGATGCGCTGCTGGAGCAATCAGGAACATTTAACGAAAGAGAAGAAAGAATTGAACAAGTAATGGATAGTGATGACATCGAAAGAGAAAGAGGAATCACAATCTATTCAAAAAACTGTTCTATTAAATATGGAGACACAAAAATTAATGTCGTAGATACACCAGGTCACGCGGATTTTTCTGGTGAAGTAGAGAGAATTATTAAGAATGTTGATACAGTAATGCTGTTAGTTGACTCTTCAGAGGGGCCAATGCCTCAAACAAGATTTGTTCTTAAGAAGTCGTTAGAACAAGGTCTAAAACCAATCTTAGTTATCAATAAAATTGATAAGTCAGATGCAAGACCAGCGGAAGTTGTAGATATGGTTCTTGAATTATTCATGGAACTAGAAGCTACTGATGAACAAATGGAATTCCCAATTCTATATGGTGCAGCGAAAGATGGAATAATGAAAATTTCAATGGATGACCCATCTGAAACATTAGAACCATTATTTAAGACACTAATCGACCACGTGGAAGATTACCCATATGGAAAAGATGAAGAAGTGCAAATGCAAATCTCATCATTAAAATATGATAAATATCTTGGAAGACTTGGACTAGGGAGACTTAGAAAAGGTACTCTAAAAAGAAAAGGTAGATATTCATTAATAAATTCTGAAGGTGATGTTAAAAACATCAGTTTCTCAAAAATATTTGTTAACGATGGTTTAGATAGAAAAGAAGTTGAAGAAGTAGAATCAGGAGATCTATGTATCGTTGCTGGTATTCCCGACATTACAATCGGAGATACAATCTCAACAGTAGAAAACCCAGTTGCTATGGAAAAAATTGAAATTGAAGAACCAACAATCTCAATGAACTTCTTAGTTAATAAATCACCACTTAACGGTAGAGAAGGTAAAAAAGTTACATCTTCATTAATTGAAGAAAGACTAAACAAAGAACTTGAAACTAACGTAGCTCTAAAAGTAAATAACTTAGAGGGTGTTGAAGGTTTCGAAGTTCAAGGTAGAGGTGAGTTACACTTATCAGTCCTTATTGAAAACATGAGACGTGAAGGATTTGAACTTGCAGTTTCAAAACCTAAAGTTCTAGTTAAAATGGTTGACGGTAAAAAACTTGAACCATATGAAATCGCACAAGTTACTTGTGATGACGAATTCTCTGGAGCGGTTATCCAATTAATGTCTGAGCGTAAAGGAACAATGACAGATATGCATTCTTCAAACGGTCAAACAAACATTGATTTCATTATCCCAACAAGAGGATTAATCGGAATTAGACAATCATTCATTACTAAAACAAGAGGAACAGGGATCTTAGAAAAAACTTTCCATGAATACGGGCCATATGCTGGTGTTCTTGATGGTAGAAAAAATGGTGTTCTTGTTTCAAATGTTAAAGGTAAAACAATGGGATACTCATTATGAAAAATTTCTGAAAGAGGTGACTTATTTGTTACTCCACAAACAGAAGTTTATGAAGGAATGATTATCGGTATTAATGCAAGATCAAATGACCTTGATGTTAACCCAATCAAAAATAAACAACTAACAAACATTCGTTCAGCTGGTACTGATGAAGCTACTAGAGTTCCTGAACCAATTATTCTTTCACTAGAAGAAGCTCTTGAATTTATTGAAATTGATGAACTTGTAGAAGTTACACCACTTTCAATTAGATTAAGAAAGAAAACTCTAGATAAAAGATTTAGAGGTAAAGAACATAAAGTTCAATAAGATTAGCATTTGCTAATTTTTTTATTATGTTTTTAAGAAATTAACTTAGAAAGAAATAATAGAGGTTCGAAGAATATTCTAAATATGAATTAACGATAAATAAAAAACGCCCAATGCTGGACGTTTTTTTTATTTCACTCAAGGTGTTTTACCACCATTCATCATTTGATATACCCTAGGAGTTACTTCATCATCAAATTCTTCTTGTCATTCTAATAATGACATTGGATTTTTCAATAAAGTCCTACCTATTGCGGCTAAATCAACTTTAGATACAACTTCTTCAAGTAGATCATTGTTAGAAATCAGTCCTACACCAATTATTGAGGTGTTAGGGAACTCTTTCTTAATCTTCTCAGCAAAAGGTATTTGATAAAGTAATCCGCCTCTTACATCAATACCTTCTTCTAAAACGCCACCAGTTGAAACATGTATGTATTCTAAATGTTCTTCAATTGGTTTTAATCCTTGTACAAAGTCTTCGATAGTTGAGTTTGGTAGGTCAACTGCTCATTCAAAAGCAGATATTCTAATCCCAACCGGTATATCAACCTCTTGTTTAATATTTTTAATAATCTCTTTAATAATCAGGAATCTGTCTTTGCCATATTCATCTTTCCTTTTATTAATAGCTGGTGATATAAAAGAATTTAATAAGTACCCATGAGCACCATGTATTTCAATTCCATCATAACCAATAGCCTCAGCTCTTTTTGCTGCTTCTACAAAATCTTGGATAACTTCGTGAATGTGAGGTATAGTCATTTCAACAGCTTCTTCATAAGAATCGGAAAGTTTAACTTTAGACGCAGAAAACGATTCGCCAAGAATTTCGTTTCTAGGTCCTGCATTTGAAAGTTGTATAAATATTTTTGATCCAGCTTCATGAACTGCATCAACTATAGGTTTGTAAGCCTTAGCTTGATCATCATTATAGATTGCCAATGATCTATAATCAATTCTTCCACCTATCTTTGAAACTCCAGTAGATTCTTGGATAATTAATCCCACATTACCTCATGCTCTCGATGCATAGTGTTGAACATGAAATGAATTTGGGTATCCATCTTTAGATGTATATGTACACATTGGAGCCATAACCACTTTATTTTTAAGTGTTATGGTTTTCAATTTTTGTTCCTTTTCTCAATGATTCATCTCTCTCCTTTACCCGTTTGTTATATTTTCATATAACTCCATAATTATATAACTTTCTTAGTAATATATAACCAACGAATTATGTGTTTTTATTGTATTATGGGAATATATTGCACTTTAAAGCACTAATATTATCTTTTTTCTTTTAAAAAAATATTGCGTGCTATATAATTTATATATATATATTTTAAATATGCCTCGCCAAGGAGAGAAGATGAAAAAATCGAAGAAAGTTATTTTAGGAACTTTCTCCGCACTAGCAGCTACTATTTCGCCAATAGTGATTGCAGTATCATGTGGAGAAAAAGAAAAGGTAAAAATTACAACACCAATCAAAGATGAGGATGCGCAAGTTTTTTCTAAAATCAATATTGAAGAAATTAAAAAGGAGTTTGATGCTTCTATTAAAAGGCGTGTTCAAATAAGGATTCCTTTTGTATCTAAAGAAACAGATAAGTTAGCTGCGGAACAAGAATATAAAGAAATGATTAAAGATTTTTTCGTTAACTATAAACGTAATGGAAAGATTATCACAATACTTTCAACTAAAGATGATGAAGAATCTAAAAAAATATCAGCTGTCATTAAATTGAAAGAATTTATTTCAAGAAGTGCTGACCCAACAAAAGATGAGTTAATCGAAGCTTCTGAAGCATTCAAGAAAGCAGGAAGACAATCACTTTCTATTAAAGAGTTTGTATTTTTTGATGAAACAAAGAAAGATGATGTGGGCACAACAATAAAATTAGATCCTCAACTTTTCAAGAAAGTATCTGAAGAAGATTTAATAGATCTTGAATTCATTAAAAAATCAATAGAGAATTGAGAACTAATTGAAAACCTACAAAGTACTGATCCAGAAGTTATAGATAAAATTGAAGGAGACCCCAACGATCAACGTGCTCTAAGTGAACTTCAAAGACTTAATGTAAAGAGAACTAGCATGGAGCAAGAAGCTGCGCAAGTATTCCAAACATGAATATCTTAATAATGACACTTTATGTAAGTGTTTTTTAATGCAAATAATAAAGGCGTACCAGTTCATTTTGAATTTTATTCTCATTGTGTATAATTTGTGTATACAAATAAATAGTATGAGTTAACAAATGAAAGGAAAAGAATAAAATGAACAAAACTAAAAAAATAACACTTGGTGCTTTTTCTGCATTAGCAACCATAGCAACTCCAATTGTTGCTGTAGTATCGTGTGGAGAAAAAAAAGAAGAAAAGTCATATTTAGAAGAATTAGAGAGCAAGTTTGAGAAATCACTTAAGGAAAATGTTTCTTTAAGAATTCCTTATTATTCTAAGGAACAAGATCCAAAAGCTGCATTAGAAGAATACAAAGGTAAAATCAAACAATTCATCGATAATGAATCTCATCACGGAGGGAGCCTAATAGACTTAATTAAAGATGAAAAAGAGAAAAAGAAAGTCTCTCAATTCATACAAGCAAACACCCTACTTGATTCTTTCAAAGCTAGCGACATCGCAACAGATAAAGGGAAGAAGCTGCTTGAATTAGAAAATAAGTACCAAGTTCAATTATTAAAAATTAAAGAATTTATTTTCTTTGATGAAACAGGGAAAAACAAAGAAGTTAAGGTTAAGTTAGAGGATAAAGTTCTTGAAAAACTATCAAAAGTGTTTTTAGCTTCTTCAGAAGCAATGGATGATTTTATGAAAACTCAAAAAATGAATGTAAAACTTAGAGAAAAAGTTGAAGCCGCTTCTGATGCATTCACAAAAGAAGTTAAGTCTTGAGAAAAATAAAAGTCAACACCCGTCATAAAAATCTCTTGTGAGGTTTTTATTTTTTTTAAAGAAATAAAAAGCAACTTGGCGGTTGCTTGATATGTTTATTTGTATTTATTATACAAACGCAAATACTATTGGTGTAACGATTAATGCTACTAGTAATAAAACTACTAAAACACCTAGTATAACTTTCCTGGCTTTTTTGTTCATTTCTTTCTCCCTTTAGATAAGTAAAGCAATTATACCATTCCATTTGCCTTTATCCATTTTTACTCGCTTGTTTTTATAACATTGAGCATTCTTTTACTTTAATAGTGTTGAAAATTAGTATAATTACTACATGAACAAAGTAACATTACATAACGAACCATTTGAATTAAGTGGTATGACAATTGAAAAGAACACAAAATTAAGCTTTAAAGCTGAAGACAAAAACGGAATCTGAAATATTGAAGATATTAAAGGTAAAAAAGTAATCTCATTATTCCCAGATATCAACACAGGAATTTGCGATATTCAAACACAACAAATCGCTAAATTAGCACAACAACACAAGGACATTACATTCATCTCAATTTCAACTGACTCAGTAGAAATTCAAAAAGAATGATGTGCAGCAAAAGGACTAGAAAATATCCTTATCGTTTCAGATGATAAATATAAAGAATTCCAAAAACAAACAAATGCATATGTTCCAAAAATTAACAAGTTAATTAGAGGATTCATCCTTCTTGATGAAGAAAACATGATTCAAGAAATCACATTAAACAATGAATTAGTTGAAGATCCAGATTACACTTCACTAGACAAATGAATTAAATAAGCTTCATGCTTATTTTTTTATTAAAAAAATAAGTCACTTGACTTATCTATTTTATGAAATCATTTTTAAAAATCATTCATTGTGCAATTCTGTCATCTTTGTTCTTTTTAATCTCTTTTAACAGATTGGCATTTTCTTTTTCTCATTTACTTTCTATAGCTGCGGCTTTCTTATCCCCTTGTTTTAGACCTTTGTCTTCAAGAGTTTTCAATAGTTTTTTATAAGCTGGTGCGTATTTTTCAAATTTGAATACAGCTGTTTCAATACGTTTATTTAAATAGCTTTCAAGTTCACTTCTTGTTTGAATAGAACCTAGTGTAATGTGTTTTTCTTGTCCGCCCACCACAATTACATATTCCATTATAGAAGCAACACCTTTAACAAAGTCAACGATATGGTTTACATATTTCTCATATTCTTCTATAACATTGCTTGAAGTGATTATCGCTTTATTTACATTAAGTTCCTTAAATGCTCAAGGAATCTTTTTCTTTTCTTCAGGTTTCATGATGTCGAACACCTTTTTAATATCTCCTTGTTGCATTTCTTCATGCTCAGGATCAAAAGTAGCAGCAATTATTTCTTTAGGTTTAACCCCTGTTATTCCTGTTGGAACTTCGATCCTTAGGACTTGACTAGGATTCCTGAACATCCCACCAATTTTTCTTGAAATTTGTTTTTTATCAAAAGTTGGTTTTTCTGGCTTGGAAGCTTCTTTTGAATCTTGTGTTTTACCACATGCAACTATGGCGATTGTTGGCATTGAAACGGCGGCAATTGCTGAAAGTGTACCCAACATAACCTTCTTTGTTTTTATTTTCATTTTTCCCCTTATTAATATTTATTATTTAAAATATTATATCACTATGAAACTAAAAGTGTAATTTACAACTTTTTATTGCGGTATTACTCATTAATATAAACCGTCATTTTATTAAAATGAATAGATTGGCGTAGGAATATGCTTAATTGCAAATAAAAAGACACCTTCAGGCGTCTATTTAGTATCCTCTTTTTTCTCTTTGATTTTAGCTTTTTCTGGTTCTATAACTTTTTCAATAATCTCAATCCCTTCAGGGTATTTCTTATCAAAATCTTCAATTCCTTTTTTGTAAAGGAATCAAGGAATTACAGGCACCAAGTTTTGAGATAATCCAAATGCCAGTCCAACTCAAAAGAATCACGGATAAGATCCATAACCATGTTTATTCCTTAATGTAAAGAATAGAGTAAGGAATATAGCACTTATTACAAGCGATATCAATGCAAATATAGTTTTATATTTTTTAATAACCTTAAATTGTTTATATCCGTCAAGTGCGAATCCGTTGATTGCATATTCAACAATAACCGAGTAAATTATTGTCCCTAAAATAGGAATGAAGTAGAATCATTGATTTAGTTTATGTTTTGATTTTATTTTTTCTATCATAATGGATTAATTATATAGTATTCATCTTCAAATAATAAAAGATACATACTAGACTTTTCTAACTTAACTAATTAAAGTTCTTAAATATTCTCACAAAGAAAAAACCACATCACTATGGTTTCTTTTTCTTCTAAATGTTTAACTTAATTAATAAATATCTCCTGCTGAACCATTCATTGTATAAGCTTTATTTTTGTTGAATATACTTTTTGCTTCCATCAATAGTTCGTCAATATTTTTAGACTTTAATTTGATTTGATGTTTTAGATCTTTATTTAAACCTTTATTTAGTATTTTCTCTAGTAACTTTTCAAATTCTTTTATAGTTTCTTTGGTGTAAGCACTAGCAACAACCTCAACATTAAGTTGTTCAGTTCTAACTTTCGTCATTTTTCAAACACTTTGTCCTAACGAAACAAACACATTTTCAAGATCTCCGATATTTTTAGATGAATCAATTGTGTTTTTAATACCACCTAAATCAATTGGATTTAATTCTTTATTAGAAACTTCACCTCATGTTTCCAACTCTTTTTTAAGCTTTTCTTTTAAGTTATCAAAATTATTTTTTAATCCATCTAATTGATTATTGTTTTTTGTTTTTGCGTTAGATAAATTATCAATTGTTTTTTGTTTATCCTCAATGGATTTTTTAACTGCTTCAAGCGCAGCTTTTGCTTCATCAAGTTTCTTGTTTAGTTTTTGTTTATCCTCATTAAGATTGTTGACTTCGTTATTAACTTCATCAACAGCTTTTTGAGCTTTATCAACTTTTGCTTGGGCATCTTTTAGTTTTTTGTCCAAGTTCTTTTTGTCTTCTCCATCTTTTTTAATGTCTGCGTTATTGTTATCAATATCTTTTTGAACATTGTTTATTTCTTCATCTTTGGTTTTGATATCTTTTTCTATAGATTCTTTTGAATTATTATCATTAGAAACTTTTTCTTCATTACTTTTTATTTTATTCTCGATATCTTTAACTTTTTCATTTGCATCTTTAATAGCTTCATCAACGCCACCTTTGACTAAATCAGAAATTTTCTTTTTATTATCGGCAATTTCTTTTTTAACAGCTTCAACTTTTTCTCCGGCAGTTTTTGAAACATTATCAGCTTTTGTTTTTTCTTCATCAGCTTTCTTTATTTCATCTTTGTTATCATCGACGTCTTTTTGAGCTTTATCGACTTTTGCTTGAGCATCTTTTAATTTTTGATCCAAGTCTTTTTTATCTTGTGTCACTTTTGAAATTACTCCATTATTGTCATCAACGTCTTTTTGAGCTTTATTAACTTTTGCTTGAGTATTTTTTAAATCTTCGTCCAATTTCTTTTTATCTTCTGTTGTTTTTGAAATTACTTTGTTATTGTTATCAATATCTTTTTGAGTGCTATTGATTAGATCATTGTTTTTGTTTTTAGATACTTCTAATTTTGTTCCTTCTTTTTCAAGTGAAGCAATCATTACTTTTAATCACCATATTTTCAATAGGACAGCTCTAATTTTTGTTTTGGTTTCTTCAATTCTAGAATCAATATCTTGACTGTTTAAACCCTTTAAAGAAGTATCTATTGCACTTATTTTAGAAATAATTTCTTGCTTACTATTTATTAAATTATTCAACGATGTTTCTTTTTCTCGTTTAGTTCTTGTTAAGGTATTGATTTCATTAGAGATGTTTTGAATATTATTCTTAAGATTTGTTTGTTCTGCTTTTAATCTAAGCCTTATACTCAACTTATCTCTCAACAATCTTTCTCATCTCTCTATTTTTGGTTTGTGTTGTTCAACTTGATTATTAGCATCTTCAATTTTCGCTAGAGCAGCTTCTCTTTCAATTAAAGCAGTGTTCAACATCGTTTCTTTTTCTACGATGTCTTTTGCAGCCTTTTTAAGCTCTTTAGCATTACCCTTAGCTCTTAATGCAATAATTTCTTTTTTTCGGCTCTTAATAACCTCTTTAGCTCATTTGATTACACCTTCAATTCTTTGTAAGTTGTTTTGAGCATCTTCAATCCTTTTAGCATCTTCATCTTTCAAGTCTTTAATTCACTTTTGTAGTTTTCAAATTTCATTTTCGTTATAAATAATTTGGTCAGGTAATTCACCTAGTCTTGTATTACTTTTTGAAAGTTTATCATTTGCACTCTTTAGTTTTTGTTCTATTGTTTTAATAGATTTAGTTGTACTTTCAATTGTTTCGGTTGTTTTCCGCAATTGTTCAAGTAGTTTTTCTTTTCTAGATACTAAACCTGCTTTTTGTTTTGATAATTCTTCTTTTTCTGATATTTGTTTCCCCTCTAGTTCTTTCAAGACTTTTAATTGTTCCTCAAAATCTCCCAGTCGTTTTTTAAAGTTTTTAATCTTAAAGTTGTTTTTACCTATTTTATCTTCTATTGTCTTTTTTTCTTCTTTTGCAACATTAAGTTTCTTGTTTAATTCTGGTGTTTTTGCATTCGCAGAATCAATAATACCTTTTGCTGCTTCGATGTCTTTTTTAACTTTAGCTAGAGCTTCTTTTGCTGAATCAAGTTTTTGATTTAGATCTACTGATTTCCCATTTGCGGAATCAAGTTTATCTTGGTTTGTTTTCAATGCTTCTTCTATCTTTTTAACTTCTGATTTTGCATCACTTAACTTCTTATTCAAGTCTGCTGTTTTTGCATTCGCAGAATCAAGTTTATCTTTTGCAACCTTTGCTGCATTAACAGCATTTTCTTTATCTGTTTTTGCCTTTTTAAGTTTTTCTTTTAAGATTGGTGTTTGTTCATGAGCTTCTTTAAGTTCTTTCTTTAAAAGTTCATCACCATCTTTTGTATCTTTTAAAGTTTTCTTAGCTTTTTCAAGATTTTCTTTCAACTTATCTTTATCAGTTTTATTTTTAGCTATTTCAGAATTGATTTTATTTAGTGAATCAACTAGTTTCTTTTTATCATCTTTTAATTTATCTAGGTTTTTATTTAAGTTGATATTTTCGTTGCTTTTTTCAGTTATGTCTTTTTCAATTTCTTTTATTCTTGATTCAATCTTTTCTTTTTCATCTTTAGCATCATTTAATTTCTTATTTGCTTGAGAGGCATTTGAATTCTTTTCATTTATTTGCCCTTCTTTTTCACCTAAAGATTTTTTAATTGATTCAACTTTCTCATTCGCCTTTTTAAGATCGTTGTTCAACTCTTTTTGTTTTTGTCTTGCTTCTTCTAATTTCTTATCAATTGATTCGCCATTTATTTTATTTGTTTCTAAAGCTTTTTTGATATCTTGATATTCACCCTTAAGTTCATTAAGTCTTTTTAAATCTATTTTTGTTTTGATTCTTCATGTATCAGTCACAGATTTATTAAGTTTCTTATCTAGGAAATCTTTAATAGTTTTCACAGGAACTATTTCATTTTCCTTTAAACCTAATTCCTTGATAATATCTAATTTTTCTAATGGTATATATTCACCTTTTGAAAGTTTTAAAAATTCTTTTGTTTTATCATTTAAATGTTTTTCGATTTTTTTAATATCTTCTATTGTTAAACCATCCATATTAGGTTTATTAACTTTTGGAAAGGTTTTATTAGTCTTTTTTGAATCATGTATTTTGATGTTAGCTTTTTTAGGATCTTCCCGTCCTTGTACAACCATAGCTATCACAACACCAGTTGTTGATGCAGCTATAGCTCCCGTGGCACCCAGGACACCTATAGCAATATTGTTTTTCTGTTTCATTTTTTATCCCCTTTTATAAAATACTTTATGAACATTTGTTCATATTTTTTGAAGCACGTGAATTATATATTCAGGGTTGGTTCTACAATGTTTTCAACAATGTAAAAAACAATAAAAAAAGTAGGGATAAGTCCCTATTTTAGTGGTTATAGCACTTAAAAAAACTTAAGCAATATAACCCTTGAAAATACATACACCCTACTCAAAATCATGTAATTGGTGTACCAACAAAGCTTGAAGCTCTAGTTAATGCATTCGATCATTATTAAATACTCTTTTATTACATTTGCACTTGTTAAAATACCACCTTTTTTTCAAATTTAAAATTTTCTTTATCGACTAATATTAAAGAATTCTCAATTAATGTTCTACCAGTATACAAACTTGCTTGGATAGCGGGGTATTCTTTTTGATTCCACATTTTATAAACGTCTTCGTCTTTAATATCTAGAAAAACTAATTTTCTGTTTTGATGTGTTATTGGTATTTTGTGTCAAATTAACCCCTGAACTAAACCAGCCTCCAATTCTTTTTGAGATAGATGAAAAAGGAAGTCGTTATTCACCATATTGATTGTTTTAATAATTAATTTATTTTGACCTCAATATTCCTTCACAAATTTTTTAGAATTATTAACCTTTTCTCCTTCTAAAACTTCCAAGAATGCTTCTTCAGAATGATTCAATCCTCGAATTATAGTTTTCTTTATTTTAAATGCCTCTTTGGCAAATTGTGCATCATATGAACCAGTGTTTGTAACAAAATATCCTTTGCCTGCCTCTGATTGTATTCAATCTGAATACTCCAACTCTTTTAATGCTGTTCTAACCGGATTTCTTGAAGTGTCAAATGTAATACACAAAGCTTTTTCGGAAGGTATTTTTTCACCTTTTTTTAACTCTCCCCCAATTATTAGACTTATTACATAATTTTTTATTGTTTCTTTTTTTGTCATAATTAAAATATAACATGTAATTACAAGTTGGGGTTGTTTTTTCCCTTCTTATAATTTATTTGGAAGGGAGGAAGATGAATAGATTAAAAATTTTATTAAAAGCAAACGTTATTGACCAGGAAATTTACGACACTTGTTCCAAAATCGAAAGTGATTGTAAAAATTGACCTCAAGATGATAAAGAACGATTTATCACACATTTAGCGATGGCTTTATCAAGGATTAAAAAAGGTGAAAAGGTTGACCCTATGTCACCTATGATAGCTAATGAATTAAAAAGTAATCAAAATTTCAATGAAGCTGAAACAAATTTAAAAGAAATGCTAATTGATTTTGATTATCCAATAGTTGAAGATGAAAAAATGTATTTAATGTTACACATCTTGAACAATTTCAATAATTAAAAGGAGTAGAAAATGAATAAAAATAAAATAGTAGTTGGAGGACAACTTAAAAAAGATGAAATACAAAGTCTTGTCCTTAAACTTATCCCTGATAGCACTGTGGATATAATGAGTGATCTTGATGCTGCGTTAGCAATGCAGGATGAAGAGTACGATTTATATTTAGGTTCTTGTGATACAGGTGGAGGTGGAGCTCTTGCTATGGCAATTTCTTTTTTAGGGATTGACAAAGCTAAAACTGTAGCTACACAATCTTCAAAAAAATCTTATGAAGAAATAGCACAAATGGTTGAAGATGGAGTTGTTGCTTTCGGATTTGTTGAAAGTGAAGTTGAATACGCAGTAGAAAATATAATTAAGGCATGAATTAAACACAATGAATAATACCTTGCTAGATCTAGCCAATAATAATGTTTTCCACCATTTTGGTGGAGTAATGATTATGTTATTGGCAGGTATTACCGCATTTTTAGCAAATAAACATATTGCAGTATTCAATGATGGTGTGAGACCCTTGGTTGGTCAAGCAAGACAAGGGAACTTAAAATACAAAGCATTAGCCGGTATGTCATTCGCAATGAGTATTGGTTATGTTGTTGGTTTTATACCGTTCTCATTGGTATCTAATATTCTTATATTACATACTGTTTTACTAGGTTCTGAGATGATTGGTCTAGTAATTAAAAAAGGAAAAATGCAATCAATAATTGCAGGAGTCATAGCTATGGCTTTTGGTGCCGCATTATTCTGAGGACTTTCAGGATTGAATGTCGCCATAACTAAAACAACATACCAAGGATTTGGTTTTGATTTAGGAATGATAGTGGATGGAGCTTTCCCATTTATATTCTCAATGTTCCCTGCAATCGCAGTGTTCATTCAATCAGGATGAAAAAGAGGTCTAGTAACAATCCTTGTGGCGGTTACTACTTATATCTTGGTTTCACTATTTGGTTGAAACCAAGCACATTTATACCCAATGGCAATCACATTACTAGTTGGTTCAGCCATGTTATTTGGATTTGCACTATGAGATTACTTTAGCGCAAAAAGAAAATCTTCAAAAGAAGAAACACAAGATAAAAAGGAAATTGTTAAATCAAGAAAATTTGCTATGTTTAATGATAATGCTGCTGTTATCGCAAAAAACAAATGATATCTTGTAATTTCAGGAGCTATTGCATCAATGGTAGTTGCATCATTTGCATCCGCACCATTAGTATCAATGGCTTTACAAACAACAACAAATAAAGCTGGAGACATTACTTCAGCAATTATTGCAGATACTACATGAGTAATAGGATTCATTCCATTAGTAGTGTTAACAGCGTTGCTAACTGGTGTATATTCACCAGTTGGTGTAACAGCTGTATTTGTATGAGGTGATTTAGCAAAAATTATAGGTGCTTCTATAGTTGCTAAAACAAACAACCAAAACATGTACTTTATCGCAATTGCATTAGCAGGTGTATTCGGTGGAGTTTCAATGTTTGCAGAAACATATCTTTTAAAATCAATAGCTGTATTATTAACAAGAGTACCAGGTATACAAAAAATATCTGATTCAATGAGAAGTGCTATTACAAAAACAATAAATTACGCCTTCCTAATCGGTGGTATCATTGCAGCTTTCATCATGGGGCAACATGTTGGAGCTCATATTTCAGGAAGCTCAACAGCAATGGCGGGATTAGCATTCTGACTACCTTCAATGGGAGCGGGAATTGTAATCCTATTATTAATTATTAATAAAATTTCTAAGAAAAAAATGGCGGATATTGCCATAGGACCAATGGGGGCAATTATAGTTGGTATATTATTTAATATTATCTACTTTATTGCATAAATATGATCCAAACATTAAATAAAAAAATCCCATTGAAAGATATTAAGGGTGAATATATATTTGCCCATGAACATTTAGATTTTGATTTAAGGCCAATTAGAAAAGATGAGACTTCATTTGTAAAAGATGAAGAATTAGTATTAAGTGAATTATCCCACGTAAAGAAAGGTGAATTAGGTCTGATTGTCGATGTTTCCAATCAAAGCATGGATTCAAACAAAGATAACTTATTCAACCTTTCCAATAAATTAAATATTCCAATAGTAGGGGCAACTGGTTACTACTTGAATGAATATGAAAAGAATAATAATAAAAGTACCAGTGAACTAGAAAAAGAGTTTACACAACACATTTTAGAGGGTGTTGGAAAAAATAAACTCAAGGCAGGAATCATCGGTGAAATAGCTACAAGTTCAGATAAAATACATAGTTTTGAACGCAAGGTATTCACTGCAGCCACTAGAGTGCAAAAAAAATTAAACACCCCAATTTATACACACATTAATGTTGGAGATATGGCTGAACAACATTTAAATTTATTAAACGAGTTAAATGCCATACCTTCCAAAACAATTATCGGACACGGTGAATTTGTTGAGTTAGAAACAATTAAGAAAATTCTTAAAGATGGGTATTTTTTAGGGATCGACACAATTGGAAAACAATCATATTTATCAGATAGCATAAGAGCGGAAAAACTTATCAAACTAATAGAGTTAGGTTTCGAAGATCAAATAGTACTTTCATTAGATATTTCAAAACAAGATTATCTAAAGAAATTAGGTGGGCATGGTTATGCACATTTAATCAATGAGTTCTACCCACTGGTTAAAGATAAGTTGAGTGATATCCAATGAAAAAAAATAACTTTTAATAACATTTTAAAAGTACTAGATATTTAGAATTAAGGAGAAATATGTTTTTAAATAAATTAAGAGAAAGAAATCCAAAGCTTATAGAATTTGCAAAAGAAGCTTTTGACGACGGGCGCATCTTGCCAAATAGTTATATATTGGATTTAGATGCCATTACCAATAATGCAAAATTATTGAAGGAAGAAGCAGATAAATTTAATATACAAGTATTCCAAATGACTAAACAATTTGGTAGAAACCCAATTGTTGCAAAAGCAATCGCTGATCAAGGAATCGAAAAAGCTGTTTGTGTAGATTTTGAAGAAGCTTTAATATTGATGAAGCATGGTATAAAAATGGGTAATGTTGGACACTTAGTTCAAACACCTACCCATGCATTGAAAAAAATCCTTTCAGCCAAACCAGAAGTTATGACTATTTTCGGTTATGAAAAAGCCATTATGGTGAACAAGGCCGCTCAAGAGTTAGATCTTCATCAAGAAATTATTTTAAAAGTATATGATGACAATGACATCATATATAAAGGCCAAGATGGTGGTATACACATTAAGGATTTGAAAGAACAAATTAAACAAATTAAAAAACTTTCTAATTTAACAATCGTGGGATTCACCTCTTTCCCCGCCTTCTTATACGATGGTACAAATACAACAAAAACAAATAATTTACACACTATCAACAAAGCAGTAGAAATCGGTCGAAGCAACGGATTAGACGTCAAACATATCAATATGCCAAGTGCGAATTCTGTAAATACACTCAAAGACATTTCTAGGTTTGGCGGAACTCACGCAGAGCCTGGACATGCACTTACAGGAACAATGCCAATAAATTCCAAAAAGAATATGGCGGAAATGCTTGCAATTATGTATGTTTCGGAAGTCTCTCACTTTGTAAAAGATAAAGCATACTTCTATGGTGGTGGTCATTATAGAAGGGGTCATTTCAATAATATTGTAGTGATGAATAAAAATAAAGAATTAGATTTTAAAGTTAACGAATTCGACCCTAATTCTATTGATTATTATTTAAATTTCAATCATAATGATAAAAAAATCAATATCGGAGATTTAGTAATAGGGTCTTTTAGAACTCAAATCTTTGTTACAAGAGCAAAGGTTGTTGTTGTAAAAGGATTGAGTGCTGGTAAACCAGAAATAATCGGCACTTACTCTTCTCAGGGAGATCTTATAGAATGAATGTAGTTCTAGTCTCTATAGATGGCTTTGGCATCGGACAAATGAATGATGCAAAAGTTAAATCAAATACCTGGAAAGAAGTTAATTCTTCTTCTACTAACAATGATTTCCCCTTCATAAAAAAAATAAGCAAGGAATGAATAGCGCTAGAACTAGATTACAAGGGTGCTGATTCATACTTGGGACACTTAACAATGTCAGGACTTAAAACAAACCACTTGTCATTGAAACCAATTTCATTTTATAAAAAAGAAATTCTGGAGATACTTGATTCAGAAAACCTGGAATACGAACTCTTTAAAGGAATGATTGTAGCAGAAGATAAATTTATAATTTACGATAATTTCGAAGCCGAGCATGGATTAGCCATTAATATAGCTGGTGCGGAAGATGTTTTTCCTTTCGAGCATCAATTAAAAATTTCTAAACAAATCCGCAATATAATAAAAAATCCTAGACTAATCACCTTTACAGCAAAAGGTGTAACCATTAATAATTATAAAAACCAAGCAATATCCGACGGAGACTTCTTTGGTATTAATACACCCAAATCAGGCGTATACAACGAAACATTTAAAGTTATGCATCTTCCAGTCAAGAATGACTTCACACAAACGTTTCAACATCAATATGCTGATAAGGGTTGAAAGGTATTTCAATATGGTAAATTTTCAAACATTATAAACTTCCAACATGACAACCTTGAAATATTCAAAGATATCCATGTGAAGAAAATATTTGATCAAGTTAACAACAACTTATCCAATAAAACTTTACATTGCATAAATATTCAGCAAACCGATTTAGCTGGGCACTCCAGCGATATTGGAAAATATATAGAGACCTTGAATTCAATCGATAACTTCTTGGAAAAACTTTCCAAACAAAAAGATACTATTTTAGTCATTTCCTCCGACCATGGTAATAATCCAGCATTAGAAAGTAATATGCATACCAGAGAATATGTCCCTTTTTGAACTAATGGAAACAAACAAGATATAAAACAACTTTCTGAAGTTAGTCAATATATATTGAATTATTTAAAATAACATATCCGCGAAAGCGGGTATGTTTTCTATTTGATTATTTTAAGGATATTTTCTTCAAAGAAAAAAATGACGTTCAAGCCATTTATTTTGTCTGTATCAATCTGAATTGAATTGGTCTGCTACCTCTTATTTCAAATAATCCTGAATCTTTTATTTCTTTTAAGACTCTATCATAAACTGTTTTTGAATAATCTTCATATCTTCTCTTGAATTCCGAAATATCATATCACTTATTAAACTCCCCGGATGAACATAATAAATCAATAATGAATAACCTTAAGTGTCTCGATGGTTTTTTATCCATTTCAACAACAAGATCTTTCATCTTTATATATGCTTTGGTATGTTCGTTGAATATTTCATACATATTACTTACAAAATAAGTTAAATCAATATTAGCCTTATTCTTTTTAGCTTTTGTTATTCTTCTAAAAGTTGTATCTAACTTACCTTTAAATGCATAAATACTTTCTGATAAGAATACCAACTTTCAAAACTCTTCTGTTGAATGATTTCTAAGGATTCATAAGTGTAATAACCTCCCCATTCTTCCATTATAATCATAGTAAGGGTGAATATTCTCAAAGACATAATGTGAAATTATTGCTTTTGTTTGTATATCATCGTTCATTTCGTCAAAGTTTATAAATTCAATTAATTCATTCATTTTAGATTCAATTTGCGTCGACTCCATCCCTTGATCCTCACCAATTGAAACTACACCTTCTCTATAAAAATTTCCTTCTTCGATAACTTCACTTAAATCTGATGTTAATAAACCATAAAGAATAAATATATTTCTTTTTGTTACCTCTTTACCAGAAATAATGAATCTAATTGATTCATAATAATTTGCAACCAATCTTTGAATCGTGTCTTTCTTAAAGGTTTCGCCACTTTTTTTAGCTTTTAAAACTTGATCAACAATCTTCCTTGATGAGTGGACACCCTCAGCTTTTAATGAAGAGTTAATTTCTGAAGTTATATAAGCAGTTTCTAAATAATCTTGAACTTCAACCTCTCTTCGTTCCAAAGCTTGTTTAATCAATGCTTTAAACTCTTGTTTTGGATCTTTAAGCCCATTATTAAAATAAACGAAATTACTTCCAACTTCATTAGTTAATTGAACTCTCACTTCTTTTTCTCCATAGTATTGTCTTAAATTTCTCAAAAAAGAATCTGGACCAGAAGTGGAAGATTTATTTATTTTTTTATATTCTTGTGCTTTCATATAAATATTATAGATGATTTACACACATTTTACACACACTTTGTATTTTGTGTGCTTTGTGTGTGCTAATGATTACAAATTACATCCACTTATTCAATTATCACTATTTGCTTAATCTTTGTTTAAGCGTTTATTAAGAACTGTCTCACTCATAGTTTCGACCAGTTTAGAGGCTTCTTCATGAGTTTTGCCAGTAACGCCAGCAAAACGACAATAACACCTTTTAAAAACTCATTCTTCATTTGTGAATGCTCCTCTTTTAAGCGAAATAAATAATAATTTATCAGCTCCAGTAACCACCCCTTGATTTCACATAAGTGGTTTTAACTCTTCCTTATTTTATTATCCTTTTCAATAACGAATACTCTATAAGGTTCGGCCCATGAGAAGTTTGCGATCAACAGATTGTTTCTAAAATACTTTCCAATCTTTCATGGATATTTTTGTTCGGAATAAGCTTTAACTATTTCTCTATTCATGTTTATTTGTTCTATAGTTTTATTCGCACCTTAATTACATAGTTAGTTGGTTATGCAACAATTATCCAATATGCAGCAGACATCCCCTTTAACATTCTCTTATGATTGAATCAAAGCTACGCTTTCTAATATCCAATAATTCCCGCATTGACCACCTCATATTTATACATGGTAATCAACATTTAAAAAATAACACCAGTGTTGCCGATGTTATTCATTAATCCCCTTAAGTCTTAGTGTCTTATTTTTTTAAATCTCTATAAGTGCTTTCGCTGATTTCATAAGTTCTTGATACTTCGTTGTATTGCACTCTAATATAGTAGGTTGTAACTGTTTCCTCTACCCCTGTATTTGTGTTTCGATTTGGTTGTCCAACAGTTTTAGTTACTGAATAAACACCATATCCAGTTACTTTTGCTAAATCTATTTTAAAAGTCTCGTTTTGTATGTCAACTTCTACTCACTTATGATTTTCTTGCCTTGCAGCAATTGCAATTAACGGTGCCGCTACTACAATAGTTGAGATTGTCCCTAGAGTTAAAAATTTATTTGATGTTTTCATGACGCCCCTTTTTGATGTAATAATTTAATTATACATTTTAAAATTGGTTGTGTACATTACCTATATTTTTTGTAACATTTTTGTTGGTATTAGTCATTTCTTTAAAATATAAATTATAATTTGGTGTAAAAAATATTTAGAAAGAATTATTTCTTCAATTCCAAAAAAAGTTCTCGAGTTTTGTCATCTTTTTTCATTCCAACAAAAAGATAGTTGTATCAGTAATGAGGACGCTCTTAAACTACATTTGAAAAAGATAAGATTTAAAACTTGAAGTTACATCACTCCAATTAGTTTTATATGAGTGGCATTATTTTCATTTGATTTACTTTGAAGTGGCATACCCTTATTCTCTAATAGAACAAAAGAAATGAAAAAGAAAATACAAGAAGAAATACAAAACAAATACAAGGAATAATATTCAGGTTTTATTGAGGCTTGTTCTAAATCAAACCTCAAATAAAAACAACCTTCTTGGTTGTTTTTATTTTTGAAACATAGAAACTAATTCTTGCGCTTATCTTTTTATCTTTAATAGTTCTATTTAATGATTAAGAACCCATTCCTATATCTTGTTAGAGCTAGAATCCAAGTGTATTCTAACAAGACTTCTTTAACAAGCATTTAAGGCACAAGGAATACTTCTAGAAAAAGAAGGGCATCTCAACCTCTCCTACCTACATTTTCAATATCCTCAAATTAAATTTTGAACATGTTTGTTTCTTCAAGGAACTTTTCCAAGGGTTTTGTAACAGAATCGATATAAGGATTTTTTAAACGTTTAATTCATCGAATAAAATATTCTTCATCTTCTTTAGTGGCATAAATATAAGTAATTCTTTTAGCTACTCCCATCCGTAAAAAACTTTCATTCTTAAGACTTATACCAAAAAATGTTATATCAGCGTCTTTATACTGTTCAAACATCTCTGATGGACGGGTTTTTGTAAATGCATTATTTAAACAAGCAAGAGACTCCTTTGGAAACGTTGTTTGCGCAAGAATATAATTACCCAATAAATAAGGTTTTTCATTTTCAATTTTTAGCAGTTCTTCCTTTAAAAATGGAGTATATATATTATCATATGTTGGTGCATTAGGTATTGTAATTTGATTAATATCAAAACGAGGATCTAAATCAAATGATAACTCATTGAACGATCCATGCATATGATATATTTCTGCATTACTATTTTGTTCAAGGCTTGCATCATAATTTGTTGTTGCAACAATATCAAAATTGGATAAAAAATTAAGGTTTAGATTTTTTAGATTTTTATTTATTTTAAGTTCGTTAGCAATCGCATTGGCAAAACTCATTTGGATAATCCTCTTTCTGCGATTTATCAAACCATTATTTTTAGCATAAGCCTCCTCATCAAACATAGGCCCTAGCGGTATTTTGTTTTTATAAAAATCCCAAAAACCAAAAAGTTTATAAAGTAATTCAATATCATTAAGGATTTCTTTAAGTTTCATTCGGTGTATTTGATATATTTCATTGAAAACTCCACTCCACATTATTCTCTGAGTAAAATCATTTTTATTAGCCTTATATCAAATTGCATTCATTCATTTTTCGCGATATAAAACCAATTCAAAAAGAAAAGTTTTTATTTCATTATTATCCAGTAAATAAAAGGTTTCTTCACTATTTTGAAGTCTTGTTAAGATTTTTCTAGTTGTATATTGGTTTTTAGTTATCCCATTTTGGTGGATGCCATTTCCTATAATTAATATTTTTTTCATTAAAATCCTCCGTTTTTTTGATTAGTTATATAATGTTAATCTTCGTATTCATGTAACTAAAGTATAACTCTTCTCATTTGTAAATATCGATATAAAAAGATGGGAGAAAGATTATTGAAATGATTTAAAGCAAACCTTTGAATTAAATAACTACAAGAAGCAATCTATAGGGGTTAAACCTATAAAAGAATATATTCTTTTGGGGTTGATGCTTTTGAGGAGTGTGGCACTTCTGAGTATTTTAAAAAAATAAGTATGTTTGCTGTGAAAACTCGTAGATACCAATGAAATAATGTTAAGTATAAGCAATTATATTTAGAAGTTTGCCTCGGGGATATTATTTTTAAAAGGAATAAAATTATTTACAAGCTCAAAGGTTCTAAAAATATGGAAACAGATTTGGAAACAATGACTAATATCAATATAAGTTGTATTGATGGTGGGTACACCGTGGATTTCAATAATTCTTGACGCTTTTTTTCAACACTGAATAACACAACCTTATTTTCTTCCGATACTTTCCCTTATCCACAAGGTAATGCAGTAACCTTTAGAACTATGGATGAATTAAAAACATTCCTAACTACAATACGTAAAATACTTGGAATTTAAAACACCAACAGTTGGTGTTTTTTTGTTTTTAAAATGTTTCCTAGTGAGTTTATGGCGGTAATAATCCATTGAAGTTAAAAGAAAAACTAGGATATGACTTAATTCCCTCTGAATATTAAGATTATCGCATTATTATGAAAATATAATGAATAAATTAGCAAATGAAACCTCGTGGATTTTAAAAAACCTTTAATAAAAAACCCAATTTTATTTAGGGTTTTATTTTTGTGAATTGCGTTACTTTAGTCTGTCGCGTTCGTTGAAATATATTCTTCTAATCCTGCGCTTTTATCCACCTTTTGAGAAAGTTCTATTTTAGAAAGATCATATTTTGTAAACTCTAACGCTATTTTTTCTATAAACAATTTTAACGCTTGAGTTTCTTGATCACTTAAATCGTCCGCAAAAGTGAACGAATCCAGAATAGAAGTTTCTAATTTTTTATCAATAATATAATTCAGTAAACCAATTATTGTAGTCTCTTCCTTTGAGATAATTGCATCGTATTTAGTTTTGTTAATTTCCATCATATCCTCCATATTCCTTAAACCTTATATAAGGGTATTGTTTTTTTGCATCCAATATTTTATAAACGTTTTCTTTAATATCTTTAAAATCAACATTTTTATAATTCTCTTCTCCGAATTGAGAATCGCCCTTATAATTCGCCAATATTATCTCTTTCGAATCAGAATTAATGACAATTTTTGGATCGTGAGAAACTATTATAACTTGTTTTGAGACGTTTCACTTTGTTAACTTATCCACAATTTGTTCTTGAATTGTTATGGCATCCAAATCGTCATCAGGTTGATCTAAAAATATTATTTTTTTGTCATTTAGCAATATATTTTCTAATAATTTTTGGTGTTTTTGCCCTATGGATAATTCATCAATATTAACATCATCTATAAAATGTTTAAAATTAACAACAAATAAATCATCTATATTCTTTTTGTTCCGTCTTTTTGTTAGATTGAGGAAACTTGTGTAAGTTGCATCTTTTATAAAATTATTTTTTTTGTAAAAAATTGAAATAACTTCATTTGTAAAATCCATAACACCTACATCTTCAGTGTTTATTTTTATTGTTTGTTTTGTTAAAACGGGTTTTTTTGTTGTAATACTATTTACTATTTGCTCCGCCGAATATTTAAGATAAATATCAGCTATTTTTAAAAATGCTTGAGTTATTTTATTTAAGTCTTTTTCAAGTGTGGTTCACTTAGTAAGAACTTCACCTGCAAAAGATTCGAATTTTGAAGAAATTGAATCTTTTGCAGTATTAAAGTCAGTTAAATCAAGCGCTTTTATTGATTTGATAATTTTATCGTTGTTTCTACTTTGTTTTACAAAGGGAGAATCTGAATATAGGTTCAATTCTTCTTCTAGAACACTTAGTTTTTTAGCAAGCCACACCGACTTCTCCTCTTCCTTTATAGCTTTTAAAACGGATAAATCTTTTTCTATAACTATATGTGTATTTTCTTGTGAAATAGAATCGTAAATAGAATTTTTTATTTGGATTAAATTCTCGAATTTTTTAGTCTCAATGCCTTCCTCAACCACTTTCTTTGCAGAAGACAACCCCTCAGACATAATCGTTAAAAGTTCACCCAATGATTTCTTTGGTGCATCGTTATCTAAATCAATTTCCGATAAACCACTCTCATTAATTAGATTTAATTCATTTGACTTTTCTTCATAAGCTATTTTAAGTACATCAGTAATATTTTCAGTCAGTTGATTCTGTTTCATATATAAAATATCATTTAGTATTATTTTTGCTCCATAAAATTCCAAGGAATTACTTTCATTTTTTATTGCTTCTTTTAAAGAGTCAAGCAAGAAAGACTTACCAGTACCACGTCTTCCGATTATTGTATTTAAACCCCTGTCGAATCTAAGTTTTTTTTCATCAAGCGTAAAACTTTTGATGTAATTTTGAATAGAAGAAGGTTTCTCTCCGAACTTTACTCTAGTTTCATTGAATCTTATCAATTGTTCAATTCCATAAAAAGTATTTTCGATATACACTCAAGGAACTCTTGTTTTTATAGCGTTTTCAAACTCTCCGTAATCATGAGCATCCGTTCCTAGGATCACACCTGGCTTAATTCCTGTTTCATCATTTATAAATTTAATGGCTTGATCAACGGATTTTTTATTTTTTGATGAATTGTATTTACCTTCCAATAAGTCAAAAGATATTATGCTTTTATAAAATTCCTCTGGAATTGTTTCATATTCCAAGTTCTCTGAGCCTTTGTGAAAATGTGGCATGGCGTAAAATGGCACATCATGTTTTTTAATCTCATTTAGGACGGTATTCAAACCTTCTTTTATTGCTGAATTTTTTTGATAGACTAATTTGTTTTTAAAAACTTCTTCATTAATTCTTTCGCATTGTTCTTTTGTTCCATCGAAGATAAATATAATATGACCTGTTTTTTTAGGTTTTTTATCTGTTTTGGGGATTAATTCAAAAGAAATTTCAACACCATGTAGAACAGATATCCCATATTTTTTAACTTTTATGTATTCATCGTATTTTTCTTTTTCTAAAGTATCTATATAATCATGGTTAGTTATTGCTAAAAGAGAACCCTCTTCCTCATTGAAAGTATCCAATATTTTTTGGTAATCTTTTAATCCTACGTGTCTAGCAGCATCTAAATCATTTGATGTGTGGTGGTGTAAATCTATCTTTTTTCATTCCATTTTAACCCCTTTCATTTATAAATTATAACCTCAAATACCTTGAATAAAATGTTTAAATAACTATATTTTAAAATCAACTTTAACGATTTGGGATAATAACATTTTGGACATAGCAAGCAATGAACGCATGCAGTTTTTAACGAATGTTTCTCAGAAAATATTTACTGCTTTTCAAATGATAAAAAGAGAACCTGAAGTTTATTGAATAACAACTTGTGTTTTTACTCTATACAAGACTTGTTATGCAGTATTCCTCAATGAAACGGATGAACGATTTATTTTTCGACTTTTTAGGGAAAATTAGAACTTTTGAAACAACATTAATCCAGTACAGAAAAACAAAAAGAACACACCCTTAAATTATCACCACAAAGCTCACATGAGGGTATAACAAGTTTAAAAAGATTTTTTAGAAATTCTTCAAAATTATAATGTTCTCAATACAAAATAGAGAAAGGGAAATATCGATGAACAAAACACAATTCAATCAACACCAAAATTAACGCCAATAAGAGTAGTTATTAGGTAGTTTGATAAGTTATAATATTGTCACCATGAAAAAAATACTCACTGCAGCGATAACGTTCTTTACAGTTACATTACCCTTATTTTTAATTTCGTGCGGTAGAACAATTCAAGAGGGTCCTAGAGGAGGAAAATATTACCGTAATGCAAATGGTAACAAAACATATGTAGATAGAAGCACCCCAACAGGCAATACAACATCTAATGTGGATTGAATAGTGCCTGTTATTGTTATCTTTTTTATACTCCTAATCGTTATCATTATTGGTGTTTCTTGCAACATGAAAAACGCACCTTCAGCCAAAGAGTTAAAAGAAAGGAAGTTGTGAAACCTTGCGAGCGAAAGAGCTGATAACTACATCTCAAACGAGTGGAAATACATTCCGAGAAAATACGATGGTAGACATACTTATGCAAGTAATGCGAGATATAAAGAAAATCAAAAACATTCCGTTTGATTTGATAAAAGGGGGCATTACTTCCAAGAATTAAAAGAAGAAAGTGAGAATGCCGATATTGAAAAGTCGAAAAGATACACACAACACATTGGCAAAACCATCTTATGAGAACACAAAAAGTGAAAAATTGTAAATATCAAGAATGATGAAGGCTTAGCGAGTTATAAAATACAACAACCAAGTGGATATCAAACGAATATCTTTGCCTGCAGGGTAATAGATCAATTGAAAATAAAACAAACAAATCAAGAACGCATAAAAAATAAAACAAAAACCGTTACACATCCGAAAGAAGTAAAAACATCACCCCTTAAGAATGTTGGATTGCTTGATGGCTTGCCAAATACAGTTTCACAAAGGTATATCATTGAAATAAATTCAGAAACTGGAGATATAAAACTATATAGAAAATGAGATAAGAAAACATTTAGATGAAATGCATTTAACTTTAAAAAATTAACTTGCTATGAAGATCCATATGCAGAACAAATAACGTCTAATATTATTGAGTTAAAGAAACAAGATAAAAAATAAAACATTGATAAATTCAGTGTTTTATTTTTGCAAATTCTAATTATCTTTGATAAAGACTTCCATCTTGATGGTAAGGTGAATTCGTTCATAATTTTTCACACCCGTGGGCATAACCATAAAATTCTCTTGTAATAAAGAAATCATTTCTTCAATTTATAGTCATTTGGAATGGGTTTGAAAATTTGTTTTTTGCATTTTCTCAAAGATTTCTGCTTATTCTATTAAACTCATTGCTTTGTTCAGCAATATTGCCATCCGAAAGAAGATTTGCACTAATTTCACTAATAGTTACAAAAAATGTAAATCCTGGATTACTAGGATCTATTTCTTTGGAAAGAATTACGCGATAATTGATTGCCGCTGAAATATTAGTATCTTCAAGTATCTTTCCGAAATGCTCTTGCCCCTCATGTTGTGTTAAAGATTTCTTGGGTTTAAGCCCGTCATCCAACCCACAAGCAATTACCGTTAATGGAGTCGCTACAACCGCCATTGTCATACTCCCTAAACCAATTCTTTTAATTATCTTTTTATTCATTTTTTCCTCCGTATTGGACTAAATTATACATATTAATAATGTAATATTTCTATAGAATAAATCTCATATCTTTTTTATCTTTAACAGTTATAACCAATGACTTGGATCTAATTTCTATATCTTGTTTAGTTAGACATTGGGAATTTCACTTCTTGAATTTTAGACTTTGATTTTCAGTAGTTGTATAAACTTATTTTTCAAATTGAAATTTTTTTAAAGATAAAAATAATCTCTCAGCTGTTCATTTAGTTTTGTTAGTTAAAGATACCATTTCAACCCTCTACACAAGGAGTAAAATAAAAATATATGAAAACTAACAATCAAGCAAAAATCCAAGAGCACGCAATTAAGTTAAATAATAGAATAGGACTACACACCATTTTTATACCCATTATTTCTTTATTGCTTTTTTCTCTAGCAATAACGTTACCCATTTCCTTTCATATTTTCTATAACAAGCTAACTTCAATTTATAAATGGCAAATGGTTTTTTGAATATTGCTTTTAACAACAATTTTCCAGACTTTACAAATACTTTGATTAGTTTATAAACATTTCTTTACCTACAAAAGAATCTTTGAATGTTTTGGTGATAGTAAAGAAAATGTGGAGATCATCCTCAAACATATGAATTGACCTTCACTAGATGCTGATGAGGATACCTTTAAACTACATTTGAAAAAGATAAGATTTAAAACTTGACGTTATATCACTCCAATTAGTTTTATATGAGTGGCATTATTTTCATTTGATTTACTTTGGGGTGGTGCACTCTTATTCTCTAATAGAACAAAGGAAATAAAAAAGAAAATACAAGAAGAAATACAAAACAAACCCAAAGAATAGTATTTAAGTTTGATTGAGACTCCATCTCAATCAAACCTCAAATAAAAACAACCTTTTTGGTTGTTTTTATTTTCGAAATATAGAACCAATTCTTGTATTTGTCTTTTTATCTTTAATGTGTCCCTTTGCTAATTTAGTTCCTTTTTTTCTGCACCTTGTTTAGTTAGCTTGCTTGGTATTTTATTCATTTGGGTTTCAGGCATTGATATCGTTGTTGATTTAAATACTTTTTCAGTTCTAAGTTTTATCCTCTTAAAAAGTTTAAAAAATCAAAATCTCAAGTGGATGTGAATACTTTTTTATTTCTTCCTTTAGGGTATACTTATTACATAAATAAGTTGAAATATACCCCTATCAATGTACGAAGGAGAATAATGGAAAAATCAAGATTATATATGACAGAAGAAGTCAAGATAAAAGAAATACCAAAAGATGAGGGTTTCAAAGAAGAAAAGATACATAGTTATTTCGAAAAGCATTTAAAAGACTTGATATCAGCTGATTTAATAGCAACCGAATATAATATAGGAACAGGTAGAATGGATTCTTTAGCTTTAGATGACGATAATCGCCCAGTAATAATTGAATACAAGCGAGATGAAGTTAAACACGCCCTCATTCAATCATTATTCTATAAAGAATGACTTTCGAAAAATAGAAGACAGTTTTATTTAGAAGTTAAAGATAAACTGGGAGAAGATCGCGCAAATAATATCTCATGAAATATAAGAATTATATTGGTAGCTCAAAACTTCGACCCTTGAACCATAGCATCCACTGAATGAGTTGCTGATTTAGAGATGTTTAAATATAGTTTTTATGATAATTTCAAAATAATAAATCTTGAATTTATTAAATCAAAAAGAAATAATAAAATCACAACAAAAACTTCAAAACAAATTAGTACAGAAAGTAAAAATATCAACGTAATAATCGATATTGAAACTGGTTTAGAAGCTGATTGGGAAACAGCTGAACATGTAAGGAATAAAAAAGGTAACGAGGATGTCACCAACTTACATAGATTAAACAATGTTTCTAATGATAACATAGTAGAACTATATAATAAAATATTAGAATATATCAGTGAGGAGAATTTAGAAATGATCTTAGTTAAAAATAAAGATTATTGATCATTTAAAAGAGCGAAAAAATATATGGAAATTGTTTTTGGTAAAAATCAACTAACTATACATTTAAACTTAAATAAAAAACAAATTGAAAATGCAAATCNT
>NZ_CBDBYJ010000001.1:92487-165933 GCF_965212735.1 Mycoplasma todarodis | reverse complement strand
GATNNNNGTTAAAAATAAAGATTATTGATCATTTAAAAGAGCGAAAAAATATATGGAAATTGTTTTTGGTAAAAATCAACTAACTATACATTTAAACTTAAATAAAAAACAAATTGAAAATGCAAATCNTGAATGGAAAGGTGATAAAGGTCACTGAGGAACTCTGCTTAATCACTTTAAAATAAAAAATAATGTTGATTTCGAAAGAATAAAACCACTCTTGCTTGAATCTTACAATAATGCTGAATAAAACAATTAAACGAATAAAACTAAAGGTATTTTCCTTTAGTTTTATTCGTTTAAAAAACACATCTTAGATGTATAATACTAATATGAATTTTTTATTAAAAGGTAACAACAACAAAATAATCCCACAACTAATTGAAACTGGCAAAACATTTGATTTAATTTTAACTGATCCTCCATACAATGTTTCCAGAAAGCATCAATTAGGTTTTTCTAATATGGGAAGAAAAGGTATGGATTTCGGGGAGTGGGATTATGAATTTAATCAATTAACATGATTAGATGGTATAGCAAAGGTGTTAAATAAAAATGGCTCGATAATTATTTTTAACGATTGAAAAAACATGGGGTTGATTGCAACTAAATTAGAAAAAGAGGGCTTTATTGTTAAGGATTTATTAAAGTGAGAAAAGAAAAATCCTATGCCAAGAAATACAAACAGAAGGTATGTCACCGATTATGAATATGCGATTTGAGCAACTAAGAAAGGTGGAAAATGAACCTTTAATAAAGGCGATAAACCTTATGCAAGACCAACTTTTTCACATTCTATTCCAGCAGGTGGCAAGAAAAGGATTCACCCAACTCAAAAACCTACCAGTTTACTAAAAGAAATTATAGAAATCCACACCAATAAAGGCGACACTATTTTGGATCCATTTTCAGGTTCAGGATCAACAGGGGTTGCAGCCGAGGAGATTGGGAGAAATTTCACTTTAATTGAAAGGAATTCTGAATTTTATGAAAAATCAAAAGAACAATTTAGTAAGATCGCCACTACACTATAATGGAAATAAGTTTTCGATAGCAGATCAAATTTTAGAAATCATAAACACTGATAAATCTATTATTGAAATTTTTGGAGGAACAGGGATAATTTCAATAAACTCTTCCGCAAAAAATATTTGAATCAATGACAACAACAAGTCTCTTATGGAGTTAATAAAATACATCAAAAATTTCACACCTAAAAATGAAAGTAATTTAATTAAATTAACAGAGAAATATAAGTTAACTTCAGATATGAATAAACTAGCTCCTTTGAGAAAAAATAATGGAACAAAAGGATATTCGCAACTTAATAAAAAAGGATATCTACAATTAAAAGATGCCTATAATAAAAAAAACGATATAGAGAAATTATTTCTCTTAATAAATTATTCATTCAATAGGATGTTGAGATTTAACTCAAAAGGTGAATTTAACGTTCCTGTGGGTAAAGGTGATTGATCAAATAGACAACTAAAATATCTTAAAGAATATCAATTAAAGTTGCAAAAAAAAGAAACTAAAATAACTTCTTTTAATTATCTAGATATTTTAAGCAAAATAACTACTAATGATTTTGTCTATATCGACCCTCCTTACTTGAATGGGACAGCGCAATATAATGCATTTTGGGGCATGGAAGATGAATTAAATTTATTGAAAGTAATTGATTCCTTGAATGAAAGAGGTATTGATTTTGCGCTTTCAAATACATTATTTTCTAATGGTATGTTGAACGTACCCTTAGACAATTGAATAAAGAGAAATTCTTTTTCTGTTTATAAGATAAAAAAGAAATATTCTAAAACGAGTTATAACAAAAAAAATAGATATGATGCTGAAGAAGTGTTAGTAACTAATATAAAGGAGTAAATATGGGGTCACCAGTTGGATTTAAGATGTTTTCAATGTCTACAACAGTTAGAGCTATAGAAAGAATTCCCGACTTAATGAAAACATTGTTAGCATTAGAAGCAAAAGGCATGAATTTTATCGGGGATAGAAATGATAAGAAATCTAAAGAGGCTTATGTCACTGAAATAATAAAGGGTGGTTTTGTAAAATCGAATAAAGTTGACGATGAAATATTGGAAAAAATTGAATTTGGAAAACTCTTGAGTGATGATGAAGCAAAAACTTTCATGAAACAAGCCGTGCAAAAGCCTGAATGAAGTGGTAGGTTATCGAATTATTTCAATAAAACTGAATCCCTAGGATTGTCTTATAGAGATCAAATAGACAATAAGGTTAAAACTACTAAACTAGGTAAACTTTTTGTTGAAAATCCCATAGCTGCCACTAAATGATCTTTAATAAACTTACCTGCAAATAACCCCCTAAAAAGAAATCTAAATGCATTTACACCAATGGGGGTCATGGTTACTTACTTAAAAAGAATGGGTAAAAAAAGAATTTCTGATCAAACCATCGCTTTATTAATTTCAATGCATCAACAAAGCGATGTTGAATCTTTTAATTTCGAAAATGATTGACACCATTCAATGGAATCATTAGCTCCAAGGATGAAAGCTTCTACCATTAAAGACTATGTAGATGAAATTAAACGAACGATGATATTTTCTGGTTTTTTCACAAGTGGATTCAAAGGTTTGGATGCCACCGAGCACCTACTTTCTAATTTAGATGAAATTAAAAGGGAAAGTGAACAATCATTAAAAAAATTCGAAAAAATCAACACAACTCCAGAGATGATAACTTACATAAATTCAATAATATTTGATTTTGAATCAACAGAAACAACTCAAAAAACTAACGCAGAGAAAATTAAAAAATTAACTGAAAATTATACTGTTGATTGATTAAAAAACGCCATTTCTACAATAGGTAAAAATGAAGAAATTACAATAGATAATATTAATAAGGATGTTAAACGTTACGTTATTATAGAGTGGTTATTCGCACTAATATTAGCAAAAGATAATAAATCAACTGTAATTCCAAATTTATCCTTAGATGAAAGGGGTTTTCCCATTTCTCATGCTGGAGCTGGATTTTCAGATATTGAGGTTATAGAAGAAAATGGCGATAGAACAAGTGTTGAGATTACTTTACTAACAAATAGAACACAAATGTTAAACAATGAAACTACAAACCTCATTAGACACGCTAAAAAAGTTGGTTCGTCCAAAATTAAATTCTTTGCACCGAGAATACATGAAGATGTACAAAGATATTTTAGGTTTGCTTCACAAGATGAAAACATCGACATTGAAGCTAACACTTTCACTGAATTTATATCCTAAAATAAAAGAGAGGTCTCTTTTATTTTTATTAACAAATTTTAATTCGATTATTATAGGTTTATCGATTTTGCTAAAAAAACAGAATCTAACATTCATCTTGTTAATACAAGTAGTATAATTCCTTTAACTCAAAGGAGAAATTATGAAAATATCAAAGAAGATTGGATTTGGAACTTTAACCGCATTAGCAACTGTAGCCGTACCATTAGTAACGGCTGTTTCTTGTGGTAAAAGCGAAGGTAAATCCGCAGAAGAAGTGCAAGCTAAATTACTAAAGACTACACACGAATTAATTCAAGACCTGTTTTGAAACCAAGAAATAGATAAAAGTCCTTCTGTTAAAAAGGAAGATGCGGTTGTCAACATTAACTTAAGTGAAAAAGATGAAAAATTTGGAGCAGACTATTACATAGAACAATGATCATACATCTACAAGAGATTAGACACTGATTTACTTAAAAATGCTTTTATTATATTAACTAGTCCTGAAAATGGAGAAAAATTAATTAAAGATTACAAAACTAACTTAGATGTTTTAGATGCGTATGGATTAGCCATTAGACAATTGATGGAAGATGTTCTACCAAATATATTGAATTCCGTTAATTCTTTCAAGTTCAATTTAACATTCAAAAAGAAAGATAATACTGACGTAAAAGATACAGTGAATGCTACTAAAGAATTTAAGGATTATTTGGATTCTTTACAATATGTAGCTTATTGAACTGAATCAAACTTAAGAATAGCAGAACTAGAAGAAATAAGTAATAACCTTGGCTTGGCTTTAATAACATCTGACAATTCAGATAGTTTGGATTTAAGCAAAGTTTATGAGGAAATACATAATTCTTATCAAGATAAGAATGAATTAAAAGAAAAAGAAATATTATCAAAATTACTTAAAACAAAAGAATATAAAGTTAATAACAAGCTTAATGATTTTTCTAAATTAAAAACTTTAAAAGCTAAAGCCACAGAAGAAGGAACTGATATCAATTCTATGATTAATAAGATGTTCCTTATTGATGATGAAAAGAAAGAAATCGATTCTTTAAATAAGGAACTAAAAGCATTCAAATAAAAACGGACATACCGTTTTTTTATTTCTTAATTGGACATTTGAAGGTATTCCTTTTTGGGTTTACTTAGGATTACTTTATTGGTTGATTCCCCTGGTAAAAGCTTGAGATCATTTTTATAGAACGAGAAGAAAATTGTACCGCGGAGTCAAAAAAAACAACTTGTAAATACAACTTCGTCAAAATACTAATCTAAGTGCTATAATTTTTTCATAAGGCTTTTAAAAAGGAGAGAAATGAATAAAAAAATAACACTGGGTTCTTTAGCAACAGCTCTTGCTATCGCAGCTCCAATTGCCACTGTTATATCATGTGGTAAAAGTGAAGAAAGTACAAAAGATGCTTTAAAAGAAAAAATAAAAAATATGAACAAGAGTTTAGAGAGTGATTTAAATGAGAATCTTACTCAAAGAATTCCTTGAGTTTCAAAAGCTGCAACAGTTGAAGATCAAGAAAAGGAATACAAAAAAATCATCCAATATTTCGTTGGGAATGCTTCGACTGGTAATCCCGTAAGTGCCGCAGACTTTGCTGCTAATGATACGTTCTTGCAAAAATTTAGAAGTGAAGTTAATAAAGTTATAACAAAGGAAGATAAATGAGGGTTTTTAGTTGAACCAAAGAAATTTACCGCACCACCAAAAACTTCAAAAGAAATGACTCAATTAATGGATGACTTCTTCAATATTGGGAAATCAGTTGTAAAGATAGGTAGTTTTGAATTCTTTAACCCAACTGACAATAAGTCTGTATGAAAACTTGAAATTCCAAAAGAAATACGAGAAAAAGAAGTGAAGTATATCGAATTAGGGATTTCTGGAATAGGAACAATTATAGAAAAATGAGGAAAATACATGGACGCCCTAAATAAGGATGGCGCAGGTGTTGACATTGAGAAAGAATTGCCTAATTACAAAGAGGAGTTACTTGCTTGAGAAAAATTTGGTGATAAATGACAAACTCAAATGAAAAATATTTCAGGTGAAATAATCAACTTATTAGATCCATGATTAAAAAATCAAAAATTAAAACACTAATTTAATAGTGTTTTTTTATATTTACCTTTTAGTTAATGTTCTTATTTCTTAATTGGATACTTAATAGCGTTCTTTTTGATTTTACTTAGGATTGCTTCATCCATATCTATATCATTGTTTTGAGCTAGTAATAGAAGGTATATAGCAACGTCAGCTATTTCTTCTGCTAAGTTTTCCTTATCAGTGCATTCTGTACCTCATTGATATAGTTCTAAGATTTCTGAAGCTTCTAAAGTTATAGACTTCGCTAAGTTTACAGAAGTATGCGACTTACCTCAGTTTCTATCCTTGTTGAATTTATTAAGTTCATTCATTATTTTTTCTTTATTATTTAACATAGAAAAATTATACTCCTTAATAAACACACTAACCCTTAACTAAAATTAATTTTAAAGCTGTTTTAAGACGTTTTTGATACAAGGTAATGAATATACCTAGTTTGAATCAAGAAAGTGTTCAGCACTTTTAAAATGAATAAATAAAAAACCAAGACCTAGCGTACTAGTTCTTGATCTTGTACCTCGGTGGATATATACGTATATATATGCACTGTCTGGCTTATATCTTCATTCCTCAAATTAGGACTTGTTTTAGCAAGCTTTGTTAAGGAAAGAAGGTGTATTAGTGACTGATGTCATTGCGCCTCCTTTCTGAATATGTATCTTTAATTTATATATCCAAAAAAAACTAATGTTATTTTGATAATAAAAGTAGTCATAAATAGAACAAATAAGTATTTTTAAATATTGCACCTCAGTTTTGTTTCTAGATATTTTTTTAATATTTAAATTTGATATGTCTTCACTTAACTTTATTATTTGGAAGCTGGTTTCGACTTATTAAAATTGATGATTTTAAAATGAGCATCATCAATGGGGTTATCCAAAATGTGCGTTGCTACTTCTCCTTCTTTATTAATTATTGATTGTGACCGGTTATCATAATCAACAGAAAAAATTACATACCCTACTTCACAAGGTTTTTTAACTCTTTTATATTGATTCATTTGTTTATTCCAACCTTCTTTAAGTTTTTGATTGTGTATTGTTTTGAACTCAATTAAATACTCCTTATTATTGTAATTAATAATAAGATCAAACCTGTTTCTGCCTATTTCTGGTTCCAAATAAATTTTAGCTTCCAAGGATTGAAAGTGGTTTTGTAACTCTCTTGCTATTTCTTTTGCAATGAGCACTTCTTTTTTTAATGATTTTTCATTTTTATAAAATTGATCTATAGTATTGTAATTAGTGTGTGATTCTATAATATTTTCAATTGTTGAAATAATATTATTCATACTAATATTTTTAGGGATTTTTTGAACCTTTAATAAATGTCTAGGTTCGTTTTTCGCGATATTGTCTCGTTGAATTTCAGATTGCAACAATAATGCTTCACTTAAAACCTTTTCATTGATTGATTTTGCAATTTCAATCTTTTCACTTTGTTTCATTTTAATAATTTCCCTATTTTCATTATTTTTATTCTTTTGTTTATTTAATTCATCTTTTCGTTTCTGAATTTCAATGATGTTCATAACACTTTCTTTGATTTCTGTTTCCACTTGAATCTTTTCTTCCATAAGAACTCCGATATTCTGAATAAAATCTTGAAAATTCTTAAAAACAGGGATATCCGAAAGCATCTCGATCGGCAAACTCATTTGTTTTATTCCATGTATATTTTCAGGTAACCCATTTTCATCTTCTATATTATTACCAGTTAAAGTATTATATGCATAGATGTTATATGCAACAATCTCATCTCTAATAATGTGGAAAATTATATCGGTCATCCTATCATTCCCTATGTTATTGGTTAAACACCCTAAAATTCAAAAAATTTCTTCATCATTAAATTCTTCTTCCTTAAGTTCTAAATATTCTAAAACAGTTCCCACTAATTGCTTAGCTATTTTTTTACCTATTCCTTTTCCATCCTTTGCAAAAAAACCAATACCCAACCCCAACTCTTTTGCTTCCTTGCAATTCTCAAAATAATTGATAGCTCAATGTGTTTTACCTTCTTTTGCATTCTTGAATAATTTAGCTAATTTAAGAACGAACTTTTCTCAGGATTCCTTGAAGAAACGATTTTCGCCTTTCTTCAAATTATAAATATTAATATATTTTGGTTCATCAAAAATAATATCTCTATTAAAAATTCCAAATTTTTCCATCTCTTCGTGATTTACACCTCATAAATCAGAAAGAAAATTCTCACCATTTAATTCAACCCTTTCTTTTTTCAATTTATTCATTATTACTCTCCTTGAATTACTCTTTATTCATCAAATTATATGCTTCTTATATTATTTTTCAACCATGGATCCTTTGTGTAATCAACAATGTATGATCTAATTTCTAAAATAAATAAGAATAGGGGATAAAAATGACAAAATTAGACATACATAAAAGGATGCTTTTTGAATTCAACAGTAAAAATAATAACTCTGATAAACGACTGGAAGTTAATCTCGGACAATTAGAAGTGCCAACCTACCAAAGGCGTTACGAATGGAAGGACAAAAATATTGATTTTATCTTCGAAGAACTTAAAGATTTCATTAGTAATTTTAAACATGACTATCAATATATGCTTGCGAATGGAGGAAACATTAATTTATTTTCTAAAAATAGTCTTGAACAACAGAGATCGGGTATTTATTTGGGTAATATAGTAATAACAAAAACACAAAATGATGAACCTTTTCAAATAATAGATGGTCAACAACGTCTAACTACTATTTATATATTTTTAAAAGTATTCCAACATATCCAACAAGAAATAATTAATAATGATGTTGATGCCAACATTCTAAAAGGAGCCCCCTTCAAAACAATTTGAAATTTACTTTCTAGAACGTTAACTTTTGATGGAACAACTGGTGAAATATCTCCTTCAATACGTTCGCTCAACAAACTGGATAAAGAAGCTCTAGAGGCTCTTCATGAATCTAAAACTACTGAAGAATTTGAACAAAAAATTAATAATAATTCCAGATATTTTAAGACTTATCAAAAAATAATAAAAGAAGTGAATGAATTGACAAATACAGATAAAATTTATACCTTATATGGTTTATTGACAATCGAATTGGGTGTTGTATTAGTTGATGATGAATCTATGGCGTTTGATTTGTTTGAAAAATTAAATTCTAGAGGTATGGCATTATCTCAATCAGATTTGATTAAGAATTTATTTTTAAAAGAATTATCTAAATCAAACACTTCTAACAAAGAGGCTTTATGAGACTCGATCATAGATGATATTAAAGAGGGTGAGAAAATAAATTCAGCCACAATTACAAATTTTTTCAGGTGAGTTATGATGATTGACAAAAAGTCCTACATCAAAAAGAAAGAATTATTCAATGAATATTCAACAAAAATAAAGGAAGGTTTAGAAGCTAAATCATTATTAGATATGCTTTCTAGTTATGCCAACACCTATAAAGAATATTTCATTCAAAAGACAGCGACTTATGAAGAAATAAAAATCAAACACGATGTAGAAAGAGCTTTTCTTACTTCACCAATGATTTACAAACCCTTATTTTTATTATTTGCTGATTTATTTAAAAGAGAACTAGTAAATGAAGATGTCTTTGCAAAAGTCATTAATTACTTAGAAAAACAAGCATTTTTACACTTCACCATTAATAATTTACCTTCAAAAGAGATCGATAGGGAAATACCAAGGATAATCTTTGATATTAATAATCACATAGAAAACAATGCTTTGAATATAGAAAACATCTTTAAAACATTAGATAAAAGATTGATGTCGTGAACTTTAAGGAATGTTCAAGGTAAAATAGAAGAACTTTATTCACCACTCACAAACACCGACTTTGATAAACGTCAACACATCTTGCAATTATATAAATTAATCAATAATTTCAAAACTCAAAATACATTCAGAGAAAGCACTGAGTTAATAGAAGATGGAAATATAGATGTTGAACACTTATTGCCAAAAGATACTCAATATTGAATCACAAAAGAATGCGATGATGAGTTATTACAAAAACATAACAAGAAAATAGGGAATATTTTTATTATTAGTGGTTCCATAAATAAAGGTATTTCTAACAAATCTTACTTAGACAAATTAAACAGTGAAGACTATTTAAGTTTTTCAAAAAAGAAAACCCATTCACTTAATGATTCAAAACTTTTTAAAGAGCAAATGTTAGATGCTTTCGAATCCATTCCACAAATATGAAATATAGAAATGATTGGTAAAAGAACAGATTCTATAGTTAAATTTTTACAAAAAAATTCTATACTAAATCCCAAAAACTATTTTTAAACAAATGTGATTACGTTTGTTTTTTTTATTGATCAATCAACACTTACTTTTCTTACCCAACCATAGTTGGTATATAATAGAACCATGGTTCCTTTTATTAAATGAGCTGGAGGTAAAAGACAACTACTTCCCGAGCTAAGAAAACTAATGCCAAAACGTGAAGAAATTGGCACATATTACGAACCCTTCATTGGAGGGGGAGCTTTATTATTTGATTTTCAACCACGTAAAGCTGTTATCAACGATATGAATAAGGAATTGATCCATGCATATAAGATGCTTAATAGTCATAAGAAGTACTTTAGACTATTAGAGTTATTAATACTAATGGAAACTGCACATAATGAAGAGTTCTTTAAAGACATAAGAAGTTTAGATAGATTATCAGAAGAAACTGGTCGAGGAATGATTTTTAATAATTTTTCAGAACAATTACGTGCGGCAAGGTTTATATATCTTAATAAAGCGGGTTTTAACGGTATGTACAGAGTTAATTCATCTGGATACTACAATGTACCATCTGGTAAGAAAGACAAGGTTAAAACATATGAATATCCTAATATTGAAAAAGTATCTAATTACTTAAGTAGAAAAGAAGGTAATAAGAAACTAGTAAAAATAAGAAATACTGATTTCGCTAAAGCCTTACATGATATTCAACCCGGTGATTTTGTATACTTTGATCCTCCCTATGATTATGAAGAAGGTGTCAATGGATTTGATGCATATCAAAAAGGTGGGTTCGGACGTAAAGGTCAAATTAAATTGGCTAAGTTATGTAAAAAACTTGATGACATGGGTGTTAAGTTTATGCTTTCAAATAACAATACAAGATTTATAAGAAATCTATATGAAGAATTTGAAGTAAATATAGTTAAGGCTAGAAGAAGCATTAATTCAAATGGTGGTGGTCGAGGAAAAGTTGAAGAAGTGATTGTGAGGAATTATGAATAACACTACAATCCAAGCAAATAATCTAAATATTTTATTCAAAGTTTGGGTAACTTATTCTAATGAAGAATGATTCACAAATAAAGATACGGCAAACACAATAGGATATGTTTCAAGGCAAGGGCAATATTATAATCAAGCACTTCAATCTTTGGGTGTTGCTGATTTTAGAAAAACTTCAAGATCTGGCGAGTATAAAATAAAAGAAGAATTCTATGTTTATAACGTTGAAGAAGCTAAAGAAAAATTCAAAAAAATAGCAACCATTAAATTCCTTGAAAAAGAAGAAAAGAGAATTGACAAGGAAAGTTCTGAAGATGTAATCAAAAGACGTAGAAGTGCAATAAAAGCCTGAAAGAAATTTGTGGAAACAAATGAAATACCAGAAATAAGAAGAAATCATAAACCAAAATCTTTTGAATTGGGAAAAGCAAAAAAAGAATCTTCAAAAGAAGAAGAATTCAAACCACCTAAAGAATCAAAAAAATCTACAATATCAACCAATACAAATAAAGGTTACAATCACACATTAATGATGAACGCAATAGGTGCCTACGCAAGAACTCATGAGATCCAATTAAGAAAAGAAAATTCTCATGCTGATTTAACTTCTTTCAATGAAGAAGAACAAACTTTTAAAATAATTGAAATAAAATCTTACCCAGCATTGTATTTAGCAATCGGGCAATTACTTCATTATGAACATAAGTTTAAAAAGGTAATCCATACTGCTGAGAATCTTGAATATAAAAAGATCTATGTAGGTGTTGAAACATTAGACTCTATACAAGAGGGTCTATTAGAACAATTAAATATAAAATATGTCAAATACGACAAACAAAAACTAGATGAAATATTCAACTAGTTTTTTTGTTCTCATTTCATTAAGTGTTTAACTACTATAGCGGTTATTGCAATTGAGTTTTCTTCTCAAAGAGGATAAGTGTTAACGGCTTTATTAATTCCCGTGAAAATTTTATGGATTGTAGGGTGAGTTTTTTTTCTTTCTGTTTCACCAGGTCTACGCCTTCCGTTTTTAATGTAATCATAGTATTTAGAGTTAGGCCATTCCATTTGGTAAACAAAATCTTCTATCGTTAAACCCAGTAAAGACCTGATTTCTTCCAACATTACTGCTTCGTTTATATCTGTATTTGTATTTTCTTTTTTCATGTATTAATTATCACAACCATAGTTCTTTTTTACCACCAACTATGGTTGGTAGTAAAGTTTAATTTTATTCGAGTTATATTTTTATTCTTTCCAATAGATAATCTAACCCTAAATTTTATAAAATAATTATTTGGAAAAGCAAATCCAATAATGCTGATGTTATTTCCACAGCAATTATTGATACCATTTATTTATGAATTTATTTTGACAATCATTTTTAGGTTCCTTGGCAGCAGCAATTATTTCGCTGTTGGTATTTTTGTTAGGGTGACGATTAAAAAATAAAGTAAAAAGGAAATCTCATTTCCAGATTCAATTAACTAATTACAGCGATATTTTAGTAGAAAAATTTTCTAATTTAGTTGAGGTTGTTCAAGATTATAGCACTGTGCTTAAAGAAATTGAAAGACTAATTAACGAAAGGAATCATACAAACAACGATAAGTTAGAAGAATTAAGAAAAATAGCAAACAAACAGATATTTGATATTCAAGCCAATGGAAGAATTGATTATAGTAAAATAGCATATTTATGAGAAACTAAAATTCTAACTTCTGAGCTAGTTGAAGTCAAAATGGTAAATGGCAAACGAAAAATTAAAAAATTAAAACACTATAGTTCTAAACTTTTATTAAACACATTTAATGAATTAGATTCTTTTATAAACGAACTAGATTCCATAGCTCCTGATTATGTAACTAATAATCAAATAGCTTCTATATATGGTTATTTGTTATTTCTCATACGTGAACTTAATGCAAACATAAAAGGATACAGTGTAAGGGAACACGTTGCCTGAGACTTTACAGAAGAGGGCGCACGATTTTCCGTTAAAGAACTATATGAATGAGTTAAGAAAAATGAAGAAGTCTCTAAAGATGATGAAGCAAGCGAATCTAACTAAGAATTTGTATGAATGGGTAACAAAGTGAACCTTATAAATGAGTTCACTTTTTATATGCTAAAAATGATTATCAATTACAATCAATCGTTTTGCATAGTGGTATAAAATAAATGATTAACCAAGGAGGAGGAGGAGGACTAATGAAAAAAACATATTTCACTGAAAATGATTTGCAAGAGTTTGAAGAAGACTACGATGTGTTAATACAACCGGATCAAAATAAAAATAAACAAGTAAGAGATTCCAAGCTATTAACTTGTTTTATATATTTAATAGCAACTATCTTTTCTATTGGTTCTTACTTCCTTCAAGATTACATAATAGAGTGGAATAGTAATTACTTTACACTAAGACTTATTTTAACAATAGTAACTGGTGCGATTTTACTTATTCCAACGTTGATCTTTGCTTATTTCACTAAATTGAAGTGAAACTATAAACCTTGATTAAAGAATACTTTTATATTCTTCAACATATCCTTTATAACAATATTTTTCTATTTAACACTACCCTTAATTGCAGAGGGGCAACAAAAATGATTTTGAGTTTTCTTTTTCCCGATATCAATAACCGTTTTTAAAATAATGAATATTTATTTAATCAAGAGCAATTCTTTAAGCTGTATATTAAGATGAATATTAATATTACTGATTGGATTCATACCTTTTATTATCGGAATAACCTTAAAACAAAACACCATAATCTTTGGTAGTTCTTGAGTCTTAATATGAGAGTTAAGCAACGAAGTGTGAGATTTATTCTTTATAAGATTTATTTTTAAAGGTAAAGACAGATCATTTCCTTATTATCCCTTCTTTCCAATAGTCACATTTGTCTTCCTATTCTTTCATTTGTGTTTCTTTTGTTCGGGTTTATGATGATTCTTCGAAGATCCCAAGAATCCTTTTAGAGATAAAGATGATGACAAGGATGAGAATTAGAATTATTAAAAACAAGGATATAAGAATACTGGTTAATACTAACATTCTTATATCCTTGTTTTGTTTATGCTTTTAAGAGTTTAATCATCCTTCTTTTCTTATAGCACTATCGGCTAAATCTTTTATATCATCAGGTATTCAATATCTATTGTAAGACACAACATTATATATATTGTTCATTCGAGTTTGAATTCTTATTGTATTGAAATAACATCCTAAATAGTAATTTAAATTAAAACCAGATACTAAGGGAAAGAAGACTAATCATCAATATCTATTTTATTAGATAACCTATAGATAAAGCAATATAATCTTTTAAACTAGGTTTTGAAAATTAATATCATCAACATATAGAAGTGGAGTCCCTGTTCTCATTACTTCTAATAATAATTTCTTTTTTTCAGATTTATATAAAGGTATCATGTAATCTTCATATACCCCTTTATAACTAGATGCAATAAATATACGACATAAATCTAAAGCACCTATTCCCATCCAAACACCAAAGGCAATAAATAACTCACTTTGTTTTTGCATGTTTGCTGTCAATATAAAATAAAGTATGACTGGTAAAGCAATATGCAACAAGAAATTTATCGTTATTAAAGATGCATTAGTTATTACTTTCCTAAGTTTTGGTATTGCCTTATATAGTTCTTCTATAACTTATTTATATCATTTTCTCTATGTTAAATTGTTGTTAACGCCATAGTTTTATCTACCTTCTAAAACGAATAAATAAAAAACCAAGACCTAGCGTACTAGTTCTTGATCTTGTACCTCGGTGGATATATACGTATATATATGCACTGTCTGGCTTATATCTTCATTCCTCAAATTAGGACTTGTTTTAGCAAGCTTTGTTAAGGAAAGAAGGTGTATTAGTGACTGATGTCATTGCGCCTCCTTTCTGAATATGTATCTTTAACTTATATACTCCAAAAGAAGTACGTATTAAAGGTACAAATTAATTATATACCTAATTAGCACTCTTTCAACCACTTTGCTAAAAAAGTTTTAAAAAGCCTTGTATAGCAGATAATATTAGCTACATAATCTTAAACTGTTTGATTACACGAAATAAAAACAAATAGTTGTTTTATTTCTTGATTGGATACTCAATAACATTCTTTTTAACCCCATTTATAAATCAATAAAAAATAAGCATTGTGCTTATTTTGATTTATATCTGATTGCCCTATTAGCAACATAATCTACACTAACACGAGATTTTACTCATTTAAGTCAATGTTCACGATCACTATCTCGGAATCCTCATGACCACTCAGAGTAAATTACACCCCTGATAGTTTTTGTTTGTTTCATCAACTGATCAGCTAAATATTCAACTTCATTTATTTCTGCACGTTTTTTTCAATCATCTTTATCATGAAGATCTGCCGTAAATGGGTTGTCTCCAATATTCAACAGAATACCCGAAGTTCCTTTTATAATTTCTTTTTCTTCATAAGCACGAGCACTTAATTCATATTCTTTAGTTTCTATCTTAATTTTAGACATTTCTTGTGTGAAATAATCTCCAAGTTTATCCATTCCTAAACCCCTTAAATTCATATAGAATATTTTATGATCTTTTGTTAAATCAACTTCATTGACTTTCTTAACTAAGTAATCAACAAATTCATCACTCAATACAGAGATTGTTCCTTTATTGTAGTCTTTGATTAATTTTAGGAAATGTTTTTTCTGTCCTCAACCGTCTTTTTCAAATGTTTTTCTATTAATCGTTGCTGCAAACTCTTCTAGAAAACGTGAATTCTTATCTTCTCATTTATCATCTCATGCAGGGTTTGTACCACAAGAAATAACGGTTGCAAGAGGTAAGGAAACCATTGCCATTGTTCCAAGGGTTCCTATAATTACTTTTTTATTTTTTATTTTCATATTTCTCCTTGCTCCTTATCTTGTGAATGGTTTTCCCTTTACACCTTTTGGGAATACTAATTTATCGGCATTTATCGCACGACCTAAATCACCACTTACTTCTTCTAGGCTAGAGTTATTTTCAAAACTGATTTCATAATTTGCATTTTCTAGATCAAGACTTCAGAAAATCATATTTAAAACCTCATTCATCATATTAGTAATGTGAATTTCTTTAACGTTTTTATCTCAATTTAGTGAAACGTGCACTTCACCTTTTCCTTCTCAGTCATAATCTTTGTTTAAAATTTTATCGTTTTCAGCTCAAGCATCTATAAGACTCTCTTTTCAAACATCCTCTCATTCTGTTACACCAAGTTTTATCTTTTCCCTAGATCTAACAAGTTCTTGCGAAAAGTCTTCATTTGCTATTGCTTTTAAATCAATTTCAATGTTTCTAGATTGTGTATCAACTTTTACAATATTTTTGCTTGGTAAGTCATTGAGTTCCGCTATTGGATCAACCACAGATTTAACAGTTGTAGCTTGAACAACACTTGGGAATATAGCCAATACTGCAACCGGGACAATTAGTGGTGCAAAAAATGAAAAAGCATTTTTCTTTTGTCTTCACAGCATAACTAAAGCCAGGATTCCATTTATTATTACTAGTCCTCCTAATATATTGATTACCTTAATAATTTTTTGTAACTTTAAGTCTGTTCCACTCAATGTCAGCATGAATTTCTTCAAATGCAGAATACCAATAACGAAATTAAGAATCAAGGGCACAATTAATAAACATGCAAGAACCGCCAGTTGTGTTGAAGCTCCATATATACTTCTTGCATATATAAACTTACCGCTTAACGTATTATTTTCAAGCACTAAATATTGAGTGTTAAATCCTTTGTAGATAATAACTATTGAAATTATAAGTGCTAAAGAAAGGCATGAATTAATCAATGCAATCATATTAAATACTTTAATTTCAGATACTTTCCTTGTAGTTTTTTCTTTTTCAGAATTTTTAAATGTTTTGTTCATCTCTCTCCTTTATTTTGAATATAAGGTAAATTATAGCATGTTGATATATGTAAATTTAGAATATGTATGCTTTATTTAACACTTGATAGATATAGTATTTTATATATTTTAAAATTACCTTAATAAGCAAGAAAGTATATCGCTCACCTCAGTTTCTTTCTTTATTGAATCATCAGTTCATTCATCATTTTCTTTATTATTTAACATAGACAAATTTTACCCTTTAGTAAATGCACTAACCTTCAATCGAATTAATTTTAAAGCTATTTAAAGTTATTTTAATTAAAGGGAATAAATATATCTGACTTAAGCTAATTAAAAGTTTAAAACTCTCAAAATAAGTCAATAAAAAAATAAGTGGTTAACTTATTTTAAACATATCTAATTTTCCAATTGGCTGCAAGCCCAGGATTTTGTTTATCTAGAGTTCATTTCATTCAGTCAACATAATGATCGAGTTCAATATAACCGCTTTCTTTTTTAGCGTATATAACACCCCTAATTGATTCGGTTTGCTCCATCATTTTTTCCATTTCATTTTTGAAATCTTTTTCATCATAGCTAGTCGATGTTGTGTTCGCAAATGCCTTAGTGAAATTATTATTTTCTATATTTAATAAAATACCTGAAGTACCTCTTATTGTCCCTGATTTTTCACCATCTTTAGATTTAATTGAATATCTTTTCTTTTCTATTTGAATATTCTTCATTTTTCCAATGAAATTTTCACCTAACCCATCTAATCCAAAATCTCTTAAATCAATATAAGCTATTTTATGATCTTCTTTTAAATTTGTTTCTTGCACCTTTTTAAATACATAATCCGAGAAATCTTCACTTAATACATTTTTAGCTTTACCATATGCATCAGTAACTGATTCAGTGATTTTTTTGTTTTTATTTCCTCAACCATCTTTTGCAACAGTTTTCTTATTAATGGTTAATGAATATTCTTCAACGTAATGTGATTCAGTTTCTTTTTGACCACAAGAAATAACAGTTGCAAGAGGTAAGGAAATCATTGCCATTGTTCCAAAAGTCCCTAGAATCATTTTTTTATTTTTTATTTTCATGTTTTCTCTCTTTCATTATTTTTCAAATGGGTTTTCTTTAACACCATTAGGTAATATGATTTTTTCAGCTTTGAATGCGCTACCTAAATCACCACTAATTTCTTCTAATGATGAATTATTTCCAAAGCTTATATCGTATTTACTTGGATTGATAATATCTATGATGGCATTGATGGCCATATTCATAGCAGCGGTAATTTGAATTTTTTTAACGCTATTATTTCAATTCAGTGAAAAATGCAACTCCTCACTTGCGCCATTATTTCAAGTTTTATTTTTTTCTTCTTTATAAACTTCCTGGAAATCAACAACAGATTTAAGAGTATAAGCTCACGCTTCTATAATTGTTATTTCTCCTTGTGATCCCGTACCTCCACCAATAATCATTTGTTCGGGTTCATGCAGGAATTTTTGTTTAAGCATTTCATCTGTTAATGATTCACTCAATGTTTTTAAGTCAACATTCACAACTTTATTTTTAGCATCTATTTTGACCATTGTTTTTTCTGAAGCTCCTTTAAAAAGTTTTAATGATTCAGATATTTTTTGTGTTGCCGTTACAGATGTAACACTTGACGAAATTACTGCAGCCATTGGTAATGCTGCTGCAACTGCCAAGAAAGGAATAATTCCTTTTTTATTTCTTCACATCATAATTAGAACTAAAATTCCATTTACGAATATCAACCCACCCATAAGATTGATTATTTTTATAGCTTTTTGTAATTTCTGATTTTTCTCTTCTAAATTCTTTATTGATTTCTTTGAAGATAATATTCCAATGATTATATTGGTAATTGCTGGTATAAGTAAAGTAACCATTATAATTGTTGCTGTTATTGATAAGTAATGCGCGTTAATAGAATATACAAATTCAGTATTTCCATATTTATCAGATGTTTGGACGTATTGTTCAGTTAAAGTGATAAAAGAAACTAACCCAATCAAAAATAATATTAATGATATGCATGACATTGTCAATGTAATGATGTTAAATATAGAAAGCTTGTTTTTTCCACTCTTTGACGTACTAACATCATTTGTTTTTAATACTTTATTCATCTCTCTCCTTTTTCTCGTATTTTTATACTTAATTCATTATAACAAATACTTGTGTGTATAAGTTGAAACATCAAGGCAATTTTGTTATTTTATACTCACATTGCAGCAATTAAATAAATGACCAAGGATACATATTTTAAAATAAAAAAAATAAGCATTGCGCTTATTTTATTTATATCTAATTTTTCAATTGGCTGCAAACCCTGGATAATCTTGATCCTCCGTTCAACTAAGTCAATGAGCAGCACCTCATTCATTTTTTGTTTCATCAAAATATGATCAGTCTCACTTAGAAAAAACAACACCCCTAATCGCTTCCACATCGTTTATTAGTTTATATGTTTTTTCAGCAAAAGTATCATAATCAGCGCCTGAATCAGAATCCTTTGTTTGATACTTTCTTGTAAAATTATTATCACTAATATTTAATAAGATACCTGAAGAACCTCTTAAAGTACGCGTTTCTGAACCACCATTTCCTTTTAAAGCGTATTCTTTTGTTTCCATTTTAATATCTGACATTTTTTCTACAAAATAATCACCAAGATCATCTAAACTCAATTCTCTTAGATCCATATAGAATACTTTGTGATCTTTTGTTAAATCAACAATATTCACTTGATGAGCTAAATAATCTACAAAGCCATGACTCAACACTTGCATTTTTTTACCGTTTTTTGTAACTGTTTCCAAAATATGTTTACTAGAGCTTGCTTGTGTTCCTCAACCATCTTTTTTGAATGATTCACTATCAACTGTAGCTGTGAATTTGCTTAAGAAATGTGTTTCCACTTTTTCTTCTTTACCACAAGAAATAACAGTTGCAAGAGGTAAGGAAACCGTTGCGATTGTTCCAAGAGTCCCTAGAATCATTTTTTTATTTTTTAATTTCATATTTCTCCTTAATTTCCTTATTTTTTAAATGGGTTTTCTTTCACGTCCTTAGGCATTGCCACACTCCTTGCTTTAAACGCAATCCCTAGATCTCCACTTACTTCTTTTAAATTTCAGTTATTTCCAAAACTCACAACATATCCAGTGTTTCACATTCTAAGATTTTTAACGATTGCATTTATTGCTTTATTCATTGAATTTGTAATTTCTATCTTTTCAACATTTTTATCTCAGTTTAATCAAATTTTTACTTCTTCCGTTTCTTTTCAAGCAAAATCTTGATCCATAATTTTAAATGATGAAAGTCATGTTTCTAAGTACTCATCACTACTAAATGTTTCGCCAAAATCAACTTTATCTCTAGCAGATAACTCATATGCAAGTTTTTCATCCGTCATCTCTTCACTTAATGCTTTCAAATCAATTTCAACATTACGATTTTTTCTATCGATATTTATCACTGATTTTCTATTCATTAAAGATTTCATTGATTCTACAGGTTTATTTAATTTATCATAAGTAGAAACCTGAACAACACTTGGGACTACAGCCAACACAATAGCTGATGCTGCTATTGGCGCTAAGAAAGTTAATATATTTTTCTTTTGCTTTCATAACATGATTAAGACTAAAATTCCATTTACAAATATTAATCCTCCAACCATATTTACTATCTTAATAATCTTTTGTAACTTTAAGTCTTCTTGAGCCACGCTCGCCATTTGTTTTGGCGAATACATAAAGTTTACAGCGAAATTCACTGCTGCTAGTATTGTTAAAATTGCCGCAAAAACAACCTCCATAGTAACAACATCATATATATAGTATCCATATAAATACCTTGTTCTTGCACCACCATTTAATCTGTCGTATGAAACAAATTTAAAAACTTGTGTATGTGCATCGGTGTAAATAACAATAAATGCTATTGCAAACGCTAAAGAAAGACATGAGACAGCCAAAGTAATAAGATTAAGTACTTTAACTCTTGAAAGTTTTCCTCACGATCTTTCTTTTTTTGTTTTATTTAATTCTTTATTCATTTCTCTCCTTTTAATTTTGATATGTGAAAAAATTATAGCATCAAACTTGTATGTATAGATTCAAAGTGTGTGTTTTATTTAGCATTGGATATCTTACGGTATTTTTTTCATGTGCTAAAATTATTTTATGAATAAAAAATATAAATTATTTAGTTATGGGACATTTCAAGAACCAGAAATCCAAAAGATTGTCTTCGGGAAAATAAAAAGAGGAACAAAAGCCACTTTAAAAAAATATGGAAAATACAGTGATGAAACTCCATATCTTTGCATCAAGGAAGATGATACTAGAGAAGTTGAAGGAACAATAATCAACGTTACTTTAGAAGAGTTATTTACTTGTGAACAATGAGAGAGTGTTCCTATGTACAAAAAATATAATATGAAGGTCATAGATTCTAATGGAAAAGAAGTTGATGTAATTGTTTACAACAAAGAACCGATAGGAAAATCTAAAAAATACATGGAATCTAAAGCTACAACAAAGAAAGAAGATAGAAATAAATTTTTAAATGAAGTTAAGCAATTTGCAAAAGATGTAAATCAAAACACACACAATTTGAAGTTTGGTGATTTAATAAGTATGTTTTCTTTTTCTATAAACCAACCACTAGAAAAAATATTCGAAAATAAATATAAACTGGATGTTGCTTTTATGAAGGATTTTAATGATGTTATGAAGGAGACTTTTGAAGATGAATTAATCCCTTCTTTTAAATATGATGACTTTGCAAAATATTGTTTAAATATTAAAGTTGAACACGAAGGTGCGCTACACAACGCTAAATTCACTTTCAAAAACTTTAATAGTTCAAACCCGAATTATGGGTTTGCATATTTACAATTTCTTAATTTAACAGTTAATGTCGACACTTTGTGCAGAGATATTTTCATAAATAAATCAAAAATCAAAATAGAAACAAAAGATGGATGAACTTCATTGATGACGCTTAAAGAATTTTTCAGAAAAAATGAAATCAAGAGTTTGGATATGCCTAAGTTTTTCATTTATTCTTATGAAAAATTATCAGAAGATTTAATGAAAAATATAAGCGTTTCTCAATCAGGTAAAAAAGTCGTTGAAAAAGAATTAGAAAAAAGAATAAATGAAGATTTAGCTAATTATGGAACGGCTCAAATATTTGCCACTCAACAAGCAATTTTTGAAATACCAAAGGAATATAATCCTTACTATAAGAAAAGAATGCTAAATCAATTCTTGACAATTTTTATATATGAATTATTACTTTATAAAAAATCATTAAATGTTGAGTTGATACTGAAATTTCAAGAATTTTGGAAATTGCACAATAAGATGCCAGACAATTCTTACGCACTAGAAAAATCATTGACACAAATCAAAGAAATTTATAGAAACAACAAGGAAGTAAGTTCATTTGTAAGTAGTGATTTATTCATTTACCCAAGTGCAAAACGCCTACAAGAGAAGTTATTCCCTATTTTAGGTATTCAAAACATCATTGAAACAGCAGGCAGGATCGATGAACAACTAATTAAAATCGAGTCTGAATCTAGATTAAAAAAACAAAGAGAAGATCAAGTAAGAAATGCCAAAAAAATGCGTCTGATTAAATTCTTTGCATTGCTGATTTCATTGACTTCTTCATCTGGATTAATGTTAGCTTTCTTAATAGATGTTTTACACATGGGTAAAATGACCGCAACCCTAACTATCTTCTTGATTGTAGCCATCATACTTTTATTGATATCCATCTTCATGGTAATCGATATTAAAAGAAGGAAAGATCAAAGACGAAAAGAGATTTTGGAGTATGAAACCCTTTCTGAAATTGATTAAAATAAAAAACAGCTTCATAGCTTGTTTTTTTATGACTATTTTGTTTGTTTAATATTGAATAATTCTCTTTTGTACTGTTGATAATTTTTCATTCCTTTAATCTTCTTGTTAGTATACCCTTAATATTCATGGCAATAATAGCAATAGTTATTCCGTTGTATCAACCTTAAGATAAAATTTACCTCAATACCTTTAGTTTCAACTGATCAATCATTTCCATATCTAAATATGAATTATTCAGTTATAAAACTTCAATGACAACTTAACAAAGATTTTCTTAACAGTTAAGAAGTAAGAAATAATCGATAGCAATGATCTTAAGAAGAATATAACATTAATAGTTATTAATTCTCTTTTGGTAAGTCCAGTCTCTTTTAATAAAGGCATAACCTTTCTTCATACAGTTACTATCCTTGTAAAGTCAGCTATTGAGTGTGAGAATATCACAGAAGCGATAGCAAGACTCATTCAAGTTCAGTTAACACCTTTTAATGTTTCATAGTTTTTAAGCGTTTTAGCGTCCGCTACAAGAAATACACCACATAAGACATACCCAACAATAACAATTATCAGGGGAGCTCAAAATATACCTCACAGTTGTTTTTTTTCATTTCTTTCGATAGCGGTTGTGACGTAAGCTTGTTGCGAAGCATCCATTAATGTTCATAGAGATTTTCTTGAAGCTGTTCAAGGTCTTATTCTATATAGCTTTTTCTTTTTATAGTAATTTCAGAACTTAACATATAAATAACTTTCTTTATAGTTAACTTCTACGCCTCTTTTATCAAAGATATAATTAGTGATATCTTTACCAGTGTAGTCTTTTGAATTCTTTCTTTTGATTTTTGAATTGTATATTCACATTAAAATAAATGCAATTGAAATTATTAAAGCAAGTATAAGGATAACTTGAGCAATAGTTCAAGCTACTCTTGCATCGTGAGACATTTGGCTAACTTCATTTTTACTCATAGACATCCTTTCCAGGATATTATAAACTACTACTCAATTTCAAGAATGAAAAAGCCAACCAAGTGGTTGACTCCAATAAGTGTTTAAACTTGTTTATTAGTGCTCAATGCATTGAACTGGCTTTGAATATGCCCCATGTATTAGGGTTTTCAATCTATCTCGACACTACTTATCTAATTTATCTTTTTATATCAATAAAAGCTCAGACATTTCTTTTATTAATATCGAATAAATTCATGATGGCAATAGTATTAAATTTGTTTAGGACAAACTTTTTTTCAGTGATCTTGCGTTTATTGTATTGATCATTGTTTTATTGAGTTATACAGCAATATCCAATAATAAAATTTACGTGCACCCCGTGAGTAAAACTCACTGTGTATTTCGTCTCTTTTCTTTTTTATTCTCACCCTCGTCCTAAGGAGGGTATGGCATAAGTGTTTAATTATGATTAAGGTTAATTGGGAATATGTTGATAGAAATAACATTGGCTTTTCCAATAATACTCTTCAGTGACCCATAACGATTACAAGAATCATTAAATAAAGAAGTATTGATGGCCCAATTATTTGAATTGTTTTATTATTCTCACCTATACCACAATATAATTATACCACTTGTATATATAAGTTTCAAGTGATTAACTAATTTGCTGTTTTTATTAAATTCTTCAAAGGCTAATACTAAACAATCAAAAGACACCTCCGCCCTTCCTGTATTTTTTTAAAAAATATCAAAAAAAGTTTAAAAAGGTATCATTTGGAAACCAAATATTAACTTTTATTGTTATTTACATCCTTAACAAGTAGTATAATTATTTCACAAACAAGAAAAGAGGGTGATTATATGAATAAAAGTTTAAAAAGAGTTTCAATTGGTGCTTTAACTGCATTGACGTTCATTACTCCAGTGATCGCCATATCTTGTGGTAAGAAAAGTGCACTTGAAAAAATACAAGATGAGAAAAAGTCACTATTAAAGAAATTTGATGAAACTATAAAACAAGAAAGAACAATTACTTTAAAGATAGATGAAACAAAATTCAATGGAAGCATTCAAAATAACCAACAACTTATTCGTTATATGTTGATTCCAGAATATTTCACTAAAAAGAAAACTTCATTCAATTCAATTATTAAGAACAAAGAAGTTTTACCTCATTTGATTCAATATAATAAATGAACAAATTCAATGTCGCAAGTATTAAAAACTTTCTCCGACACTGAAGACGCTAAAGGTTTGATTAATTCCACACAAACTAACTTAGCTGAAGCAGCAAAACGAATGCTTTCTATTGCTCCTGAAGTATTTTCAATAAAAGAAGTTGTTATCCAAGATAGTAAAAATAAAATCACTACTTATAAAATTGAAGAAGATATGATAAAACATGCAAAAGCAATCTTATTAGATACATGAGATATATTCAAAGTAGCAACAACATCAGAAGTTGAAAAACTTATAGAAAAAATGAATTTAGAAGATCCAATTCAATTTTTAGAATCATATAAAAAATTAATTAAAGAGCCAATAGTTAAAAAGATTATGAAAATGATTAGAGAAAGAACTATCGTTGTAGATGAGACAAAAACTAAGATCAATAAACTTATACATACTTAGCGAAACAAAAAGCTGCCCAAATGGGCAACTTTTTTTATCTAATTTTTAATTTTATCTCTCTTGGAATTCGTTGAAGGCGTGGACTAGTATTCAAAATAGCATGTTCAATATCACTGTAAGTTACTGCATTAATTTAAATAAATCGAATTTACACTTCATTTTCGAGTGAATAACTAATCCACAAACTTATTATATGATTTTCCATTTTAGGTAATTGTCTTACACATTGTAAAAGGCCATAAAAATTAAAAAATACCGAGCTTTACTCAGTATTTATAATTATCTATTAGCTGTTTCAAGAGTCTTTTTATCTATTTTAGTAAATGCTTTAGTTAATTGATTGATATCAACTTTTTTAAGTTTTACACCTTGAGGTATAGTAGTTAAACTACCGAATGAACCATCTCCAAGGCTTATAACATTAGATAAGTTAATTCCTGCAGGTAATGTTAATAGTCCGAAGAATGCACCATCTTCAATAGTTTTTAGATGTGCTAAATCAATATATCTAGGTAAAGCTGTTAATTTTGAGAATGCACCAATACCGACACTTGTTAATTTTGAAAGTTTAACATTATCAGGTAATGATACTAAACTCATGAATGCTTTATATCCAATAGTTGTAAGTTTTGGAAAGACTGTTTTATCTTGCATAAATTCTAAACTTCTAAACGCTTCGTTTCCAATGCTTTCAAGTTCAGGGAATCCAACACCAAGAGGTAATGCCACTAAGTTATAAAATGCATTATCACCAATAGTTTTTACTTTATTTAGATCTGCTTTTGCAGGTAATGCATTTAATGAATAGAATGCACCAACACCGATAGAAGTAACTTTTGAGAAATTAAGTCCATCAGGAATTTCTTTCAGGTGGTAGAAAGCACCATCTTCAATAGTTTCAACTTTAGGGAATTCAACACCCTCAGTTCAACTTGATAACATTCCAAATGCACCCATACCGATTGTTTTAACTTCAGGGAATTTAATTCCAAGAGGTAAATGTTTTAAATTGTGGAATGCACCAGAACCAATTATTGTAAGTTTATTAAAGTTAGTATTACTTGGGAGTGATTCTAAAACGTAGAATGCACCTTCTTCTATTCGTTCTACATTAGCAAACATGTTTCCATTAGGTAATTGTCTTAATCCTAGGAAAGCTCTTTTGCCAATTGTTTTAACATTAGCAAATGCATTTTTCTTAATAGGAATAGAAGTTAGTTTTTCGAATGCTTCTTCTCCAATAGAAGTAACTTTTGAGAAGTCAAAATTCTCTGGTAATTCTTTTAAGTTTTTAAATGCTCCATTTGGAATATGAGAAATTCTAGAGAAGTCAAAATCTTTAGGTAATTTTGTTCACTTACTTGTTGTTTTAACATCATAAGGGAAATTATTTGCAGGAACAATTAATTCCTTTTCAATATCCGCATCACTTTTACCCTTTATGCTTGATTCAACTATGTTTAGTGGAGTTTTTGCATTTTGTGTGTTTGTTTTAATTGAAACTGAGATAGTTCCATCTACCTTAGATGCGATTGTTATATCTGTAATCTCAGTTGTATCAATTGTTTTATTTAAATCAACATTCAACATATCTTTAATAGCTTTCAACTTCGCATCGATACCATTCATATTGTTGATAGTTTCTTTTATTTTTGATGTCTTATTTGTACCTTGGTTAAGTAACTTCATCACCTTAAGTGCATTATTAATTGCAAGAATATTCTGTGTTTGTTTTTCATTAGCTATTTTAGTAATGATTTCTGCGTCAGGTTGCCCTTTTATGATTCCTGTTAATTCTTTTTCTGCAACACTCGCGCCATTTGTAGTTGTTGCAACCACTATGGCAATTGTTCCATCGGACATTGATGTAAGAGTTATATTTTTAATAGTTGTACCATTTTGATCTTTTGGTAAATCTATTCCTATTTCTGTTTTAATCAATTCAAGTTTTTTATCTAAGTTTTTGATTGTGTTAATGCCATCGACAATTTCAGAAACTTTTCTATTTCCTTGGTTAAGTAGTTTTGCTTTCTTTAATAATCCGTCGATAGTTTTGGTGTTGTCTTGTTGTGCTTGGTTAGCTACCGCTAATGCAACTTCACTATCAATAGTTGCATCTGTTTTACCTTTAACCATTACTTTTATTTCTTTATTAGGATTTGTAGCGTTTGCAGTTATTGTTTTAATTGAAATTGAAATCTCACCAGTTTTTGAATCAGCAACTAAAGAAATATCATCGATTATTGTTCCATTATTTTCTTTTGGTAAATTCACATTAGTTAATTTTTTAATAGCAGATAATTTTGCATCAATATCTGTAATCGCATTAACTTCATCAACTATTGTTTGAACTTTCTTAACTTTTTGATCAACAATTTTTGCATCAACAAAACTATTCTTTATATTTTGTTCATTCACTAAAATATCTTTATCAGCTTTTTCGTTATCTAGTTTTGCATCAACCTTCGCATCTGATGTACTTGATACTTTGATTGTTATATCTTTACTTGAGTCAGTTGCACCTGGTGTGTCTGTAGAAATTAATATTAGAACTTCTCCATTTGGAGTTGAAGCTAATATTACATTAGTAATTGTTGTTTCGTTATTTACTTTTTCAAGTTTTACACCGATTTCTTTTTCTATTGCTTTGAATTTATCTTCAATATCGTTAATACCATTTATTTCATTAACTACTTCTGAAGCTTTTCTATTTCCTTGTTTTATTAATTTAGAATTAGTAAATTTATTGTTGATTACGTCAATGTTTGTCTTCTGTGCTTTATCCGCTGCATTTTTAAGGTTTATAGCATCAATTTCAGCATCAGACATACCTTTTATTGTTCCGGTTACGTTTGAAGCTTTAGAAGTCGTATTTGGAGTGTCTGTTGAGATAACAACAATAATAGAACCGTCTGTTTTTGTTGTTAAAGCAATTTGTGTAATTGTTGTTCCGTTATTTTCTTTTGTTAAGTTTGCGCCAGTTAGTTTATTTATGGCTGTAATTTTCGCATCAAGATCTTTAATTAATTCAATCTCTTTCGCTATATCAACCACTTTCCTATTACCTTGATTGTGTAATGTTTTATTTTGGATTTCTTTTTCAATATTTGAAATGTTTGTTTTTTGTAATTCATCTTTATTAACTTTTGGTTTAACCGAAGCAACCTTTAATGCATTATCCGCTTTACCTTTTATTGAACCAAAAACATTCTTAGACGGTGTTGAGGCATTTTGAGTTTTTGTAGAAACAATAATTGTTATAGAACCATCTGGTTTAGATGCAAGAATGATATTAGTTATTTCTGTTCCATTATTATTTTTGTCAAGATTGATGCCAGCAGCATCTTTAAGCGCTTGTAACTTTAATGTCATATCGCTAATACCGTTAATTTTATTTGCGATTTCTGATGATTTAAATTGACCTTGCTTAATAAGGTGTGCATTTAATTTATTTTCAATATCCGCAATATTTTTTGTTTGTGTTTCATTTACTTTATTAATAATAAGTTTCTTGTCTATTTCATTATCTGAAATACCAACAATAGTAACATCTATTGAATCTTTGGGGTTTGATGCATTTAAAGTGTTAGTTGAAATAAGAACGGCAACTGTACCATCCATTTTGGGGGTTAATGTAACATCAGTTATGTTTGTTCCATTCTTTGTGTTTCATAAACTTATATTTGTAGCGTTACTTATGGCTTTGATTTTCTTTTCAAGATCTTTAATAGAATTAATCTCTTTTGCAAGTTCTTCAACTTTTTTATTACCTTGTTCAATAAACCTTGCGCTACTAAATAATTCCTTAATAGCTTTTAGGTTTTTAGGTTTTGATTCATTTGCTTTTTTAGTTAAATCTTCTTTGCTTGTTTTTACTGGTTGTGTTGTTGGTGTAACATTTTTATTCTTTTCTTCTGATTTGTTGTCACTACCACATGAAACAGCAGTTGCAACTGGCACTGTCAAAGCTGCTGTTATGGCTCCTAACGACTTTAAATTCTTCTTCATTTTCATTCCCCTTTTTTAAAATTAGTTTTTAACTTAAACTATTATACTAAAATATTTTTTAAAGCAAAATAGAAAACAATGAATATTTAGTCATATACCTTGAAAAAATGATTAGCTTTATCGCATATAATAACTTATTAAAATCTATGATTGTTCATTAAAATCCGTAAAAAAAATGCTGCAAGCACTTTCCAATAATTAAAAGGAAAAGTGGCAGCATGATTGCAAAATGCTAAGTATTTAAATTAGTTTTGCTCTTCATATAATTCAACAAAAAGAACTTCAAAATTAGATGCTCAAGCCTTTTTAAGGATTCTTCGCCTTTTTATTGAACCCATTTTATTTATATTAAATATTATTAAGGTATTAATGCATCTTAACCTATATTTGTTTTGATACTTAAATAATTGTTCGGTTAATTTTTTACCACTTAATCTAGAATCGGTTGAAGACTTCAATTCTAAGAAAAGGTATTTATTCATTTTGGAGAGGATGAAGTCTATTCTGCTATTTTCTTCCGGATTGAAAGCGTTGGATTCAGGCTGGTATAAAATTGAATATTTTCTAAACAACATTTCCGGTAAATCTTTAGTTATTTTTTCATGAACTTCAGTTTCAAAACTTCTTTTAGAAACTTTATATTGATTTTTAGCAATCTCTTCTATCAATGGGAAAATTTCCATTTTGAATTGTTGATTAAATTCTTCTAATGTTTGATCATCATTTAAGTATCTATAAAAATCATCTATTTGAAATTGTTTATTTTTGAATTTAGGATTTAATATTTCACCTGTTTTAATTAATCAAATCTTTTTAATGAATCTCTTTTCATTCTCGGTTGCCACTTCCTCCATTAATTCATTAATTTCCATTTTTTTCTGAATATGTTGTTCGCCACTTATATATGAAAAACTAATTAAATTCTCAATGAATAAAGGAACCACCAATTGTAAATTACCTTTTTGAATTTCTTTATACACCCTTTCTTTCAACAATGAAAAGTATCATTCTATTAAACCAAATTTAATTAAATCATTTACCAATGAAACATACACAGATTTACTTCTTCAAGTCTCAAAGAAATTGTCGTATCATTCAACTGTTTGGACTTTATTAATATTTTCTTTCAAAAATGAAAAATCAGATTTTAGCATTTCACAAACCAATTTCTTAAAGAATTCAACATCCACTTTTTCATTTTTAAACAAAAGCTCGGTCTTATCTTTAAATTGATAATATTGATAAAGATTCAAGGGGATTCATTCCAATTGCTTCGATCTCTCTTTAGATTTTTTAGAATTATAAAAATATTCATTATAAACGTTTCAAAATAAAGAGTCGTTCGTATGGGGCAACAATGTTATAAACTCCTCTTTTTCTGGGAAATCAATTTCTCGAAGTAGAGGTGTGATAATTTTATTCAGTGCATATTGATTTTTAAAAGTCGCCATCTTAGCAAAATTCTCTTTTTTCTTGAAGTATGAAATAACTTTTTGATTAATCATTGTCTCATTTAACTCTGAATATCAAGATTCTTCTTCTTCGAATTTATTAGAAAATTGACTTTGATTTAATTTTATATACGGTATGTATACCAACAAGAATGGTGATATTTCTTTTACATCGGGTTCCCATCCAAGTTTAAATAATATTTGCAAAATTGGTTCTGTATTTTTTATGATTTTATGAAAATTGGTAGATTCAGAAAATATTTTTTTAATTTTTTCTAATATTTGTTTTATAAATCCTTCCGATACTTCACCTTCCACCTTTAATTCAACTATTCTTTTTAGGGGTTTATTATCATATTTGTTGAATAATTCTTTTATATTTGAGTTATTAAATGATAATACTCTTTCTTTTAATTCTGTAAAAGGAATTAAAACTGTTTGCTCTATTTGGGAATCCCTTAATTGAATCCACTCTTTCATTTCCACTTCTTCAAAAAGTTGATAGTATTTTCAATCAAAATATTCCTCAAAGAATTCAGAACTGATTTGTATTGCATAATTGTCATATTTCTTATATATTTTTTCAATATCTCTTTGATAATTGTCATGAATCTTTTTTAAATATCCACTAAATTTTTGAGGTCCTACTTTTAATATTATTTTTTCATTAGTTTTATGATCCAATCCTTGCGTTAGTAAAAAGAGGGTTAGAGACTCGAATTCTTCATTATGCAACATCCATTCTATGAAATTTCATAGAACATCCTTTTCATATGTTGAATATTTTGTGAATTTAAAATATTTTAAAATTTCCAATGCCTTATTCTTGTTATAAATCATCAAAAAATGGGTAGCGGTTTCGATGGGTCCTGCGTAATTAGAATATTCTTCTATTTTTATATTATTGATAGATGTTTTATTAAATATGTATTCAATGACTTTACACCAACGTTCCCCAGTTGGATATTCTCCTTGAAATTCTTCTCATTTAATTTTTTTTACAATACTTTTTAATTGAGTAAAAAACTTTTTTTCTTTGATGGCAAGAAGCTTCAGTGTGTTTATGTATGAATAAACAGCTTTTTTTGCTTTTGTTTTATTTAAAATACCACTTTGTAAATTGGAAATATATTCTTCTGGCTCAATAGATTCCATTATTTTTTTGGAATCATAAAAGATCAGAGTTCCATCATAATGGATATCATTAGAACACATTATTTGCAATCTAGATATCAACTTTGTAAATTTATTTTTAGTCACTCTTTCACTTCCATAAGTGAGTATTTCTGTAAGTTCATCAGATCATTCTTGAACAGAAATAAACATAAAGAAGAATAAATTATTTTGTATTAATCTTCATTTCAAATCCAGTTTCTCGTCATCCATCATATTTATTATTTGCGCTGTTTCTTTGAAGGATATTTGCGCCCCAAAATTATTAAAATATGAAATGAAAGAATTTTTGATATGTGCAAATCTTTTGATGAAACAAATCACGAAAAATGACGGAATTGTTTTAGATTTAAAGTACACTCTTTCATCATTGAATTTATTTGTTAAAACATCTTTTTCAATTAAATCTTGAATAGATATATGAGTAGAGTTATTAAAGTTGTATTTTCTTGTAAATTCAAACAAATCATATTTATTCATGTGAATCTTACCTTCTATTAAAACTTTAAAAGATAAAATTGATAAAAAATCAAATTCAAATTCGTTTATTTTTGATTCGCTTAAAAAGAAATTTTCCATTTTTTGATAAAGTTTATTTTTACCTTTAATTTTAAAATCAAATAAAAATCTTGGATTAATATCTTGGACAGTTTTAAACTCAATTTTTATTAGTGAATCTATTTGATAAGAAATCGTTTCTGGCCTTGAAAAAATTATTACCCCTTCACTCTTGGATGTTGTAACTCATGTAATTATTTCTTGCGCTTTTTCCAAAGGAACTTCGTCAAGATTATCAATTATTATATTCGAGCAAATATCATTCCTTTTAATCTCTTGAGATTTGAATATTTTTTTATTTGAATATTCACTTATCTTTTTCGAAAAATAAGTTTTACCCATTCCTCCTTGCGCAATCATTAATATATTTTTATTTGTATTTTTCAAGAAAATCCTTATTGTTTCTTTAGTAAAAGTTTTGCCACTTTCTTTTATATTGAAAACTCTATCCAACTCTTCATTTTCATTAAAATTATTCATATTGAAATTATAGTCTCATAAAATAAAAAAACTAATAAAAATAAGTTTTTTTATTTCCATAAAGCTACAAATAACGTGGTTCAATTATCGATATTTTTTTAACCTTATTCTTAGGAATTGGATTGATGATAGTGTGTTACAATGCGTTGTTTTTAATATATATGCTCGATTGTTATGAATTCAACTGAAAAAAATAAAAGACTTTATAGCCTTTTATTAAATATGATCATATGAGAATTCCAATATATCTTCATCTTCTACATTTTGTAAGTTAACATATAAACCTGCATACTTATGATTTATGTAATACAGAGGGTAGAAGTGTCTATCTCATTGTTTGTTTGATTCTCCTCATTTATTTGTTTTGGTTTTTTTATCATCCGCAATTCCTTTAAAACCAAATTCATATAATGCACCATTATTTCTTCCAAGATTAAAGTTGAATCTTTTAGACTTAGTTAAAATAGTTGATACCTTGTCTCCACTTTTTCAATTTGGTATATCTAATATCTCTGTATAGGTCTTTCTATCTGCAATAACAACAATAGCAACCTGTTTACCTGGTAAATCCTTAACCTTCTTTAAAACACTGTTATAACTTTGGTTAGTTAGATACATGCTACCACCCGTGTTTGGTGTTGTGTCTTTAGTTATTGAAAGATTATCTAATTCTTTATAAACACCATACTTAGTTTTAGTGTTACTTATAGTTTTCGGTGTATCCCCATTGGAAGGTAAATAATCATGATTCATTTTCTTTCGAAGTTCTTTATTCTGTCATTTTACAAATACTTCTTCTGTTACAAAAATTGTAACTATAGCTGACGTTGATAGCAACGCTAATATTATTGTAATGAAAATTGCTAGTTTTGGGTTCTTGGTTATTTTAAACGCAAACACTTCTCCATCATAAAATTTTGATGATGATAGTTTAAACACTTTTTGAATTGGTATTGCAAGAAGCACTACCAAGAACATTGTTGTAAATCCTTCAATAAGGTTTACCGGTAATGCAGTAATAATTCTTATCCTTGCATATTCAGGACCTTGTATTGCAAGATCTAAGAAGTAGTATCAAAACCCAATTGACATACCCATTATGAATCCTCAGAAAGCAAAGAAGTATATGCTCTTTATCTTTAAGGAAATTAATTTAGAACCAAATGCAATGACTGGTCAAATTAATCAATACATTATTCATCAATAACCCACACCATAAATAGCGATGATTATTAAGTTAAACGATGCAATCAAAATACTTAGGTCAAGTATAGGTAAAAAGATACCGAATATAATAAATAAGAATGTTGTAGTTTCTATACCAGGAACAAATCCAAAAGCATATTTGAATACAAGAAGTAATGCTAAAAACATCCCCAACAACGCAATACGTTGAGGTGTTATTTTAAATGCTTTTTTCAATGTTGTTTTTTCTTTCATTTATCCCTTTACTTATGATCTACTACTATTAAGTTTTTATGGTTGTAATCACGCATGTTATTTAACATACCTATTAATTCTTCTCTATGTCTTGTTAATTCAATTGGTAGAACCATTTTCACTTCTGTATTTCAAACTGGTGCAGAGTAAAATTCTGTTCAAAATGAAGAAAATACTTCAAATTCATATCTTGTAAGACCAATTGGAGTTTTAAGAACTTTACCCGTTTTATTTAATCTAGTTGGATAGTCAGGGTTCAAAATAAATCAAGTATTCTTTTTATCCACGATTTCTTTTTGTCTTTTATCCCATGAACTTATATCATTGGAATTAATTAGGTTCCCCAGTAAAAGATTTCATCTTCATTTAGCTATGTCTTTCTTAACTAAAATGTAACCAAAATTATTAATTGTTACAGGGTGTTTTTTAGCTTCTGATATATCAACGTTTTTTGGTGTGTCAACATACACATTGTTTCAATACTCTCTACCTTTTTGATCTTTATTCAAGACATCAATAAGTTCTTTTCTATTATGCTTAATATCTATAGGTAGATATCTTTTAGTTTTTTGTTTTTGAGGGTTTTCCAAAAGTATTTTTGTTATGAATTTAGATAAACTCATCAACTCATCTTTGTTTAGTTTTATTGGTTTATCACTTAAATGAGAATTATCATTTCTATCAAGCAAATCAATGTAGAAAGTATTGTTTTCATCATTTAAAACCTTTTTCATTAATAGGTCACCATGAGAACCTTTTGTTTGGATATTGGTCGAAGAGATAAAGTGTTTTCCAGGTTCAGCATCAGCTTCCATCCTTGCTTTCTCATCAGCATCTCTCAACATATCAAAATTAATAAGTTCATAAGTTGTATGGATTGTATATGGAACCTCAACAAACTTTGCTTCTTGTTTGGGTGTATTTTTGTTTGAGTTAGTATTTTTATTCTGTGCGTCATTCTTCCCATTGGAACAAGCAACAACTGCAACCATTGGTGTAGCGACAACAACTAGGGTTGCTAAGCTCATTTTTATTTTTTTCATAATGACTTCCTTTTATTCGACAACTGTAATCATTCAATGAGAAGTTGGTTTCACTTTATTTATTAGTTCTACTATCAGTTTTCTATCGTGTTTAATGCCTGCAGGTAATTTTTCTTGGTGTTTTCCATACTTCATAAAAATCTCTGTATAGAATTTAGCAAGTATGTCGAACTCTGTTTTATTTAACTTGAATGTTGTGTTTAAAACTTTACCTGGTTTAGCGTTTTTAATCCTACTACTTTTAATTAATAGTTTTGGATATGATACGTCAAATATAAATTCTTTATTAGTGGATTTATAAATATTCTTTGATGTAGCTGAATCAAAATGCATATTTGCTTTTGAAAGTATACTTTTTCTTCCTGCTTTTTTAATTGTTTCTTCATTTAATATATTGAATATATTACCAATAGTAACTGATTGAACTTGTGGTGTTGTTTTTACCTTAGGTGTTACTTTAGTTACTTTGGGTTTTGGGTTTGTTTTAGAATCAGGGGTATTGATTCCTGCGCTAGGTGTTTTTGGACTTTGTGGCTTTGTTTTTTCTTCTTTACCACATGAAATTACTGTGGCTATTGGCAATGCGACCATTGCTGTTGATAGGATCCCTATCTTAATTTTTTTATTCATTTTTGCTCCTTTTTTATAAAATAAAATGCACAACTTGTAATAAGTTATTGCATTTAAAGGGCAATAACTTTATCCTTAGTAAAGTATAGTTTTGATCATAAATAAGTTTTCCGGCTTTACGGTTGCTAGGACAGCTGACTGAGTCATTCCTTTTACATTTATTCTTAGCTTTTCATTTGTGCTATTTTATTATATTCCAAAATACATTTTTTATTTGAACTTGTTAAAACAAGTACTCGAATATAAAAAAGTTATATAATAAAAAGGAAATATTTAAAGGAGAGAATATGAAAACTAAAAAGATTACAATGGGAGTTTTAGCTACTGCAGTAGCAATTACACCCGTTATTGCCGTTTCTTGTGGAAAGCAAGATAAAGAGAAAACAAATTTCGAAAAATTCATGGAGTCTAAAAAAACTCTTGAGAGCAAGATAGATAAATCTCTAAAACTTAACGAAACAACCAATATATCTACCAACCTTGAAAAAGAAGCTGAAATCAAAAAGAGCGTTATTAAAATCTTTATGATGGAACCACTTTTCGCAAGAAATAAATTCTTAAATAAATCAATAACAAAGCACGATGCTTCATTATCAAAAACATTTGCTTATGATGAATGAACTGAAAAAATAATGAAAGCCAATAATGCAAACACAAGTGCAAAAAAATGGTGGAGGTTTCTCAAACTAATGCTAAAAAAATAGAATCTGTAATAGAAGAAATCACAAGCATTAAAACTATTGTTGTAACTAAGAAAGACTCAACAAAAGAAAGTTTTACTTTTACCGATGAAATGAGAAAAGATATTAAAAAGTACTCAGTAGCTTTATGAGAAATCTCAACATTAGTAGCTTCAAAAGAAGGTAACAAATTCCTAGGACAAATGATGAATGCTAAACCAGAAGAATTATCTAAGAATCCTTTTTCAAAAACAAAAGAGGGTAAAGAATTGGTAACTCAATTTGCTGTTCTTAATAAAATTGCAAGCAAACTTGCAAAAGAAGTTGAAACACTTACTTCAAAAGCCGTTAAATAAAAGCAACACAAACGTGTTGTTTTTATTTTTTTGCAATAAACAAACATCAATAAAAACGGGTCGAGGTCTTATGATCACAAAACACAAAAGTCGACTTTTAACTTTATACAATTACTAATATTGTTTATACCTTTTATACTAGGAATTACTTTAGGTGCATCAGCACTTAACAACTCAGGTTCTATAGCATTATCTTTCTCTAATATTCATTCGATTACCCATAAGTATCTCAACATAACAATGGTCCAAATCTAACTTTGAAAATATATTCATATCATTTAGAAATGTGTTGATAGGTGCTTAAATAGGGAAATATCCAGTAATGGGAGTATATATTCATCACTTGAAAATCAACGCATTTTTAAAGAATGGTTTTTAATTTTTAAAACATAATTATTTTGAAAAATATTTTCTATACACATTCAGAGTTTTTCTTTATTTTGTACTATATAATACTCTCGCATGGTAGTTTCAATCAAAAACTATCTATGTTAAAAATAAAGAAATATTAAGGAGAGAATTATGAAGAATAAAAAGAAAGCAGTATTAAGCTTAGGTGCAATCGCCGCCGTTATAGCACCTTTAGCAACTACAATCGCCTGTGGTAATCAAGCACCAGAAAAACGTGTGATTAAACATCATTCAAGCGCTACACTGACACAATATAAACAAGCATCACAAAAGTTAATCAATAAATTAACGAATTCATTAGAAAGTGGAAACCCTGTAGAACTACAATCTGCAATCGAAGAGTACTTAAGCATTGCTAACAATGCAGAAATGCAAGACAGTCCAGAAAGTGCAACAATTAAAAATCTTGTTAACCAAATTAAAAAATTAACAGAAAACAATATTAAACATCTACAAACAATTAAAGATCTTAAAGAAGAGAAATTAAAATCACTTCAAAAAGACGAAACTGAACAAAAGACTTTAATTAAAACTATCAACAACAACCTAGATGGTCTATCAGGTATGGGCGGAACATTAAACAACGTTGTTAAAACTGCTTTACAAAAAATTGGGAAGATTCAATCAAAAATGGCAGATGTTAAAAATGATATTACAAATGTAGCTAAGACAATAGGTCAATTAAAACAAGTTGTAACTAAGCCAGCTGTTAAGAAATCTATTAAACCAGTTAAGGCTCAACCCGTAAAGGCTGCTAAAACAACACATAAACCTGTTGTAGCAGTTAAAAACCCAACCCATGTCAAAGATACTAAGGAAATTTCCAAGAAAGCTGTAAAGGCTATTAAAAAGCCAAACACTAAGAAAGCAACTAACGCTAGTGAAGGTATCTATGCACCAACATCACTAACAAGGGAATTCAATAAAATATTTGACACAGAAAGATATAACGAAATAGTTAAACACACAAATCTTTCACTTGTAAATAAAGAAGATAGATTAAAAGCTTCAAAAGGAATGTTTAACAATGATATCTTCAACGATTCAATTGCTCCTTCATTAGCAGGTAGGGGATACCTACTAGAAACTAAAAAAGGTAAACCAACTAGATTATGATTTAGAAAAATGGAAGTTGGTCAAACATCTACTGAAAAAATCGGATTTGATACAGTTACATATACAATCACAAAAATTGGTAAAGTAAATGCTAATGGTGACTATGAAAACGTAGAATACAAGAAAGTTACAGAAGATGGTGTCTCACGTTATATTGAAAAAACAGGTAAGAAAACATTCGAAGCTTCAAAATACGGAGATATATTCCTTTCATTCCAAGGTAATGATTTTGTTTATAGAGCTCAAGATAGTACAAAATCATACGTAATTAACTTTGGTAGTTATGTAAGAAATCTATTAGGAGATTTCATTAATGATGAAATTGTTAGACTAGGTAAAAAATCATTTGCAACACCACACGAAATTGCTCAAATTATTTTAAACAAATATTTCAATGGCCTAAACTTAAAAGTTGTTTCATTCAAAATTAACAAAGATAATTCAATCGGAAGAATATATGTAGCAAGAAAATAGCAATTAATAAAAACAACACAAACGTGTTGTTTTTTTATTCTTCTGGTGTTGCTGGTAATGCAATTAATTCATCAATAATTTGATCAACTTCTTCTCATGATTTTGGTGGACAACCAGATGCTCTAATGTGTCCTCCTCCGCCATGTGCAATAGCAACTTCTGATGTGTTACATCCAAGTGATCTGAATTCAGCAATAATACCTTCTTCAGGATCTTTATCAGCCATTTCTACAAAGATAGCTCATCTATCGTAACCTTCGATGTTTGCCATTTGGTTAACTTTGATTTTAAGGTTCTTACCTCCATATTTTTCTGAATCTTCTTTTGAAGCTTTTAAATATGTAAGGTTACCTTTGAATTGCATGTTATTTAAAATGTATTGTGCCATTTCAATATCATCTTTTGTTCTTCTTTTTAGTTGTTGGTAAAGGAAGTCCATTTTCTCATTTGAAATGTGTTCTAGTAATCCGCTGAATGCTAATACAGGGTGTGGATTAGCTCTTGAATATACGAAGTTTCCTGAATCTGTAAGGATACCAACTCCTAAGTGGAAAGCAATGTTTTCATCAAGTTCCACACCAAGAGCTTTAGCTAGTTCTACCGCTTGTAATGATGATGCGATTCATGTTGATTCAATTCACATAATATCGTAATCATAATCAGGAGTATTTCTGTGGTGGTCAAAACATATTTTTGTTTCACCTTTTAAGAACTCTTCTTTTCTATCAATTCTATTGATAGCTGATGTATCACCAATAACTGTTGTTCATGTTTCATCAATTGAATCTCTAATAATTGATTCATCTAATTCGATTCATGGGAATCTATCAACAATAGCTTCTCTATTAATTACTCAAGCTATTTGTTTTTCTGGGAAAATTTGTCTAAGTGCAAGTGCAAATCCGTATGAAGAAGAAAGTGTATCTCCATCTGGGTTTATGTGGTGGAATAAAGCGATCTTATCTGCATTTTTTAATGCTTCTACAATTTGTTGTTTCATAATATCTCCTTATTCAGCAGCAATTAATGCTGTGATGATTTCCTCTACTTCATTTCAATCTTTTGCTTGAACTCCAGCAGCCCTTACGTGACCTCCACCATTAAACTTCATAGCAACTTTTGAAACATTACATCCAAGTGATCTTGTTGAACCCTTAATATACATGTTTCCTTCTTTATCTAACACTTCAGTAAATAGAGCTCATCTATCGAAACCTTCGATGTTCCCCATTCTATTAACTTTCATCTTAACGTCTTTTTCTTCAACACCAAGTTCTTCTAAATCTTTCATTGTTACTTTTAAGTAAGTAAGATTTTCTTTGTATTGAACATTGTTTCACATGAATTTTTCAATATCAATATCTTTCTTAGTTCTTCTTCTCATTGAATTGAATAAATGGTCGATTTGTGAATCTTCCATAAATCCTAATAAGAATCCGTAAGATTTCATTGGCATTGGATCACCTAGTGAGAATGCAAAGTTTCCTGAATCTGTAAGGATACCTACAGCTAAGTGGAAAGCAATATCTTTATCAAATTCAACTTCAAGTGCTTTAGCTATTTCAACAGCTTGTAATGATGAAGCAATTCATGATGATTCTTTTCAGAAAATATCATATTCCATAGTTGCATCATTTTGGTGATGGTCGAAACATATTTTCATTTTTCCTTTTAAGAATTCTTCATTTCTATCAATTCTTTTAATATCAGATGTATCTCCAACAACTGTTGTTCAAGTTTCATCAATTGAATCAATAAATACTTCTTCTTTAAAATCAATGAATTCAAATCTTCTAAAAAGATCTTTTTTGTTGGCAACAACCTTGATTTCCTTTTCGGGGAACTTACTTCTTAGCGCAAGGGCTAAACCATATGAAGAAGAAAGTGTATCTCCATCTGGGTTTATGTGGTGGAATAAAGCGATCTTATCTGATGCTTTAATTCCCTCTATTATTTTATTTAACATATCACTCCTTTTATTTAGTAAATTATACATATTAGAAACAACCTTAAAACATAATTGATAAATAAAAAAACAAGTACAATTGCTTAATTTAATATTATTTTATAATTTATATAATTATATTTTTATTCATGATAATCTCAATCTCTAACGCCATCATGATGTGAACATGCACCTCTTCCTTTAGCATTAGAAAAAGTACCATCATTACATTGTGTATCACCTTCATGGCACGAAATTGCCGTTGCAATTGGCACAACCACAATCGATGTAAGGGTACCGAAACCTATTATTATCTTTTTCATTTTCTTGAACATATAATCAATATTAGCAAATTCACTGGTATTGCAATATATTTATTTATGTTGAAATCTTTTTGACGAAATAAAAAAAGCCGTTAGGCTTATTTTTTTATTTATTAATTCTGAAGTGACATACATCTCCATCTTGCATGATGTAGTCTTTTCCTTCTAATCTAGCTTTTCCGGCATCTTTAGCACCTTGTTCACCATGATTGTCAACATAGTCCTGGAATGCAATAACTTCAGCTCTAATGAACCCTTTTTCGAAGTCTGTGTGGATTACACCAGCACATGCAGGAGCTGCCATTCCGTTTTTAAATGTTCAAGCTCTAACTTCTAATACACCAGCAGTAAAGTAAGTAGCAAGATTTAGTAGTGAGTATGTAGCTCTAACAAGTCTGTCAAGTCCTGATTCTTTAACACCAAGATCATCAAGGAACATTTGTTTATCTTCACCTTCTAGTTGAGATAGTTCATGTTCGATTTGAGCTGAGATACCAATAGCACCTGCTCCTTGTTTTTTAGCTTCTTCTTCTAATGTTTTGAATAATGGAGAATCTTCTGGATTAGCAACAAATGATTCATGTACATTTCCTACATAGATAATTGGTTTAAGAGATAGTAAGTTGTAACCTCTAGCAGTTTTGTATTCATCTTCTGTTAATTCCACTTTACGAGCAGGAATTTCAGCAAGGAATGCTTCTTCAAGTTTCTTAGCAACTGTTAGTTCATGCAGAAGAACTTTATCTTTAGTAGCAAGAGCTCTTTTTTCAACTCTTTTAAGTACGTTTTGAACTGTATCCATATCAGCAAATAGAAGTTCTAAATTAATAACTTCCATATCTCTAACAGGATCAACTGAACCCGAAACGTGAGTAATGTTTTCATCTTCAAAACATCTAACTACTTGAACAATAGCATCTGTTTCTCTAATGTTAGCTAAGAACTTGTTTCCAAGACCTTCACCTTTTGATGCTCCTTCAACTAAACCTGCGATATCTGTAAATTCAAATGTTGCTGGTAAGATTCTTTCTGGTTTTACGTATTCAGCTAGTGCGTCTAGTCTTGAATCCGGAACGTTAACCACACCTACGTTTGGTTCGATTGTTGCAAATGGGTAGTTTGCCGCCTCTACTTGTGAATTTGTGATTGCGTTAAATAATGTTGATTTACCTACGTTTGGTAATCCTACGATTCCTGCTGTTAATGCCATATTGACTCCTTTATTTATATATGTTTTCTATTTTTATTGTGCTACTGTATGATGCGTTAGTTTCTAACTCACCAGTCTTCTCTTTATGTTTGTTAACAATAGCTATAGCGAAAGAAACTCCAACTACTGCGCCAGCTGTGATTGCAATGATAATAACTGAAAAAATAAGTCTTCTAATTCTCTTTTTATTTTGTTTATTTCTTGCATCTTTATCAACAGAAATTTCTTCTGTTAAATCTAGTTTCTTTTTCATACACCCATTATAGCAAATCGAATGTAATTTTTTTATATTATAGGGAATATTCACACTTCAAAAAGAGTACAATCTTATTTGTACCTTATTAAAGGGTTGAAATGCTTAGGGAGGCAATTATGTATAGAGTATATTCAGGTGGACACATCGAAGTAATCACAGGACCAATGTTTTCAGGTAAGTCAGAAGAGCTTATAAAAAGAATTAAAACATTGGGTTTCGCTAAAACAAAAACGTTAGTTATCAAGCCAATGATGGACGATAGATGAGAAAAAGGTAAGATCATTTCTCGTGCAGGTTCATCAATCGATACCAAACAAATGAACAAGGCTTCAGAGATTCTAGAAGAGTGAAATGAATCATATAAAGCTGTTGCTATTGATGAAGCTCAATTCTTTGGGGATGAACTTGTTGAAATCGCAACAATCTTAGCTAACAAGGGTGTAAGAGTTATTATTTCATGTCTTGATACAGACTTTATGGGTAAACCTTTTGCTAGTGCTCCACAATTACTAGCTGTAGCGGAGTTTGTAACTAAACTTCAAGCAGTATGTTTCAAGTGTGGAAATCCTGCATCTAAAACACTACGTAAAACCGATTCTCAAGAAACAGTTGTAGTTGGAGATTCAGAGTATGAAGCAAGATGTAGAAATTGTCACCAAGAAGGAATGAACAACAAATAAAAAAAGAGACCTAATCATAAGGTCCTTTTTTTCTTATAAGTTTTTACTATGCAACCCCATATTCTTAAGTTAACCACTAAAAAATGGCGAAAAAAAATGGGGCGGATGACGGGAATTGAACCCGCGAATGTCGGTACCACAAACCGATGTGTTAACCACTTCACCACATCCGCCATATTTTGTTGCAAGTATTTTTGCTTAATTATTATACATAAATTTTTATCACATTTTTTAAAAACATTAAAAAAACTCTAAGCGAGTTTATTTATTATTTCTTTAAAAAGAATATTAGCTTTTTCAGTTTCTTCGTTTTCACATCACATCAATGTATGGATATATACTAATCTAACTATTTTTTGTAAATCAGTCAGATTATATTTAGAAAATTCAGACACCATCATAGGATCAATATTAGAGAAAGCAATAAGATAAGCATAATCTAAAACTAATCAACCATTCATGGATCATTCTAAGTCAATTAAATAAGCTTTTTCTTCATTAACTAATATATTCCCTGGATTAATATCTCCATGAATAAACCCTTTGGGGAATCCTTCTAGGAATTTACTTAATTCATCAAATTCTTCTAAAAGATTTTTAGAAATGTTGGTTGTGTCCCTATATGCATAAAGACCAAACTCAAATTCCGTATTCTCTTGAGGTTTAATCTTATGGAATTGTTTTATTTCATTAAGTACTTTAATACAATCTGATTTATTTGCAAAGTCAGGTTGTGCACCTTCAATCCATTCTTTTATAAGAGTACCATCTTCACCAATGAATTTAATCATTGTTGGTTCATATTTTTTGTATGCATAGTTATTCTTTGATTGAATCATTCGTCTATCAGGCATTTTAACTTGATATTTAGTGCCATTGTTTAATTTGACTAAGTAGTTCTCATTGGAACTACTTCCGCCCTTTAAATCAACTATTTCATTGATATCTTCCGCTTTTATATTTGTTTTATCAATTAATAGTTCTTTAACTTTATCTTTCAATTTCATATCCTTTTTGTACGAATATTCCATTAATTGCAATTCTAATTCTTGTTACACATGGATAAGCAAATATTGCACTAAATCCAAATGCAGATCAAACAACTATAGAGTTTGCTGCTGCTGAATATGCAACAGGTCCATAACCTCATTGTGCATATGAACCTCACATTACAATCCCAGCAGTAAAGTGAGATAGGAATGTTAGAACGAATGCAATAGTTATGAACAAGAATACTCATAATTTATTTTCGAATCTTAAAACTAATCCAGGAATAATTGCTAATGATAATACAGGGATTACATAGTCTAGTAAATATTCAAGGAAAACGTATTTTACACCTTTAACATAAGTTATCCCATGGATAAAGAAAGTTGGTGCTAATCAAGCTATTATAAAAATATAAATAGACATTGTTATACCTGATATCTTTCATCCGAATACTAAGGATATTATTGGTAACAATATATAGATTAATTGAAACTTAATCCCTGGCATTAGTTCTGGTATTAATGAGTTTATTGATTTTGCTGCAATGAACATAGAAAGAATCAATGCGCATATAACCATTTCTCTTATTGAGAACTTAAATCAAAATCCTTTTTTGTTATCTTGATCTTTTTTAATATTTTGTTGTGTTTTTTTCATATAAAAAGTCCGCTTTCTGAGCAGACGAAAGTAAAGATAGCTCCCGACGCGAGTGTTAACTCAACCGGTAATAAGAGTGCTTCTCAACCCCATTTAAGGAGTGCCCCTGCTCTTCTTTAATTATATCTAAATTAAAAAAGAAAGAAACATTTTATTGATAACCTAGTATTTTAAATTTAATGAATATAAAACGTTACACATGATGGAATAAAAAAATCTACACCGTATTTACGTGTGTAGAGTTTTATTTGTTTAATTATTTTTTAGTGATAATTATTTTCTAAGTTTGAAGAATAATCCGAATGATACTATTGCTAGTAACACACCACCAATAACTGATAATGCAATTACGGCTGGTTTCTTCTTATCTGGTTTAGATTCTTCAACAGTTGCAGCTTTAGCTTGTTTTGAAGCGTTTGTAGCTTTATCTACAGCTTCTGAAGATTTCTTCGCATCTGCTTTTGCTTTATTCGCATCCTGAATAGCTTTGTCAGCTTTAGTTTTTGAAGAGTCTGCATCTTGTGCAGCTTTATCAGCGGCAGCTTTTGCAGCTTTTGCATCAGCCATAGCTTTTGCTTTATCAGCAGGAGTTGCATTTTTCATAGCGTTTGCAGCAGCTACAGATTTCTTAGCAGCTGTTACAGAAGCATCAGCTTTTGTTTTTGCAGCTTGCGCACCTTTATCAGCAGCAGTTGCTTTTGTTTGTGCAGCTTTTGCAGCTTTAACCGCTTTATCAGCAGCAGCTTTTGCAGCTTTGTTTTTAGGATCTACATTTTTTGCTTTAGCTTGTGCATCAGCTAGTGCTTTATCAGCATCAGCTTTAGCTTTGGCAGCATCTTTTGCAGCTTGGTCAGCAGCTTTTGCTTTTGCATCTGCAGCTGTTTTAGCAGCGTTCGCAGCATCAATAGCATCTTTTATTTTCTTAGCTTCAGCAGCAGCTTTTGCATCAGCGATTGCTTTTGCTTTTGCAGCGTCTTTTGCAGCATTTTTTGATGCATTAGCATCTGCGTTTGCTTTTGTTGCTTTCGCAATTGCTTGTGAAGCATCTGCAGTTGCTTTATCAGCAGCTTGTGCAGCTGCATTAGCAGCAGCTTTTTTTGTTTTTGCATCGGCCATAGCTTTTGCTTTATCGGCTGGAGTTGCTGTTTTAACAGCTTCGGCAGCAGTTACTGAAGCATCTGCAGCTTTTTGTGAAGCTTTTGCTTTTGCATCAGCATCTGTTGCTTTTGCTTTTGCTTCATCAGCAGCGGCTTTTGCAGTTTGAGCATCTTTAACCGCTTGATCAAGAGCAGCTTTTAGAGCAGGATCTTGATTCGCAGCGGCTTTTGCTTTTGCATCAGTTAGTGCTTTGTCAGCATCTTTTGCTTTTGCTTTTGCACCGTCTAATGCTTTTTGAGCATCAGAAGCTTTTGTTGCTGCTTTTGTAGCATTTGCTTTTGCGTCTGCGATTTCTTTAGCGATTCTATCTTGTTCTTTTTTATCAGAAACAGCTTTATCAGCAGCTTGTTTTGAAGTATTCGCAGCTTTGGCAGCTACCGCTTGGTCAGCATCAGCTTGTGCAGCTTCATGTATCGCTGTATCAGCTGCATGTGCAGCAGCATCCGCAGCTTTCTTAGCAGTTTTAAATGCTTTTTCTTTTGCAGCTTTATCAGCAGGAGTTGCATTTTTCATAGCATTTGCAGCAGTTACTGAAGCATCTGCTTTTGTTTTAGCATCAGCGGTAGCATCTTTTGCGGCTTGAGCTTTTGTTGCCGTAGCATCCGCAGCATCTTTTGCAGCTTGAGCATCATTAACAGCTTTATCAAGCACAGCTTTTAGAGTAGGATCTTGGTTTGCAGTAACTTTAGCTTTTGCAGCATCTAATGCTTTTTGAGCATCTTTTGCTTTTGCTTTTGCAGCGTCTAATGCTTTTTGAGCATCTGTATCTTTTGCTGCTGCTTTCTTAGCATCAGCAGTAGCTTGAGCTAAGTCAGCTGCAATTTCAGCATCTTTTGCAGATTTGTTTGCTGTTGTTTTTGCTTTTGCGGCATCAGCGATATCTTGTGTTGCAGTAACGTGTGATGCATGAGCTTTAGCAATCGCGGCATCCGCTGCGGCTTTTTTAGTTTTTGCATCAGCCATAGCTTTTGCTTTATCAGCTGGAGTTGCTGTTTTAACGGCTTCGGCAGCAGTTACTGAAGCATCTGCTTTTGTTTTTGCATCTTGCGCATCTTTATTTGCAGCTGCAGTTGATGTTACAGCTTTATCAGCGGCATCTTTTGCGGCTTGAGCATCCGCAACAGCTTTATCAAGTGCAGCTTTTAGAGTAGGATCTTGGTTTGCAGCAGCTTTTGCTTTTGCGTCAGCTAGTGCATCTTTTGCAGTTTGAGCATCTTTAACAGCTTTATCAGCAGCAGCTTTTGCAGTTGCGGCGTCTTTTGTAGCTTGTGTAGCTTTATCTTTTGCATCTTTAATTTCTTTTTCGATTCTAGCTTGTTCTTTCTTACCAGAAACAGCAGTATCAGCAGTTTTCTTAGAAGCATTTGCTGTTACAACAGCTTTATCGAAAGCTGCTTTTGATTGTTCAGCAGCAGTTTTTGCATTGTTAGCAGCTTGTGTTGCAGCATCTGCAGCTTTTTTCGCAGCTTTTGCATCCGCAACAGCTTTAGCTCTATCCGTTGGTTTTGCTGTTTTAACAGCTTCGGCAGCAGTTACTGAAGCATCTGCAGCTTTTTGTGCATCTTTAGCTTTTGTATCAGCTTCTGTTGCTTTTGTTAATGTAGTATCAGCAGCATCTTTTGCGGCTTGAGCATCCTTAACTGCTTGATCGAGTGCAGTTTTTAATTTAGGATCTTTATTTGCAGCGGCTTTCGCTTTTGCGTCAGCTAATGCTTTTTGAGCATCAGAAGCTTTAGTTGTTGCATCGGTAACAGCGTCTTTTGCAGTTTTTGCATCAGCGGCAGCTTTTTTAGCAGCGGCTTTTGCAGCAGTTACGGCGTCATCAGCATCTTTAGCTTCTTTTGCAGTTTTTGCATCTGCAGCAGCTTTTATAGAAGCATCTGCAGCTGTTTTAGCTGTAGCGGCGTTTGCTTTCGCTTTTGCGGCAGCAGTTGCAGCGGCTTCAGCATCTTTCATAGCTTGATCAGCAGCGTCTTTTGCAGCCTTGGCAGCAGCAACAGCCTTAGCTCTATCCGCTGGAGTTTTCGCATTCTTAACAGCTTCGGCAGCAGTTGCTGAAGCATCTGCAGCTTTTTGTGCAGCTTTTGCTTTTGTATCAGCATCAGCAGCTTTTGCTTTTGCCTCGTCAGCAGCGTCTTTTGCAGTTTTTGCATCTGCAGCAGCTTTGTTGAATCCTGCTGTTAATTTAGGATCTTTATTATTTGTTGCAGCGGCATCCGCAGCTTTTGAAGCTGTATCAGCATCAGTAGCTTTAGTTGTTGCATCACCAAGTTCTGATTTTGTTTTTGTTGCATCTGTGGCAGCTTTTGCAGCAACAGCTTTTGCAGCAGTTATAGCATCCGCAGCATCTTTAGCTTCTTTTGCAGTTTTTGCATCTGCAGCAGCTTTTATAGAAGCATCTGCGGTTGCTTTAGCTTTAGCAGCTTTTGTTTTAGCTGTTGCGGCAGCAGTTGCGGCAGCTTCAGCATCTTTCATAGCTTGATCAGCAGCAGCTTTTGCAGCTTTTGCAGCAGCAATAGCTTTTGCTATATCTGCTGGAGTTGTTGCATTCTTAACAGCTTCTGCGGCAGCTATAGAATCTTCAGTTGCTTTCTTAGCAGCTTTTGCTTTTGTATCAGCATCTGCAGCTTTTGCTTTTGCATCGTCAGCAGCGTCTTTAGCGGTTGTTGCATCAGTAGCAGCTTTCTTGAATCCTGCTGTTAATTGAGGATCTTTATTTTTTGTTGCAGCAGCATCAGCAGCTTTTGCAGCAGCATCAGCATCTGCAGCTTTAGTTGTCGCATTACCAAGTTCTGTTTTTGCATCTGTGGCAGCTTTTGCAGCATCGCCATCTTTTGTTTTAGCATCAGCAATTGCTTTATCCAGGTTTGCGGCAACTGCATCTTCCATAGCTTTTTTAGAAGCCTTAGCAGTATCTAAAGACTTACCAATAGCAGTCTTCGCTTTTTCAGCAGCTGTTTTAGCTGCTTTCATTTCCTTAACCGCTTGTTCAACCGCTTCCATAGCAGTTTTCATTGCTTTTTCTTTTGTATCTTTATCAGCAGCACTAGCTTTTTTTCATTCATCTTCAGCTTTTGTCGCATCTTCGATAGCTTTCGTTACAGCATCAGCTTTTGTTTTTGCTTCTTGAGCAGCTGTTTCTGCAGCAGTTATTAATTTAACAGCAGCATCTGCATCAGCAACCGCTTTATCTACAGCAGCTTTAACTGTTGCATCTGTCACATCTGCATTTTTAGCAATTTCATTAACTTTAGTTTGTAAATCTTTTGCTTTTGTTGTTTCTGGTTTTGCATCATTAAGTGCTGTTTCAATTGCTTTGATATCAGCAGCAACAATTTCTTCATCCTTTTTACCAGTTACAACTGTTGAAAGTTTAACTGTTCTAGTTCCAGTCTTTACAGCACTTGATTTAATTTCAATTGTTAATTCCCCTGTTGGTCCAGCAATTAGTTTGTAATCTTTGAATTGTTTTGGGTCAACGAATTTGTCTAAGTCAATTCCAAATAGAGTTTTTAATTCCGCTTTTTTCTTATTTAAATTAGCAAGGTTATTAAATGCACTAGCTATTTCAGAAAGTCTTTTACCATTTTGATTAATTAGTTTTGCTTTATCAAGTTCAATTTGAGCATCAACATATTGTGATTGTTCTTCTTTACCAATATTAACAAGCATATTTCTCTGCTTCTTCTTAATTAATTTAAGACCTGGTTTTATTCATTCATCATGACCTGAATGAGCAATTTCAAGACTTCAGTCACCATATTGAGGCGTCACTTTTTTGTTTTCAGCATTAACGGCATGTATACCACCATCTTTACCCAATAATTTTTTATCGGCAGTATCTCAAAGCATAAATGAATTATAGAAAGAATGTTGAACTTTAACTGGAGTTTTATCAGTTGCAGAAGTATTTTTAAATAAATCAGTTTTAAAATCTGAGAATACTAAAATATCATCAACACCCGTTAGATCAGCAAGATCAAATTCAAATTGTAATTTACCATCTCCATTTGGACCAACTTGCGTATCTATTTGCGCTTTAAGAGGCATATCTTTTTGTTGAGCCTCTCAAGTAGCCTTATAACCAACTGGATCCTTAAGCTCAAACCCAAGAATTTTAGCGATTTTAACGAAGTTCTCAAATTTAAATTGTTCTTTTTTGACAACGTAATCATATTTTAAATATCTTTGTGTTCCGTTCATCTTCGATCTGTCAACTTCTAAATCAATTGGAAGCATCAGTGCTTGTATTTTTGTTCACTTTTCTTTACCTTCCATCATCGCTGCTCCAAGTGATCCATAAAATGTATCTGTAGATCCAGTGAATTTGTAAACAGCTTTTGGATTCTTAACATGGAATGGGAATACTCTTGTGTGAAGTGTAAATTTTGTCACTTCTTCATTAGCTGCTGCATAAGCATTTACACTATTGGCAACCTTATTAGAAACGTGACCCGCATTCTCTTTGACTATATCTCTTTCAATCTTTTGTATTTCTTCTTGAGTTGTTGCTCCAGTATTCTTAATTCTTTCTTGTGTCTTTTCTTGAATCATTTGTTCATAACTCACAACATTTTGTTGACTTTGTAGATATTTAATTGATTTTGAATCATTATTTTCTACAGCTTTCGTATTCATAACTGTCATTGCTGCTGCTGCAGTTAATGCTGCTGTAGCTGTTGTAGCTATAACAACTTTCTTATTTATTTTTTTCATTTCTCTCCCTAAGCGCCTAAAAGCCCTTTTGGTATTACCTTGAAACAATTTTTAGAAAACATAATATATATTTTAAATTTGTGATTTTGTATTTGGCGATACTTTGGTTTTGGCGTTTTGATTTATTTTTTTAATTGGAATAGTAGTTTTTTGTCCCATTCCTATATATTCTAATAATAGCAACACACCTTTATTTTAAAAACTTATTCAATGTTATTTAAAACTTACACAACAAAAAAAGTTTAAAAATACATAAAAAAATGATAAAAAAATGACTTTTTAAAAAATACCGACTTTTGCGGTATTTTTGTGTTTTACAAATTTTTAGTGCTATTAGACGTTATATTTTAAAAATGAAATATATATCATCTTTAACTTGTTTATCAATTTCAAAGCCACATTTTTTCAACAATCCTTGTGATGCTTCGTTGTTCTTATTAGCAATAGCAACAATACTTTTCTTCTTGTGTCATCTATAAGCAAAGTTCATGGCTCTTGTTAATGCCATAGTACCAATTCCCATTCCTCAGTACTCTTTATTAAGAACGAATCCAACTTCAACCGTAGTATCAGTTATATTCATGAAAGTTATAGTTCCAATCATTTTTCCATAAGAAACTATTGCAAAAACTTGATCAGAACCTTTTCTTAACATCTTGTTTGATTCTTTAGCTTCTTCTTCCGTCTTATAAGGGCCTCATCTTAAGAATTGAGTTGTTTCTGCATCAGATCCATATTCAAACATATCTCTTCAATCTTTTCTTTTAAGACGTCTCATTTTAAAATGTTGTGCCATTGTATCCCCTTTACTTTTTGATTATTGTTTTAACTCTTTTATGGAATGAAGGACGCTCCATAATGATATAAGTGTTCTCAACAGTTGTTGACTTTAATTTAATATCTAAACCCAATCTTATGACTTCTCATTCAATTGTTTTTGAAGGGTGTGGTTTTTTCAAAGTTATGATTGTCCCTATTTGATAATCTTGTGGACTAATCATTTTTCTTTACCTCAAATGCCATTGTGTATTCACCCTTAACATTATTCTTTACTTGGTTATAAACTTGTTGTACAGTACCTGCGTAAGTTTTCTCGTGCATTTTAGTTAATTCTTTTGCTAAGAACACTCTTGTTTCAGGACCATGAACTTCTTCGATATCTAGAAGTGTTGATTCTAATTTATATGGAGAAACATAAGTAACGTATGTTCCTTCTTGTAATGCTTTTAACTCATTTTTTCTTTTACCTGTTTTAGGATTTAAGAATCCTATGAATGAATATTTAGGTGACAGACCTGAAATCGCAGCAACAGTAGTTTGTGCTGATGGACCAGGAATTACTTCAATTTTAATTTCAGCAGCTCTTGCTTGTCTTATAACTTCAAAACCAGGATCCGCAATAACTGGCATACCAGCATCCGAAACAACCGCGATGTTGTTGCCTTGTTCAACTAATTCAATGATCCCTTTAGCTGAATTCTTTTCATTTTTATCATGGTAAGCAATTAATTTTTTACCCATTATTTCATAGTGAGAAAGTAGTTTTCTTGTTTGTCTTGTATCTTCACATGCAATAATATCAACCATCTTTAAAGTGTTGATTGCTCTTATTGTTATATCTTCTAGGTTACCTATTGGTGTACCTACTATATAGATTTTTGATTCTTCCATTACGCCTCCATTATTCTGAATATTAATTTTTCTTTTGCTAGGTCAAAGTTACCGTTATATCCAACAGTTCTTTTGAACTCTTGTAATGCTTCAATAACTATTGAATAATCAAAGTTTGATTCTGCATATTTATTAATAATTTTGTCTCTAGAAATACAATATATTTCTTGACCAAGTTTTGCTCTTCAAATATCATTTAAAAAGATATTCATGATTTCAAACATCAATTTGTAATTTGAACGTTTCTTGATAATATTTTCAAACATTATCGGTGCTTCATTCTTGTTTAAAAGAAGTTCTTCCATAAAGAGTGTTATCTCTTTAAAGTTAGCAACAAAGTCACCTTCATATGCTTCAAAAGCATCATCTGCATTAATGTAAATATTTGCAAGTACTTTACTGTATTTAGCGATCACACCTTTTTCAACTATTTGTTCTGAAAGAATCTCAATGTTCTTTGGTCTTAGTTGCATTATTTGTGATCTTGATTTAATTGTATTTAAAACACTATTTAAATCATTTGTTGTCATTATTATGAATGTATTTGGTTGAGGTTCTTCAATGAATTTTAATAATGAGTTTATTGATTGTTTATTTGCGTTCTCTATATTCTTAATATAAAGAATCTTTTTACCTGCAGCTTCAATTGCTGTTTGAGTTAGGTGTTCTGTCGCCTTAACAATAAACTCTTTTTTAATCATTCCTTTTGTTCCATCAACTATTTCAATATCTGCATATTTATCTTCAACGATTCTTCTACAAGGTGAACATTCTCCACATGCCACAACACCTCTTTGTACACAAACAATTGCTCTTAATAAAAGGTTTGCTACGGGTGAAGTATCAACTCTTTGTTCTGCGGAAATTAAGTATGCGTGTGACAATTTATTTGATCTCTTTGCATTTCTAATTGTAGAATATGCTATTGGATTTGTTTTTCTTACTTGGTTTTTCATAAACATATATAAATTATATTGAAAAATAGTGATTATGATTTTAATTAATCGAATTCTTTATCAGGATTCACATTCATTCCTATCTTGGTATGTAATTGCAAAATAAAAAATCGCTTGTGCGATTAATTATATTAATGTAGCTATTATTGCTAATACGTCTTCAAATACTTTTTCGATTGATTGTGTAGCATCGATAACTCTAAATCTTTTAGGTTCGTTAGCTATAACCTTTTTGTAGCCTTTATAAACTTTTTGGTGAAATTCATCACCCGCAAGTTCTAATCTATCCTTAGGAGCTCTATTTGCAGCTCTTTCCATTGCTTTTTCAGGAGTAATGTCGAAGAATATTGTTACATCTGGTCATGTGTTGTCTGTTGCTAAATTATTTAATTCAGTCACAAAGTCAATTCCTAGTCCTCTACCTTCTCCTTGATATGCTAATGAAGAATCGATATACCTATCACAAAGAACTAATTTGTTTTCTTTAAGTGCTGGTCAAATAGTTTGTTCTAAGTGAAGTCTTCTTGCTGCAGCATATAATAAAGCTTCTGATTTATCACCGATAACATTTTCTTTATCTAGAATAATGTTTCTTACTTTTTCAGCAGAAGCATTTTGTGAACCACCTGGTTCTCTAGTAAATATAAAGTTTAGATCGTTTCTATTTTTTTGTAAGTATTTAACTAAGCTATTTAAAGCTGTTGTTTTACCAGAACCGTCTGGTCCCTCGAATGTTATAAATAATGGTTTATCCATTAGAATGGCATCCCCATACCTGCTTGCTGAGGAGAAATTGCTGCTTGCTCTTCATCAATTTTGGCATTAGCTGCATTCATAGCGATAATTACCATATCTTCTAATGTTTCAACATCATCTTCATCAACAAGTGCTTCGTTGATTTTTACAGATTTAATAGTTCTATCTCCCATGATAACGATTGAGATTCCTTGTCTTTCGATTAGGAATTCTTTTTTATTAAGTTCTGCTTGTTTAGCTTCCATTTCTGCTTGCATTTTTTTAGCTTGTTGCATCATTGCGTTTATGTTCATATTTTTCTCCTTTATATTAAGCTGAGAATAGTTCTCCGAAAAGATCTTCCCCTAACTTGTGTGCTTTAGTTTTTTCTTGTTCCCCTAATGAAGGAACCATAATTTTTTGTGGTTGTGGTAGTGAATTTGATTTCGCTAGCACTGTGTATCTTTCTTTTACATCTATAAATTGATCTCTTGTAATTGCAAAAACGTTTTTTGTTTCTCCAAATACATGTTTAACCAATTCAACAAATCTTCTCTTGAATTTAACTTCGTTAATTCTAGTACAGATACTTGCATCTTTTGATGATACAAGAATGAAGTCTTTACCAGATGAAATTAACCTTGCTGAATCAAGCAGTGAAGCATATTCACTATATCTTGAGTTCGCTGCATAAGAAATTATTGAAGTTCATGATTTCTTAACGTGTGCTTGAACCGCTTTATCTGATTGAACTAATAAGTTAATAATATCTGATACAGAATTAGTTACTTGTGTTGGTTCTTGAATTTGTGTTGTTGCATCAGAAGTGAATAGTGATAATAAATCAGCGGGTTCTTCAGCTTCGTTTGCCATTGGCACATCAGCAACTTTTTCTTCTTTATAAGCATTGATTTGAATTTCTTGTGTTGTTGTAATGTCCTCTTCAATTTCTTCTGCATGACTTGTTTTTTCTAAGTCAGCTGAAATAACTTGAGTTGAAGATTCAATTTCTTCCATATCAATTATTGTTTCCTCTGTAGGAACTTTTTCTTTTAATTCTTGTGTACTGAATAAATCCATTAATGAGTCTGAAGATTCTTCTGGAACATTAGGTATTTCATCAGTTTTTTCGAATTGAATATTTTCGCTTGGCGCTGTAGCCATTTCGATTTTTGGTTCAGGTGTTGGTTCAACTGGTTCAACTTTATTAACAACAGGTCTTTCATTAATAAATGGAACATATTTTGGTTGTGTTGGATCATTTAGGATTTCTTTCTTAGGTTTTGAAAGTTGTTCTAGTAATGATTCACCTTCTTCTTCTTCAATTTGTGGTTCTTCAATTTGTGGTTCTTCCACTTGAGACTCTTGAATAACTTCTTCTTTTTGAATTTCTTCAAATAGACTTGGTTTTGAATCTCCATTAATAATAGGTGCTTGCAATTCAGGCGTTGGTTCTGGCATTGCAATTTCCTCTACTTTTTCTTCAACAATCGGTGCTTTTGTTTCGTGGATTGCTGTGAATGCAGGTTCTTTGTTTTCTAATACAGGAGATGTTTTTGGCATAACCACAACATTTTCTGCTGTTTTTGTTAATTTAAGCATTGCTAATTCGAATGCTTGTCTTGGATACTCTGAACGAGATAATTGAGTAATTAATTCAACCAGTATATCTAACATGTTATATGCAGAATCTACTGTAATTGATAATTCTCCAACTTGTTCTTCATTAAGTACTTCTAATAATTTAGTTTGTCCTGTTTTATTAAAGATAATGAAGTCCTTAATAATATCTATAAGCGACATTGAAAGTCTAGTAAGATCAATTCCACCATCTATAAATTTATTAATTAGTGATAATAATCCATCTACATTTTTACTTGCAGCAAAATTAATAATGTCAACTTGAGATTCTAACGAAACAATTCCAAATACTTGTGAAATAGCTTCGAAAGAAATTCCTCCATTAGTATATGAAGATGCTTGGTCAGCAATTGATAATGCATCACGTAATCCACCGTTAGCTAATTTTGCAATTAACTTAATAGAAGATTTATCGTATTTTAACCCTTCTTTGTCTAACACTTCAATTAAGTGAGAAACTAATACTGAATCTTCAACACGTCTAAAATTAAATCTTTGTGTTCTAGATAATATTGTCACAGGAATTTTATGTGGTTCTGTTGTAGCTAAAATAAATATTGCGTGTTTTGGAGGTTCTTCTAATGTTTTAAGTAACGCATTAAAAGCTCCCTTTGATAACATATGAACCTCATCAATAATGTAAATTTTATATTTAGCATTTGATGGAGCGTATCTAACGTTATCTCTTAACTCTCTAATTTCAGCAACACCATTGTTTGAAGCCGCATCAATTTCAATAATATCCATTGATGAACCTTTTTTAGCTTCTAAACATAATCCGCATTTTAAACATGGTTTTAAATCTTCAGAAAGATTTTTACAGTTTAAAACATTCGCGAATACTTTAGCAGCTGATGTTTTACCAGTACCTCTTGGTCCTGAGAATAAATACGCATGTGATACCTTCTCAGATTTAATGATGTTTTTTAATGTTGTTGTAATATGGTCTTGACCTTTAATTTCATCAAAATTAGTCGGTCTATGTGTTCTATATAGTGCTTTATAACTCATATAAAAATCATATCATGGAGAACTGATAAATCTATGAGAAAAATAAAAAAAATTGAGTGTATTATATACAGTTATTTTTTTCTTTATTTTTATGGTATTGACGTCGTTTCCTTGTATAATAAAAGCACGAAATATTAAAGGAGAGATACATGGGAAAATTTTCACCAAGAAGGATAGTAACAATGATTATTATCGCAGTGGCAGCATTACTAGGAATTATCTTAGGTGCAATGGCACTAACAAACGGGGACCACGGTCATACAATAAGTAAGTCTTTCAACAAAGACGCTTTAGATTTATTACCAAATAACCAATATAAAGGAGCTTGATACTTAGCTTACTATGGAGGTTACATAGCAGTTGCTATCGGTGCAATCGCTGGACTACTATTCGTTATAGGAATGATTTTAACATTCGTCAAAGGTAAATCATTTGGTTGAATAATGTTAGGTTTAGGTATTGTACTTCTACTTGCAGCATTAATCGTAGGTTTCTTAGCTCACGCAGCATCTAAAGAATTATTAGATTCAGCATGAGTTGCTAAGCACCCACCATATGCACCAGCAGGTAAATAAAAAGCCAATAAAAAAAACAAGGTTACTTGTTTTTTTATTACAGTTTTGAAATGAACTCTTTAACCTCTTGAATCTCATTTGAATCAAGGTAAGAAGAGTTTTTTGCTTCCTCTAATACCTCGTCAAGAGTCACTAATGATGCATATTTTATGGATTTGAAGTTGTTTTTTAGTTTTGTTAGTTCATATGAGAATATTGACACAACACCCAATACCTCATACCCTTGATCTTCAAGTGATTTAATTGCAGTTAATGAAGAACCACCAGTTGAAAATAAGTCTTCTATAACAACGATTTTATCACCCTCTCTTACTAATCCTTCAATTTGATTTTGCTTACCATGTGCTTTTGCGCTACCTCTAACATATCCCATTGGTAAGTCCATGATTTCTGAAAGAAACGCAGCATGTGGAATACCAGCTGTTGCTGTACCCATAAGTAACGTAACTTCAGGGAAAGTTCTTATAATTAACTTAGCAAATTCTTCTTCAATCTCTTTTCTAGCTTCTGGATAAGACATTATTAATCTGTTATCTGTATAAATTGGGGATTTAATTCCACTTGCTCATGTAAATTTATTTTTTGTGTTTAATTGGACGGCCTTTATATCCAATAAATGTTTTGCAACTTTATTCATTTTCTTCCTCCGCTTTCTTTATTTGTGATTCAATTTCTTCATATGTTTTTAATGGTGTTTTTGATTGAGTTATAGTTCTTCCAACTACGATAAAATCTGAACCATTTTTAATAGCTTTGTAAGGTGTTAAAACTCTTTTTTGATCTTGATTTTCATCACTCTCTAATCTGATACCTGGAGTTATAGAAAACATCCCATGTTTCTTTACCATTGGCGATTCTTGAGCACTTGAAACTGCTCCTCAAATTCCGGCTTTTTTAGCTAAGCCAAGTAGTGTGTCAACTTCAGATTTTACAGGAACATTTATATTCATAGATTCCATATCTTCTTGACCCATAGATGTTAGAATAGTTACGGCTAATAATTTTGAATTTTTATTCTCTACTGCACTTTGCATTGCTTTCATTGCTTCGATTCCATTCAATGCATGAATTGTTATAAAATCAGGTTCGTATGTGGCGATTGATTTAACTGCATTTTTTGCTGTATTTGGTATATCATGAACCTTTAAATCAATAAAGATATTGTGTCCTTGACTTTTTAATTCTTTAATAAAATCAAAACCTTCTTTATAAAGTAATTGCATTCCTAATTTAAGGAATAATTTTTTACCTTTTAATTTATCAACTAATGAATAAACCTCTTCTTTTGAATTAAAATCACACGCAATAATAATTTTTGAATTGTATTCCATATTAATGTGAATTTTGTCCTTGTGGTAATACTTGAGTTGGTTTAAATTTGTGTGATCTACCAATGATTTCATTGATATCTTTAACTCCTAGTTCTTCTAAAATTTCTTCAACTTCTTTATTAATTTTTGTGAAGAATTCCACATCATTGTGTGAACCAGTAACTACTTGACAAACTGAAGCTCCTGCAGACATCATATCAATAACATCTTGACCTTTCATAATTCCACCAACACCAACTATAGGAATATTAACAACCTTAAAGATTTGGTGAACAGCTCTTGCTGCTACTGGGAAAATACCAGGACCTGAATAACCACCATAACCACGTGCTACAACTGGTTTTCCTGTTTTAGGATCAACCATAAATCCTAATAATGTGTTTATAGCAATGATTGCATCTGCTCCACCTTTTTCTGCTGCAATTGCAATATCCGCAATATTTGTAACATTAGGTGTTAATTTAACGTAAATAGGTTTTTTAGAAACTGCTTTACATCTTCTAACTACTTCTTCAACAACTTCAACATCTGTACCAAATGTAATTCCACCCTTGTCTACATTTGGACATGATAGGTTAATTTCTACAGCAACAACATCTTGTTCTGAAAGAATTTTTACGTTTTCTGCAAATTCATCAATTGTATCACCTGATGCTGATGCAATTAATGGTTGTTCTATGATTTCATTATATTCTGCAATCTTTTTAACAACACCTTCAATTGGCGGATTTTGTAAACCGATTGAGTTCATTATTTGTGAACCTTTTGAATACATCAAGTTAGATCTTTTCTCTGGTGTAATTTTTGATTTAATTGTTGATGTTTTCAATGTTACTGCTGGCAATCCTTGAAAGTCCATTGCTTTTGCAAAAGCTGTTCATTGGTATTCTCCATACTCAAATGATCCTGACCCATTGTAAACGGGTTTGTCAAATTCTAATCCTGGCATTTTAATTTTCATATTCATAATATTCTCCTTGTTAATTTTTCTCTTTCAATTCTATGTATTCACCATTTAAGATGATTGATTCAACCTTACCGATTAATTCCATATTTAGGAAAGGTGTATTCTTTGATTTTGATTTAATGTTTTCTGGTTTAAATACTCATTTTTTATCAACATCCAATATTGTTAGGTTAGCTATACTTCCTTCTTCTATTTCCATATTGACACCCATTAATTTTCCTGGGTTAATAGACATAGCATTTATTATTGTCTTCAATGGTATTTGGTTTTTCTGAGCGATTGTGTTCACCACTGCAAAAGAAGTTTCTAAACCAATTATTCCGTTAACTGATTTTTGGAACCCTCCAGATTTCTCTTCAACAGAATGTGGTGCATGATCTGTTGCAATTATTGTGATTACCTCATCTTTTAAAGCCTTTATTAAAGCTTGTCTTGTTTCTGGTTTTGATAATGGTGGATTCATTTTGAACTTACCATCATTAATAATCATTTCGTTATCTAGTGACATGTGATGCGGAGTAAGTTCAGCGGTAATATTCATACCACCTTCCCTTGCTTTAGCAATTGCCTTTATAGATTTTTCAGTTGAGATATGTTGCATGTGTATATTTGCATTTATACCTTTATTCAACCTTATGTCTCTTTCAACTATATTTGATTCATAATCTTCATCAAATGATTTGATGTTTTCTTTATCAGATAAGGAGCAATGATACATCTCTCCTTTGATTTCACTATCTTCTTCATGAAGAATTAATGTTGAGTCCGTTGTTTTAGCTAATTTAATAGCATCCAACATTGTTTCTTCTTTCTTCACTGGAAATCCATCATCAGTAAATAACCTCGTGGACTCCGACATCTTTCCGATATCCACTACTTTGTCATCCTTGGTAATCCTTGCAGCTTGAATTATATTAACTCGTTTTTCATCGAGCAATTCTTGTATATCTTTTAACGTTTCTAAATTATCCGGTTTAGGATTCGTGTTTGATTGTGCAATCGCGTGTGTGAACCCACCATGCAACATCGCATTTTCTATATGATCTAAATCTTCCTTATATTCAAATCCCGGGACTCTCGTATGTATATGAACATCCACAAATCCTGGTGAAACTGTTTTGTTTTTCAAATCCTTTGTATCTTGCATATCCTCTAAACCATCAAATACTATTCTTTTATTTACAACAGCGAAATCTTTTTTAACCAATTCACCCTTGTAGTAAATAATTCCATTTATATATTTCATTGCTACTCCTTAAATCCACAAAAAAATAAGGGAATATATCCCTTATTTTCTAAATGTAAACAAAAATTGAAAATTGTAGCTGGTCTTGTACCAGTCTAATTTTTTTATTTGTATCTACATGTGTGTTTTTCATTAATATAATATTACATAAAAATAGAAATTTGTTTTGATAATAAATCATAACATTAAGAACTAGTCCGATAATAATCACTATTTATCATAGTTTACAAAAATAAAAAAACTCTTTTTTTCAAGAGTTTTAATTAATATTTGATGTATTTTTCTATTTCTCACTGATGAACTACTTGATTAAATTCTTTTCATTCAGTAAGTTTATGCTTATAGTAATGTTCGAATTGACATTCACCCATAATTTCCTTTAAAAACTCTGATTCCTTGAATAATTCAAGAGCCTCACCTAATGAACAAGGTATGAAATCAATATTCATTTCTTTTAATTCTTCAGCTGAAAGTTTATAAAGGTTTTCATAAACAGGTTTTAAAGGTGTTTCTTTTTTCTCGATACCCTCAATACCAGCTGAGAATAATGCGGCAAGCATTATGTAAGGGTTTGATGTTGCATCTACACTTCTTACTTCTACACGTGTTCCCGCACCACGAGATGCCGGAACTCTAATCATTGCCGATCTATTAGAATCTGATCAAGCGATACAATTTGGAGCTTCAAAACCAGGTATTAATCTTTTATATGAGTTAACTGATGCATTTGTAATTGCACTCATCTCTTTAGTTCTCTTAATGATTCCTGCAATGAAGTGCATCATTTCTTTAGATAATTCATCCTTATCATTACAAAACATATTTTTTCCATCTTTAAAGATAGATATATTAGAATGAAGCCCTGAACCACTCTTACCTTCAAATGGTTTAGGCATAAATGTTGCAATTAATCCATATTGATCCGCAATTGTTTTAACTATTCATTTGAATGTAATCATTCTGTCAGCTGTTTTTAAAGCTGTATCGTATTTGAAGTTAATTTCATGTTGTCCTGGAGCAACTTCTTTATGAAAGGCTTCGATATCAAAACCGTGATTCATTAATTGAACCGCCATTTCTCTTTTTAAATCAGAAACAGTATCACCTGGAGTTGTTCCAAAGTAATCAGCTTTATCAACTGGGATAAGTTTACCATTTTCATCTTTTTCTAATAAGAAGAATTCCGCTTCCAGTCCTGCATATAATTTATAGTTTGATTTAGAAGCTTTTTCTTCAACTCTTCTTAGAGTTTGTCTTGAGCCACCTTCAAACATTGTTCCGTCTTTATTAAGAACATCACATATAAATCTAGCTACTGTATAAGGTGTGTTGATAAAATCAAGTACCAAGAAGGTATCAAGATCTGGTTTTAGATATAAATCCGAATTATCTATCTTTGTATATCCCTTAATAGATGAACCATCAATCATAGTTTCAGAATTTAGCATTCCTTCAATATGATTTACCGGTATTTCAACACTATGTAATTCCCCGTGTATGTTGATAAACTGTAATTGTATAAACTGTATTTCTTTCTTCTTGATAATATCAAGAATTTCTTTTTTATTCATGTGTCTCCTTGGTAACTGCTAGAATCATTTTTCTAACTTCCACACCATTTCTCACTTGTTCTCATATACGACATCTTTGATCGTCTAGAACATCATCAGTAAGTTCAACCCCTCTATTGAAAGGTCCTGGGTGCATAATGATTGCGTCTTTTTTCATACGTTTTAATCTTTCTGAGTTTAAACCATATTTATTATTATAGTCCTCATCGTTATATTCTGTATCTAAACGCTCTCTTTGAATTCTTAATAGCATTACCACATCATACTGATCTAGCTTAGAATCGAATTCATCAATTCATCCTGGATCGTCAATCTTAAACTCCATAGGCCCAGTGATATCTACTTGAGAACCTACTTTTCTTCATGTGTCGATATTTGTTTTAGCAACTCTTGAGTGCTTAATATCACCAATGATTAAAATTCTTTGATTTTCAATCATTCCTTTTTCTTTGTATACAGTGTACATATCTAATAAAGCTTGTGAAGGATGTGAACTCGCTCCATCACCTGCGTTAATAATTGGTACATTTATTCCTTCTAATTGGTTTCAATACTCCTTAATTGAACTCCTGATTACAATACCATCTACTCCGAATGCCTCAAACGTCTTAACTGTGTCATAAAAAGACTCACCTTTGCTTAATGAGGAAGCACTAGTGTTTAAATCTAGCACTTTTCCTCCCAAGTCCTGAACGGCCTTGTTAAACGAATAGTGAGTCCTTGTTGAGTTTTCGAAAAATAGCATTGCATATGTTTTGTCTTCTAGGGAACAAAAGTCGCTCTCACTAGTTCGTTTAAAGAAGTCAGTGAGATTGTCCCTTGTTCATGTTTTCGATGTTAAAAATTTCATTAAGATTATTCTATTACTTTTTTTATAGGTTTTCTCCAACAAAAAAGTTAAAAAAAACTCACATAGAAAAAAGGGCATAAAAAAACCACCACACACAGCACTTCTCGATGCGGCTGCTCCATTCCTGGCCTGACCGGGTTACAAGGTTTCCGTTGTGATGGCTATTAAATTATATAATATTTGATTACTTTTTAGTATTAAATTTAGATTTTAATAATTTGTAATATTTGTCATACATAGGTCCTGAAAATGAATAATTATATGTTCCAGTAGTTACTGAACTTCAATTAGCCTCTTTCTTATTTGAAGAACGTTTGTCGTAATATCCCTTCATTACTTCATCATATCTATCCACTTCTTTACGCATTTTTTCATCATCATATTTTTCGAAAAATACTGCATCTAATTTTGGTTTTACTTCTTCTTGTTTTTCTATGTGTCCAACAGTTAAACCGATAATTGGGAATACATTACTTGGTAAGTTTAAATCCTCTATTAGTTTGTCAGATACTGGTCTCATACCACCGATGAAACATGTACCCATATCTAGTGTAAGGGCAGCATCTACTACAGATTGCGCTTTAATTGTGGCGTCAATTGTACCAATGTTTAATAACTCACTGAAGTTTTTATCATTTAATTCTCAATCTTTAATGCCTTGTTTTTCATATGCATATTTTAATCTATTCATATCTCCAACGAAAAGAATGAATAAAGATGCTTTTTTGATGTGTTCTTGATTTCAGTTGTATTTAGATAATTTTGCAATCATGTCTTTATCTTGAATAAAGATTGCTGATGCTCCTTGACCATTTATTGAAGTTGCTCCTGCATTAACAACATCTCTTAATTTTTCTATATTTTCTTTTGATATTGGTTTGTTAATATCCAAAGCTCTTTCTGATCTTCTATTTAATTGTTTTTGTGTAAATTCCATTCTGACCTCTTTCTTTTTCATCAACGATGTAATGATATTTAAATATATCTAATAACTTTCTTTGACTGAAAACTTTATAATTTAATTATACATACACGAGAGAGTAATAGTAGGAGATAATATGAAACAATATTTAACTTTGATGGAAGAAATCTTAGAATCAGGATCAAAAAAAGGCGATAGAACCGGAACAGGTACAATTTCTAAATTTGGAACACAAAGAAGATACGATTTAACAGAGGGGTTCCCACTTTTAACAACTAAAAAGGTATTTTGAAAAGCGGTTGTTCATGAATTATTATGATTCATTAATGGTGATACAAATATAAAATACTTAGTTGATAATGGAGTTAGAATTTGAAACGAATGACCTTATGAAAGTTTTAAAAATAGTACAGAATACAAAAATGAGACACAAGCTGAATTTGTTGAAAAAATCAAATCAGATGAAGAATTTGCCAAAAAATTCGGAGAATTAGGACCTGTTTATGGAAAACAATGAAGGGACTTCGAAGGTGTTGATCAATTGAAAAATGTTATTGAACAAATCAAGACAAACCCAAACAGTAGAAGGCTGATTGTATCTTCATGAAATCCACCACACATTGAAAGCATGGCATTACCACCTTGTCATACTTTCTTCCAATTCTTTGTTAATAATGGAGAGCTTTCATTACAACTTTACCAAAGATCAGCAGATGTATTTTTAGGTGTTCCGTTCAACATAGCTTCATATTCATTGTTATTAATGATGGTTGCACAAGTAACGGGATTAAAAGCTAAAGAATTCATCCACACAACAGGTGATACACACATTTATTCAAACCACATCGAACAAGTTAATGAACAACTTTCAAGAAAACCAAAAGCGTTACCAAGAGTTGAATTAAACAAAGACATAAAATCACTATTTGACTTTACATTCGATGACATTAAATTATGTGATTATGATCCACACCCTTTAATTAAAGGTAAAGTGGCAGTATAAAAATAGCTTAGGCTATTTTTTTAAATAAAAAAACTTACCTTAGTAAGTTTTAGAATAATGATAATTGGTTTGTTTCTTCCATACCTTTAAACACACCAAGTTTATTAAGTTTTTCTTTTGATGTCTTGTTTAGAGAAGAACGTTTCATAACATCTTCAACAGATGTGAATTCTCTTTCTTGTCTTGCTTTTACAATACTTACTGCAACAGCATCTCCAAGTCCATCAATTGTTGAGAATGGAGGGATTAATGTTCTTCCATTTTCATGTATTTTTCATTCATTAGCAAGTGAGTTGTTGATATCAATATTTGAAACATTGAATCCACGTGCATATAATTCTTCAGAAAGTTCCAGGATAGGAATTAAGTTTTCTTCTTTGTTACTTAATGCTTCTTCACCACGTTTATATCTTCTAGCTTTGAAGTCAACAAGAACTTCTTTAATTTTTTCTTTACCTTCCATTAATGTTTCAACATCTGAAACATCCGCTCTGGTAGTAAAGTAAGTTGCATAGTAAGCTAATGGGTGGTAAAGTTTAAATCATGCAATTCTTCATGCCATTTTAACATACGCTGTAGCGTGGGCTTTAGGGAACATGTATTTGATTTTCTTACATGACTCGATGTATCATTCTTCAACACCTGCAGCCTTCATTTTTTCTTCTTGCTCAGCTGTAACTGATTTACCTTTACGAACTTGTTCCATGATAACAAATGACTCTTTTGAATCCATACCTTTATTAATAAGGTATGTCATGATGTCATCACGACAGGAAATAAGATCCCCGATTTTTTTATTGTAGTCACGAATCAAGTCGGCACCATTATTTGTTCAAACGTCTGTACCATGTGACAGACCTGAAATAGATACTAAATCGGCAAATGTGTCAACCTTAACTGATTTAAGCATTCCACGTACGAATTTTGTACCAAATTCAGGAATACCCATGGCTCCAGTTGTTTCACCAGAAATATCTTGTGGTTCAATACCTAATGCTTTTGGTGAAGAGAATAAAGAAATAATATTTTCATCACAGTTAGGAATTTCTGTAGCAACCACACCTGTTAATCTCTCCAACATTTTAATAGCGGTGGGATCATCGTGTCCAAGTAAGTCTAATTTAAGAACATTATCGTGGATGGCGTGGAAGTCGAAGTGAGTTGTTTTTCAAGCAGCGTCAGTATCATTTGCTGGGAAGTTAATTGCTGAGAAATCCTCAACATCAAATTCTCCAGGGATGATAATAATACCACCAGGGTGTTGACCCGTTGTACGTTTTGTACCTTTAACATTTTTAGCCATAAATTCTGTGAAGGCTCTAGAAATTGTTTTACCATTTTCTTCTGCTCAAGCACGAACATAACCGAACGCTGTTTTTTCAGCAACGGTAGAAATTGTTCCGGCACGGAAAGCATGCTTATCACCAAATATTCTTTTAACTTCTTGGTGAATGATTGGTTGGTAATCACCTGAGAAGTTAAGATCGATATCAGGAACTTTATCAGCTTCAAAACCAAGGAATGTTTCGAATGGAATATCATGCCCTTCTTTGTAAAGCATTTTTTCACATTTTGGACAGTACTTATCTGGTAAGTCGTATCCACACTTAAAGTCTCCTCCACCATGGAATTCAGAATATTTACAATTCTTACATACATAGTGTGCTGGTAATGGGTTTACTTCTGTAATACCAGAGAATGTAGCAACAATAGATGAACCAACAGAACCACGAGAACCAACTAAGTACCCATCTTCAAGAGACTTAGCAACCAGTTTATGTGAAATATAGTAGATAATACCAAATCCATATTTAATGATGTTACCAAGTTCTCTTTCAATTCTGTCTGAAACAATTTCAGGTAATTCTTCACCATATTGTTCTTTTGCAGTTTTTCAAACAAGTTCAGTTAGTAACTCATCTGATTGATCAATCTTAGGAGTATATAGGTCATCCTTAATAACTTGAACTGATTCGATTTGATCTGCGATCATATTTGTATTTGTAACAACAATTTCTTCAATTAAGTCTTCAACACCTAATCATGCAAATTGTTCTTTCATTTCATTTGTAGTAAGAAGTGATTGGACTGGGTATTGAGGGTTTCTTTCATTATATTTGAATAGATAATGTCTAACTCCTCCAAGACCTTTTGCATTAATGTAAACTGAATGGTAAATTGAATCCATATCATCAACATAACGAGCATCACCAGTTGCCACAACTGGCTTGCCAGCTTTCTTAGCTTCTTCAATTACAAACTTAATAGAATCTTTAACATTTTGTTTAGAAATATTTCTCCTTGAAATTAAATGAGAGAAGTTTCTAAGCGGTTGTACTTCGATGTAGTCATATCTTTGGATGTCATCGATTATTTGTTGAGTTGTACCAGTAAGTATTAAGTCAACAAATTTAGATTTAATACCACCAGAACCTATTAGTAAGTTTTCTGATTTTGGTAAATCTTGTCAGAATAGTCTTGGTGATTTAAAGTATTGTTCTGTTAATGATTTAGAAACTAATTTAAATAACTCTTTTAGACCTTGGTTGTTTTTAGCTATAACTGAAACCTCTTTAGAGAAAGAAGTTTTGTAAACAGTGTCGTTAACTTTTGTTGCTAAGTCGTTCAATGTCATTATTCCTTGACGTTTAAATCTTGCAATCATTGTTAATCAAGTGTTAGCTAGAACTTCAGCATCGTAGTCAGCACGGTGAGCAACTGTTGAATCGTATGTGTGTCCATTTTTGAGTGCTACATTTTCAAGTCTAAATCTTTTTTGATCTGGATCTAGAATTTTTGCAGCCGGCAATGTATCCACAACAACAGCGTTTAAAGGTTCAAGATTATACTTGGCGAGTTTCTCGTCAATAAATCCCATATCGAATGCTGCATTATGAGCAACAAGAACATACCCTTCAACGTAATCACGAATATCTTTCATACCTTGCTCTTCATTAACGGCATCTTCACACATGTCTTGTGTAATACCTGTTAACTCTTGGATGAAATCCGGAATTTCTTTTGATGGTTTAATGAAGAATTGTTTACGTTCTACCATTTGTCCACCCACAACTTTTGTAGCACCAAATTCTATGATGTCTTCAAAACGTGGTGACAGTCCTGTAGTTTCAAGGTCGAATACGATATATTTAGCATCTGAAAGACCTTCATCTGTTGGATTGATAACTGAATTAGCTTTTTTATCAACCATGTTGAAAGAACAACCATATATAGCTTTTATCCCTTTTGATGAATTATAAAAATCTGGGAATGCTTGTACAGACTCTGAGTCAAGAATAGCAATAGCACTATGTCCTCACTCTTTTGCTCTGGCTACATAATCACCAGCTGATGCAATACCATCCATAGTAGACATGATTGTCTTTGTGTTTAGTTCAACACGCTTTTTAGTAGCGTTGTCTTGTCTATTAGATTTCTTAGGTTTAATAGGAGCTATTTTATTTACTTTAATTTCGTGTTGATTACCTTTATAAGTGTTTAGTGTCATTTGACCTGAAACACTTACTCAACTCCCAACTTTATATTGATTATATTTAGCAGCTTCTTCTTCTCCTTTTCCAGCAAAGATAGAAAGATAAACAGCATCTTTGTAGTCAGTGATTGCAAGTTCAATAATATTTCAACCTGTTTTTGTGACTTTGGCTTCTCTCGCAAAGATTTCACCCTCAACGGTTACTCTTTCATTTTGTAATTCTTTTGCTTCTGGTATTGAAAGTTCTATAGCTTTTGAATTGTATTTTTTAACCTTTTGATGTTCTACGGGTTCAGATTTTTGTGCATCGATTTTTGGAAGTTCTCTTTTAAGGATTTCTTCTTTTTCTTTTGCAGCCATTTCTAATAAGTTTCATTCAGGTTCTTTGAACACAAGATTAAATTCAATTTTATTGAAACCAAGCATCTTCATTCCTCTTTGGATTTCATTAGTTAATGATTCTATCTTTTCTAATTGACTTCTAGTTTTGAATTCAATAGTCATTGTTCCCTCTTCATAAGAGAATTGATCTTTAGTTAGTTGCATAGATACATGAGGCATATTGATAAATGATCTAATTACATATTTAACATATCCAGCAATCAATTCTTCATCTTCAGTAACTTCCTCGATTTTGAAGTTTAGTTTTGCTCTAAATTCAAAATTCTCATTAATAGCCGCAACAAAACCAGCCATCGTATCTACCGATGGTGTTTTTTCGAATCTGAAGTATAGTTCAAAGACGTCTTTTTCTAATAATTTTGCACCGTAAATTTGGGCTTCTGATAATTCTGGACTGATTTCATATTTAATTTTTTCTGCGAATTTTATAAACTTTTGTTTCATAGTTATTAAATTATATAGTAAGGTTGAAATTTACTTTTAAAAAACCCTATTAAAAATAAATCACAATTGCGAAAGTTGCATTTTCAAAAAATGTCATTAAACACTTTAATATTCAAACTCCTATTTTTAAGTAGGTATTTATGTCTTTTTACATTTCTATTTGTTGTATTGTGAAAATATAATGCATAAAAAAATAACAAAGTATCCTCTTATAGTTTCAAAAGGCAAAATAAAAAACCTATTGAATTAGGTTTTTATTATCATACTAACATTTCAAAAATCAATGCAAATGTTATTACTATAAATATTCAAGAATCTATCCTATCAAGAAGACCCCCGTGTCCAGGCATAATTTTTCCATAGTCTTTAACATCCATATCTCTTTTGAATGCAGAGAATATCAAGTCCCCAACCGGAGAAACTATCGGCAATGCTAATGCAATACCAACAAATAGAATTATGTAACGTGACTCAGGAAGCATTAATGAACTCTTAACAATGTAAACACCACCATCAAACTTAAACAGACCTGTAAAGTGTACGTAAAGCACAATATAAAGAACTGCAAATAGATAACCAGTGATGAATCCAACTCATGTTTTCTTTGGAGAAACTTTAGGAGCTAATTTCTTAGGGAATTTCTTACCTAATAATGATCCCCCTATATAAGCGAATGAATCAGAAATGATTGCTACAGGAATTAATAACATAACAATTTTTCAATCAATGACTGTTAATGAGAATAATACTCTAAAAAATAATCCAGAAGCTATTGTGATGAATAAAGCGTAAATATAACTTTTTACTTTACCTTCAGTACTTGCGATAGGATCGAAGAGTACAAGAGTTAATATGATTGCAGGTATTAATACTGTTGAAAATCCAATCATATGAGTAAGTTGCATTCTCCCTAATTCTCCAGCGCCATCTCTAATAATATTAATCATTACGAAGTCTTTTTCAACTAGGAATACAGAAACAGTCAAGAAAGGAATTAGTATCTTTGAAATTTTATGTAATTTCATATGCTTAACGAATTCATAAGAACCATAAATAGCACCTATAATCATTACGATAGAACCGAAGATTCTTCCACCTTCTCCACCTAAAATAATACAAATGAAAATCGGAATAATAAGCAATGCTGCAATAATAGCTGATGGGTATCTTGGGTTGATATTTTTTATGTAATTTTTCATATACATAATTATAGTAGAAAAAATCTAGGTTTTACCTAGATTGTCATTAGTTCTTCAGTTTTTTGTTTTGTCATAACATCGATTTTAGCAATAAATGAGTTTGTTAGTTTTTGAATTTCATCAAGATAATGTCTTACATCATCTTCTGAAAGTTCATCATCTTTTTTAATCATTTTATTTGCATCTTGTCTCGCTGCACGAACACCGATTTTAGCTTGTTCAGTGAATTCACTTAATCCCTTAACAAGTTGTCTTCTACGATCAGTTGTTAGTTCTGGGAAAGTGATACGTGCTTGGTGACCTTCATCAACAGCATTTAATCCAAGTGATGCTGAGTTGATTACTGCTACGATATCTTTATTGATATTTTGTTCAAAGGGTTTAATCAATAATTGTCTTGGTTCAGGAACAGAAACAGATGCCAATTGGTTAATTGGAGTTGGTGTTCCATAGTAATCCATTTTTACAGAGTTAAGGATCATTGGGTTTGCTCTACCAGCTGAAATTCTTGAAATGTTAACTTCGTAATTTTCAACAGATGTTTTCATCCCATCTTCAGCTTCCATTATGTATAAATCTAATTCCATATTATTTAACCACCTTAGTATGTTTAATTTTTCCTTCAATTGCTTTTACTAATGCGTCTTCTTCATTAATGTTGAAAACCATTAGACTAACACCGTTATCTCTAGCCATAGCTGCAGCTGTTGAATCCATAACTGCAAGACCTCTTTCAAGTAATTCATCATATGTGATTTCAGCAATATGTGTTGCTGAAGGGTCAACTTTAGGATCTGCTGTATAAATTCCATCAGTTCCGTTTTTACCCATAAGGATAATGTCTGCACCGATTTCAGATGCTACAAGTGTTGAAGTAGTATCTGTTGTAAAGAATGGTCTACCTGTTCCACCAGCGAAGATTACTAATTCACCTTGTGATAAGTAATTCATAGCTTTTTCTTTAATGTAGTATTCAGCAACTCTTTGGTCGATGTTAACTGCAGATTGAACTCTTGTTTTAATTCCACAACCTTCAAAACCTGATTGTAATGCAAGTGAGTTCATGATTGTTGCAAGCATTCCTATGTAATCTGCTCTAGATCTTGGAATACCATTCTTTTCAGCTGAAGCACCTCTTCAGAAGTTACCTCCACCAACAACAACACCAACTTGTACACCTTGCTCTTGTATTTTTTTAATTTGCTCAGCAATTAATTTAACTTTTTTAAAATCAATTGATAAACTATCTTCCTTATTCGCTAAACCTTCTCCAGAAAGTTTAATAATAATTCTCTTATATTTCATATAAAAACCCCTTTTATTTTCTTTATGAATTATACATTAAATTAAAAAACCTCTTGTAATTTTGTTAAATAATATTAACTAATTCAAGTTATTTTAAAAAAGAAAAAAGAACCATTCAGTTCTTTTAATTATTCACCATTCATTTTTTTATTAATTTTATCAAGTTTCTTTTTACCTTTGCTTATAGCATCATGTATTGCACTTCTTGTAGTTGCAACAACTTCTGAAGCCTCTGCTAATGATAAATCTTCAATTCAGCATAATTGAATAGCTTGTTTTTGTGTTTGAGTTAGAAAACCACTATATTTATCAAAGAGATCTAAGTAGTATTCTCTTTCTTCTAATTTATTCATCTTCCATTAATCCTTTTGTCATTCCGTAAATGAATGCGTCAAGGTCAAACTCTTGTAAATCATCTAATGATTCTCCAAGTCCCATGTATTTAACGGCAAGTTCTAATTTATCTTTAATAGTTAGAACAATACCACCCTTAGATGTTCCGTCCATTTTTGTAAGAATAATACCCGTTAGTGGTGTTACCTCTTTAAATGAAGTTGCTTGTGAAACTCCGTTTTGACCAGTTGTTGCATCAATAACTAATAGTGATTCATGTGGTGCATTAGGAATTTCTTTTTGAATAATTTTATTCATTTTAGCTAGCTCATTCATTAAGTTAACTTTGTTTTGTAGTCTTCCGGCAGTATCGATAATTAATACATCGTAATCTTCTGCTTTTGCTTTAGCTACAGCATCATAAACAACTGATGCAGGATCAATTCCTTCTTTAATTGGTTTAACAATTTCACAACCGATTCTATCAGCTCAAACACCCAGTTGTTCAACGGCACCAGCACGGAATGTATCTCCAGCAGCAATAAGAACTTTTTTACCTTCTTGTTTTAACATATTGGCCAGTTTAGCAATTGATGTAGTTTTACCAGCACCATTAACCCCAACCATTAAGATAACATTAATTCTATCCTCTTCGATGTTTAGTGAAGTATCAATATTTGATTTATTTGTATAAATAACAAACATTTTTTCAGCAATAATTTCGTTAACAAGTGAAATGTCAGTAACATTTTCAATCTTAACTTCTTTACGAACTTCATCAACGATGTCCATAACTAATTCGACTGAAATGTCAGACATAATTAAAGCTTCTTCAAGATCTTCAAGATAATCTTCATCAACTGTGTTGTGACGAGTTTGAAGTTCTTTTAGACGTCTAGAGAATGATGATCCAGTTTTATCTAGACCAGCTACATACTTATCAAGNTT
>NZ_CBDBYJ010000001.1:63015-92482 GCF_965212735.1 Mycoplasma todarodis | reverse complement strand
CTTTTCTTTTCTTCTTANGTTNTTCTTTTTGAAGTTTTTTAGCAATTTTCTTTTCTTTTAAAATAACTTCTTCAGACTTAACTTCTACAGTATCATCCAGTGTAAAAGAATCAAATCTTTTAGCCCCTTTGAATTCAGAATCGAACGTTTTGTGTTCCATATCCATGTGGTCTAAGTTAACTTGAGTTGTTTCTCCAACTTCTTTTTTCTTTTTGTCACTTTTCTTCTCTTCCCCATGTGGGTCTAAAGTGAAAAGTCTCTTTTTTAATTTTTCAAAAAATCTCATACATATATTATATAGACTAGGAAACTTATGTGTAGAAAATAAATAAAAAAATCGCTTTATTGCGATTTCATATTATTTATTTCTTAGAAATAGTTTTTTTGGCTATTGTCTTTTCTCCGTAGTGTGTTTTATAGAACACAACGTTAACTATTAATCCAACATATATAAAGTAAGATATTTGGAACATAGAAGCAGCAATAGTCATGAACATACCTAAGATACCATAAGCTTCATATCTAAAGAACACTTTAGTTAATAATGTAAATAAGATAATGAATCCAGCAGTAGGAATTGTTGTTGCAAGTGCACCAGGGTGTACTTGTCTTCATTTTTGTTTAAATCTAGGTGTTAATGTAAATAGTAGTACTACACCTATGTAAATACCACCAAAAGCACCACAAGAAAGGATTGTATAATAAAGCACTGAATATCATGTTGAATCCATGCTAACACCCATTTTTGTAATTAATCATGGGGTAATTGAAAGGAATATTAATCCGAGAGCTGCATATATAGTTACACAACCAACTATGAACATACCCCTAAACTTATTCATCCAGTATCCACCTACTTTATCGTGTTCGTAAACATATGATTCAGTATAAACGAATTTTGAGAATCCACCTGATGCAATTCACAACGAAAGTAAAATCATAACTACTAATGTAGAAATCGCCCCAGCAGTCTTAACATGAGTCAAGATACTTGTAAAGGTAGAAGCGTTACCACCTGTAAATGCATTTAAAGTAGTTTCAACGAATGAAAATACTTGTGGAACATTCGAAACGATTAAAAGCGTTAGCAGAATAATCGGCATAAATGCCATGATAAGATAAAACGCAAAGGCTGGCGGAATGAATAAGAAGTCAGAAGCCATAATACGCTTGTAAGCCCTATCAATAATTTGATAGTTCTTCCTGTCATCCTTTCAGTGTTTAGGACGAATGGCTAGCCTAAGAGCTACCCAAATTATGGATTTAACAATTCTTTCTGCAATTGAAATTTTCTTAGGACGAATAATAATGTTTTGAACAAGTCTTTTTGAAGATTTTTGAAATTTGAAAGTCTTAATCTTTGTTCAAAGCGAAACTCTTTTACGTTTCTTTTGTCATCCTACTTTAATTTTTCCTTTATGTTTTTCTTTATTTTTATTAAAGAAATTTTTAAACATTTTTTATAATGCCTCCAGTTTTTCAACCACTAATTTATTTGAAACAATTGGGTTGGCTTGACCACGTGTTTGTTTCATTAGTGTTCCAAGAATAAACTTAGTTACACGTTCAGGTCTTGAACCGTATTCAGCAACCAACTTTTCATTCTCTAATATAATTTTATCAATAATAGGGAATAAAATTGAAGAATCAGAAATTTGCTTCATACCTTTTTCCTCAACAATTTGGTCTACAGTTGAGTTTCCACCCATTAATAAAGGCAAGATTTTCTTAAGGTGTTTACCTGAAATATCTCCCTTATCTGTAAGAGTAATAGTTCTTGCAATTTCCACAGGATCAATATTTAATTCTGTAACAGGTATTGATTTTGAATTTGATAATTGAACGATTTCTGAGAAGAAAACTTTTGCAAGTTTTTCTTTATTGTCGTAAGGAATTGAATCAAAATATTTAGCCATTGATAAGTCCGCAACAAGAGCATTAACATATTCTTGGTTTAGACCTAAGCTTTCAAATCTAGCTGTTGTTTCTCATGGAAGTTCTGGTAATTTTACAGAATCAATCATTTCTTGAGGTAAAGTGATTACTGGAATATTTGGTTCTGGGAAATATTTGTAATCTGTTGCACTAGTTTTTGTACGCATTGTAATTGTTGAATTGTTTTCAGCGTTAAAACGTTTTGTGTCCATTGTGATAACTTCATTAGTTAGAAGTTTCTTTGTTTGTAATGCAATTTCAAATTCAATAGCTTTTTGAGCATTTGAAATTGAGTTCATGTTTTTAATTTCAACTTTAACACCGAACTCTTTTTGTCCGTATGGTCTTAATGAAATATTTACATCAGCACGTAATGAACCCTCTTCCATTTTTGCATCTGAAATATTTAATGCTTTAGCTGTTTTTCTAATCGCATCAATATAAGCAGCNGCTTCTTTACCAGATCTAATTACTGGATCAGTAACAATCTCTAATAATGGAACACCAGCACGGTTGTAGTTCAGTTGTGAAGTTTCACCTGAGTGGATTTGTTTAGCAGTATCTTCTTCTAAGTGAATTCTTTCAAGTGAAATTTCTTTTGTAACTCCATCAACAGTGATAGGAATTGAACCATTAGCACCAATTGGTCTTCTTTGTTGTGTAATTTGGTAACCTTTTGGTAAATCTGGGTAGTAGTAATTCTTTCTATCAAAGTGTAGTTCTCTATCAATATCCATTTTTAGAGCTTTTCCAAGCATTATTCCGTGTAGAACGGCTTGTTTATTAACTGTTGGAAGAGAACCAGGGAAACCTAGGTCTATTGAGTTTACATTTGTGTTTGGTTTTGCTTCGTAGTTATTAGCTGACGCAGAAAACATTTTTGTTTTTGTGTTTAATTCTAAGTGAATTTCTATTCCGATAACAACTTCAAAATTATTCATGTGAACCCCCTATTAATTTTTCCACTCATGAAGCGTAAGCTAAAAGTGTTTCATCTTCATATAATGATTTTTCTAATTGAATACCAAATGGCATACCATCATGTTTTTCTCATGGAAGAGTGATTGATGGGAATCCTGAAAGGTTTGTTGAAGTTAAGATACCACTCATAAAGTTATCCAATCTTTCTTCGTCAAATCTGTTTGCTATTTCACCTGTTGAAGGGAAAATAACTAAATCATTATTCTTGTGTCATTCTTTTTGCATTTCAACAATTAGTCTTCTGATTTTTTGTGCTCTTTCAAAGTATTCAACTTGATTGTTTTTATCTAAGTAGAATGATCCTAATGTAAATCTTCTTTGAACCATTGAACCAAATCCTTCAGAACGAGTTTTCATCATTGTTTCTTCTCAGTTTTCACCTTCGATTCTTGAACCGAACGCTACACCTGTTAAGTTAGAGTAGTTTGATGATGCTTCTGAATAAGAGATTAATCTATAAACAGGAGTAACGGCATTTAGTAAACGCTCATCTACATCTATCATTTCTACTTCCACACCAGCTTCTTTAAATTTATTAATTAATTTTGCATATTCTGTTGATACATAATCTTTACATCATTTTTCAACATTTAAGAAAGCAACTTTTTTAGGTTTTTGCATTTCTGTATTTTCGATTGAAACGTTTTTTGAAGTCATATCTTTTTCATCTGAACCGAAAAGAACTTTTGCTGCATCGATTGATGTTGCAACATCATGTGTTAATCATCCTACAGTATCTAATGATGAAGCATATGCAAATAGCCCAAATCTAGAAACTGCACCGTATGAAGGTTTGAATCCAACCTTACCAACAAATGAAGCTGGAATACGTACTGAGTCCCCTGTATCTGAACCGATTGCAATTGCAACATTTTCAGTTAGTGTTGCTGCTGCACCTGATGAAGAACCACCAACGTGTCTTTCTGAATCAAGTGGGTTTTTAATAATACCAAATGCTGAGTATGTACCTGTTCCACCTAATGCTAATTCATCAAGGTGAGTTTTCCCGATGATTGCTCCACCTGATTGTCTTAGTTTATTAACGATGGTTGCATCATATTGAGGTTCGAAACCTTCTAGTATTTTTGATGAAGATTGAGTTGGTGCATCTTTAGTAGCAAATGCATCTTTAATTGTTATTGTTTTCCCATTTAAAGGACCTTCTGAAAATTCAGGGTTTGCATAAGTGAAAGCAACAGCATTGTTTGCATTATTTTTAAATTCTAATGTCGCTTTTTCAATGTTATATTTTTTCATTATTTCACCACCCTTTTCATTGTGACAAAAGTTTCATCTTTTGTTGGTGCATTATGTAGCACTTGTTCTTTTGAGAAACCTTCAACAGGTTTATCTTCTCTTAGGAAAAATGTTGGTGTTTCATCAACTCTATACATTGGTGCAACATTTTCTATATCTATTGTTTTTAATTCTTCGAAAGCGGCTTTAATCTTTTTAAAGTCTCTTTCTAATCCATTTAAAACTTCTTCTGTTGGTTCAAGTTTTAATGATTTTACAATTTCTCTTAATGATTCTTTTGTCATATTATTCTCCTTTTAACTTCTCTAATAATTCTTCTTCGTTTAATACTGCAACTCCTAATGAGTTTGCTTTGGTAAGTTTAGAACCGGCTTTTTCACCAGCTAATAAATAATCTGTTCTTGATGATATTGCACTTGATACATTTCCACCATTAGACTCAATTAAATCTTTAAAGTATTTTCTTGGGTTTGATAGTGAACCAGTGATAACAAATGTTTTACCTTCTAATATATTTGATTCAGCACCCGCTAGTTCTGTTGGTTTAACACCCACACTTAAGAATGCTTCTATTATTTCTTGGTTCTCAGCAAAGTATTCAATCACACTTTCTTGAACCTTAGGACCAATCTCCCTTATTTGGATTAATTGTTCCTCAGTAGCATTAGCGATGTTTTCAAATGTTCCAAATCTCTTAGCAAGTATTTTTGCGTATTTAGATCCGACATGTCTAATCCCTAACCCAAAGATGAATCTATCTAAATCTTGAGTTTTTGATTTTTCAATTGAAGCCAGTAGTTTTTTAACTGATTTTTCTTGGAATCCTTCTAGTTCGATTAAGTCTTCATATTTAACTGAATAAATACTGATGATTGAATCTATTATTTTTTCTTGAATTAACTTTTCAACAATCTTATCTCCGAAGCCTTCAATGTCCATAGCTGTTCTTGAAACGAAATGTTGAATTGATGCTTTTAATATCGCTGGACATTTTAAGTTAATACAATATTGATCAACTTCACCATTAACTCTACGTAATGGGTGTGAACATTCAGGACAGAATTCATCTTCTCTTCATAATTGGTTTTGTTTCTCTCCAACAACACCAACAACTTTAGGTATTATCTCCCCAGCTTTCTTAACCTTAACGATATCTCCTTCATCTAACATTAATTCTCTAACATAATCAGCATTATGTAGAGTTGCTGCAGATACCACAGTTCCCGCTAACCTTACTGGTGAAAGGATTGCGTTATAAGTTATTCTTCCCGTTCTACCAACGGTTGGGAAAATTCCTTTTAGTGTTGTTGTTGCAATTTCTTCTGGGAATTTGTAAGCAATCATATATTTTGGAGCTTTTGCTGTGTAACCAATATCTTCGTGTAGTCTATTGTCATTAACTTTAATAACAATCCCATCAACTTCATACCCTAAAGAATTTCTTTTACTTGTTAATTCTTCAACTAAATTAATAACTTCAATAATATTATTTGCAAATCTAGTTTCTTTATTAATCTTTAATTTTTGTTCTGCTAAAAATTCTAAAGCTTCTTTATGAGTGTTTAAGTTGTGTTCTAGAGGATTGGGAACCATGTATAAGAATGCATCAAGATTTCTTGAAGCTGCTATAGATGAATCTAATTGTCTTAAAGTTCCTGAGGCAGCATTTCTAGGATTTGCAAAATTGTAACCTTGCTTATTTAAATCTTCAAATACTTTATCGGACATAAATACTTCACCACGGATTTCTAAATCATCTTTGTAATCGATTGAAAGAGGAATTGATTTTATGGTTTTAACGTTATGTGTTACATCCTCACCAACTAATCCATTACCTCTTGTTACCGCTTTATCTAAAAAACCATTTTTATAGTTTAATGAAATTGAAAGACCATCAATCTTTAATTCACAAACATATTGAACATCACCTTGTAGATGTAATTCACGTTTAATTTGTTCATCAAATCTAATAAGGTCTTCACTATTGAATGCATTTGATAATGAAAGCATTGGAACTTTATGTTCTATCTTTGTAAATTTATCGAGAACATAACCCCCTACCTTTTGTGTTGGGGAATCTTTTGTGATTAATTCAGGATTCTCTTTTTCTAATTGTTTCAGTAATTCCATAGACCCATCGTATTGAGCATCAGAAACCGTAGGATTGTCTAATGTGTAATACTGGTATCCTCATTCTGTTAATTCCTTTTTCAGTTTGTTAATTTGCTCTAGTGTCTTATTCATGTAAGAATTATATAAAAAAAATAGTATAGTATATACTATTTGTTTAGTTTCTTTTCTCTTTTAAGCTGTTTCTTCTCTTTTTTCAATTGCTTTTTATGTGGTTTCTTCATAAAAGGAACTTTGAATACTAAGTGTGAAACTGTTTTTGTCATATATTTGATTATTCTGAAAGATGTTAGGTATGATTCACCAGTTTCTCTTTCTCTAACAATAACTTGCACTTCTTCGAATTTATACTTATCTTTAATTAGATATGCAATTGTATCTGGTTCTGGGTGTAATTTTGGGTTGTTTGCAAACCTTTCAATTAATTCAGTTCCATATAATCTCATTCCGTTTGTTGGATCCTTGATTTTCTTACCAAGAACCATAAGCATTGCAAATGCAATAACTCTTGAACCGAACATTCTTGCTGTACGTGGTTTCTTAGCTTCAATGAATCTTGAACCTTGAATAAAATCAAGTTCTTTTTCTTTTCAAATACGCACAACTTTTTCAATTTCTGAAGGGTCATGTTGACCATCTCCATCAACTTGAATTACTGCTTCAAAGTTATTTTCTAATGCATACTTGAACCCCGTTGTCATCGTTCCAAATAATCCTTTATTTTTTTCGTGAGTTAAATGTTTTATTTTATTTTTAGTAAGTATCTCTTCTGTTTTATCAGTTGAGCAGTCGTTGATGACAATATAGTTGACATCAGGACACTTTTCTTCCATTTCTTTAACTACTCCAAGGATTGCTCCTTCTTCGTTATATGCAGGAATTACTACTAAAACTTTATTTAATATTTTTTTCATAGTAAATCAATTTTAACAAATAATAATTAGTTGAAAACCATTATCATTTTGGCTTACATACGAACTTTCTATTATTTAGATATTTAAGTTCGCCGTCAAGTCCATTTAACGTTGTTGAAAATGAGTGTAGGAATACTCTATATTCTTGTCTTCCACCATATTTGATGTCTCCGTAAATTGGGAAACCTAATTTAGCTAAAGAAACTCTGATTTGGTGTTTTCTACCCGTGAAAATTTGAGCGTATTGCTTATTTTTTTCTTTTCAGAATTTTGTTTTTGCCATATTACCTTTAGGGTGAATACACATTCTTTGTTTTCTTTCATCGTGACCAATTAAGTATTCAGTTTCTAAATCTTGATCTAGATCTGATTGGAATCTATATATTTTTTCAAATGAACCTTGATTCATTTTAAGTTGTCTAAGTGCTTCATAAGTTTTCCCGTAAATAACTAGACCTGATGTAACTTTATCAATTCTACCTATGTGTGATGGTGTGAATGAATCTGTATTTTCTCAGTTTAAATATGTTAACACTTGATCGTCTAAACATCTTTTTTCTGAATGGATTGCAACATCAACTGGTTTATTAACCACTAAAATATTATCATCCTCAAAAATTACCTCGAAATTAGGTTTTGCAAACTTTGGTTGCTTAACCCCTTCTGTATCTATACCGTAAACTATTACTTCATCCCCTTCTTGGATTTCATAGTTTTTCTTAAGTGATCTTTTACCATTCACTTTTATATCTTTTTTTCTAAAAAGTTTTTCTATTCTTGCTGCAGGAACGTCAGGCATTAACTTAATTAAAAACTTAAGTAATGTTCTCCCTTGATCTTGTGCTGTTGCTATAAATGTTTTCATAGCACTATTATAAAGGAAAGCAAAGAAAAATGCGACAATGTCGCATTCGGTCATTTCTCAATGATTGGAGCAAGTAACGAGAATCGAACTCGCACAGTCAGCTTGGAAGGCTGAAGTTCTACCATTAAACTATACTTGCATGTTTGTCTTGGTGCTAAATTATTATAACACCATTTTTTTATTTTTTTTCATAAAAAAGTTAACATTTCATAAAAATGTATTTTTAATAGTTAATTAAGTTATTTTTGCACTTTTTACATTAAAAAAACTTTAAAAATATATTTTGAAATGGTTTTATTATTCGAATATCTTTTGTTTTAAGGTGTTTAAAAGGCCTTGAAAAACATATTATTCCATACTAGATTACCTTAGAGCTAATAAGCATTCGCCAAGCATTCTTTATGCAAAGTGTGCTCAAAAGCCTTAAACGCTCTATTTTGATATAAAAATGGCAAATAAAAAATAATGGAGTGTTCCATTATTTCATTAAATTATTTGTCGTGTTTTTCGTTAAATGCCTTAACAAGTTTTTCAACGTCTGATTGTGTTTCTGAAACAACAGCTTCAGCTGCAAGTGCTTGTGCTTCTGCTAGATTCATTTCTGAAATTTGTCTTCTTGCTTTTAGAACTGAAGTAGCTGACATTGAGAATTCATCTAGTCCTAGTCCAACAAGAACAGGAATAGCATTATGATCTCCAGCCATTTCTCCACACATACCTACTCATTTACCTTGTGCATGTGCACCATCAATTGTCATCTTAATTAAGTTAAGGATTGAAGGGTTAAGTGGTTGATATAGGTAAGAAACTTTTTCTGACATTCTATCAGCAGCCATTGTGTATTGCATTAAGTCGTTTGTTCCGATTGAGAAGAAGTCTGCATATTTAGCAAATCTTTCAGCGTTCGCTGCAGCAGCAGGAACTTCAACCATCATACCAACTTCGATATCTTTCATTGGAGCAACTTCTACACCTTCTTTAACAAGGTCAGCGTGTACTTCTTCAAGAATTTCTTTTGCAGTTTTGAATTCGTCAATTGTAGCAATCATTGGGAACATGATAGCTAGTTTACCAAATTTTGATGCTCTAACTAATGCTCTTAATTGAGTTTTGAATACTTCAACTTGATCTAGACATAGACGAATAGCTCTATATCCTAGGAATGGGTTCATTTCTTCTGGGAATTTGTAGTAAGAAAGAGTTTTATCTCCACCGATGTCAAGTGTTCTAACAACAACTCTACGTCCATCCATGTTTGAAAGAACTTCTTTGTATGCTGCAAATTGTTCTTCTTCTGTAGGTCAGTCAGAAGCATCCATGTATAGGAATTCTGATCTGAATAGTCCAACAGCTTCAGCATCATTTTCTAGAAGTCCAGCAACGTCGTTTGGTGAACCAATGTTACCAGCTAATTCAACGTGGTGTCCGTCAGCTGTTTTTGATTCTTTACCGATGAATTTTTTAAGTTCTTCAGCTTCTTTTGCTAATTCTTCTTGTTTTGTTTTGTATTCTTTGATTTCAGCATCTGTTGGGTTAATAATAACAACACCAGCATCACCATCAATAATTAAAGTATCTCCTGTTGCAACTTTTTCAGTTACATCTTTAAGACCAAGAACCGCTGGGATTTCTAGTGATCTAGCCATAATAGCTGAGTGAGATGTTCTTCCACCAATGTTTGTAGCAAAACCTAAAGCAAATTCTTTGTTTAGTTGTGCTGTGTCTGAAGGTGTTAAGTCTTCACCAACAACGATAACTTCTTCATCAATTGAAGATACGTCTGATGATTTAACTCCTGCGATTGAGTTAATAACTCTTTTAGCAACGTCTTTAATGTCAGCTGCTCTTTCTTTCATGTAAGCATCGTCCATACTTGCAAACATATCTGCGTATTTTGTAAATACTTCATTTGTAGCTCAAAGTGCGTTTGCTTTTTCTGATTCGATTAATGATTTCACTTCATCGACCATCATTGGATCTGATGCAACTTGGATGTGTGCATCAAATACCGCAGCATGTTCAGCATCTAAGTTTTTAGCTGCTTTTTCTTTAACTAGTTCAATTTGTTTTATAGCGTCAGCAATCGCTTCCTCTAATTTTTTGATTTCTTCTGCTGGGTTTGCAGATATTTTTTTAATTTCTACGTGTGCTTCGATTAGTTCAAATACTTTAGCTATTGCAATACCTGATGAAGCTCCTATTCCTTTTAATTTCATTGTTTCTCCTTTTATGTAATTTTAAATTCTTTTTAGTGAATAAAAAAATAACCTATTAATTAAATTAGGTTGTTTTCTTTCATGATTTTTTCGATTTCCACTACTGCTGCATCTGCGTCTGCACCTTCAGCTGTAATAGTAATTTCGTCGCCTTGTTTAACACCTAAAGCCATGATGTTCATGATTGATTTTAAGTTTCCTGATTTTCCATTAGCTTCAATTTTGATTTCTGAATCAAATTTTGATGCTGCTGAAACTGTGATTGAAGCTGGTCTAGCGTGTAGTCCAACTGGGTCTGTAATTTTTGCTGTAAATTTTGCCATTTTTGGTCTCCTTAATAAAGTTTTTATTTTAACTATACTTATTATAACAAATTCTTATTTTTTGTGTATATTTTCTACATCATAGGGGCAAGTATCTTTAAGAATGTCATCCTAATTTTGTTTCAAACACCCTTGGGGTTATATCCCATCTTTTCAAGTGGGACAGAATTTTTTTCATACCTTTCAAATATCTCCTCAAGCTTTTTGACTTCAGGTCCTTCAAATAGTGAAAGGTTCTCAAATTGTGAGTGGAATGAACGAATATCAATATTCATAGTTCCTAGGTAAGCTGTTTCTCCATCAAATACACCCGCTTTTGAATGCAAGAACTTATCGTTGATTAGATATGTCTTAACTCCATATTCTTCAAGCAATGCTGCATTACCTTTAGAAGCTTGGAAAGCAGATTTCTTATCAGCTTGTCCTGGTAGGAATAATTTTACTTCTATACCAGACAATGAAGCAGTACGTAAAGCACTTATAACTTCAGCTGTTGGGACAAAGTAAGGTGTAGATAATGTAATTGATTTTTTAGCTTTTGAAATTCAATGAACCAATGAATCTTGCATTAATGGGATTTTAATCTCGGGTCCATCTTCAATAAGAAGGATTTTATTCTTGAATTTACTTTTAACTTTAGGTGCATATTTATCTGTATCTAAAACTGTTTTATTAATTAGTTTTCAGTCATTTATGAATAATAATGAGAAAGCTCTTACAGCTTGACCCTCGACTCTCATAACAAGATCTTCTCAAATTCCATACTCTTTTGAATAGTTTACATATTCATCAGAAAGGTTAACTCCACCAGTATATCCAACGTTACCATCTATACTTGCATACTTCCTGTGTGAACGACAACCATTTTGTGAAGAAATGAATGGGAAACTAACTTTGTCATATATAGAAATTTGAATACCTTTCTTTTCTAATGATTTGATTTCATATCAAGGTAAAGCTCAACGCCCAAAGTCATCAACAATTAATCTAACTTCAACACCTTCATTTACTTTTTTAATCAGTATTTGTTTTAACTCTTCTCAAATTTCACTCATTTTAATAATGTAGTAATTTAAGTGAATAAATTTCTTGGCATTTTTTAAATCTTCAAACATATCTTTAAATGCATACATACCGTTATCGTATATTTTTAAATCCCCATTAAGGATAGGTAATTTTGAAAATTGATTTTGTTCTTTAAGTATTTCATTTTTTGTTTTAACACTCTCTTCTTGAATGCTATATGTTTCTGAATATTCTTTATGGAAATCTTTAAGACTTTTTCTACCTTTATATCTTCTTCCGAAAATCATATAAATAATAATTCCGAATACTGGAAGCAATATAACGATCAAGTATCAAGATGCCTTAGCTGGCAAATGCCTTTTTTGAGCGAATAGAAGCAATGCTCATATTGCAGTGACTAAATACACCACAAATAAAATTAAAACTGTTAAATAAACGCCTCATTCATAAAGACCAAACAATAGATATCCTATTGCCGCAATAAATGATAGTGTTAACAGTAATGTGAACAATCTTCTTATTATTTTCATAGTATATAAATTATAAAGAAAAAGTGGAAAGAAAAAACCCACCTTTAAGGTGTGGTTTTAACATATGGCGGGCTAGAGAGGATTCGAACCTCCGCGGGGATCGCTCCCCCTACACCCTTAGCAGGGGCGCCTCTTCGGCCAACTTGAGTACTAGCCCATATGGGTTGTATTTAAACAACCGTCAATAATAGTATACCAATACTTATCCCAAAAAAGATAAGAATTGATAAAGCATCGATTAAAGTAGTAAGAAGTGGTGCGGCCATTACGGCAGGATCCAACTTCATTTTATGCGCGATTAATGGTAATAATCCACCAACCATTTTTGCGAAAATAATAACTATAAATAATGATAATGATGCAGCAAATGAAATTCAAATGTAGGCATATGAATGTGTGTTTGTAGGTTGCGATAACAACATACTTCCACCATTTGATGATTGAACCCCATAATAAATTAACAGTCTTGTGAAGTTAGCAATTGCTAGAACCGCACCAACCATTGCACCAGTACCAAATTCTTTTTTAACAACACTGAAAGTATCATTCTTTTTAATTTCACCAAGAGCAATACCACGTGTAACCATGGTACTTGCTTGTGAACCAGCGTTTCCTGCTGCCCCTGAAATAACAGGAACGATTGCAATTAATGCTGATGTGATGATTGCAGTTGAAGCAGCAATAGAAGTTTCATGTAGAGAAGTTGCTGCAATTCTCATAAATGAATCTAAAACAATTTGTGAAAGAGTAGATGAAATCATTAATAGAAGCAATCAGAATACTCTTGATTTAAATAGTTTAATAATAGATGTTTTTAAATATGAACTTTCCACACCTTCGATACCAGCCATACGGTGCATATCTTCAGTTGCTTCTTCTTGAATTGTATCGATAACGTCATCGGAAGTGATCATACCCATTAAGTAACCTTGCGTACTTACTACGGGCATAGCAACAGCATCGTGCTTAGCAAATTCAAGTGCTGCTTCCTCTTTATCCATTGTTGTAGAAACAGAAGCCACAGGACCCATTATATCTTTAACTTTTTTACCCTTTGGAGCGAAAACTAATTGGTGTAAGTCGATTTCTCCAACAAGTTTACCTTTTTGATTAACAACAAAGTATGTAAGCATATCTTCAGCGTGTCCGTGTTCGCTTTTGATAATTTTAATTGCTTGAGTTGGAGTTAATGATTGTTTAATTTCAACCATATCTGTTGACATGATTGAACCTGTTTGGTGATCTTCATAACGAAGAAGTTTATTAACATCAGCTCGTCTATCTTTAGGAGTGTTCTTAAGAATTTGTTTTGCTATGTTTGAAGGCATTTCTTCAATCATGTCAGCGATATCATCGGCATATATTGTTTTTAGAATTTCTTTTTGCTGAGCATCAGAAAATTCTTTAATAATTTTTTCTTGGAATTCTAATTCAAGATTTGAAAATAACTTACCTGATTGTTCAACATCCAAAACACGGAAAAAGAATTTACGTTCTTCTGCACGCAATTCTTCAACCATATCCGCAAGATCAGCTATAGTCGTTTCTTTAACTATTTTTCTAATTTCAGGAACTTTTTTGGTTTTAAGTGCTGTTTTTAAAGTCATGTTATCTCCTTTCCTGTTTTACTATTTCTAGTTATTTATAAACATTAGTTATTTTTTAAGATTGCTGTTAGTTCTTCTTGGAATGTAGCAAGTTTAATTTTTTGTAACTTACCATTCATAGCAATTGAAATGTTACCTGTTTCTTCTGAAACGATAATTGTGATTGAATCTGATTGTTCTGCAATACCCATAGATGCACGGTGACGTGCTCCATATTTATTAGCGATTGAAGTTTGAGTGATTTTGTAATATGTAGCAGCATATTTAATCTTTCCACCTTCGATAATTACAGCACCATCATGTAGAGGTGATTTTTTATTAAAGATTGAGATTAATAATGAAGATGAGATGTTTGCATCAATTACAATACCATCAGTTCTTAAGTGATCTAATTTTTCTTTGTTTGTAATTGTGATGATTGCACCTGTTTTTGTAGCTGATAATTCTTGTGCTGCTTCGTATAGTTGGTGGATTAATCTTATTTGTGATGATGTACCCATTGTGTTGTATTTATTTTTCTTAAATGCTCACTGGATAAACTTAATCATGTAAGGTAATAAGATTAATAATGCTAGTAGTCCCGCACTCACAAGAACCGCTGCAAATATTCCTTGATTTGACATGTAATTCTCCCTTTTGAAATTGTTATATTTATATTCTACTTTTTTATTAATAAAATACCTAATTTTATTTCATTGATTATTACAATTTAAAAAAACAACACGCTAGTTGTTTTTTAAGATTGCTGTTAGTTCTTCTTGGAATGTAGCAAGTTTGATTTTTTGTAGCTTACCATTCATAGCAATTGAAACGTTACCTGTTTCTTCTGAAACGATAATTGTGATTGAATCTGATTGTTCTGCAATACCCATAGATGCACGGTGACGTGCTCCATATTTATTGGCGATTGAAGTTTGAGTGATTTTGTAATATGTAGCAGCATATTTAATCTTTCCACCTTCGATAATTACAGCGCCATCATGTAGAGGTGATTTTTTATTAAAGATTGAGATTAATAATGAAGATGAGATGTTTGCATCAATTACAATACCATCAGTTCTTAAGTGATCTAATTTTTCTTTGTTTGTAATTGTGATGATTGCACCTGTTTTTGTAGCTGATAATTCTTGTGCTGCTTCGTATAGTTGGTGGATTAATCTTATTTGTGATGATGTACCCATTGTGTTGTATTTATTTTTCTTAAATGCTCACTGGATAAACTTAATCATGTAAGGCAATAAGATTAATAATGCTAGTAGTCCCGCACTCACAAGAACCGCTGCAAATATTCCTTGATTTGACATTACTTTTTCTCCTTTTGTATTTGTTCTATATATATTTTACTTTTTTTATCGAAAAATGTTGGTTCTATTTCTCCTCTATTGAAAATAGGGCCACCAATAAATTCTATGTCCGTAGACAATATCAATTCCAATTCACTTTCTTTGGTAATTGCATGTGCAACAACCTTCGCTTTTATAACCTTCGCAAACTTTAATAACTCAGCCATTAAGTCGGTATTTAATCTAGAAATAATTGTACTTTGGTAAATTGATTTTTCCAAGAAAATGTAATCAGGTTTTAACTTTGCAATTAACTGTGTTTGATTATTTATATTGAAGTTAAATATCGCAAAAAGTATTCCTTTGTTTTTTAATTCTTTTGTTCTGGTTAATAGTTCTTTTGAATCGAATTTATCCAACACTTTTGAATCAAATGAAAGAACTACATTTTTCTTAGTTTGATTAAACCTTCTAAAAGATGCTATTAGTTCTTCCGCATCAAAGTCATCTCCCATTATTTTTTCTAATGGATAATAAACAACTAGAGGATTACTCTTTCAACCGTTTGACATTTTTAATGCTTGAGCAGCATTGTATGAAAGAAGTACACTTTTGTATCCCATGTATTCTGCGTATTCTTCAACAGAAGCATACTTTACATCCAACACATCTGTTGTTATAGGTAAAGCAACATTCATCATTGTCTTAGAAGTTTTCAATGAATATATAGGTGTAAATTCATTTGATATAGATAAAACACCAATTGAGTTATCAAGAGTCTTGATAGCAACATAATCAGATGCTCTTTTCTTATATACTTTTGGATCAAATAAGATTATTCTATTTCATCCTTTATTTCACCTTGAATATTCCAAAGCAAACTCTGCTTGTGATTGCATTTTGAATACATCGTGTTCTTGTAGTCCATAAGCAACTACACCCGCACGCATTTTCAATTTAGCTTTTACATCATCAATAGAATATTCACCTTCCATTTTTCTTAAAAGATTTTCTACTCTTTGCAGTGAACGACTTTCAGTTCTTCTAGTCGCTTTATTCTCTAAAATTATTTTATTTAAATTAAGTTCTTTTCTCGTAGGTAGGAAGAATCCATATTGAGTACTATTAACTTTAAATAAAACTGCATGTTGAGAAACATTGTTTTGAACAATCTCCAATGCTTTCTTTTCAAAATTACGTTTGTTATTACCCAAATCATTTGATCAATTCATTTCCATAATAACAAACAACGCTTCAGAAACTCTTTGTGAACTTATCATCTCTTGGATAACATTCGCCGATATTGATTCTCTATAAAATTTTAATGTGTCGTAAGTTGAAGATTCATAAAGTAAGTTTGCTGATTGCAAGAATCGTAAGAGGTATGAAATCAAGGTGATAAGAACAATGGGTAGCAAGAATGGTAATAAGGTTGCTAAAACAAATTGGATTGTAAGTTCATAATTCAATTGCGTTGAAGAAATACCTCAAAGTATAAAAATGTTTGCAAGTAAGAATACACTATTTATCAATAATGAGAATTGTGTTTTAACAAATGGTTTAACCAGGATTGTTAATGTCATTGAAACAAACATAATCGCAATGATGTAGTAGAAAACTTTATCGATAGGATAAATGAATAGTGAATATAACAGCGATCCTATTATTGAAATACATGATACAAAAGCACCACGCAAGAATATCAACGTTAGACCTATAGATATGTAGAAGTATGGTTGTGAAAATTGTGCAGTTTCATAAAAGAACACTTGAAACACAAGACCGAATATGGCATATGTAATTCCCTCTGATGTTTCGATTAATAGTTTAGGATAGTTTTTTCTTGTGATGTAATCAGACTTCTTACTTCTTTCGATTAGGAAATAAAGAGCAGTGAATACAATTAATAAAAAGATGATTGAAAGTATATTTATAAAAATTTTCATACTAAATTATACATTACTACTATGTAGTAAAAAATAAATGTTATTGTATATTTAACTCAAAAATGGCGTAAAAAAATGGTGGAGATGCCGGGAGTCGAACCCGGGTCCACACCAACCTTACACAAAGCGCGTCTACAGTTTAGTTCATTTTGATTTTTCCTTTGTTGGATTTGAATAGAACTAAATCATCCACAAAGGTTCTGCTAGAGTTTCATTATGTTTTAGCAGGTCCACATAACTACCCCTCATGTAATACGTTAGGCCACCTCTGAGGAAAAAGTGGATTCACGCTAGTTGCTAATTAAGCGAAAACTAGGTTGTTTGAAGCTGCTGCTGAGAAGAATAAATCTTGGTCAGTTACAGTTTCTTGTTTTTTATTTGTTGCATTTATTATGCGTCTAGACCCTTAAGGTTTGGAGACCACTGCAGCACAAAGGTCCGGTTGATCTGTCGAAGCCATTACACCCCCGTGTTTGTTTGCATATAAATTATACACCTTTAAGGCTAAAAACCATTTTATAAGAGTGTGTTTTATTAGCCATAACTCATTATTGTTTGATGATATCAAATAATAACAATTCAACGATTACCCAAAATGTATAATGATAGAGAATTATGGACGCACATCAAGGAGATTGCTATGACTAAAAATGCAAAATATTTTATAAAGAAATTAAACATGTTGCAACACCCTGAAGGGGGTTTCTATAGTAGAAGTTTTGTTTCAGATGTAACTTTAAAACCTTTTTCAGTAAATGAGAAACAAAATAAAGAAAGAAAGCTATGGACAAGTATTTATTTCTTATTGAAAGAAGATGAAGTTTCAAACTTTCATAGACTTACAGCAGATGAAATGTGATATTTCCACTCTGGTAACTCATTGACAATTTATGTAATTGACCAAAAGGGTAATTTAAGCACTCAAAAACTTGGCCTTGATATTGAGAATGGTGAAATGCCACAAGTACTGGTTCCGAGGGGTTCTATATTTGGTTCAGCAATGAATAATGAAGGATTTTCTTTAGTTGGATGTATGGTTTCACCTGGATTTGAATTTGAAGACTTCGAACTTTTCAAAAGACAAGAATTACTTAATGAATTTCCTCAACACAAACTTATTATTAATAAACTAACAAAAGAGTAAATTAAAAAGAACCGATTGGTTCTTTTTATACGTTGTATTGTTTTTTGATTTTTCTTGAAATGTCACGTTCCTTGATTGTTTCTCTCTTATCAATACGAGATTTACCTTTACCAAGTGCTACATCAACCTTTACATGACCACTATTAGACCATTTAAGAGTTGTTGCAACTATTGACATACCTTTTGTTTTTACACCGTTTTGAAGTTTTTTAAGTTGGTGTTTATGAAGTAGTAGTTTTCTACTTCTAAGTTCATCACCAGGAACAGACATGTATAGAGATACGTTCATCCCCATTAAGTAAGCTTCATCATTTGTGAAGTTTACGAATGCTCCTCTTAAGGAAACTTTACCGGCACGGATTGATTTTACTTCTCAACCCATTAGTTCAATACCCGCTTCTATTCTTTCTTGTAATTCATAAGAATAGTGAGCGTCTTTATTTTTTGCTATTACCTTTGCCATTGAATCTCCCTTTTGGTGAGCTCGAAATGTCTTGCTTATCAGCTAGGTCTGCAAGAACTAAATCGATCTTACCTTCTGTTTTTGAAGTTTTTGTTACCACAACATCTACCATATCACCGATTAAGAATTTTCTATCTTTACCTGTAAGTTGTAAACCGTTTTGAGATAGTTCATATTTACTGTCTGTTAATGTTGTTATATGAACTAATCCATTTACTTTGTCTTCAAATTCAACAAAGAATCCGAATTTTTGAATAGATACAATTTGACCATGTAATTTCTTACCGATAAATTTAGTATAGTATTCAGCTTTTTTAATGTCTGCAACTTTTCTTTCAAGTTCCATAGCTTTTTGTTCTGAAAGTGAATTCTCTTTAGCAATATTATCTAGAATTGAGTCAAAGTGATCTTTTCTATTTAATCTACCTTCAAAGAAATACTCTCTTAACATTCTATGAACCATTAAGTCTGGGTAACGTCTGATTGGTGAAGTAAAGTGTGTATAGTTTTGTGAAGCAAGTCCAAAGTGTCCAATATTATCTTTTTGATAAATTGCTTTTTGCATAGTTCTTAACATCATGATTTTCATGAAATCATCAAATCTATATTGTTTAAGATCATTGATTGATTTTGAGAACTCTTTTGGATTTGGTTCTTGAGGTATATGCACATCAAGTCCAAGTGCTTTAACAACTTGTTGTAGTGCAGTTATTTTTTCCATATCTGGTTTATCGTGAACACGATATATAAATGGTACTTTTGCGTCAACTGTATGTTTTGCAACAGTTTCATTAGCTCTAACCATAAAGTCCTCAATCATCATTTCTGATTCACCACGAGGTCTTGGAACGATGTCAATTGTTTTACCATTTTCATCGATGATTAGTTTTGATTCTTCAATCTCAAAGTCAATGTATCCTTCTTTAAGTTTGAATCTTCTGATTTTTTCAGTTAATTCACGAGCAACATCTAGAAGTTCTTCTAGTTCTTTTGCTTCAGGATATTTTTTATCACCTTTGTAATATTCATTAACTTCATTATAAGTTAACCTGTGTTTTGAATTGATTATTGCAGGGTAAATTCTGTGCTTAACAGTTTCACCTCTTGAGTTGATTTCCATATCACATGAAAGAACGAATCTATCAACGTGTGGGTTCAATGAACAAATACCGTTAGATAGTTTTTCTGGAAGCATTGGAATAACTCTATCAGCAAGATATACTGATGTTCCACGAACAAGAGCTTCATCATCTATTGCAGTTCCTTCTTTAACATAATGTGTAACGTCAGCAATGTGAACACCTAGCATGTAGTTCCCATTTTCTAATTTACGAACTTCGATGGCATCATCAAAGTCTTTTGTATCATCACCATCAATTGTTACGATTAGACGATCACGAATATCTTCACGACCTTCTTTTGATTCGTTATCAATTGTGTTTGGAATATCGTTTTCAGCTTCATCAAGAACTGGTTGTTCTCACATATAAGGAATGTTTGCATTTTCAATAGCTGCTTGAATATCAACTTTTGCATCATCCTTATGTCCAATTTCAAGAACTGAATCTAGAATTGTAAAACGATCTTGATATTCTACAATTTTAGCTTTGATAATGTAATCAACTTTTAATCCTTCAGTATTTTTAAATCTAAACATTGCATTGATTCTGTCATCAAGTGGTTTGAAACCGAAGTTTTCCCCAAACTTAACAACTGTACCAACAATAAGTGTTCTAAATCTTTTAACGATTTCTGTAACGAAACCACTGTAAGCTCCAGCTTTTGTAGGATCTTGGAAGATATTAATCTTTACAGTATCTTTATCAAATGCTTTATTAGTTGCACCTGGTCCGATAAATACAGACTCACCATCTTCTCTATCAACAAATCCAAATCCTTTTGAAGTCATTCTAATAACTCCTTCAATAGTTTCTAAAACTTTTGGTTTGTAGAATTGTCTATCCCTTGTTGTAAATAACTCACCTTGTTTTACTAAGTTATTTAAAAATCCAGAGAACTTTCTATTGTCCTCTTGTTTAATATTCATTTTTCTTGCAATTCACCCAAATGATCTTGGGTTTTGATCCATTATTTTTAATATTAGTTTTTTATCCATAATTACATGTAGACTCTAACGATAATTGCTCCGACCATTAGTAAAATACCAAGTCCAAACATCACCCTTTTAAGAATCTTTTTTCCTCCTCTTTCTTTTGAGACTTTGAAAAGATCTAAATCAGATGAACCAACTAAAGCACCGGAGAATCCCTGAGAATCTCCTGACATAGCAAGTGAAATTCCGATTATTACAAACGAAAGTACCAACAGTGTTATTAATATTCCTAGCATAAACCCTCCTTTTTTCTATGTATTTAAGCTATCTAAGTACGGTTAACATAATAATTCAACCAATGATATAAGTCAATATAATCAATGTTGGAATTATTGCATAAACCCATTTCTTCTTAATCTTCTTAGCAATTATAACAAATAGTGCCAATAAAGCCAATTCAATAGCTGTAAGAGCTCCTAGAATTCATACCCCGTGTAATCCATGAACACCAGGTCCAGTTAAGATAGGTGCAGTATGGAATGCTATATCCCCTCAGAAAATTAATGAAATATTGAATACGTGTGAACCTATAATTGAGGCAACTGCAGCAATCGGTTGTTTAGCTCTTATTAGAACTACCAATGACACAATTTCCGGCATAGCAGTTGTCATTGATAAGAATATACCACCAGCTGATTTCGGTGATAATCCATATGTTTCCATCATGGCATCTATTGTTAGGTTTAATCCTAATGCAGCAACTAGAAGAAGAGCTGAAAATAACAAGAATCCCAATACACCTTTTTTAGCTGATATATTAGTTGGTTCAGTATTTTGAACTTCATCTTCTGTACCAAACTTATATGAGATGGCTACATATCCAACATATGCAAGAAGGAAGAAGAAAGGGATTAATCCAATCACAATTTTTCCACCTTTACCAATATGTAAATCTTCACCAAATCAAATTACTATTGTTAAAAATATAGTCATAGTCATTGAAATAAGAATAGACATAACTGTTCATTTATCTAATTTTTTAGTAAACATTTGCTTCATAAAAATTAACATAACCACAGCAATCATTGTTGTAGAAAATAAGTTAGCCCCCAAATCATCAGAAAGACCAACAGCGGGAGTTCCATTAACACCTTGTGTAATTTCAGTAACTAATTCAGTTAGTGAAGTTGCAACAGAAACTAAAGCACCACCAACAAAGGCTCCACCAAATTTTGTTTTTTCAATAACAACCTCTGCGTATTTAACCATTTTTAACGAGAAAAAGAAAGTTAAAGCAGCAACTGGTATAAATCATATTCACATTGTTGCTGGTATATTAAATCCTGCAAATTTTTCGACTATATTATTCATAGAAGTATTATATACTTATAATATGTTATCTAAAAAAAATAAATGGAAATATGCCAAGTTTTCAAGGACATTAATTTCATATAGAAAAATACAAAAATTACAAAATAAAAAGAATGTCGTAGTGTATGACACTCGTGTAAAAGACTCTTACAACAAAGGTCATATCGAGGATTCTATTCATGTTTCAGCCTTAAAAATTAAAAAGGCTATAACTGAACACAAAAAGAACACTAAGATCATTCTTGTTGGTAATGAAGAACGCTCAAATGCTCACGTAGCAAGTTGAGCAAGATTCAATGGTTACAAACATATTAAATTACTTAAAGTTGGAATGAATAAACTTTCTAAAAAACACACCTTTGTAAAAGAGGTAGAGAAAAAGTAGCTAATCTTCGTTAGCTACTTTTCTTAATTTAATTAACCAGTGGTTTAAACCAGCTCTGGTTTTTTTAATACCTTTTTTCTCCAATAACATTACTAATTCTGATAATGAAGAATATGGATTTCTTTTTTTAGTTTCAAAGAAAGTTATTTCATCTTTTTTGAAATTCCCCAATAAGTTATTCTCAACAACATATTCGTAATTTTTAAGATGAGCTGTAGATGCTTTTGAAAGTTTTTCTTGATTATAAATATCTAGATTTGAATATCTATTTAAGTTATTTCTAAAATCACGTTCAATTCTTGCATCTTCAAATTCCATCAATGAAAGAGATGTCCTGATAGCTCTTAAGAAGTCAGCAATCATTTCTGATTTCTTAATGTATAGAACTCAATTCTTACGTCTTTGGATTAATGAAAAATTGAAGTTGTAATTATTTAAGAAATTTCTAACTTTTTCAGCTTGATTTCTATAATAAAATTGCATTTCTAGGTGATATGAAGTTGATGAAGGATCGGACATTGATCCACCACCAATGAATACACCTGCAAAATAAAACCCAGGTTCTTTGATTTCATGTTCTTTTTCAACATCAACCATTTCTAGAACTATTCAGTTTTTATTTTCTTTATCATTTGTTGACTTAACTTCTAATTGAGTTAATAAATCACGAATTAGATTTGAGATTTCTGTGTTGTTTAATTTTAAGGTCATCTTTTCACCACTATAACCAGCAGATGAAATTATTCCATGAATAAGCGCATTAGCTTGTTCAACATTCATTTCTTGAGAGAGAACTTCATTCTTAACTTTATTTGAAAAAGACATTTAGGCTATCGCTTTTTCAATAGCTTTTTTAAGAAGGTGCTTGTTGTGACGCACTTGCCCCTCTTTGTTTACATACAGAAGAGGCATTACTGTTACTGCAGAATCCTCAACATCATTTTTCACAAGGAATTGTTTCTCTTCTTCGTATCTCTCAAGAGTTTTTCTAGAAAGAGTTCCTTCAGGGAAGATGATATCGCTTATCAATCCTTCTTTTGTGTGTTTTTCAATAGCGGCAATATGATCAGATAGTTTGTAATTGTCTGTTTCACCGTGTTCTGTAAACGCATTTGCAATGTATATAACTTTTGCTTTAGTTGTTTCAAACGCCTCTCTAATGCCTGGAAATACCAGGTTTGAAATTAAGGAAGTATATAGAGATCCCATACCAAGGATTACATAATCAGCTTTTTCAATTGCTTGAATAGCTTCTTGTGTTGCTTCTCCACCTTCAACTCAGATTTTATCAACATCTTTATCTGGGTTTGCAAGTGCAATTTCCCCAAATGAAACTGTCCCATCTGTGTATTTAGTTATAAGATTTGTTGTTGCATTTGAAATTGGTAAAACTTCACCTTGTACATTAAGCATTTTTGAAGTTTTCCTAATTCCTTCTGCAAAATCTTTTGAGTTAGCAATGTTTGCAGAAATGATTAGATTACCCAATGCGTGACCATCGAATTGAGTACCTGTGTTTTCAAATCTATATTCCATTTGCTCCTCTAAGTCAGATCTATTTCTAGAAAGTGCTCCAAGCACTCTTCTTATATCTCCAACAGCGGGGATGTCAAAGTGTTCTCTAAGTACACCTGTTGAACCCCCGTTATCGGTAACCGTTACGATTGCTGATATTTCTACATCTTCAATATACTTCACACCATTAAGGAGTGTGGAAAGTCCAGTTCCACCACCTATTGTTACTATTTTTTTCATAATTTCTCCTTTTTGGTTTGTTTAATTTCTTCTTTGTTTTAAATTTCTTTTAAATGTTGTTGATGATATGCTTAGCAGCAATTGTACCATCAGAAGTTGCTGTTGTTATTTGACGTATTTGCTTAACAATAATATCACCAGCAGCATAAATTCCTTTTACGGAAGTTTCCATATTTTGGTTTACTTTAATAAATCCTGTTTCATCAGTAATTCCTAAGCCACTTGTAAATTTTGCAACTGGAATGTATCCAATGTATGGGAATAAAGCTTTAATTTCTAATTCTTTTTCTTCGCCATCTTCAGTGAATTTAACACCTTCAAGTTTTGTTTCACCTTCAAGTGTATGAATCATTGATTTCATGTGAATTGTAATGTTTGGTTTCGCTTTTAGTGCATCAACTTCTTTTGCATCAGCATGGAAGAAATCATCCATTATAAATACATGAACTTCTTTCGCTACTGATGATAGGAATGCAGCTTCTTCAATAGCAGCATTTCCACCACCGATAATACCTGTAACTTCTCCTTTGTATAAAGGACCATCACAGATAGCACAATATGAAACACCTTTGTGATTGAATTCGTTTATTCTTTCAATCTTAGGTATTCTTGAAACCATCCCTGTTGCAATGATAACTTTTTTACCAAAGTATTCAGTTCCATTAGCCAAAGTTATTACTTGTTCTGATTCTCCGTTTGATTTTAAACTTTGAACTTCTCCATATTGATGTTTTACACCATTGGCAATTACCTGCTTGTACATGTTCAATGCTAAATCAGGTCCTGAAGTAGTTTCGAAACCTGGGTAGTTTTCAACTTTAAACGTTGTAACCATTTTCCCACCAGGTGCACCCTTTTCAATCATTATTGTTTTAAGGTTTGATCTTGCTGCATAAATTGCTGCAGCCATACCTGCTGGCCCTGCTCCTATTACTACTACATCATAATTATTTTCTTTTTTTGACATTTTTCTCTCTTTCTGGTTCTACATAACCTTCTTCGAATTTTACTAATTCATGTTCACGTACTCAAATGTGAGATTTGAATCTTCAACCCATAGGTTTGTACTCCGCATACTTTTTAATCATTTGTTCTTTAACTTCTTTATATTTACTTGAAGTGAATAATCCTTTAAACGCAGACACTACAAAAACAGATGTTTTAAGTGGTCATGTGATAAAGAAGTATCTTTGTTCAATTTCAATTCTTGTATATTTAGGTTTTGTTTCATTTAGTGTTTCTTTATATCCTTTAAATGGATTTGAAACTCAAAATGATTTGAACCCTTTTTTAAAGTTTGTTGATCTTTGTTCTGATTTTCTTTTTGGCTCTGTTGAATAATCAACAAACTCTCCTTTTGAAGCGATGTTCTTACCTCAATTAATAAAGAATGCATGAACGAATCTATCGAATGTTGAATATAAAATTAATAATATCCCAACAACGATGAAAATTGCTGAAGTGAATACTGAAGCTTCAACCTTACCATCGAATCAATACATATAGTCTGATGGATCTCTTAGAGGTTCCATTACAATACGCACAATTCCATATCAAGCAAAGTATCCACCCGCTGTTACACCCGGTTTTGTTCAGTTGAATGTATTTAATATAAAGTGAAGAATAATAAATCCTGCAACTGATGTTAGGAATTCATAGAAGAACAATGGAACACGGAAGTGGTCTCCATCACCATTATTTATATACATATTTGAATGTATGTATTCCCCTAATCATTCTGATCATTTACCAGAGTCATCAATCTTACCGAATACTTCGTGATTTGCGAAGTTTCCCCATCTACCAATTGCTTGTCCAATTAACACAGCAGGAACAACATAAGTTAATACGGTTCTCATATCTAGGATTCTTCGTTTTGAATACACATATCCAAATCCACCAAGAATCGCTCCCATTACTCCACCTTGGATAGCCATACCACCTTCTCAGGCCGCATATCAATGATTAACAACATCAGGCTTATCTAAGTTTCCTAATACGTATCAAAGTCTTGCTCCAATTAGAGATGAAGGTATAACAATAAGAACTAATATTTGTAAAGCTTCTATTGAATACTTTTGTCTCCTTCAATAATAAAGGATTCCCAATATTGAAAACAACATCCCGAACATCATAGTTAATGAATAAACTTTAACATCAAATGTTCCTATACTAAATGCTGTTGCTGGTTGATGCGCTTCGTGAGCAACATAGTTTCCCATATTATTCCTCCTCTTCGTTAGCTTTTTTCATACGTTCTTGTATCATAGCAAACGAATCGAATCCATCTTTTTTAGCAACATGCAAGTTAGTTGCGGCTGTTATTAAAGCCCTGATAGACTTACCACTTTTAACTGGTATTTCTGTTTTTGGTATACCTCCACCTAAAGTTTCATATTTTAGATTTCCATTACCTAGTCTATCGAATTCTTTATTTGGGTTTTCCGCATCAATAAGTTCTACTACTAATTCAATTTTTGCAGCATCACGAACTGATCTAACACCAAAGATTTTTCTAATGTCAAGAAGACCAATACCTCTTGCTTCAAGTAAATCTTTTGTAATCTTAGCAGGTGTTCCAATGAAGTCTTTACCTACTCTTGTAATATTAACTGTATCATCTGAAACAAAGATATGACCTTGTTGAATTAATTCAATAACCGCTTCTGATTTACCGATTCCTGATTTACCGATAATCATTACACCTACACCATTAATAATTACTAAAGAAGCGTGAACTGATTCAGTTTTACTGAAGTGAGCTGCAAGGTGTTCTCTAATAATAGCAATGATATCCGTTACGTGTAAGTCAGTTACAATAATTGGAACATTGTGTTTAGATGCAATATCAATAATTAATTTAGATGTCTTTTCTTTAATACCAATAGACAAGAATATAACAGGTGGTTTATTTGAAAATAATTTTTCAATTGAAGAAAGCGTTGTTTCTTCTCCCACAAGATCAAATCACTCCTGTTCTTTTGTACCTCAAACAATAACATTCTTACGAATACCCTTGTTTAGTATGAATCCACATAATTCTAGTCCAGCACGATAGATACCAGGTGAAGTGATTTTTGTTCATTCTGTTATTTCGCTTTTATTAGCAATTTCAAATTGACATTTTTGTACAATGTCAAGAACTGATATACCTTTTACTTTAGTTTTCATTAAAACCTCCTATGCATTAATGCTCTTGCTGTGTTGTGTGAAATACGCTTAATTAGCTCAGCGAATAATTCACTACCTTTTTCAGTAAATACTTGGAAAGGGTTCTTTTGAGCATATGATGACATTGATGATGAAGATCTTAATTTATCCATGTGATCAATGTGTAGTTGTCAGTTAGCATCAAATGTTTCAAGAATTATATTTCTTTCGTAGTCGTGTGTTTCTTCTTCACCAATAACTTCGAAAGCACTTTCTCTTATGACATCATAAGCTTTGATCAATTCTTTTGAAATGTATTCAACTAATTCTTCAACTGCAAGGTTTGTAAGGATTGCTGGAATTAATTTAAATTCAACATTTTCAAATCAAACAGAGTTTAGAGAATTTGAAAGTTCTTCGTGATTAATTGTGTCATCTTGATTTTGGAATTGTGGGAATAACACAACTTCTTGAACAACTTTTTTAAACATTCTATGAATAACGTTTAATAAATCTTCTTGAGAAATAATAATATCTCTTTGATTATAAATTGCATTACGTTGTTGTCTGATAACATCATCGAATTGCAGAACGTTTTTACGAGAGTCAAAGTTAAATCCTTCGATTTTCTTTTGCGCTCTTGTTAATGCTTTATCCATTGATTTTGAAGAAATAGGTTTTTCTTTAAATGATGCAAATGATTTTTTCAATTTTTCTTGTGCAGAGAATCTTGAAATCAGAGAATCATCAAGTGAAAGGAAGAATTTAGATCTACCAACATCACCTTGACGACCTGAACGACCACGTAATTGATTATCTATACGACGTGATTCAGCTCTATCTGTACCAAGAACGAAAAGTCCTCCGGCAGCTCTAGCTTCTTTATCAAGTTTAATATCGGTACCACGACCAGCCATATTGGTAGCAATAGTAACAGCTCCGATTTCTCCGGCTTTTGAAATAATCTCAGCTTCTTTTCCATCTTGCTTAGCATTAAGTACCTTATGTGGAATCTTATTCTTTGTAAGTAGTTCAGAAAGCTTTTCAGATTGTTCAACAAGTGAAGTACCAACAAGGATAGGTTGGTTTGTTTCTTTTTTAACTGCTTTAATCTCTTCAACGATAGCTTTGTATTTGTATTCTGATGTTACATACACATTATCTTTTTCATCTTTACGAATAACAGGTTTGTTAGTTGGAACTTCAACAACACGCATGTTATAAATATCGATAAACTCGCCTTCTTCTGTTTTACCTGTACCAGTCATCCCTGATAATTTTTCAAACATACGGAAAAGGTTTTGGTAAGTAACTGTGGCCATTGTTTTAGTTTCATCTTCGATTTCAACTTTTTCTTTTGCTTGAATAGCTTGTTGTAATCCATCTGAATATGAACGACCTTCCATGATACGACCTGTAAATGCATCGATCAGTTCAATTTTCCCATCACGAACAATGTAGTCACCATTAACTTCCATTACGAAGTTAGCTCTAAGTGCATTTTGAACACGGTGAACTAATTCTGAAGACTCAAGTGAGAATAGGTTTTCAATTCCATAAAATTTATTAGCTTTATCAATACCTGAACCTGTTAATTGAATACTCTTTGTTTCGGCATCAATTTCATAATCCTTTTTACCAAGTGAAACTACAAATCCTTGTGCAGCTTCATAAAGTGTTGAAGGAACAGCATCTCCACCCGTAATGATTAACGGAGTTCTAGCTTCATCAATAAGAATTGAATCGACCTCATCGATAAGTGCATAGAAGAAACCACGTTGAACTTTTTCTTCCATTCTCTTAACCATGTTATCTCTTAAGTAATCAAATCCAATTTCTGAGTGAATTGAATATGTGATGTCACAGTTGTATGCTTCACGTTTTTCTTCAGTTCCTAATTCACGTTTATTAATTCCGTAAGTTAAGCCTAGGAAATTGTGAACTTGACCTGTTTCAATAGCATCACGTTCTGTAAGGTATTCATTAACTGTAGAAACAATTACACCCTTACCAGCTAATGCGTTCATGTAAACCGGCATGATAGAAGTAATAGTTTTACCTTCACCAGTTTTCATTTCAGCAACAGAACCCATTGTTAAAATTAGTCCACCGATAATTTGAACATCATNNGGT
>NZ_CBDBYJ010000001.1:0-62925 GCF_965212735.1 Mycoplasma todarodis | reverse complement strand
TCATNTGGTCTTTTACCTAAAACTCTGAAACACGCCTCTCTCGCAACAGCAAATGCTTCAACCGTAATTTTTTCCATACGATCGTCTTTTCTAAGTCTTTCTTTAAACTCCTCAGTCTTAGCTTTTAATTCTTCATCTGTTAATTTTTTTATTTCTGGCTCAATGGCGTTAATTTCTTTTAAGTAAGATTCAGCTCTTTTAAGTTCAGAAGATTTTATTTTAAATATTTTTTTCATATATAAATTGTAAATCATTTATTACATAAATGTAAATATTGATAGATACAAAAAAATAACCATATTTGAGCAATAGGTTGTTTTTTAGAGTAAAACACAATAAAACTTAGGTTTTTAGGCTAAAATAGCACTTTAAGTTTCAGCGTTTAAATCTTAGTCATTTTAGTGTTAAGTTATCCCTTTTGTAAATTTTAGAATTATTACTTTTATTCTAAGGAGTATTTCAAATGGATAAAGTGTTTTAGGACATAAAAAAATAAGCTATTGCTTATTATTTTTATTATTTGTTGTTTTCAATTAGAACGTCAATAACTCTTTCGTTTGTCATTGGAATTTGCATTTGAACTTTTTGAACCATTGTTTTAATGTTTTCTAGATCTTGTTGGTAAACTTTTGCTAATTTTTCGTATTCTTTATCGTAATCAGCGTCTGTTAATTCGATTTTTTCGATTTTTGCAATTTCTGCAAATACTAATGAATCTTTAAGTGAAGCTTCTGCTGCATCTTTGTATTGTGATTGAAGAGCTTCTTCTTTCATACCTGTCATTTCCATGTATGTTTTTTTGTCAATTCCTTGTTGTTTCATAGCGTCTAAGAATTTTTGTTCTTGACTTTTCATTTCTTTAACTACAAGTGACATTGGAACAGCTAATTCTGTTGCTGCTTTAATTTCTGTGAATGCTGCTTCTTTGAATTCCATTCTTGCTTTTTGAACAGCTTGTTCTGTAAGAACATCTTTCATGTAAGCTTTTAATTCTGCGAATGTAGCAACACCTGGTGCGTTAATTTCTTTTGCAAAGTCATCGTTAAGTTCTGGTGTTTCTTTAACTTTAACTTCTTTAACTGTACAGATGAATCTTGCTTCTTTACCTTTTAGTTCTTCTGAGTGGTATTCTTCTGGGAAAGTAACTTTAACTTCTTTTTCTTCTCCAGCTTTAACTCCAACTAATTGGTCTTCGAATCCTGGGATGAATTGTCCTGATCCTAATTCTAGTTCGTAATCTTCAGCTTTTCCACCTTGGAATGCTGCTTCACCAACAAATCCTTCAAAATCAAATTTAAGAGTATCTCCTAATTTTGCTTCTCTTTCTACTGGTACAAGAATTGAGTGCATGTTTTGTAGGTTTGTAAGTTCTGCTTCAACAGCTTTATCATCAAGTGTTGGTTGTACAAATTTAGTTTTTAGATTTTTATAATCTGCTAATTTGATTTCTGGGTAAACTGGGTAAATGAATGATACTTCAAGTTCTGTTCCAGTTAATTTTTCAACATTGTATGCTGGTCCATCAAGAATCATTTCGTCTTCTTTGATTTCTTTTGCAGCTTCTTTAACTAGTTCATCTAGCATTGTTGGAAGTGCTTTTTGTCATACTTCTGGTTGTGAAATGTATTTGTCTAATAAGTTTGCAGGAATTTTACCTTTTCTAAATCCGTCAACTTTAAGGTTTGCAGCAATACCGTTTTTAGCTTTTGCTTGCGCTTCTTCTCATTTAATTTGGTTTGCTTCAACTGTAATTTTTAGTTCAGCTGTAGCTTTTAATAGTTCTCTTTTTGCCATGTTATATTCTCCTATATTACAAAGTTTTAATCCTTTGGTATATAAATTATAGATTATTTTTATAAAATAAGGCAAAATGAAAAATAACGCCGTGTTATTTTTTAGTTTCTTTAATTTTAAATGTGTGATTTTACGTGGTTTTTACGCTCTTCATCAACAGGTAATATTGAAGGTATATTCATTGATTCATAAGCAATACTTACAATGATGTTTTCAAGGCCTTGAGGCTCATCAATGAAGTCTGGGAATGTGTTTAATGAGTATAGTTCAAGAAGCGATTTCGCCACGTGTTCTAATGAAGGGTTTTTTAGGATTAATTTCTCAATTCCAACATATGTATTTAGGTATGTTTTTAAGGAAACAACAGAACCAACTATTTTAGGATTAATGACTTTATCATTTCAATCAAAATTATGATCAATATCTTGTTCTACACAATATTCATAAACGATAGTTTTAATCATGTTTGGAGTTGTTTCTTTAGAAATTAATTTATGTATATCATCAATAATAGATCTAAGGTTTAAATCTTTCAATTTAGCAATTGCCATCGGCATTCTTATTGATTCATTGTTCATAAGTATTTCTAAAACATCATCTCTGCTTAATTCATTATTAACCGTTGCATCTTGTCTCATTTTAAATTTCAATTCTTCCAATAAATTTAAGAATGTTGATTCATATCTTTCGGGAATATAAGGCATATTTAATTCAACTTCCAATTTTTTAGCTGCTTCTGCTGGATTTGTTTGAATTAACTCTTTAATTTCTTTAATTATTTCTGCGTAGTAGTCTTGTTTCATAGTAAGGTAATTTTACCATTTTGAGTATAAAAATAGCATTTTTAATGCCTTTTGGGGTAAAAAAAGGCGAAAAAAAATGGTGACCGAGAGAGGATTCGAACCTCTGACCACATCCTTAGAAGGGACGTGCTCTATCCAGCTGAGCTACTCGGCCAGTTTTTTTGCCTTTTTATTATAACACAGGTATTGACTTAATTTCACCATAAATTTTTCTATTTTTAATAATATACACTGCATAAGTAGGTCCATCATCAGTTCTGGGTATAGTTGTAGAACCCGGACAAGAAGTAAAAACACCCTTTTTATCATTAATATAAGGAATGTGAGAATGTCCATGAATTAAAACATCAACACCTTCAGCTTTTGCTACTTTTGAAGGTAGTTTGTCCCAATTATGAGTATAAATGCCACGAGTATGCCCGTGTAAGATCATAAAATTCAATCCTTCATATTCAAATTTAACTTCCAGTGGAAGTCCATTATAATCGTTATTTCCTTCTACACAATAATCAAACCTTGCTTCTGCTCACATTTTACCAAATTCAGAATCCCCCATATGTATCGCTAAATCATATTCTTCTATTGAAAGTATTTTGTCAACAATCTCTTTATTTCCATGATTGTCTGAAATCGCTATTATTTTTTTCATATTTAAATTATAAATTGTTTATGCAAATAAAAAAACAAACACTTAGTTTGTTTTGAGTGTATTTTATTTTAATATCAAATTAAATCGTGTGTTGGATCTATTGATAATTTATGTTCTGGTCCAATATTGCTTGTTGGCGATTCTGATGCTTGGCTATCTGAAGTTTTCTTTATTACTGTTCTTTTCATTGGCGATGAACAAGACGCTGCAATAGCGATAGGTAGAGCAACTAAAGCCAAACTACCAATACTGATAAGTTTTTTATTTAGTTTCATTCAATTCCTTCTCTCTCGTGTATTTTGAATTCAAGAATAACAATTCCATTGGCGATGAAATATAACCTGTTATTCCTTTTAGTTTCAGCTACAAACTAATTCTATAATATTTATCTATTGAATATTCCATTTTTTTAAGAAAGTAAGGATAAAATAACATATAAAATAAAAATGAAAATTCATTTATTATTTACAAATATAAAAAATGAACATATTAGTCCATTTTATTTATGTTAATATTTTAAGGCTTTATAGAGCGTCGTTTAATCATCCAATCATTTTATCCATTGGTTGGTATTCAACTCCTCTAGCAACTTCTTTTCCATCTTTAAATACTATGAAAGTTGGAACCTTAGTAACGTTATACCCTTCAGCTTTTTTAAATACCTCAGCTTGTTCTGCATCTACTGCAGCAAACTTAACTGGTTTATCTTTAAATTCGTTTGCAAGATTTTCATAAATAGGTTGCATCATTTTGCAATCTCCACATCATTCTGTGTAGAAGTCTACGATTACAACTCCTTCGTTTTTAATTTCTTCAAATTCTTTTAGTGTCATGTTTTTAATCATTATTTAAATATCCCTTCCATGAAATCATCATCAGATTGTTTTTGTTCTTGTCTTCTAACTGTATCTTCATCAAATTCTAATTCTTCATCTGCTTCCTTGTTAGTTCCAAGTATATCGAAACTAGGTGGTGCAGGATAATCTTTCACCTTATCAATTATAGCTTCAATTTCTTCATTAGATAGATATGCACCTTGTGCACGTTCAATACCTTTTCCGTATAGAGACATAAGCATATCCCCACGACCCATTAGTTTTTCAGCACCAACAGAATCAAGGATAACTTTTGAATCAACACCAGAAGTTACTGAGAATGATATTCTAGAAGGTATATTAGCCTTAATAACACCAGTAACAACATTTGTTGAAGGTCTTTGAGTAGCTACTATTAAGTGGATACCAGCAGCTCTAGCTTTTTGTGTAATACGTTGAATAGACGTTTCAACTATTTTAGCAGCAACATTCATTAGATCTGCTAATTCATCAATAACACAAACAATGTATGGTCATTTTTCTTTTGCTTTCGCATTGTATTCTTCAATATTTCTTACAAACATACCAGCCATTGTGGCATATCTTCTTTCCATTTCATCTACAAGTCCATCTAATGCTTTAGAAGCAATTTCTGGATCTGTAATAACTGGAGTTAATAAGTGTGGAACTTTATTGTATGGCATGAATTCAACCATTTTAGGATCAACTAAAACAAGTCTTAAGTGTTCAGGTGATGTTCTCATAATCATAGACATTAATATCGCATTAATACCCACAGACTTACCAGAACCCGTTGCACCAGCAACTAATAAGTGTGGCGTTTTATTTACAGGTATAACTAATGTTTCACCATTAATTGTTTTACCTAACGCTGCAGCTAGTGGTTCTTTCTTGTAATCTTCTGATTCATTCATTTCATCAAATATATCTTTAAATGCAACCATTTGTGGATTAGCATTAGGTACTTCAACACCAATAGCAGCTTCACCTGGAATTGGTAATTCCATTCTTACATCAGTTGCCGCAAGAACCATTTTTATATTTTGTTCTAATTGAGCAAACTTTTTAAGGTTGATTCCTGGCCCTGGTGTAATTATGTATTTTGTTAAAGTAGGACCTACAACAGTTCTAGAAACCTTAGCATCTATTTTGAATGTTACGAATAACTCTTGAAGTTTTTTAGCTTTCTCTTTTATTTCTTCCTTCAATTGTGAAGTATCAGAATCTTTTGGAGTATTTAATACTTCTTCAGATTTAATAATTGGATATTCTGGGTGAATATAAGGCACTCTTCTTTTTGGTTTCGCAACTACCTTTTTAACTGGTGCTGCAACAGCAGCTTGTGCCACTTGCGGTTGCGGTTGTGCATTAGTTGTTTGCTCAGCCACTTGCTCCGTCTCTAGTTGCACCTCATCTGCGAACGGATCATCAAATGGTAAATCAAATTCTGATGTGTTTGTTAGATGTTCTGTTTTAGTGATTGGTTCTTGCTCTTCCTTCACTTCAATCAACTCTTCACCATGTGCTTCTTTTTCTTTAAGGATTTGTCTTTTCTTATTCTTGTTGAATTTGTAAAGTCCAAACATTGAACCAGTTACCAAGAATGAAACAGAGAAGATTAATAAGATTGCAGCTATTATTCCGGCACCAATTGGAGAACTGAACATTGCAAAGAATGCTCAAATTGAATAACCAACTAAACCACCTCAAGTACTATTTGGTTTTCAATACATGTCATTTTTACCCGCATCTTTAAAGTGTTCTCATCAGTCTTGTCTGATTGCTCTATCTCAAGCATTTGCACCAAAAGTATTTAAGTTATCTTTTTCTTTAAAGTGTTCTTTTGGGAAAGCGCCTCACGCATGTACGGTGAATATTATTGATAGTGCAATAAATCAATAATTAAATGTTGTTAATTTAAATCAATTAGGTAGTTTTCATTTACTTGGCAAAATCATCTTAATTGCATGAAAACATACGAATAAGTAGAAAAATGGATTGAACACACCAAAAAGCATACCGACAGTGTAGGCATGTATACTACTTAAAAATGGAACTTCAAGAAAAGCAAAAATTTGCAATGATACAGCTGTCATTAACAGTATCATTCCAAGTATCTTTTTGTCTCTCAAGGGGTTGTATTGATTTTTGGGATTATTGTTTGGATTATTCATTTAGATAAATTATAAAGAAAAAAGAACCATTCGGTTCTAAACTTCGTAAAATGTAACAACTACCATTGGTTCTTTATTGATAGCTCTAAATAGTGATTTTTTAATTCTGTTTCTAATTCTGTTTTGAATTAATTTGTAATCAAATCTATCTTGTTCTTCAATAGTTTGAATAATTCTAGATTTAATTAGATCCATAATATCTGTATCTCCACCTTTTGGAATCATGATTCCAACAGTATTGATATTAATATCTGATAACACTTTTTTAGTTTTGTAATCAATTAGAATCGCTACAGTAAGAACACCTTCACGAGCTAATTCTTCACGCTCTGCAATAACTCCATATGATAAGTCACCAACACCAAATCCATCAATGATTGTGTCTCCATGTTCTTTGATCTTACCATTTGTTGAAGCAAGTTTACCTTCTTTAAATAATGCAATCTTACCATTTTGTAGTGTGATTGATTTTGTAAATTTGTTGGCTTCTTCAGCAATTCTTTCAGCGTTCTTTAGGTATCTGAAAAGACCTGAGATAGGAATGAAGTGTCTTGGTTTAAGAATTTGAATTGTGTTAAAGATATCTTCTTTCGCAGGGTTGAATTTGTAGTAATCTTTTTCAGAAACATCGTAGATTCTTCTAAGGTTTCTTGAGATTAGGTCTAATGTTCTTGCTGCTGTTTTTTCTAATCCATTAATTGGAGGAGCTATCATAATAACTGTATCTTCTTTTCTAAATTTTAAGAATACATCGTTACCTTCACAGATTCTGATAAATCTTTGGTAAAGTCTTTCTCCTGTACCAGTAACAAGGATTACTGCATTATTAGTTTTTTCTGCAAGTTTGTAATCGATGAATTTTGGTAATTTTGCATCTGGGTTTTGTTTGATGAATGTTTTGATTAATGTTGAATATGCTCTACCGTAAGTAATAACTGGTCTATTAGCTTCAATTGCTAAATCCAGAATTTCTTGTAGTGTGTACATTTCTTCATCATATGCACCAACAATAATTCTTTGGTCATCTGGTGTTGATTTGAATGTTTCAGTAACAACTGGTTTTACTGATGATTTATCAAATGCAGAACCAATGTATGATGATCTCGCTGATTCAGCAAGAAGTGCAAGAATACCTTTTTCTGATGTTGATTTTTTGATTGCTTCTAAATCAGTTTTTCCATATTTACCTAAATCTCCAACAACATAGTTAGTCATGTAAAGGATGTCACCATCTTCTGTTGAGAAGTTGTAACCTAGTGTTCCAGGGATTGAGTGTGCTAACTCAAATGGTTTAACAACTACATCTCCGAATTTTGTATCTTTATCAATTATGTTGATTGAAAAATCGTTGTGTCCTATTTTGTATTTAGAAACACGTTCTTTAATTACGTCAACTGTAAATTTTGAACCGTAAATTTTTAGTCCTTTTGTAGACATTAATAATCATGGTAGTGCGGCGAACACTTCATCATGACCGTGTGAGATAAACACACCTTTAATTTTCTTTGCGTTTTTTGTAATGTAATCAAATGTAGGGATGATTGTATCAACACCTAATTTTGACACTACGGGTAATTTTATACCTGCATCTACAATAAAAGTATCGTTATTAACTTCAATTGCGTAACAGTTTTTACCATTTTCGTCTTGTCCTCCAAGAGCGAATATATTAATATTAGCCATTTTGGCCTCCTTTTTCTGCTTGTATACTTTCTGTTCTATTAATTGCTATGTAGTTAAATTAATAAAAGGAAGGTGAAAGATTTAATTATTTAAATTTATTATAACACAAGATTAAAGAGAAAAAATTGGGGGTAATATAAAACTATGATAAATCATAGTAGTATTATTTTTAATCAATATTAATAACTTGTCCATTACGAACGTTGTATTTAACCTTATCAATCATACAAATAACGTCAAATATATTTCCTTCATTCATTATTAGGAAGTTTGCAGGATTACCTTCTTTGATTTCATAATTTTTCAAGTTCATTATTTTTGCTGAATTTTTTGTTATTAAATTAATTGATTCTTTGATCTCATTATGCCCAGTTAAGTGGTTTAGGTGTAGTCCCATAAAGAGCACTTGCATCATGTTTGCATCACCCAATGAATATCAAGGGTCTCTTACGTCATCGTGACCGTAAGCAACAGTAAGTTGTTCATGTTCTAATATTTCTTTTACCCTTGTAATTCCTCTACCTGGATTAACTTCATCAAATCTTCCTCCAAGATGCACATTAACAAGAGGGTTTGCTATGAAGTTCATTTGTGCTTTCTCAAGCACTCCTCAAAGTTTTCTTACATATGCATTATTATATCTAGCAAATGCAGTTGTATGAGATGCAGTCACTCTTCCTTGCATACCCATTTCATATGTTTTAGCAGCAAGATATTCTAAGAATTTTGAATTTGGATCATCGATTTCATCACAGTGCATGTCTACTAATAGATTATTTTCTTTAGCAACTTCTAAAAGGAAATCAATAGATTCTCAACCATGTTTAGTTGATATTTCATAGTGAGGTATTCCTCCCACAACATCCAATCCATATTCAATACCCTTTTTAAGGTTTTCTTTAAATTCCGGTTTTGTTAAAATACCGTCTTGAGGAAATCCAACTAGTTGTATGTTTAATTTATTAGCTCATTTTTGCTTTTGTTTTGAAGCTCACTTAACAATTTCAACACCATTACCAGTTATGTCTAAGTGCGCCCTTATATTTTGAGCTCCGTTTTTTACATATCTTTCAAAAAGTTGATCTGTTCTTTTTACAAAGTCTTCTTCAGTTAAAGATTCTTTTCTTTCTCTTCAAATTTCAATACCTTCAAATAATGAACCAGACTCGTTGAATCTTGGTTCTCCCGCTGTAAATGCAGAATCAATATGTACATGAGGATCATTGAATGGATTTAAGACCAACCCACCTTTACAATCAATGGTCTTATCAACCTCTATTGCTATGTTTTTGGCGATTTTATTGATGTTTCCATCTTCAACTAAAATATCAATATTTTGATTATTTAACTTCGCTTGTTTGTAAAGTATCTTCACTTTTTCCTCCGATTTTTTTAATTATTAACACCAGTATTGAGTATGCAACTATTGCAATTGAAAATGATACGAATGGTGCATATGGTGTAACAGCTGGAATGAATGTAATTCCTGTTGATAATGCTAAAATGGCGATTGCTGCTATTGGTAATGCTGGTTTTAGTTTTTGAGAAATCTTTTCCTCATCAACTAAGAAGTAATTTAATATAATGATTGCTCCAATTGCTGGTACAAATCTATTCATGTAATTTAAGAATTCGATGAAGTTATCAAATAATCATAGTGATGCTCCTGCACCGATCAATCCGAAGATTACTACACCTAACTTTTTAGGTAATTTAAATCAGTGTTCAAATGCCAGAGATATCGAGAACATACCCGAGTCATTTGTTGTTCAAATATTTAGTATTAGGATTATGTATCCAATTACAACAAGACCCATACCACCGTGTGCTTTTGTGATTGAAATGAAGTCAAATATTTTTGTTTCTGAATATATTTGAGAAACAAATCCGAATGTAATCATTATTCCGTTACCAACGAAAAATGCTAATGCTGTTGTTTGTCATGCTATCTTTGAATTCTTAGCTTCTTTTGCGAAGTTTGGAACAAATGTTGCACCTGAAATAAATGTCCCTATAACAACTGCAATTGCTTGTATGATGTTTGTCATACTGTGTTTCTCTGCAGGTTCATGATAATGTCCGATATGAACATTTGTACCCATACTGATAAATCCTAGAAGTATTACTAGTGGAACTGCGATCATTGAAATTATTGTTAGAGATTTAATCCCAAAGAACGCTGTTGAAATAATAAGTGCTGTTGCAATGAATACTATGTATCATGGCGAAATACCTAATTCTGCTGAAATTGGTTTCGCAATCATGGCAATACCAACTCCAAATCATCCTACCTGTGTGATAACCATAATCATTGAAGGAATAATAGCTCCCTTTTTCCCGAATGATTTCTTTAATGTTTCATCTAAGTTTTTATTTTGTCTTTTTGATATCCAAGCTAATAAAGCACCGTATGCTGCAAGCAAGAAGTTACCAATAATAATAGCAAGTGCACCTTGTCACACCTTGATATCATTACCGATTTGTGCACCAGACATTACCGATGCTGAAAATATTGTAAATCCGAACATAAGCGCAAGCATAGTTCAGAATCCCTTGTAGTTAATAGTCATATGTTTATTCTCCCTTTAGTTTTTTTATGAATGAAAATTTACAAAAAAATATATAACCACGAATGGTTATATATTATATAAATACAAAACAACAAGATTCGCATCTCTCTTTAATAAAGTTTGTTTTGCCTTGTTTAAATTTTTCATTGAAAGAATTATACTAGGTTTGTTTTTCATTTAATATTAGGTTTTATTCACATTTGTACTTTGTTATAGCATAGTCAAAAATGGCGAAAAAAAAGCGACTTTCTATTTTCACCTTACGGCTATCGTCGACGTTAACGGGCTTAACTGCTGAGTTCGGAATGGATTCAGGTGCGCCCCGTTGCTATAATCACCAAAAGTATTATACATAAATATTTAAGGTTTTTTCAACTTTTTTTAAAATAAATTTAGAAAATAAAAAAAGTGCTTATTAGCACTTATCTAAAGTTTCAACTCTTTCTTGGTGTCTTCCACCTTCAAAAGGTTCAGCAAGGAATGCATCTACCATTTTAATAGCTTGATCTTCTTTAATCATTCTTTCACCTAATGCAATAACATTTGCATCATTGTGTTGTCTAGTTAGTTTTGCGTCTTCTACATCAAAAACTCTAGCGGCTCTTACACCTTTGAATCTGTTTGCTGCAATTGATATACCAATTCCAGAACCACAAACTAGAACCCCAAAAGGTGCTTTACCATTTGACATTTCTTCACCCATTTTTAATCCAAATGAAGCGTAGTTCGCTCTTTCTGGTGAATCGCAACCTAAATCGATTACTTCATGTCCGTTTTCTAGTAAGTGTTTTTCAACAGCTTTTTTTAATTTAAATCCAGCGTGGTCTGATGCCATCAATATTTTCATATTTACTCCTTAATTGTTTGTTAATCTATTTCTATTCTAACACTTCCCCGTCTAATAATAGACATGTTACTTGCTCTAACTATTGTGGAGCTAATGTTTGTTCCGTGTCCAAAGTCATAGTGTTTATGTATTTCTGGGAAAGTTACGATTGCTTCTTTTAATTTTAACGTTGTGCTACCACTTTTGTTTGCACTCGTCATATAAATTGGACCAATCTCATCCATAAGGTTTATTAACCCTTTGTTGTCGGGTATTCTTAGACCAACTTCATCAAGCACGATTGTTACTTGTCCTGGTCAATATTTTTGAGCAATTGCTTCGGCGTTGGCGTTTCAACCGGCAAATGTTCTAGCTTCGGCGATAGAGCTAACCATTACTAACAACTTTTTCTCCTCAGGTCTTTCTTTAAGTTGCATAATTTTTTTTCGGTTAGTCTCAGAAATTGGAGCTCCAATTCCTACTACTGTATCTGTTGTGGCGATAAAAAGTTCTTCATATTTTTTCATAACAATTTAATTATAACTTAAATACTTTTTTTATTTCTTATTGCTCCAATATTGAATAGTATTTTTTATATTCATTCAATCCTACCTTTCATTTATAATTTCAACATGAATAGCAAATACTTAAAACTTAAATACAAAGAAGATTACTATAGAAAATCTCAAGCAGAAATGATCGAAGAATCAAGAAAAGAATTAGAGAAAATTAATCAAGGTGTACCCTTACACAAAGTATTAGGTCATATAGAAATGACTGATGTGAAAATAGATCTTTCAAAAGATGTATTGATTCCAAGATATGAAACTGAAGAACTTATTTTATTAGCTAAGAAATATATAAAAGAAGATTCTAGAGTTCTTGACTTGTGTTCAGGTAGTGGATATATAGGTTTAGCTGTTAAAAAGATGACAAATGCAAATATTGTTGCTTCTGACATTTCTAAAGAAGCAATCGAGCAAATAAACATCAATAAAGAAATTAATAATTTAGAAATTGAAGTTGTCGAATCTGATTTATTTGAAAATATAAATGGAAAGTTTGATGTCATCATTTCAAATCCACCATACATCCCAGAAGAAACAACTTTAAGTAATTCAGTTTTAGATTATGAACCTCATTTAGCTTTATTTGGTGGTGCAGATGGAAATGACTTATACAAAAGGATTGTAAATGAATATAAAACATTCTTAAATCCTAGAGGAGTTATTTTGTTTGAGATTTCAGAAGACAATGTTGCATTCTTAAAAAGTAAAGATTTTGAAATCATTAAAGATATCAACGGAAAATCAAGAATGGCATTTAAACTAAGTTAAGTTTTAATGTTTCAAAGGTCACTTATTGTTTTATCATTATTAATATAAACTTGGGAGTATAGTTTAGTGGTAGAACAACGGATTCCAAACCCGTTGATGTGGGTTCGATTCCTACTACTCTCGCCATATCATTTATAAAATGATCGTTTATAGTACAACATTATCGTTGTATTTTTTTATCCTCAAAAGATAAATGGACATTTTTTTATATTTACTAAATCACTATTTTTTTGTATGATAGTAATAATATGAAACATTTTCTGTTGTGTGGTGTTTTGTTATTTACATTCATCAAATAAGCAATGTGTTATTGTTTTGGAGTGTAATTTTATCTTTTACACAACTTGGCAATAAACGAGAAAAGAGGAATATGAAAAAAGACTATTTTAGCAATGAAATGTCTTACTCAGCTCTCTTCATGTGAAAAATGGAGACGATGCATTTAAAATCAAAAAAGACGTTTCAAGATGAATTTATTCTCGAGGCGAAAGAAATTAATCCGAAATTAAACAAAAATAAGCTTTATATAATTAACGCTATGGTATTTGGAGAACTAGTCACAAAGAAAAGTGTCTCTGATTATCTAAAGAAAGATCCTGGAAATATTTCAAGATCTATCGATGAACTTGTTGAATTAGGAATAATTAAGAAAGATTTTCTTGAAATTGATGGGAAAGAAGTTAGGGTTCTTTCATTGAGTAAAAAGTTTTACTCAAAATACATCAAAATGATTAACGAATATTTTGAGAGAGTATACGTAAAAAACTTCATACCTGCTATAGAAGAAATTGGCGAACAAATGAAAAGCAAAAAGGTTGAAGGTATCGCGAAGACATTGAGAAAAATGAAAAGATAGGGAATTCCCTATCTTTTTGTTTGACATTTTGGACATGTAACCGTACCACGACCATTAACTCTGCTTTTTTCTAAAGTTGTTTTACACCTTGGGCATTCTTGTCCAGCTTGATCAAATACCTTTAAATGTTTTTGGTATTCTCCAGGTTTACCATTGACAGAACCATAAGTTCTAATTGATGAACCACCCAACTCAGTAGCATGATCCATTATTGAAGCTCCTATATTCAAAATATCCTTTGCTTCTTTCAACGTTATTTTAGAAGCGGGTGTTTCTGGATGGATTTTTGCCTTTCATAGAGTCTCGTCAACATAAATATTTCCAAACCCAATAACATGATATTGATCTAAAACAACTGTTTTAATGGCTCTAGAAGTCCTTTTGAGTGTTTCTAAGAACTCTTTAGGATTTGTGTCTTGAGGTTCCTTAGCAAGCTTGTGAAGGGGTTTCAACCCCAAATAAGTCTCTTTTTCTCTTAAATGCATTGTCCCAAATTTTCTGGAATCAATAAAATGCAATTCAGAACCATCATCAAACCTAAATATTACCCCAACATGTTTAGGGTTTTCTTCTGGTTTAGTTTCATAAAAGTAATATGTTCCAGTCATCCTTAAATGAGAAAGAATAATAATATCTTCTGAAAGTTCAAAAATAATTCATTTACCAAGATTTTTAAATCTTTCGATAGTTTTACCAATAACCGCATTAGAAAATTCTTCTTCAGTTATTTCTTTAAGTAATTTAGGAACAATAAACTCAACTTCTCTAATTGTTTTATTATAAGAAACAGCATTCAATCCTTTTATCATTGTTCTTACTTCTGGCATTTCTGGCATATTACCTCCTTGGCTATTTTTCTTCTAATTCTTTAATTCTTTTTTCTAACGCTTCAATTTTTGCATTTGTTGCGTTAACTTCTTTTGTTGATGAATCAACTTTTTTTCACATTGCTAATGCAACAGTTCACATAAATACATAATAAACAGCTCCAGCAACTCACGCTCATAATTGATATTTATTTAGATATGAGAATCCATTTCAACCCATAACAGCTAAACCAATTAATGGAATGATGTTTGCAAGTATTCCAAATACATAAATATGTTTTTTTGTGAATTTAAACATTTTACTTTTCATTTTCGACCTCCTTTATAAATTTATTAATTTCTTCTACTCATTCTTTTTGAATATCTTTATTAGTTAATATTCTTACGTGATTCCCTTCTTCAAGTTCTAATGTTTCAAAATCCACTTTTGATTTTTGCAACATTTCTTTAATTCTTTCGTACTCTTCTCAAGGTACTACTGAATCAGTTTTTGAATGTATTAGTAACATTGGTATATCGAATCATTGTTTAATATGTTTTTGTTTGACATTCACTTTTCATAAATTAATCCCGAATGTTAATAATCATAATTTAACCAATGGATAAATAGCTATAGCCATCACAGTTGGAACCTTATATTTTTTAATACCCAATAATGCTGGTTTTCTGAAATCCATATATCCAGCTTCAGCAACTACAAACTGAACAGGTGTAAATTTTCTATATTTCTTAATTCAATTAAAAACTGTTGCTCCACCCATAGATTCGCCATGCAATCCAATATTTCTAGTTTTATATTTCTCAACAACATCAAGATAAATTTCTTGAATTACATCCGGTTCTTTATAACCCATAGTACATCTACCTAAAATTGCATTGGTACCTCAACCCCTACCATCAAATGCAATCGCATTGTATCCTGCATCATTTCAAACTTTTGCATACTTATACATTCTTTCTCTGGTGTTGTACATACCGTGTACAAGAATGACATATTTCTTATTAGTTTCTTTCCCTCAAATTTCATATTCTATTTTTTTATTTTCAATAGTAATTAATGTTTCTGTTTTCAAAGGACCTTTTTGAATATATTTTTTAAGATCAAATAATTTCCCAACACCCTCAATATCTTCTTTTAAGATATCTTCTTTATTATATTTTTTAGGGTTCGCCATATTTTTTGCTGTTAAGAAAGCAATTATTAATGCAATTATTAAAAATATAGGAATGATAACCATGATGATTATTAATGTGATTGATATTATTCTTTCTGAGATTTTCATATACTAATTTTAACATCTATTTTATTTCAAAAAAGAATAATAAAATAGCATTCACTAAGAATACTATTTTCCATATAAAATTTCAGCTGTCTTTGCAATCATCCCACCATTATCTGTTGCATATTTTAGATTAGGTATTATTGCATTTTCGTGTAGTTTTAGGAATTCTTCTCTAACTTTTGAATTTGCTGATACTCCACCTGCAAGAACGATGCATTTCGGATTATATCTTTCGATAGCCATTTTTGTTTTGTTCATTAATGAAGTAACTGCTGCAATTTGGAATGCTGCTGCAACTTCTTGTTTATTAATTTCATTACCTTTTTGTGTATTGTTATGGATGTAATTAATTACATGTGATTTAAGACCAGAGAATGACAAGTCCAATGTATTGTCATTCATTGGAATAGGGAATTTCAGAGTTGGTTCGTAACCCTTAGCAAGTTTGTCGATGTGTGGACCACCAGGGTATCCAAGTTCTAATTTTCTAGCAACCTTATCATATGTTTCTCCAACAGCATCATCTTGTGTTTGTCCAACTATTTGAATATCTTCAGGTGAGTTCGCTAACATAATCTGTGAATGTCCTCCTGAGACTACCAATGCAATAGCGGGGAATGAGATTTCATGATCAATAGCACTTGAGAATATGTGACCAGTTAAATGGTTAATTGGTTTTATTTCTACATCTAATGCAAAAGCAATACCATGTGCCAATAATGAACCCATGTGTAATGCACCTATTAAACCAGGTTCTTTTGTATATGCAACCATATCTATATCTTCAATGCTAACTTGTTTTCTAACTTCTTCTAAAACTGTTGCGACATTCATAGCATGTTCTCTTGAAGCAATTTCTGGGACAACCCCACCAAATTTAGCGTGTTCTTCAATTTGTGAGTAAGTTACCATAGCTTCAATAGTTCCATTATTAATAACTGCTATTGATGTATCATCATGTGATGTTTCTATTCCTAATATTTTCATATATTTATTATATACATTACTCATTAAAATTCAACTAAGTTCACAAGCAATATTTATTATGAGATTTTTTTAGCATCTCAACACTTAAAAATAAATGAGAAATCATGAAAAAGTTTTATAATTAAGGAAGTTAAAAAAGAAACTACTTAAGGAGAATAAGATGAGCGTTAAAAAGAACGATAAAGAATTATGAGAATTACTAGAATCATACCTTTCAATCGAAGGAATGTCTAGATACGAAGATCAAGTTGCTGCTGCATTAAGAAAAAATACTGAAGCTGCTGGATTTGATTATTCAAGAGATGGAATGGGTTCATTAATTATGAACAAAAAAGGTAATGCAAACGGACCAAAAGTTATGATTGCTGCACACATGGATGAAGTTGGTTACTTAGTACAAGATATCCAAAAAAATGGACAAATTAGATTATCAATGGTTGGTGGTGTTTGATCACATACAGTTGTTGGACAATCAGCAAGACTTATCAACTCAAATGGAGATGTATTCAGAGGAATCTTTGGACACACATCAATCCACATTTTAGATAGAGCTAAAGTTGAAAAAACAATGAAACTTAAAGAAATGTTTGTTGACTGTGGTTTCACTTCTAAAAAAGAAGTAGAAGAAGCAGGAATTGAACCTGGAGATAGAGTTTACATGGAAGCAAACAACTTCAGAATGGGTAAAGACTTCGTTGTTGGTAAAGCAATGGATAACCGTGCTGGTGTTACAATCATTGACCAAGTTGTTAATAGATTAAAAGATTTTGATAACCAAAATGACCTTTATGTAGTTGGAACAGTTCAAGAAGAAGTTGGAACACGTGGTGCTAAAACATCAGTTTCACAAATTAAACCAGATGTTGCTATTGCTATCGATACATGTGCTTCACACGATACATATGGTGCAATCGCTGGTATTCAAGAACTAGGAAAAGGAATTGCTATTCGTGTTAAAGATGGTGGAACAATGATGGATCCAAAACTTGTTAAATTCATTTACGACCTTTCTAAAAAACACAACATCCCTTGTTACAAATTTGTAGCTCAAGGTGGTGGAACAGATGCTGCTGAATTACAATACGGAGAAGGTGGAGTTGCTACAATTACTCTTTCAATCCCTCAACGTTACCTACACTCACCACATGGTATGTGTCACTTAACAGATATTAAAGCAGGTATTGATTTACTTGTTGAATTCGTTAAAGCATTCAACGAAGAAGCATATTCTTCAATTCAATATAAATAAGAATTAAAAAATGAACCTTAATTGGTTCTTTTTTTATATTAATTTTTAAAGAATTTTCATTTCTTTTAATTTGTTTAATGGTCCAAAGTCAGCTGCTTTACCACACGTATCATTTGCAACGGCTTTTAAGTCATCATCAGCAATCTCCATTGCAACACCATATCCAACTTCTTTAAGCATCTCAAAGTCATTAGAACCATCTCCAAAAGCCACCATTTCTTCAAGCTTAATATTGATTCTATCCCCAAGCCTTTTAAGCCCTGATGCTTTGTTAACTCCAGTAGGTCCTACGAACATACCTTGTGGTCATGTTGTGTTAACTTCTATTTCAGAAAGTGTTTTCACAAATTCAAGAACTTGTTTTTGTTCATCAGTATCTGTTGTTCTAACTGTTATTTGATGTATATCTTCTTTTTGAATCTTGTCATCATCTAATGGTTTTATTAAATCATAGAATTGATCTCAAAATCAATTCCCTTGATAACTACCCTTATCTCTAAAGAAAACTGAGTGTTGTGTAATAACACTTAAATTTATATTGTTTTCTTCACAATATTTTTCAAGGTTTTTATATTCATAAAATGGAACGACTTTTTCTCAAAGTGTTTCCTTCTTCTTCATGTCATAAATGAATGTTCCGTTAGCTCCAAGAAAATAATCAACATTTGGAGTATCTATCATTTTATTGATAGTGATAAATTCTCTCCCTGTTACGAATGCTGTTACATAACCAGCTTTCTTTAGATCCTCAAACATCTTTAAAATTTCTGGCGATAATTCAACATCTCCGTGCGGAAGGATTGTTCCATCAATATCGAATGCGATTAGTTTATACAAAATATACTCTCCTTTATATTTATATTTTATATAAAAAAACATGCATCATTGCATGTTATTAAGTTTAATTACTTTTTAGTTTTTTTTAATTTCTTCTTCTTTTGGAGTATTTGACTTTTTATCTCCTTTAATTTTAGAGATTAATTTTTGTCATTTATAGTGTTTATCTTCATAGTTAACGAAATATCAACTTAACATAATAATTATGCCTCCACAAGCATAAAGTAATGCTAATCCAGAAATAGCTTTTGCCACAGAAGTTCAACCCCTTGTTTCTGAAGGTCACAATACAGAACCGATTTGGTAGAAGACACCTTTATAGTTTCCGTTTTTAATTCAGTCATTAATTCATAAACCACCAACATCATTTCTTACTCCTGTTGATAACATAATGATTCCAACGTAAGCCATGAATGAGAAGGCTCATACATATAATAATCCAACATTTTTCATTGTTAATTTTCTACATGTCATTAATAATAAAATACCTTGGACAATTAGAATTAAGTGAGTCATGAATCATAAGTAGTTATTTATTGTTTCATCTGGGTTTTTATATTCAACTGTTGTCTTAAAGAAAATGAATGAGAAGAAGTTCTCTGTATTGGAGTTCATTATAATAGCAATCATGTTTAGTGTTCCACCGAAAAGAGCGATCATTGCTATACTTGGTCCAAAGTTAGTTCTGAATCTTCTAAAATAAGAACCAATAATAATAGTTACAGTAACCATAGGACAGACGTTTGTCATAAATATATTTTGATAAAGCATTCTATGGGCAATACCCCCGTCAAATCCATTTGAAGATTGAATTATATATGGTATATATCTTGCTCCAAGGAAATAGATTAATCATGTTGTACTAAAAATAACTCAGAACATTTGTTTTTCTAAGACCTTCCTTAGTTTTTTTCTAAAGAATAATAGAAGTGTTATAACAGTTATACAAATAATAACCGCCATAATTCCATTTATATGTTGTTTCATAATACCTCCTTTTACAAATTAAAAAAGCAATACTTTTAAATACCTGCTTCTTTTATTTTCTCCGCTTGTTCCTCTGCTAGTAAAGCATCGATAACTGGGTTTAAATCACCCTCTATAATTTTATTTAATGATGAAGAGTTAAATCCCACACGGTGATCTGTAACTCTATTTTGTGGATAGTTGTAAGTTCTGATTTTTTCAGACCTTGCTCCTGATCCAGCTAATTTACGGAATTGACCTTCTGCTTCTTGTTTCTCTTTAACTTGTTTATCAAATAGTTTTGTTTTAAGAACTTGTAAAGCCATTTCTTTATTTTCAATTTGTGAACGACCATCTTGACAAGTAACAACAATATTTGTTTCTAAGTGAGTAATACGAACAGCTGAATCTGTTGTATTAACTGATTGACCACCGGCTCCTGAAGAACGATATGTATCAACTTTAATATCAGCAGCTTTAATTTCAATTGGAACTGAAGCATCAGCTTCTGGCATAACCATTACAGTAACAGTTGAAGTATGAACTCTACCTTGTGTTTCTGTTGTCGGTATACGTTGAACACGGTGCACACCTGATTCGTATTTAAGTTTAGAATATGCTTTTTCACCATTCACTTGGAATGTCACTTGTGAGAAACCACCAGCGTCAGCAGCATTTGAATCAAGAACTTTTCATTTCATTGAATTTGCATCCGCTCATTTTGAATACATTCTAAATAGATCTCCTGCAAAGATGTTGGCTTCATCTCCACCAGCAGCTCCACGGATTTCAACAATAACATTCTTGTCATCGTTTTCATCTTTAGGAAGTAAAAGTATTTTTAATTCGTCAGCTAGTGCTGGCATTTTTGATTCTGCTTCTTTGATTTCTGCTTTTGCAAACTCAATCATTTCAGGATCTGTTTCCATACCTAACATTTCTTTTGAGTCTTTTACTGTAGATTCAAGTTCTAAAAATACATTAAATGCATTATAAACATCCTCTATTGATTTGAATTCTCTTGTCACCTTTGTATATTTTTTTATATCTCCCGCTACTTCTGGTGTGTTTAGTTGAGCCATCAGCTCTTCCGCTTTTGTTTTAATTGATAATAGTGATTCGTACATTGATTTTTCCATATTGTGTTAATTATATTAAAAAAGTGAGAATAAGCAAGGAAATACTTAATATTTCTTGTAATTTTTACTGATAAAACAGAATAAAAAAGAAGACTTTTAGTCTTATTTTTGCGAAAAAAAACATCCTTTTGGATGATATGGTGGCTTCGGCAGGAATCGAACCAGCGACACACGGAGCTTCAATCCGTTGCTCTACCGACTGAGCTACAAAGCCATATGGCGGTCCAGACGGGGATCGAACCCGCGATCTCCTCCGTGACAGGGAGGCGTATTAAACCACTTTACCACTGGACCATTGGTTGCGGAAGCAGGACTCGAACCTACGACCTCCGGGTTATGAGCCCGACGAGCTACCAGCTGCTCTATTCCGCGATATGATATTGCTTAATTATTTTATCAAAAAAAAGAGGGGCGGAAACATATTTTTTAAAAAATTATCGAAAAAATATTTTATTCTTAAAAGAATACCTATTATAGAGAGTGAAAATAGATAAAGAAAACACCGCTTTTAAGCAGTGTTTTTATTTTTTTAACGCCCAACATTTCGATAAGGTATACCGAGTGCTTTGGGTACTTTGGAATTCTTCTGAGTACCAACCAGAACTATCAGTGATAGTAGGAATGGAATCATTTGGAACAGTTCTTTTGGAATTGAATCAAATGCTGAAATAAGAATTTTTTGTTGTGCTAATCCGTATAGTGTACCGAATAACACAGCACTGGCAATTATTAGAGATGTTCTTCATTGACCGAAGATAACAATTGCGACAGCTAAGAATCCAATACCTTGTGTTGAACCACGGAAAATACTTCCCATACCCTGTGCAAACATTGCTCCAGCAATACCTGAAATAAATCCTGAAATAAGAATTGCTCTCATTTGAACTCTTTCAACATTAATACCTAGAGAGGCTGCTGCATGCGGTTGCTCACCACAAGCTTTAATACGATTACCAAACTTCGTTTTATTCATTAATATTCAAGCCCCTATTAATAAAGGAATACCTATAAATAGAGTTATGTTGAATAATCATCCAGCTTTATCGTTTGACTTAGCAACTGCGAATAATGAATTTTGTAATTTAATAGTATCTGAGATACCTTCTGGATTAGCTTTAGAGTGAATTATATAAACTGAAATAGCTAATGCAAGAATGTTTAAAGCAATACCAGCAATTGTTTGGTTTGCTTTTAATTTAACGGTTATAACAGCATAGATAACAGCGAATGCTGCTGCTGCAATACCAGCCATTGGCATAATTCAAAATTGATGCCCTAATGTTTTAATTAAAGAATGTTGACCTGCAATTAAAGAATAAGAAATTGCTCCAATAGTCATAAACGCTTCAATAGAAAGGTTTATTACACCACTACGTTCTGAGAAGTGTCCACCAACTGATGCAATTGAGATAATCATAATCATTGAAATTATTGCTGCGAATACTACGATCATTATTTACCTCCCTTTGCGACTGTTTTTCTTTGTTCTAAGAATTCAATCTTTTGCTCTTTAAAATTAACTTTAAATTTTTGAAGTTCTGCTTGATAAATATTTCTCATTCCTTCATACTTATTTAATTTTGTTAGAGAACTGATTTCTTTTTTGTGCTTCTCGTTCATTTCTTGAATCAAAGTATCATCATCTATTTTTCTAAGGGTTGCAGTTCACTCGTTTTGTAATTCTTTACGTTTTTTACGTTCTTCTAAAGAATCACTTTTTAGTTTTAATAATTCTGCATGGTGTTCTTGTTTATATTGTGAAACTTTTTCTTTGTATTTCTTACGTTCTTCTTTTTGAGAAGGGTCGATTAAACAAATAATTTCTTCATATATTTTTTTACCTCATCTTGCATTTTCAAACAATGGTGCAAGTGCGGCAAACATGATTATGATTGCTAATACAATACCAATTGTTTCGGCTGTAACATGACCAGCAAGACTGGCATCACCACTTGATGTACTAATCATAGCGTAGAACATTCCCGCAGGAATTGCTCCAAGAGGTGATGAGAATGCTAATAATGTTATAGCAATCGCTTCAAATGGCATAGTTGGAAGTATGTCATCATTTAATAAAGGCATATTACCCATTGAACAACTATAGAATATGAAACCTGCTAATCCACAAAATGCTCCAGATAACATCATTGATGCTACTGTTGTCATTTTAATGTTGATACCTGAATATTTAGCAGCATCACCATTCATACCATTTACTTTTAGAGAATATCCAAAAGTGGTGAATTTAAATAAAGCTCAAGTCATTAATCCTAAGATAATTGCTACAGAAAATACTATTCAAGTATCTGCAGTAGTCGGACTAAAGAATAATCTCATATTATCAGGCACTGGGTTTGAACCATTACCTGTTGCTGCCATTAGGTCTGGGGCAGTAAAGATGTATTTTACTAAGAAGAAGAATACTCAGTTAAGTAGAATTGTTGAAACAACTTCATGAACATTAAAGAATGCTTTTAATATCCCCGCAAGAGATGCAGCTAATGCTCCAATAATCATAGAAACAAGCATTAAGACAGGGATTGATATTGATCTATTCATATCATGTATTCTTATACCCATAACAACAGTTACAGCACCAGCTAGAATAAATTGTCCAGCAGCACCAATGTTGAATAATCCTGTTTTAAATGAAATACCAATTCCTATAGCCAAAATTATAAATATCGCTGAATTAGAGAAGAACGTATCCACTTTAAATTCATTGAATCCAGAAGTTAATAATTCTGAATAAGCGTGGATTGGGTTACCACCAGAAGCGATGATTGGAATCATACCAATAAGTAAACCAATTACTATAGCTAATAATGAAGCTTTAATTTTATGGAATACGCCTTTACCTTGTCCAGTGAATATTCTTGTTAAATTATTTGAAAAGCCATTCGCTTTTAGATTTAATTTTTTAAACATTATCCACCTTTCCGGCCATAAGATTACCTATTGATGCTCTTGTAGCTCCTTTACCTGGTACTTCCCCGACAATAGCTCCATCATTTACAACAATGATTCTGTCTGCCAATGACATAACTTCATCTAATTCATAAGAAATCAATAAAATTCCTTTTCCATATTTTTTAGATCTCAGTAATTGTTCGTGGATGTTTTGAATTGCACCAACATCTAAACCACGTGTAGGTTGAGCAGTTACAACTAATGATGATTCCCTTATTAATTCTCTAGCAACAATAAATTTTTGTTGATTACCACCAGATAAAGTTCTAGAAATTGAATCTCTACCCTTCGATGATCTAACATCAAATTTTCTAATAAGAACATCTGCATGTTTTTTTAAGTTATTGAATTTAATGAAACCAAATCTTGAAAATCTATTAGTTCTGATATCTTGAATAGCTGCATTTTCTCAAAGAGCCATATCTAATACCATTCCGTATTTATGACGATCTTCAGGAATGTGAGATATACCTTGCTTAAATCTTTTAGAAATTGATTTATGACTTATGTCAACAGTTGAATACTCTCGTTTTTCATACATTTTAGTTGAACGATTATATTTGTATTCTTTTTGTTCTTGTGGATCAAGAGCTAGTTTTTCTTCTTTAGTTTTTTGTATTGTTTCAATTGCACGTGAAGTTAACTCTATTTTACCTTTACGAACTTTTTGAAGTCCAGTAATAGCATTTATTATTTCTGTTTGTCCATTTCCAGACACACCAGCAATCGCTACAATTTCACCAGATTTAACTTGGAATGACATATCTTTAATTTTCACGTGTCTTGATTGTGAAGAATCGTTTACAGATATATTTTTTACATCTAAGATTGTATGACCAGCTTTAATTTTGTAATCATTACTTGCAGCAACAACCTCAGTACCAACCATCATCTTTGCCATCTTTTTAGTAGAAGTTTTCTTAACATCAAATGTTCCGATAACTTTCCCTGCACGAATAACTGTTCCTGAATCTGCAACAGCTTTAATCTCATCTAATTTGTGTGTAATAAGAATTATTGTTTTACCTTGTTCTTTAAGGTTTTTTAACGCTTTTAAGAATTCCTCAATTTGAAGAGGTGTTAAAACAGCTGTTGGTTCATCAAAAATTAAAATATTTGCATTTCTGTAAAGCATTTTTAAAATTTCTGTTCTTTGTTGTTCAGCAACTGTACATTTCGCAATCTTTTTATCTAAATCAACTTGGAATTTATACTTCTCCATTAAATTAGTAATTTTCTTCCTTGCTTCTTTACTAGAAAGTAATCCCATTTTATTAGTGTTTTCAATATTTAAAATAATATTTTCTAATACAGTAAAGTCTTCAACTAGTTTAAAGTGTTGGTGAACCATACCAACTCCAAGTTGGTTAGCTTTTAAAGGAGAATTAATTTCCTCTGTTTTACCATTAATCCTAATTGTTCCTGATGTTTGTTTATATAATCCAAATAAAACTGACATCAAAGTAGATTTACCAGCACCGTTTTCACCGATGATTGCATAAATCTCATTTTGTTTTACGTGCATAGTAACATCATCGTTTGCTTTGAAATTACCAAACTGCATAGTTATGTTATTTAATTCAATTGCGTTCATTTATATCTCCCTTAATACATCTGTTTTAATATACTTAAAGCTGCGTTTCAATCCATTTTTTCTGTGATTTCAACTGCTTTAGTTTTCAAAGTAGCATCATTAACCACTTTATTGTAAATGTCTTCCACACCACTAACGTGTGGTTTAGATATACTTGTTAACTCATTTTTTAGTGTACCTACAGTTGTTTCTCCAAAACCATTAACACCATCGTATGTTGCATCTTGGTGATTTTTTGGATCTATTGCTTTTTTTCACACTTTTTGAATAGCAAGGGAAAGTTTTTTCTCGATTGAAGTTAAGAATTTATTTTGATTATTCTCGTATTGTAAGGCTTGATCAGTATCGACTCCAATAATTTTTACATCGCTGTATTTTTGGTTTTGATTAATTGCAGAAATTACATCACCAGTTTGTGGACCAGCAACTGGAAGAATGATATCAGCACCGTTTTGAAGTAATTTGTTTGCATAAGGTGTACCTTGTCCAGCAGAAAATCCAGAGTTTGTATATTCTTCATCACTCGCAAATTTACTGAATTCAACTTCATGAGTAGGTTTCTTAAAATTGTTGTAATAATGAATACCAGAAATGAATCCAACCATAAAGTTTGTAACACCAGGGAAGTTAGCCCCACCAAACATACCAACTTTAGGTGTTTCATCCTTTTTAATTTCTGTTAAATATTCAGCTGCTAAATAACCTGCAAGGAACCCTGAATATTTTGTTTCAAATACTATTGAAGCAACATTTGAAATTCCTTTGTCTTTGTCTTTTCCATCTTTATATTTCATTTCACCATCAACTAAAATAAATCCAACTTTCTTTTCTCCGAAAGATTTATTGAATGATTCTATTGCTGACACATGGTGGAATCCAGGTGCAATGATTACTCTTGAACCATACTTAGCCGCTGTCTCATATCTCTTTTTAATTTCGAATGATGTTCCGCCATCGGGACGCAACACACTTTCTTTGGTATGACCAGATAGTGCATGATACGCATCATAACCTTGTTCGTTAAATGATTTATCATCAGCTGAACCACCATCGGTAACAAATGCTAGTTTATCTGATAATTCTTCATTTGTTTCTCCGTTAAGTCTTAACTCAAATTTACCTGCTCAGTCTCCACATGATACTGCAACAGCTATTGGAGCTGAAAGTGCAAGCGTTGCACTAAAACCACCTAATAATACTTTCTTGAATTTTTGCATCGAAACTCCTAAATTAGTTAATTATTTATATAATTATACCCATTAAATGTGAGTTTTATCATAAAGAAGTCCAAAAAACCACATATTTCTAAACTTTTTACAAAAATCAATGATTTTAGGTTGAAATGCAGGTTTACAAAGTGTGTTTCATATATTAAACATGTGTTAAAATAAAAGTGTTATTACACACTGTAGGAGGTTTAAAAATGACACCACACATAAATGCAAAAAAAGGCGAAATCGCTAAGACAGTTTTAATGCCAGGAGATCCTCTAAGAGCAAAATATATTGCTGAGACTTTCTTAACTGATGTTAAACAAGTAAACTCAATTAGAAACATGCTTATGTTCACAGGAAAATTCGAAGGAAAAGAAGTTTCAATCTGTGGTTCAGGTATGGGACAACCATCAATCGGAATTTACTCATATGAATTATTTGAATTCTATGATGTTGACAATATTATTAGAATTGGTTCAGCTGGTTCATATAAAGAAGACTTAAAACTATACGATGTTGTACTTGCTACATCAGCATATACAGATTCAGATGCTTTCTCAAGATTAGTACTTGGAGAAGGTAGACACGTTATGGAACCATCAAAAGAATTAAATGATGCAATCATCGAATCTGCTAAAAAACAAGATATTCAATTACACCACGCTAGAATTCACTCATCAGACGTATTCTATAATTCACGTTCTCTAGAAGACACAATTAAAGAAACAGGAGCTGACTGTGTTGAAATGGAATCTGCTGCATTATTTGCAAACGCAGAAAAAACAGGTAAGAAAGCTGCTTGTCTAGTTACAATTTCAGATAACTTAGTAAGTAAAACAGAAACATCGCCAGAAGAACGTCAAACAGCATTTTCAGACATGATGAAAGTTGCTTTAGGTATTCTATAATGAGAGCTGTTGATTTAATAGATAAAAAGAGAAAGAAAGAAGAACTTTCAAAAGAAGAAATTTCTTTTTTAGTCCAAGGTTACGTTAACAATGAAATTCCTGATTATCAAATGGCTGCATTCGCTATGGCAATCGTACTAAATGGTATGAGTGACCAAGAAGTGGCGGACCTAACATTAATTATGATGAACTCAGGAGATGTTATTGATCTTTCTTCAATTGCTGGAGTTAAAGTTGATAAACACTCTACTGGAGGAATCGGAGATAAAACATCACTTGTTCTATGTCCAATAATTGCTGCTTTAGGAATTCCAGTTGCTAAAATGTCAGGAAGAGGATTGGGACACACTGGTGGAACAATCGATAAACTAGAATCAATACCAGGATTCCAAGTTGAACAAACAACCGAGGATTTTATAAATCAAGTCAAAACACACGGAGTCGCCATTATTTCACAATCAGGAAATATTGTTCCTGCAGATAAAAAACTATATGCATTAAGAGATGTTACAGCAACAGTGCAATCAATTCCATTAATTGCTGCATCAATAATGTCAAAAAAACTTGCAACAGGTTCTGATGCAATCTTACTTGATGTTAAAGTTGGTAATGGTGCATTTATGAAAACATATGAAGAAGCCGAAAAATTAGGTTCTACAATGATCTCAATTGGTAAATTACTTAATCGTGATGTTAAAGTTGAAATCACTAACATGGATAAACCTCTTGGTAGAGCTATCGGAAATAGAAACGAAGTTATTGAAGCAGTTGAAACATTACAAGGCAATGGTCCAGCTGATTTCCAAGAACTTATTCTTTCTTCAGCATCTACAATAATTAACCAATCAAAAATCGCTATCGAAGGTAGTGCAGAAGAAATGGTTAAAAAAGTAATAGAAGATGGATCAGCACTTCAAAAATTCTACGATATGGTAGAAGCACAAGGTGGAGATCTAGAAGCGATGAAAGCAGAAGATTTCTTATCTTCAAAAATCACATTAGAAATCAAAGCAGAGGAAAATGGATTCATGAACATTACTTCAGCTATTGATTTAGGTTTAGCAGCTATGAAACTAGGAGCTGGTAGAGCTGAAAAAAGTGATATCATCGACAATACTGCCGGTATTTACATTAATAAGAAGACAAATGAAGAAGTTAAGGTTGGAGATGCTTTAATTACAATTTCATCAAACATTGAAATCAAAGATGAAATTATTAAACAAGTTAAGGAATCATATACAATTAATAAAGAAAAGATAAACAATCCTATTATTTTAGGAAAACTTTCATAACAAGGAGAATTAAGAAATGAATTACGCAAAATACATTGACCACACTTATTTAAAAGCTGAGGGTACAACAAAAAATATTGATAAATTAATCGAAGAAGCAATCGAATATGGTTTTAAAACTATATGTGTTAACTCTTCATGAATTAAATACGCAAAAACAAAACTAGAAGGTACAGGAATTGGGATTACATCAGTAATTGGTTTCCCACTTGGAGCTATGGCTACACAAGCAAAAGTTTTCGAAGCTAAATTAGCTGTTGATCACGGTGCAGATGAAATCGATATGGTTATTAATATCGGTAGATTAAAAGATGGGCAATTTGATTACGTTTTAAATGAAATCAAAGATATCAAAAAAGCAATCGGAACACACGTTCTTAAAGTAATTATTGAAACAGCACTTCTTACAGAAGAAGAAAAAATCAAAGCAACTGAAATCACAATGAATTCAGGAGCAGAATTTGTTAAAACATCAACAGGTTTCTCATACCACGGAGCAACACCAGAAGATGTTAAACTAATGAAAAAAGTTGTTGGAGATAAAATCTTAATCAAAGCAGCTGGTGGTGTTAAAACTCCTGCTGATTTAGATGAAATGATTACAATTGGTGCTTCACGTATTGGTACTTCATCAGGAGTTAAATTAATTTCTGGAGAAAAAACAAAAGACGGAGAATACTAAGCATTTATAGCATTTAATAATAAAGGTACTTATGTATCTTTTTTATTTATAATTGAATTACAAGAAAAGAGGTATTACTATGATTAAATTAATCGTGGCGATGACGGGTGAAAGACTAATAGGTAATGGTGATAAATTACCATGAAAAATACCCGCTGAATTCAAACACTTCAAAGCAACTACAATGGGACACTCATTATTATTTGGAAGAACTACTTTTGAAGGGTTACCAAAAAAACTACCAGGAAGAAAACATTATGTACTTTCTTCTAAGACGGTTGAAGGGGCAGATCAAACAATTCACAATGAAAAAGAACTAATGGAATTATTTGCTAAATATAAAGATTCAGAAGAAATTTTATTTATAGCTGGCGGTAAATCTGTTTATGAAAAATATGCAGAGTACGCAGATGAATGAATCATTTCATACATATGAGGTGTTTACACTGGGAATGTGTATTTAAATTTAAAGCCAAAAAATTATTCTAAAGAAGGTGTAGTTACACACGATAATTTCGATATAGTAACTTATAGAAAACTTTAGCAAGGAGAGAAATGCACGTATCAACAATTACAATTGGATGAATCGCAGCAGTTTTAACTGTTGGATTAGGTATTCCACAATTAATAAAGACCTTCAGGGTTAAGGAAGTGTCTGGAGTTAATTTTTATTCAATGTTTACATTTGGACTTGGTGCCGGAATGTGAGTTATGTTTTCTGGAACATTGGGTAGCGAAGGATTTCAACCAGGGATAGCCAACGCTTGTTCTTTATTTGTATTTGCAACATTAATAACATTATTGTTTAAGTATAAAAAGAGTAAAAAATGAAAATTCGTTGGAGTTATAAACTATTCTTATGTTGTTTTTGCAATAACAATAATGACTATTGGGGAACTAAAATCTTGACACATAAATGAAGCTGGATCAATTATGTTTTCACTACTAGCGGGGATGTGTACAACATTCGCATTCTTCCCTCAAACTATAAAAACTTTCAAGGAGAAGGATGTTGAAAATCTTTCAGTGGGTTCATTTATAATGGGTACTATTGTTAACCTTCTTTGAACAATATATTGAGGAATGTTAAGTGTAGATAAAACTCTTGGTCAATGATTAATGCCTTGTTTATTATCTTTTATCGGTGTGATTATATATCTTTCACAAACGATATTAATACTTAAATATAAAGAAAAGAAAAAGATTAATTCTGCAAAATAAAAACACCTTTATTACAGGTGTTTTTTTATATAAAAAAACATACATTAGTATGTTTTAAAGTCCACATTTAAGTTGTGCACCACAGTTTGTACATGAATTACATCCACCAAGATCTTCAACAGTTCCCTCTTTACATACAGGACAAGTGTCTCCTGGTTTTGTACCTAAGTTCTTATCAAGTTTAATACCTGGGATATCTGCATGGTTTTCATTGATTTTCTCAACTTCACGTTGTGATGTTTCTGTTTGTAACATTTTGATGTCTTCAACATTTTGTGTTTCTGAATTGTCATCATCATTAGTTAATGATAACACTTGAGAATCTCTTGAACCATCTACATATACAGTTCCACCTTTTGCACCTTTATCATATAGTCTTGTATAAATTTTTTCAACTTGTTCAACAGTGTATCCTTTTGGAGCATTAACTGTTTTTGAAATTGAAGAATCTACTCAACGTTGAATAATCGCTTGAACGTCAGCGTGAGCTTCTGGTGAAAGTTCCATCGCAGAAACAAAGATATCTGGTAATTCTTTACCTTCAGGGTGGTTGAATACTTGTTTTCACTCAGCAACAATTTGTTGGTCAACTTCCATAAACTTACCAAGTCTTCCAGAACGGTAATATTTGAATGCAAAGTATGGTTCTAGACCAGTTGATACACCCATCATTGTTCCAGTTGAACCAGTTGGGGCGATTGTTAACATGTGTGAATTACGCATTCCACCTGATTTCCTAATTTGCTCTCTAACATCTTCTGGCATTTTCTTAACAAAACCAGTATTCAGTAATTTTTCAACATCTTTTAAGAATGGGAATACACCTTTTTCATCTGCTAGTTTTGCTGATGTTGTATATGCCACTCTTGCGATTCTTTCGAATAATTTATCAACTAATTTATTACCTTCTTCTGAACCATATCTTAATCCAGCTCAAATTAGGAAATCGTGTAGTCCCATAACACCCATACCAACACGTCTTTCTCCTTTTGCTTGTTTTTCGTTAGCAGCAAGGAAATAAGGCGTTTCATCAATAACGTTATCTTGCATTCTTGCCATTGTAGCAACTGTTTTGTCTAGCTTTTCTCAAAGAATGTCACCATTCTTATCATGAGTAATAAAGTTAGCTAAGTTGATCGCTGCAAGGTTACATACTGAATATGGAGCAAGTGGTTGTTCACCACAAGGGTTTGTACAAACTACTTTTTGATCATAAGAAGTAGCATTTGTCATCTTGTTCGCAACGTCTAAGAAGAATACACCTGGTTCTGCAGAATATGTCGCACAGAAGTTAATAAGGTCTCATAATTCTTTAGCTCTTATTGTGTTGTAAATTTTAACTGGGTAACCCATCTTTTCTCATTCGTTAACATCACCAATTTCATGTCAATGCGCGTCATAGAATTCTTTTTGTTCTTTTGTAAGAGCTTCTAGATCTGGGAATCTTAAGTTATATTCTTCATCATTTTTAACAGCAGTCATAAAATCATCTGAAATTGCAACTGATATGTTTGCTCCTGTTAAGAATTCTGGTCATACAACTTCGTATTCTCCACCAGCAGTTAATTTAGCTTTTGCATTTTTAAGTACCTCAGGTTTAACTGATTTTGAACATTCAACAACAGCTTCTAAAATTTGTCTTCTTTCATCTGAAAGTGGTCTGAATTTAAGTTTGTTTGTTGCTAATTCTTTAATCATAGGATTATTGAATTTTTCTTTAATGAAGTTAAGAACTGATGGTTTTTGCATTTTAGAAATAATGAATTCTAAAATATCTGGGTGTCATGAAGCTAACATAATCATTTGTGCTCCACGTCTTGAACCACCTTGTTGAACTAAATCTGTTAAAGAAGCTAAATCATTTAATCAAGAAACTGAACCTGAAGATTTACCTCCAACAGAAATAGCAACTGCATCTTTCGGTCTTAATGTTGAACCATTAGTTCCAACACCACCACCACGAGACATTATTTCCATAACTTCTTTACGGTGTTCTGCTATACCTTCTCTTGAATCTTTTGGCATAGGCATTACATAACAGTTGAAGTATGTAACTTTTGATTCTGAACCAGCTCCATAAAGAACACGTCCAGCAGGAACTACATTCCCATCTTTAATTTCATTTGAGAATCTTGTTCCTCACGCTTGATCATTTTCTGATTTAGCAAGTGCTGAACCAACACGACTTGCGATTTGTTCATAGAAAATTTCTAGTGGTTTATTAATTGTTCCCATCGGAATAGTGATGATACCATCCTCTGTTGGGTTTAATTCTTCAGAAATTTGAGCTATGTACTCTTCCTCAACTTTAATTGTTACTGTTTTATTTTTTTGATTAATTTCTTGAACGAATCCAGTTCCCAATGTAGGGAATTTTGGATCGGGTTTAATTTTGGCGATAACTAAATCTCCTTTTGCCAATGAAACTAATTTTAAATCCTTTTGAGCATATCTATCTATCATAACCATTCTAGATACGGATTCTCTTTCCATTACCATTGAATCATTAATTGGTGTTACCCTTGGGAAATGGGCTCTAATTTGCTCATTCAGTTGTTTTATGTGTTCTTTTGTATATCTCATATTCTCTCTTTCTTTATGTTGAAGTCTTTGCTTCAATAATAAACACACTTTTCTTTGCTATAAAATAACTTTTTTTGTGCTATTTCATAGAAAATTGGTACTAGGCCCTTTTGTGTGTTCTTTATAATTTTAATACTTTTAACTAAAAAAAATCTTTTAAAAATGAGATATAAAAATAACATTATGCAATGTTATTTTTTCTTAATTCATTACTCAAAATCAACATATAAAATGTACTATGATTTTCACTAATTATTTTTTAAATCCTGATTTCTTCTGTTTTTGATTTTTTTAATTATATTTGGTGTTCATATGATTAATATAATAATTCCAAATACACCAATACCAGCTGTGATAGGGATTCAAATTTGGTTAACTTCTTTTGTCTCATCATATTCTTTATTTAGATAATATTTACCAACGATAGAAGTTGATCCAGCTGTATTGAACTGGCCACCATAATCATTGTAAGAAATTTCAATGATGTCTTTTGATCTTAACTTTAAAGTTTCAGCACCTGCATTAGATAATTCACCATTAACAAAAATAAATGGTGAAGCATCAAAGTCGCTTTTTGTTCCTTTTGCTCCAGTTGAATTATCTGGAGATATTTGCTTGTTTGTTTTTCTTGAAAAAGCTTGCTTCAAGAATATACCTAAATTAGGATCAGGGTGTTTTAGGTAAGCTACGTAAAATTCATTGTTTGAAAGTTCAGTTTTAAGGACTTCCTTTTCTGAACTTCTAGCAATAAATGTTCAATGCTTTTTACCGACAACAAGAACGACAGCATTATCACCTTGATTAAGTTGTTTATAAATATCATTGTAATCTTCAGTTGGAATCAACCTTTCATCTCTTCGATAATTGTTAGGTAATAATTTATTTCCGCCTTGTTGACCTTGCCTTAAATCGATGAACCTTTGATTATAAACACCCAACAAAACTATTCCGGTTATAGACCCTATAACTAATGTAAAGGATGTTAAATACCCAATAATCTTATGTTTGATGGGGTTGAACTTGAATACTTCTCCATGACTTCAAAACTTGTGATAATTAATTTGGAATATCTTGGATAGTGCAGGTCCGAAAAGTATCGCCATGAACATGGAGGTAAATGATTCTGCTAAGTTGATTGGTATAGCAGTTATCAAATTAAGGGTTGCGAATGTTGAATCATAAAATGCAATATCCATGATGAAGTATCAAAACCCAACATTAATACCACCTAAAAAACAAACGAATGCAAAGAAGAATATATTCTTGGAGAATTTCTTAAGTGAAAAAGAAACCAAAACATCAATAAAGAATATAGGTCAGTAACCAAATCACCATGTTCCAAATCCATATACTGCCAATATTAAAAAATTAAATGCAGATACTAGAAGAACCAAGTCAAACAAAGGTAAAAATAATGCAACAAAGATGAATGTAAATGAAACAATTTCTACCCCTGGCACAAAACCCAAAATAAACTTAAAGGTTATAAGTAAAGCAAGCAGCATCCCTAGGATTGCTACTCTTGCCGGTGTTATTCTATTGCCAAATATTTTTTCCTTTAAATTTATCGTCATTATTCTCCGTTTTTATTTATGTTCGTGTTTACCAATTATTAAATAATTGTCATGAGTTTTTGAAACTTCTTTTTTGTTGTATGCGTCTCACTCTGACTCTTGACCAATTGATAATTCAGCATCTCATTCATGCTTTTTACCATCTTCAGAAACTTTACCAATATGTGACGCTGTAACATTAGGTCTTCCTGAGAAATCAACTTTAATGGCATTTGGGCCTATTAATTGATATTTAATAAATCCAAATGGTACTTCAGTTGGAACAAACGCCTTACTTGCTGTTTTGTAGTAATTAACGATTTTGTCAACAACAGCTTTAGGGAATATCTTAATAAGACGTTCACCCATTTCTTTTGGTGTCTCAACTTTCTTAGCTTTCACTTTTGAAGAAGGGTGGTTGTTTTGAGAACCAAAATATGATGTTAGAACACCTTGATTTTTATTTCCGATAAATGGAACCCTCATTGATCCTCATTTTCCTTCTTTTAATCCGATCATTTTGTTTAGGTCCTTTATTTCTTTATCTCCAGCGATTGAAGTATCTTCGAACATAATTTGTTTTTTAAATCCTTCAACACTTCTTCCATCTTTATTATCATCATCAAATATATAAATTAATGAATCGTTTTCTCCTAATTCAACAACAGGTTTGTGAGTACCTCATCCACCTTTCATTCTTGGTATTACTGCAGACCCATTTATGTATTGAAATTCAGATAAGGTTTGTTGTTGAACCATCTTGTTATATGCATCGGGCTTTACCTTATTGTAAATGGTTGATATATCTTGAATTTTACCTGAGTAGTATGCATCAGCTAAAACAACAACATCATCCTTTACTTCTATTTTTTCACCTTCTTTGATTTTTCTATTTTGTTGCAAGAACTCCTTTAATGGAGTTGAAGATGTTTGCTTGATTGGTTGGTAGTCATCTGAATCAACGAACATTCCATTTTTCATATAAGATAATGATTTTGTTATATCTTTATTATCAGCATCTTTTGATGCTCCACATGATACCGCAGCAACAATAGGCATGGAAATAATTCCCAACGTACCGAATGTTGCCATTATTTTTTTTGATTTACGCATTTTATGCTCCTTTATTTAAAATCTTTTTTGTAATAAATTAATGTAACTGCCATACCTAGTATGATCATCAAAGATCCTCAACCTAGGAATATATTTATCTTGGGTATATATTTTTCTGGAACATAGACAGGTATTTTACCACCATCAGCTAGTATCCCTTTTATATACATTAAATCTTGTATTTCTATTGGTCTGTACATTAATTGTTTAAATTTATTATTCTCTTTTTCAGCCATCAATATAGAAAGTTGTAATGCATTATCACCAAAGCTTTCTTTATCACTTGTTAAATAAGAAGAAACCAGTTCTTTTCATTCTTTTGATTTATATCTCTTTAAAAATCCTTCATTTGAAAAATTTTTTCACTTGGGTTCATCTTTATGTTCTACAACGTATCTTGCCGCTTTTATGGAAACTTCGTTAACTTTACTTGCAGTTAATTCGTTAATTTTGGAATCGTTTCAATACATATAGATGTATTTTCAACCATTTATTGTAAATTGATAATCTGAATGAACAATACGTGTTGATTCGTGCCATTTTCCAATAGACTCATAATTCCATTGTCTATCTTGGAATATGCTTAAAAAGCCACTTAATTGCCCATATATATCTAGGTAAGATACATATTTATACGCACTCTTTTGATGTTCTTCATATTTACTCTTCATCCTTTTATATAAAGGTTTGTCTAACTTCTCCGAAGTTTTTATTCCACTTGGATTAAAGAAAAACATTTGATCACCTTTTACATGAGATGCTTTAACATTTTCCTTAGAAACCATATAGTGTGGGGTTCCTACGAACTCAAGATGTTGAGCGTGAGTTAAAGGTGCGATTATTGAAGTTGCTAATGGCGAGATTACAACAAGACCCATAACAGAGATTGTTATCAATGAATTCAAAAGTTGAGAAAGTAAAACAACTATCGATGACGTTAAAAACATTATTATTAAACCACCTATTGATAATGATGCTGCAAACCTTATTTTTTCCATGTTGGTTGATGGTTTATCAATGAACGAAATTGCAAACATTCATAACAAAACCATTAAGCTATATAAAATAAATAGTGTATATAAAACAAAAAATTTAGCTGAAATAATCTGTCACCTTTTAAATGGTTTTGAAACTATGATTAATTCCGTATTATTTTCTTCATTTTCCTTAAATATATTTATCGACTTAAGTGTTGAGAATATAATGGAACATGCGAACGGGATTATATAATAATAAAACCCTAATCTTCACAATATCCCATTATCAGTATTGTTAGCACTTGCTTTGATTGCTATCAATATGGTGAAAACAAATAAAAATAATATAGGAAATAAATATGTCGTTCATCTTTTTGTAGTCATAAACAACAAATACCTATAATTTTTTCGCATTATTTTCCTTTCAAAAAAAGCACAACACTCTACAAAAAGAGTGTTGGCGGAATCTATTATTAAAAGAAGTCGTCAACCTCATCCATAGTAAAGTTCTTTGATAGTTTTAAATAAGTTTTCCGGCTTTACGGTTGCTAGGACAGCTGACTTGGTCATTCCTTGTACATTTAAAATTTGTATTTAGTTGTGCATTAAAATTATTGCATATTTCATGCTTTAAAATATTAATTTATTGGTTAGGAATTTCTACCATTCTTTATGAGCAAATAAAAAAACAGCTTTCGCCGTTATTTCTATTTAAAATCACGTCTCATGTATCTAACCATAACCAATCCACCAATACCAAATGTAATGATTAATCACATTGTATATAGTAGCGCTCTTGGAATATATGGTTTTCCTTCAATGATTTGAACATCTTTTGAAATATTATCAAGATTTTTAATATCACCTGAGAATAAAGAGAGGTCTTCTGAGTCTAATTTTGCTATTGACATCTTCCCATCATTCAATAAATTGATAAGAATATACCCCGAAACAATTTCTTTATTAAGTGATGAAGTATCTACTTTAAAATCGCCTTTAAGAATATCGAAGATTTTATCACCTCATTCATATTTATCGCTGATTGGTTTTGTTGTTTTATTTATTTCAGTAGCTATTTGATCTGAGTGTTCATCATAAATCTGTTTAGCTTTATTTAGCGAACCTAAATCAACAGTATCTTCTGAGAATAAATTTTGATTAATAGGGTTTAAGTAAAATTCTTTATTTGTTGCTTTGTTTTTATAAATTAATTTTGAATCTATTAATTTTGAAAGGTTATTTGTTTTACCTTCAGCAATGCTTCATTTACCCAATGAACCTGGAACTATTTTTTCTGGTTGGAATATTGAATAAAATGAAGAAAGTTGTGTTCAGACATCAAAGTAAGCAGCAGTTTTATATCATGATTTTTCATGATCAGCTATATCTCTCCTTGCACTTTTATCATCTTCTTCAAATCCATAAATATCTTTTTGTACAAACTTTCCTTCTTTTGATTGAACTACATATGTTTTAGTATAATCTGATGAAATTTGTGAATGTGAAAAAGGAACTAATATCAATGATGATATTGTTAAAATCAGCGGTACAAGAATTGAAACAATTATTGTACCAACTTTACCAAACACAGAAGCGAAGAATACTATGATTGATGATAATAATAATTGTATTATAAATGTACCAAATGCCGCAGAAGCAGCGAACTCAATAATTTGTTTTGATGAAGCATATTTATCTGCTGTTCCGATCAAAGCGGCGAACACAAATGTAAATATTGAGAAAAAGAACATCATTGTATATAGAGAAGCAAATTTCCCTAAGACTAATTTGAATCTTGTTATTGGTTTTGAAACAATTAGAAGTTCTGTACCATCATCTTCAGAATCTTTAAAAATATTTAAAGCCTTAACTGCAACAAAAATTGCTGAAATTATAAAAGGCAAGATTAACGTCAATGGATTTCTTAAAACAGTGTTAATCATTGGTTTTGGCGTTTGTGTCAATAAAGCAGGAAGACCCACCATTAAAAAGAATGATATTGCAAATATTACCGGGATTAGATAAGTTGATACTTTTTTACTCATTAAAAATAATTGTAATCTCATATATTTAATCATTATTTACCAACCTTTCCTACACCTGTTTCTCGTGAACCGAGAACAACATATTTTTTATAAACTTCTTCAAGTGACATTTTCCTGTTTTTAAACGTATCTATTGCTATTTTTGCTTTTGCAAAATATTCCATAACTTTGATAATGTTTTTTCTTTCAATCATAAAGAATATAAAGCCTTCGTCTTCTGGTTTATATTTAATTTCAAGTTTTTCAGCAACAGCGATAATTATTTTATTATCTTTTTCTGTTTCGCCTTTAATAAAATATTCTAATTCAGGGTTTTCCGTCGCATTTTTCATTGAGCCAGTAAATACAATTTTACCACCATCAACAATTGTTAATGAATCAACGAATTTATCTAATTCAGCAAGAATATGTGAAGAAATAAATATTGATTTCCCTTGTTGTTGAAGTTCTTTTAAATCTTGGAAGAATTCAAATCTTGCTTTTGGATCTAAGTTAGCTGCAGGTTCATCCATGATGATAATATCTGGATTATGCACTAGCGCTTGAGCTAATAAAACCTTCTTCTTTTGTCCTGATGAAAAAGTATTGGGTGAACGTTTCATAACTTTTTCTAATCCAAGTTCAATTAATTTTTCTTTTGCATATTTCTTAGAATCTCTCATACTCATACCTGATAGATATGACATGTATGTAATGTAACTTAATGTTGTCATTCCTTTTGGGAATTTAGCAGATTCAGGAATATATCCTATGTGTTTTTTAGCTTCCAATGTTGAATGTTTGTGACCAAACATTTCAACTGAACCCTCAAATTTTGCATAAGCTCCAATTAAAGATTTAATTGTGGTTGTTTTACCTGCACCATTAGCACCGATGAAACCATGGAATTCTCCAGGCATAACTGTAAAGTTTACATTTTCAACAGCGGGAATTTTAGAACCCTTATATCTTTTTGTAAATCTTTTAACTTCTAAAGAAGGTTTTGAATAATCTATACCTTCTTTTTTAGGGAATGATTTTTTTACAAGTTTAGGTTTTTCTTCTTTAAGGTCAACACTTTTTTCAGGTTGCCCCTTCCCTTTTTTATTTTGCTCTATCTCTCTCTTAGTTTGTTCTATCTCTTGTTTAAGTTTTTCTATTTCTTCTTGAGTAGCCATTTAAACCGCTTTCCATACAACGCTCAAAAACTATAAATGTTTTCTTGTGGCAATTGTATTAATAATATTTTAATTGTGCTTTTATTATATCTCATAATATAAAAAAAGAGGACAAGTGCCTCTTTATGTTATTTAATTATCTCAATGCCCATGTATTTTTGAAGAACTGTTGGAACTGTGATTGTTCCATCTTCATTTTGATAGTTTTCAAGGATTGCTGCGATACATCTATCAATAGCAATACCTGATCCATTTAATGTAGATGCATATTGTGTTTTGTTATTCTCATCTTTATACCTAATCATAGCTCTACGTGCTTGGTAATCACCAAAATTAGATACTGAAGAGATTTCTCTATATTTGTTTTCAGAAGGCATTCACACTTCTAAGTCAATTGTTCTTTTTGCTGAGAAACCAATGTCACCAGTACATAATGAAAGTGTTTGGTAAGGTAGTTCTAGTGCTCTTAAAATACCTTCAGCATCTTTAAGCAATTTATTGAACTCTCTTTCCTCATCTTCTGGTTTAACGAACTTAACAAGTTCAACCTTGTTGAATTGGTGCATTCTGATTAAACCCCTTGTATCTCTACCAGTTGAACCAGCTTCTGAACGGAAGCAAAGTGTATAAGCGGTAACTGCTTTAGGAGTGTCAAGATTAATAATTTCTCCTGAATAAATATTTGTTAAAGGAACCTCTGCTGTTGGGATTAATCATTTGTCCTCTTTATCAATTTTGAATAGATCTTCAGAAAACTTAGGAAGTTGCCCCGTACCAATTAGTGATTTTGTATTAACGATCACAGGTGGAACGAATTCAGTATAACCATTTTTTTCTGTATGTGTGTCTAACATAAAGTCTTTTAATGCTCTAACCAATCTAGCACCATATCCTTTATAAGCAACAAATCTTGTACCTGAAATTTTTACAGCTCTTTCAAAATCAACTAAATCCAATTCTTCAGCAATTTCATAGTGAGGTTTAACTCCTGTTACATGTCCTCTACCAAGTTTTGGATTTGTTTCCATAACTACATTTGCTTCTTCATCCGAACCAATTGGTGAATCATTTGAAGGCAAGTTTGGAATTGAAAGAAGTAAATCTTCAACATTTTGATTAACTTCTCTTGTTTTTTCTTCAAGAGCTTCAATTTCCGCTTTGATGCTTGCAACTTCATTCATAATTCCAGTTACATCTTCTTTATTTCTTTTAGCTAATCCAATTTTTTTAGATGTAGCATTTCTTTGTGCTTGTAGTGTTTCTAGTTTTGTCATTAACTCTGAACGTTGTTCTCCTAATTCAACAAGTTCGTCTATTTTTTTTGTGTCGAAACCTCTTGTTTCGAGTTTATTTTTAACCTCTTGTGGGTTTTCTAATATTTTTCTTAAATCTAACATATTTAAATTATATATACTTTTAACTTTTGGATGAAAAAAATAAAACACCAATAGCGTTTTATTTTCGATAACTAGAAAAAATTATTTCTTAGTTGTTTTTTTAGCAACTGTTTTTTTGGCTGGAGCTTTTTTAGCTGGAGCTTTTTTGGCAGTTGTTTTTTTAGTAGCAGTTTTTTTAGCTGGAGCTTTTTTGGTTACCTTTTTAGCTGGAGCTTTTTCTTCTACTGATTTTTCTTCTTTTACTTTTGAAGTAGTTTTTGATGAGTTTAGTTTTTTAAGTTCTTCTAGAATTTGTTCATCCACTGTTGGTGCAGCAGCAGCTGGTGCTGGATCATTTCTATGTCTATAGTTAATGATTAAGTAAACAGTCATTAACGCAACAATAATAAAGAATGAAACAACAACAAATCCGATAAGTGCTGCAAGGAATTTACCATACATAACACCATTTAAAGGAAGTCCGTGTTCGAAGTGGAATCCTTGTGCTGAAGAATCTAAAACTCTAACTGTAGCTCATTTACTTGTTCCCGCAGACATGTAAGCAACACCTTTGTATCCAAAGGCTTTGGCGATGGCACCCATAATAACATCATTAGCTAGTGATTTAACAACTAGACCAAATGCTGTTCCTAATAACATACCAATAGCAAGCATAAACATGTTTCCACGTGACACTACTTTTTTTGTATCTTTTCATGATTTTTTAAACATAAAGTAATTTTACAACATTTAGAGAGAAAAGCAAGGAAAATATACTATGAAATAGTATTAATACCTTAAAAAGCACCCATCACTCAATTTGCATTAAGAAAGCAAATAAAAAAACGCCAACATTTGTTGTCGTTTTTATAACTTAATTATTCGTTGTCTTCAGATTTTTCATTATCTTCTGATTGTGTTTTTTTAAGTTCTGCTAATGAAATTTCTTGAGTTTTGATTATTGCTTGTTCAACTTGCTCTTCAATTTCTTTAGTTTTAATAATAGCGATTGATTTAATTGTGTTTTTATCATTTAGTTTAATAACTTTAACACCTTTAGTTGCTCTTGAAGAGATTGCAACTTGAGAAAGATCAAGTCTAATAGTAATCCCTTGTTTTGTAACAACCATCATGTCTTCATCACCAGTTACTACACGTAATGAAACAAGTTTTCCGGCTTTAGATACATTGATTGATTTAACACCTTTAGCTCCACGTTTTGTAGCTCTATATTCTTCGATGTTAGTCATTTTACCAAATCCATCTTTACCGATTGAAAGAATTTTATCTCCTTCAAGTGATGATGATGCTCCAACAACTTCTGTTTTAGCTTCTCCAGAAAGATCAATACCTTTAACACCACTAGCTGTTCTACCCATTTTTCTAACTTCAGTAGCTGGGAATCTAACAACTTTACCATGTGCTGCACCAATAATGATTTCTGTATCATCTTTAACGATCATTGCTTTAACAAGTTCGTCATTTTCTTTAAGTCCAAGTGCGATTTTTCCGTTTTTGTTAATTCTTTCGTATTCTTTGATGTCAGTTTTCTTAACAACACCATTTTTTGTAACTGTTAGTAGGAATTGTCCTTCGTCATAGTTATCAAGAGTAAGCATTGAAACAACTTTCTCTTTTTTATCAATACCAATAATGTTTACGAATGGAATACCTTTTGCTTGTTTAGAAAGTTCAGGTATTTGGTGTGCCCTAATTCTGTAAACTTTACCTTTTGTAGAGAATATTAATAAGTCAGTATGTGTTGTAGCAACAAGAATTGATTCAACATTATCATCTTCGTATGTAGTCATTGATTTTGTACCAACTCCACCACGATTTTGAGCTTTATATTCTTCTAATGGAATACGTTTTACATATCCTCTTGATGACATTGTAATAGCAATATCTTTTCTTGGGATTAGGTCTTCATCATCGATGTTTCCAAATGCACCTTCAAGAATCTCTGTTCTTCTGTCATCTCCAAATTTATCTCTAACAACGTTAAGTTCATCAACGATTAAGTCAATAAGTGCTTCACGGTTGTTTAGGATATTTTTGTGGTAAGCAATTTGTTCGTGTAATTCATCAAGCTCAGCTTGCATTTTTTCACGAGCAAGTCCTGTAAGACGTCCAAGTCTCATATCAGTAATAGCTTTCGCTTGAATTTCTGAAAGACTAAACGCTTCCATCATTTTAGCTTGTGCTTCAGCATCATTTTTTGATGATCTAATCATTGTGATTATTGCATCAATGTTATCAAGAGCGATTTGTAATCCCTCAAGAACGTGTGCTCTTGCTTCTGCTTTTTCTAATTCAAATTGTGTTCTTCTTGTAACAACTTCAATTTGGTGTTCTAAATAAGTGCTTAATGCTAATTTAAGGTTAAGAATTTTTGGTTCACCCTTAACTAGAGCAAGCATATTGATACCAAAGTTTGTTTGAAGTGGTGTTAGTTTAAATAGTTTGTTTAGAACTACTTCAGGAACTACATCTCTTCTTAATTCAACAACAACTCTAATACCTTTTCTTGAAGATTCATCACGTAAATCAGTAATACCTTCAATGTGTTTATCTTTAACAAGGTGAGCAATTTTTTCAATTAATCTAGCCTTGTTAACCATGAATGGTAGTTCAGTGAATATTATTCTTGCTTTACCATTTTTCATTTCTTCAATTCTTGAAACTGAACGAATAGTTATTGATCCATTACCTGTTTTATAAGCTTTTCTAATACCTGCATTTCCAAGGATTGTTGCAGCCGTTGGGAAGTCAGGACCTGTGATGTATTCATTTAGTTCTTCAATTGTAATCTCTGGGTTTCTTGCTAATGCAATAACACCATTTATAACCTCAGTAAGGTTGTGAGGTGGTATGTTTGTTGCCATACCAACAGCGATACCTGTAGCCCCTGTAATTAGTAGGTTAGGGAATCTTGCAGGTAATACTTCAGGTTCTCTTTCTGAACCATCATAGTTATCTACAAAGTTAACTGTATCTTTTTTAATTCCTGATACAAGAAGTGAAGAAATTTTTGACATTCTTGCTTCTGTATATCTCATAGCCGCAGCTGAATCACCATCAACAGAACCGAAGTTACCGTGACCATCAACTAGTGGATATCTCATTGAGAAATCTTGTGCCATACGAACCATTGCTTCGTATGCTGCCGTATCACCATGTGGGTGGTACTTACCAAGAACTTCCCCGACAATACGTGCAGATTTTTTGTGTGGTTTTGAAGATTCTAATCCAAGTTCTGACATAGCGTAAATAATACGTCTATGAACTGGTTTTAGACCATCACGAGCATCTGGTAAAGCACGAGAAACAATAACTGACATTGCATATTCTAAGAATGATGTTCTCATCTCTGTAGAAATGTAAATTGGTGTTAGTGAATCAGTAGCTTCTTCAATTACTTGAGAAGTTACTTCTACTATTTCTTTTTGTTTTTTACCTTTAGACTCTGATTTTTCTTCATCAAAGACAGTTTTTACTTCTTCTTCATGAACTTCGTATTTTTTGTCTTCTTCGTCGTCATTAATGAACATTTAAGTCTCCTTTACTTTTTAATTCTTCTTTTGTTTTTATTTGTTTTTAAGTGCTTTTGTAATTGCGATGTGTGACATTATTGATGTTACTAAGAATGGGATTGCTGTAACTCTTACGATGGCAAACACAACGTTTGCTCCACCACTAACGATTCCAAGTGATTTTCTTTCTTTCTTAACAAGAATTGAAGTAACAATACCTGCAATTCATGAAATTAATGAAATCACAATCATAGCTTTAAATAATGCTGAAACTGTTGATGAGTTAAATGCAATTAAGAAAATTTCTAAAATTCCTACTGTACCTTGGTATTCACCATTTTGAAGTACCAATCCATCGATTTGATAAGGTTTTAAATCACCTTTTTTAAGGACTTTAGCTATATCTTTAACATTATGTGCTAATCAATCCTTGAATGCGGCAACTTGTTCTACTTCAGTACCAGTTTTAATACCAGTTCATTCAGCTCCTGCACCTTTAATCTTTCCACCGTCATGTATAACTTTTCATGCTTCTGGTGAAACATCTTTAATTGAGCCATCTTTACCAGTTTCCATAATAAATGCATTGTTTTCGAAAAAACCCATTGTTTTTACAACTGCAATTATAAATAGAATAAAGGCAAGAACACCCAATGAAGCAACAACTATATTAATTATTGATTTTGTTTTTGCGTTCATATATTCTCCTTTTGTTTTGATTTTATAAATCTATATTTTTAACGTATTTTGCGTTTTCATTAATGAAATCACGACGAGGTGCTACGTCATCACCCATAAGTGTTGAGAATGTAAGGTCTGCAGTTGCTAGGTCAGATACTTGAACTTGAAGCATCTTTCTTTGTTCTGGATCCATTGTTGTATCTCATAATTGTTCAGCATCCATCTCTCCAAGCCCTTTGTAACGTTGAATTGTGTAACGTGTAGCTTCGTCAAGAGTTGCTAAGTAAGTTTCTTTCTCAGAGTCAGTATATGCATATCTCGCAACTTTACCGTGAGAAATTTTGTATAGAGGTGGTTGTGCAATATACACAAATCCATACTCCACTAATTTTCTTAAATATCTGTAGAAGAATGTCAATAGTAATGTTCTAATGTGAGCACCATCGACATCGGCATCGGTCATGATAACAATTTTGTGATATCTTAGTTTGTTTAAATCAAACTCTTCACCAATACCTGTTCCTAAGGCAGTAATTAATGAACCAATTTCTTCATTAGCGAATACTTTATCAATTCTCGCTTTTTCAGTATTGATTACTTTACCCCGTAGAGGTAAGATAGCTTGTGTTTCTCTATCTCTACCCATTTTTGCTGATCCACCAGCTGAATCACCCTCGACAATATAAATTTCTGATTGCGATGCATCTTTTGATGAACAATCTGATAATTTTCCTGGAAGTGAAGCGATATCAAATACTGATTTTCTACGTGTAGCTTCTCTAGCATTTGCTGCTGCAAATCTTGCTCTTTGAGCTAATAGAGATTTTTCAACGATTGTTTTCGCTTGACCTGGGTTTTCTGCTAAGAATCTTTCAAGAGAAATTGAAAGTGCTTTGTTTGTTGCTTTACGAGCATCTGTATTTCCTAGTTTACCTTTTGTTTGACCTTCAAAAATTGGGTCTGGGTGTTTAACGGAAATAACTGCTGTTAAACCTTCTTTAACATCATCACGTGTTAATTTCTCTTTTTCAGTTTTGAATAATTTGTTTTCACCAGCATATTGGTTAAAGATACGTGTAAGCGCATCTGAGAATCCTTGCTCGTGTGTTCCGTGTTCAACTGTTGCAATATTATTTGCATAAGAAACAATATTTGATTGGTATCCTGTGTTGTATTGCATTGCAACTTCAACGATGATTCCATCAACTTGGTTTTCTGCATAAATAACATCTGTATTAAGAACTTCTTTTGATTTGTTTAATTCTTCAACATATTGTAGAATTCCACCTTCAAAGTGATAGTCCTTTCTTTGTCCTGATCTTTCATCTTCAACTGAGATTCTTAGACCTTTGTTTAGATAAGCAATTTGTCTTGCTCTATCATTGATTAAATCGAAATGGAATTCAATTGTTTCCATAACTTCATTATCTGGGTGGAACTTAATTTTTGTTCCTGTTACTTCTGTATCTTCAATTGGAGTTAACTCACCTTGTGGTTTACCTCCGTTTAAGTACTCTTGGTATCAAACTTTCCCTTCTCTTGAAACTCAAACTTCTAGCTTGTCTGAAAGAGCATTAACTACTGAAGCACCAACTCCGTGTAGTCCCCCAGAAACTTTATATGTATCTGAGTCGAACTTCCCACCAGCATGTAGAACTGTAAGAACTGTCTCTACTGTTGATTTTCCCGTTTTAGGGTGTTTGGCAACGGGAATACCACGACCATCATCTGTGACTTCGATTGATCCGTCTTTTGTAATCTTGATTTCTACTTGTGAAGCGAAACCAGCCATAGCCTCATCGATTGAGTTATCGACTATTTCTCATACAAGGTGATGTAGTCCTTTATTTCCTGTGGAACCAATGTACATTCCGGGTCTTTTACGAACGGCTTCTAAACCTTCTAAGACCTGAATATTACTTGCTGAATATTCTGCCATTTTTCCTCCTATTTTTATTTTGGCGTATACACTTTTGAAAATCGCACATTTCGCTATTATATATACTATATAATTATACCATATCACTCAAAAAATGAAGTTAAAAAAGAGCACCTCAGGCTCTTTTATTTTTTTGCAGTTAAAGTACTTTAATTAGTTTAAAAAAGTGCTTATTTAGTGCTTTAAATGTTAATAACGAGGGATTAAGAATGCTATTTAGGATTGAATTCAGTGAATTCACCTATTTTTAGGTCAAAATCTTGAAGTTTAATATCTTTTATTCTAGTTCTGTGCAGTTCTAAAACTTCATTATTTACTTTGTGGAACATTCTTTTAACTTGGTGGAATTTCCCTTCTGAAATAATTACATTACATTTATTTTTTTCGATGTTTTTAATTAGTGCTGGTTTTAATAATTTTTCATCTAAATGCATAGGACCTTTAAAGGCAACAACGTCTTCCGGTTTCACATCGTTTTTTAAGGTAACAAAATACTCTTTTTCAGTATTGGATTTTGGTGATTTTAATTCATGTGCTCACTTACCATCATCAGTTAAAATAACAAGTCCAGTTGTATCCTTATCCAATCTTCCCACAACAAATAAATTTCTGTGTTTATATGTATCCACAATGTCAAATACTGTTTGGTGTAAATTATCCTTATTCGCACATACAAAATCCTTTGGTTTGTTTAGTGCAATATAAACATGTTCTTTGAATTCAATTTTTTGGTGATTAAATTCAATTTCATCATTTTCAGGATCAATTTTAAATCCTATGTCTTGTTGGGGAATTCCATTAACAAAAACTCTTTTTGATTTTATAAAAAGTTTAACTTGACTTCTTGTTCCCACACCTTGATTCGCAAGGTATTTATCTAGTCTTAATTTCATATAAACATTATAGCAAAATAACACCCTCACATTGTGTGTTGGGTGTTATTGTTTTTATTGTAAATCTTTATGATCATTTAGGTTTGTCATTCATTTAAAACGACTATAAATTACAAATGATATTCCAGCCACAATGAACATTACAGCTTGAGAACAAATGAAGGTTATTTTAAAGTCATATCCCAATACATACGGACCACAAATTATTGCAATTGGTAAAACAGCTCATATTTGTGAAAAGTAGTTAAGGAATGCCACCTGAAGTTGTTTACCACCAGCTTCTAGCATTCCAGTGTAATAACTATTAGCGACGAATGAGAATATAGCTATTGAATAAACTATAATCATTCATCTTGCATAATCTTGATATTCAGGATCTTTAATTAAAAGAATTGGAAGTATAAATGCAAGCGAGAATCCTATTATAGAAATAATTAAGGTTATCACCAAAATGGGAAGGATTAAGATTTTTGAATAATGTTTTGCCAAAGTGAAATTACCTTTACCTAATTCTTTACCTATTATTATTTTAATGGATTGATTTATTGCAGGGAAAATAGTAAACATTATTGAGGAAACGGCATATGCAATTGACATTGATTTTATCAACTCTGATCCAAACATGTTTGCTCACACTATTGTCATAGCTACAAGTGACCAACTCATTAAAGAGAAAGTTAAAATCATTCACGAACGTTTTAAAAACATTTTTAATATCTTTTTATCTATCTTAAATAGGTTTCCCATGCCCTTGAATATATGTTTATTTTTATAAAAGAAATAAAATGCCAGAACCATCTCAACAAAGAATGAAATAGCTGTTGAAATTGATGCTCCAGTAGCACCTAAATCTAATGGGTATATAAAGATGTAATCAAAGATAGCGTTTGTGACTAATGAAACGGCAGAAACAATTAATAAGTATTTTGTCTTACCAATAGTAACAAGTGGATTCAATAGTAAAAAGGCCACTGAAGCAAAAATGTTAGCTGAAGCAAGTATCCTAAAATATGTAATTGATAGGTCTTTAGCAATTGATGCATCTGCAGGTGTATCACTCAGGAAGAATAGACTCATTAATTGAGGAGCTAATACAAGCATAAGTATTGAAACAAATATAGAAATTACAAAGGTAAAATATATATTAATTTTAAATGCCTGTTTGAAGTTATTTTTATTTTCCTTTGCATTAAATTGAGCATAGAAAATACTAAACAAAATTCCGATCGCAATGTATATACTTGATGTTGCAAATCACATCTCGGCACCAGCACCAACAGCCGTTAAATGATGTTGAGCTTCATCGTATCCTGTAATCATAAAGTTATCGACAAATCCAACAGAGATTATCAACATTTGCGATAAAACAATTGGGATTATTATTTTAAGAGATTTCTTTCAAAATTTCTTTTTATTTATTTTAGTTTCTGTTGCTGAGTTCATATTAATAAATGATACATTGAAACGTGAATATTTTTTTAAAATAAAATGTTTTCTTCACATTCGTTTATTAGGTATTTTTCATTAAACAATTAAGTTATAATGTGAATATGAACAAAATACTAAATTGAGACGAATACTTTATGTCAATGGCTAAGCTAGCTGCTAAAAGATCAAAGGACCCAAACACACAAGTGGGAGCATGTATTATTAATGAAGATAACATCATTATTGGTATGGGTTACAATGGAATGCCTAAGGGTATAGATGACAAATTTCCATGAACAAGAGAAGGTGATGACAACAAATATAAATACGTTATCCACGCTGAAGCTAATGCAATACTTAATGCCATCAAGAACTTAAAAGGTTCAACTATATATGTATCTTTATTCCCATGTAATGATTGTGCAAAAATGATTGCTCAATCAGGAATAAAAAAAGTTGTATTCGAAGATAACAAATACAAAGGAACTTTAGAAGTTAATATCTCAGAGAAGATTCTTTCTTCTTGTGGTGTAGAAATGAAACAAATCAGCGCTGGAGAAGTAATAATTAAATAAAAAAAATCACTCATAGTGATTTTATTTTTGTCTTTTTCGTCAATTTTCATTGATATGGCGCGCTTGAGAGGAGTCGAACCCCTGACCTTCTGGGCCGTAACCAGACGCTCTATCCAGCTGAGCTACAAGCGCATTTTGGAGGCACCAACGGGATTCGAACCCGTAATCAGGGTGTTGCAGACCCATGCCTTAGCCGTTTGGCTATGGTGCCAAGATAATTTCTTATATATTATACATAGAATATTTAATCATTTATAATTAAATTATGATTTATTCAATTTTAATGAGCTTCTTAATAATTCCAACCTTCATTTGTATGTTTTTTATGACAGGTAAAATAATCCAAACTAAGTATAAAGCATTCGACACAAACCCCTATATGTCAGTGCCCATCGGGTTTATACTCTTTAGTACTGCAACTATCATTACATATACCCCATTAATCATCCTTCACTTACCCGGTGTTGTATTCATCGTGTTTGAAGCATTAAAAGATTTAGCTATTTTTGTACTTATTTGATTACATAGAAAATATATAAAACTTAATTTTGATTGAAAGAAATTGTTTTTGATATTTATTTCGGTAATTATATTAACAATTGCTCCAGCCATTATCACGCTTATTAAAGACCAAAATGATTACCCTTTTCATCTTGATAGAGCTTACAATGTATACCTTCGTAAATATGGTGGTTCAACAAAGTTCGAACCTTGAAAAGATGCAAGGGTTTATAACTCTTGATATATGTTCAATTCTGTAATTATTGGATTATTTAAATTAAATGGTGATTACCAAGTCTGATGAATGCAATCCATAATGGTTTCTACCATTTCTATCACTACAGTACTTTCTTTATTAAAAATTTCCCTAAAGAAAATAAGATTCATAGCTTTCGGGTTAGCAATGTTTATCTTAAGTATTATTGTTCTTAGATCTACAAATGTATTTGGATTCCACTCCAACGTTATAGGGTTTATTATAACCTCAATAATAATGTTGATTGTGTCCTGAGAGTTATTCAGAACACCTAGAGTTCGTTATATGTTATTAACTGGAGCAACAGGTTTTACGCTACTAACTTTTGATTGATCTGCACTTTGATTATATTCAACATACATGTGTATATTTATTGGTATATATATTTATAAAGAAAAACCAAAACCAACACTTTTAATTCTTTTCACATTAACATTCATTGGATTCATGTTTGCAACAATCCTTCATAGATTCACAAACATCGGTTCAACAATAGGTATGGTGGTTGCTGTTGTTATTGGTGGGTTATTCCTATGATTAAGAAACAAGAATTTTGAAGAACCAATGGATAACTTTATTTACAAATTTAGAAGATGATGAGTACCAATGTTATTTGTTATTTTTGTAATAGTTTCATTTTCAATTTGAATATCAAAATCTGAGCCAGATTGATGATTCGGTTTCAAGATAGAAACCTCTTATTTAAATACTTTGAGTTCTTCTGAAACGGTTGCTACAGTAATGTATGTTCTCTATTGAATAGCAATTGCATTTGGGATAATTTATTTAGCCATTTCTTTCAAATGAAAAAAACAATGAGATATTGAAAAATTCTTAATTTTAATCGGTGTTATTTCAACCCTTTTATTCTTCTCTCCGTTAACAGCAACATTCATTAAATCATACTTTATACCAAAAGCATTATTCTCCAGTTTACAATGAACAACAATAGCTCCTTTAGCATTGGGAATATTATTGAAATTAGGGAAACTAATTGCCAAAAGAATTAAAGGCGAACACTCGGAAATAGATAGGATAATCAATGCATAAAAAAATCATAATATGTTCAATAATAATGTCAACCTTACAACTGGTTATTGGTGGGTTAATGATAGCAAATATTTTAAACTCATTTCAGCATGCAAAATATATAGGTATCCTTTGGGTTTCATTAGGAGTTTTCACGTCTTTATTGACAGTTCTAACCTTTCTAAAAATGAAGTTAGTTTGAATAGATCGCCTTTTTGCAACATTAACCATTTCTTTAATTGCAATGTTGGCTACATGTTGGGTGAATCCCCTAACTTCTATCGCAATCGTTATTTATATTCCAATTACATTTATGTATTTAATGGGAATAGCCATTAGAAGCAAGATTTAAGCTTTTAAATAAGACAACAATATCAAAACACTTTGGTATAAAAGCAAGTCTTGAAAAGACATAAAAAAACACAGGATGAATTCCAGTGTTTTTATTTTGTTGGTTTAAATAATTCAAGTACATCCATAGCATGATGCGTTGTATATTTAAGGTTTGATTTTACTTTATCTCACTCCTGAATAGTTGTGGCATTATTTAAGGCGATAATAAAGTGTTTAAAGAATGTTGATGCATATTTCAAGTGATATTGTGCTTCTGCATTACTGCTTTCCACTGGACTTAAGTGATCTGCGATAAATTTTGCAAACACTTTCAATTCCACCTTTTTAGAAGAGAAATCTTTTGAGACATATTTAGTAGCTGACACACCAACTTTTGCAGCTTCTGTTTTCAGTTCATTAAATGTATATTTCTTTATTGTATTTTTAGAAGCGTTTGCAGCATCTTTAAATGTAGTATCTGTTCCAACTTTGAATAACATTCCAATTTGATCTTTTCAATATTTATATGTGTAATCCGCTTTAGCTAATTCATCTAATGAAGTCAACCCTATATGTTTGCTATCTTTTAGAGCCTTATTGTATATAAAGTTATATATCTTTTCTCCAAGTCCGTGATATGTTCCAAAATATTTAATAAAATCAGCTTTGTTGAGAGTGTTGATATCTATTTTATCTTTGAAATTCTTATCTTCTACAAGTGTACCTTTATAGTCCACGTTATAACCTAAAGCTTTCGCTGTATAACTACCAACAGCTTTTGATAGATCTCCAAAACCATGAATACCACCATTTCTTGTTCTGTAAGCAATAATTGCATACACATGATAAGGGGATAATTTATATGTTGGTCCAACTAAATTTTCAAGCATCAATTTTGCAGAGGCATGATTTAAATCTAGTGGATTTTCAATTTTTTTAGATGCACTTCCAAATTTCATTAAATTAGATTCAGCAGATGAAACAGGATATGTACTAGGTATTTTTTCAGGAGCGTCTATAGCTTCACCTTTAGATCTCATCTTCATTATATTCTCAACTGTTGAACGTGAAATAACGCCTTCAGTTACTTTTTTCATTAACTCCTTGTAAGTTAAGGTGTTTACATCTATTTTTTCAATAGTGATTTCATGACCTAAGCCATTTTTATAATCATTTGCGTTTCTAATCATTTCTTTATTTGTGTTGTTGTTTAAAGTTCCGTAAGTAACTTTTATATTGTATCTCTTCGATAAATCTTCAACTCTATTAAATAGTTTTCCGCCTTTTACGTGATAATCAAGTATTTCACCAAGAGCTTTATCACCTTTAATACCCTTACCTAAAACTCTGTGGTACAGAACTTTCATAGCTTCTGATTCAGAAAAACCAAAACGAGTTACAAGATCATAATAAGAGGCATTATTAATATCAACCTCTGTTTTAGGTAATTCTTTAACAACCTTACTTTTTGAATGACCTTTTTCTTTCTTAGTAGTATCCATTGAAGCATAAACCATTGTATGATCTGAGATTCTAGTTAAATCACCAGATTTATAAAATTTAAATAACTTTTTGTTCTCTTGAGTTCAAGCATTGCTCATTTCGAATCTTTTACCTTCGCCAACAATCATTTCTGAGTTTGTGAAAATTTTGTCATAAGGATTTGAGTAAAGTTTGTCATTTGTTTTTGCAAACATTGACATTGATGTTTTTGAATTTGGAGAAGTTGGATCAAATAATTTTCTATATCCCGCATTCATTAGATTCTCAAAAGGAGAAATACCACTCTTTGTTAACGGTATGTTAGTATCACCCATGAAAATCATATCTTCATCACCACCATTTATAGTTTTGAAATAATCCATAACATCTTTAGTGTGTTCAGCTTCAAATAATTCTTGCGTACCCATGGTTGTTTCATATTTATTATCTTTTGAAGAAATAGAACCTTCAAAAGTTTTTTCACTAACACCTGAAGATTTATTTTTTTCAACAGCATGACCAACATGAGCTTTACCAGCTTTAGGAGAATCAAAGTGTGCAATTACAGCCGTAAAGTCTTTACCATTAGAAGTTTCAAATTGCGCACCAAATGGAGGTCTTGTATAAGCTGATTTTGTATTTGTAGCAGCTTCCTTCATATTTGCTAAATAGTTATTTTCTTCATATGGGTTGTTGTATAGTTCACCAATGTTATTGTTTGAACCTTCGAACTTTTTAGGATTCATTACTTTTGAATTGTATAAAAATCCATAATATTCTCATGTTCCTACTCCACCCATTGGAATTGTTTTAGAACCATCTTTTCCATCTTTGGCTAATTTAGAGGCAACTACTCTTCAAGCATTTGATTGAGTTATTCTGTTTAGTTCTTTTGCTAAATCATGAAGCGCAGAAGCTTTATCCACTTCCTCAGCTCCAAGTAATGAAATTTGTTGGTTGGCAATTATTTGTGCCATTGCTTGAACCCTGTTGTGATTACCCATGAAGTTTTTTAAGTTTCAGTTTGCAATTCTAACATCTTTAAGATTTATACTCATAGGTGCTACTGGTTCAAAACCTTTAACGGGATACATATCTTGATTTGCTGGGGCAGTATTGATATCTTCTTTTTTGTTGAGTAGTACAAAAGCAGTCACACCACTGGCAACTACTCCTACTCCTAAAGTTATACCTATCCCTTTTCAAATCATTTTCATAAGAAAATTATAAACCAAAATATAAATATTATAAATATTTATATAAAAAAAGCCACTCGGCTTTTTTATCCCTTAATCGCTGATCCTTGTCTAGAAATAGCTTTCATAATTCTACCTCTAAATACAAAGTAAACAAGTAACATAGGTAGAATGGCTAGTGTTGTTCCCGCCATTCTAATTGGAATTAGTAATTGTCCATTCGAATCTTTACCAGTTGTAAATACTCAAGTTGGGATAGTTTGTATATCTTTTCCTTGTAGTAATAATGCTGGTCACATATATGAGTTTCAAGAAGCAAATGCAGTTAGGATTATAACTGTTAAAGTTGTTGGTTTAATCATTGGTAAAGCAACTTTAAAGAAGTATCCAACGTTTCCTGCTCCATCAATCATAGCTGCTTCTTTTGTACGATCTGGAATTGCTTCAAATGCATTTTTAAACATTACTGCTGAAAATACAGATGCAACAAATGGAATGAATAATCCTAATAAGATATTTGTTCCATAGTATCATCCTAATCTAACAATCATTTGATATTGACCAGATAATAATGCAACTTCTGGAAGCATCATTAATGACAAGAAGAAACCTCAAACTATTTTTTTACCTCTATACTTTTTAATTGAAAAAGCATAACCCAGTAAAATCGTAATAACCAGTTTAACCATTATGGTTATTGAGGCTATTAAGAATGAATATAATATCGCCATTCAATAACCGTCAGCAAAGGCATCAACAAAGTTACCTCATTGTGGTTTCTCGGGCGCTAAATGCGTTGTAACTGCATCTGTTGCTTCTGCATTTGTCATCAATGAAGTTGCAATCATGTAGTAAAACGGAAATAGTATTAAAGCCCCAAAGAAAACTAATGCGAAAACTTTCATTAAGTTCGAAACAATGATTCAAATAATTGATTGTGTTCTAACTTGTGAACCAACGTTTTCAGCATTCTTTTTAACTTTTGCGGTTCTTAATTTTTGTTGAGTTTTTAATTTTATTTTCAACATGTTTCTCCCTTATGTTTGTTATGGCTTTTACAACCATAGATACTCCACCACGTATAGACGCGGAGAATATTATTGATATTATAAGCAGTGTTACAGAAGCTGCTCCGGCAAGCATGTAATTATGCGAAACTTGAAGCTTGGCATAGATATAAATAAGAAGTGTGGAACCCTTATTATCTAGTGCTGCTTGAGCATCATTTTTGAATAGTGCCAAAGGAAATACTTTAATGGCGCCAATTATCCCCATGGTAAGCAGGAATGTTGTTGTTTTTGAAATAGATGGTAAAGTGATTGAAAAGAATTGTTTGATTGGTGAAGCTCCATCAATAGAAGCTGCCTTGTATAATTTTTTATCAACACTTAGCATTGCTGATGTGAATATTAATACATTAAATGCAATACCTCTTCAAACTCCATAAATTAACATCGCTCCAAGAGCTGAATGACCATTCGGATCAGTCAATCAAGGAACTCTATGTCCTGTTATTTTATTCAGTAATCCAGTGTCTGCATCAAATAAGTATGCAAATGCTAAACCAATAGCGATTGCTGAGGTTACATAAGGTAAAAAGAATAATGTTTGTCAAAAACCTCTTAACCTTTTTCTAATAACGTTTGAAACTGCTGCAGAAATCACTAATGAAAGAATCATAATAATTGGAATTGATATTAAGGCGTACATCAATGAATTGTAAAGTGCATCATGGAACGCAGGGTCTCTCATCATGAATTTGAATTGATCAAGACTTGCAACCCTCTCTAACGGTTTGTGCTTATCAGCTGGTGCTTGAAAAGCGTCTGTTGCTGCAGCTAAAAATGGAATAACAGTAAATAAGATTACTATGATTAATGCAGGTAGCATTAATAAAAGTGGTTTCCATCATGGAGTTTTTTTATTAACTGTTGCTAAATCTATTGGTTTTTCCATTGCCCTTTCTTTTAATTTGTTTTTAAAGAACATTAGATAATACCTACTCTTTCGCCATCTTCAGTATTGAAAACGTATGTTTTGTTTTTAGGGAAATTAAAGTGAACTTTTTCCCCAACTTTATATACATCTTTTTTAGATAGGAACATTTTAAACGTATCTTCTTCAGTATATTGAATTGTTGCTAAAGTTTCTCTTCCAAGATAGTCAACGTGTGTGATTTCTCCAACAAAACCACCAGTTTTAACTTCAATTAAGTGTTCAGCTCTAGCTCCAAAATGAACTTCTGTATTTTTAATCGACTCAAGTTTTCCAAGAGTTTTTTTCTCGAATTCAACTTCTCCATCTTTATTAACATTTGCTTTAAAGACTTTCATCTCTGGCATACCCAGGAATTTTGCTACGAATTCATTTTTTGGCTTGTCATATAACTCCATTGGAGATCCTATTTGTTGCAGATTACCAACATCCATCAGAATTACTTTGTCAGAAATAGCCATCGCTTCTTCTTGATCATGAGTCACGAAAATAGTTGTTATATTTAATTCTTGTTGAATTCTTTTAATTCATTCTCTTGTTGAAATTCTTAATTTAGCATCAAGGTTTGATAAAGGTTCATCCATAAGTAAAACTTTTGGTTTTCTTACAATAGCCCTTGCAATTGCAACACGTTGTTGTTGACCCCCAGAAAGTTTAGTAGGTTTTTTCTTAAGGTTTTTAATGATGTCAACTTTTTCAGAAACAGCCATAACTTCTTTAAAGATAGCTTCTCTAATTGAAAGAATTGTTTTTTTATTCTCTTCAATTTCAGTTTTATCTTTTTCAGTTAATTTACTTTCATCACCATATTTTTCAAACATTTCTTTTTTAAAGCTTTCAAAATCTTCAAGAGAAACTTTTGGAAGTGTTTTAATGTTTTCTTTTGCTAATGCTAGATCGCTTAATTTAGGATTATTTTTGATGTTTTCTTGTTCAACTTGAATTTCTGTTTTTAATTCTTGTCTTTGTGTTTTTGAAGCGTCTTTAATTGCTTTTTCAGCTTCTTTATGTTCAATTTCAAGTTCTTTTACAGAAGTTTTATATTCTGCTTTTGTGATTTCTTTATCTTTCTTGGCATCACTTAGTTTTGAAAGTTTTAATAAAGTTTCTTTCGCAAGTTTTGAGATTAATGCATCTGCTTTAGGACCAATAAAATCATATTCAGATTTTAATTCCCTTAGTTTTGTGTATATTTCTCTTTCTGTTGTGTCATAGAAACTTCTTGTTTCTCTAACAACATCATAATAATCAAAGAATTTCCCTTCATAAGTTTCTAATTCTTTTTTTGTAGCTCCGTTGGCTTTGAATAAAACCATATCGTTTTTAAGTTTTGAAATTTTGTTTTTCTTTTTAACACCATTTTTTCAATCTTTATCATTTTCTAACGGGAAAGCAATATTTTTGAAAACTGTCATGTGTGGATATAATGCATAGTTTTGGAAGACTAACCCTAAATTTCTTTCTTTTGGAGATAATTTAGTAACATCTTTACCGTTGAAAAGAATTTGACCAGATGTTGGTGTTAATAAACCCGCTATAGCATTAAGTGTTGTAGTTTTACCACATCCAGAAGGTCCAAGTAGAGTGATTAATTCACCTTGTGGAATTGATCATGAAACATTATTAACTGCAACTGATTCACCGAAATCAATTACAAGGTTTTTAATTTCTATGGCTGGTATGGTTTTCTTTTCCTCGTAGTGTTTTTTAGCAAACTGCACTACTTCTTTTTTAACTCTAATTTGTGTTGTTTTTGATGTTGCCATTATCTAATCCTTTCACTTGGGTCTCTATAAAGAGCTCTATTGTCTCTTCTTGTTTGAATGTATTGATAAATATCTGTTGGTAATCCAACTGGTTTGTTTGGACCATATTTAATAAGGGGTGCGAAATCTGTTGCACCATGAATTACCAATGTATTTTTAAGGTGTTCTTGAAGTGTTCTTCCATTTACAGGATCAAATAAACCTAATTTATTGTCCAATGCATAGTTAAATGCATCAGCAATTGCAAGTCCATTATGATAAAGTATTGATGTTTCATCTAATACTGCTGCTGGATTTGATAAGAAAGGTAATGTTAGTCCCTTCTTAAGAATTTCTACAGATCAGTTCTTAGAAACATTTGGGCCATAGAATATTGAACCAACAACACGGTTGTATGATTTTCTACCATCTGTTGCAATTCTTATTTTTGTACCTGCTGGCATTTGTTGTCTAGCAAACTGCCCAGCTTTTAATCCTCAGTATCCTTCTTTTTTAGCTTCATCTGTAACTAATTTAACTTCCTTCCCTTTTGCAACTTCAATCATTACATTTCTTAAGTTGTAAGTTGAATTAGGGTGTCCAGAATCTTTTTCAATAGGATCATAGGCATTCCCATTATCATCAGTTTGAATGTCTACATATATATTTTTTCAGTATGTATATTTTGAATCTTTATCCATTGAAAGTTCGTTGTAATGACCATGAGAATAAACAGCTAAAGGTTTGTTTTGTGCTTTGTATTTATTAATCAATTTTTCCATTTGAGCATCTGTAAAACCAACCATTTTACCTTCTGCATCTTGATATTTTAATTCACCCATTTTAACGTGTGCTTCAGGAGTATCTATACCTTGGATACGAATACTCAATTCATCACCTGGTTTAATTGATTTAACCGCATCTGCGCCAGATGTACCAGTTACAATAACCTTTGGAGTATCTCCATCAATTCAACTAGCAATTTTTGCATCTACGTATGAGAATTTCTCTCAATTAATATCTGAGAAGTTTCTGTTCATCATATTTGGGTAATGGAATTTTGTTGACAGTGTACCATCATCAGGAATTATTTGGTCAATGATTGCTTGTCTATGAACATTACCTCATAAAGTCTGTTCATTATACGAACTTGCTCCATTATTTTTCGAGTTATTTGATGCAAGTATATTTGAATCAATTACTTTTCTGATTGATCCTGACATGTTATCAACTGGTAAGTCAACCACACCTGATGTTTCAGGGTGTTGTTCAACAGCTTTAATTTCTCTATTAATAGCATCAAATGAAGCTTTTACACCAAGTAATGTCCCTGGTAATTTATCATAATCCATACCACTAACTTTCTTCCCGATTGTTGAGTTAGCATCAAAGGCACCTTTAAGCGGAACAATGTATGAAGATTTCTGTGCGAAGAAATCTGAAGGTATCATTTTTTCATTGCTGTGTTCATCTTGCATTTTTGATTGAGAATCTTTTGCAGTGTAGAATCATTTTAAGAAGGCTTTTGCGCCTTCATCTTCTCTTTTATTGGTATGTATTGAATTGAATGATGGACCTTGTGCAACGGTTGCACTAACATTATTTAAATCAATTGTTTTACCATTAAGGTCGTAAGGTGCTGGAGAAGTGAAATTTTGCAATTTATTAATAGGAGATAAGAACATTGTTTCATCTTTACCTAGTTCTGAATTTGATGGTTTTCTTGAGTAAGCTTTATCTAAACCTGCTGATGAAGAAATTGAAATGGCCATTTTATGCTTTTGAAGTCTAGTTGATCCATAAGCACCACCTCCACCAATTCAAATAGAATTAGTGTCAATTGCTTTTTTGATATATGAATAAGAATCCTTGAACACTTTTGCTTGTTTTTTACCTTTTTCTAAAAAGTTAAAATCAACATAACCAGTTTTTTTATTCTTTGTAAATAAGAAATCTTTATCTTGGTTTTGAGTTAATAGTGTTGATAATTCATATATTGTATTTGATGGAGAATCTAATCCTAGTAAATTGGGTTTTTGAGGAGCTTCAAAGAATTTTTGAGCTTCCGTTACAAATTCAAAAAGACCTTTATAAGAAGTGAAAATATCATCATTTATTTCAATAGCATGAGCTTTGTTTTTCATGCTTGATTTCACGCCACCTCATTGTGATTTAATTGCAGACTCATCATTTGAAGGTGAATTCATTATTTTTTCAATTGTTGAACCAGAAGTTTGTTTTATGGTTGCTCCATTATCTTTTAATTGTTGGAATATATATTTCATTAATGGTTTATCAACAATTAAAGCTTCTGTGGATTTTGAAAGAGGTGCTGAAAATAGTTTACCTGGTTTTATTCCAGCTATTTTGTCGTTAACTTTAACAAATTGGTCAACAAATCATTCTCTTTTAACAATATCCCCCATGTCGAAAGCCATTTTATAAGGAACTATTTGCCCTACTGCTGACGGGTAATCAATGTATAGGTTTGGTAAAGTTCTTGTATCATGTGATTGAATTTTAGTAATCGCTTGTGAAGGAATTGTTCCATAACCACCTTCAACATGCTCAACAACAACAGGAATATATCCTGTTGTGTATTTTTGTGATTCATTATATTTAGCTACAGTTTCTTCTAAGGCATCTATCGCTGACCCACTAGCTGATCAAGTTGTTTGGATAACAATCTTATTATCATCTATCGAATCATATGCTCCATTAGAACCTAATAATGAAGAACACGCCACCAACAGAGTGACTGGCGCTGCTATTGAACCCATAACTGCAAAGCTTGCTACTAATTTTTTAAATTTACTTTTCATATATTCAATTATAGTTACTAATAACTATTTTTAGAAAATAAAAGTAATAGCATATGTTATTTAAAAATAACATTAAAAAAGTCAAGTATTCCACGTTTTTTTAAAGAACACCCCTCTTGAAAATGGTTTTAATTTCAAACCTTTTTTGTCATTTATAAAGGGCGTAAAAAATGATTTTTTAAAAAAAACAAACCTAAAATAGGTTCGTTTCGTATTCATTCTATTTCTTGAATTTCTTAGCTAATAAGAGTGCAACGGCTGCTACGATTCCCCCACCTAAACCAGATAATACCGCTAAAATAGTTTTCATTGGCTTTTTATTATCATCTTTACTTTTTACACTTGCATTTTTGTGCGCTTTAATTCTTTTTGGTTTTTTTGGAGTTTTCTTAGCTGGTTGAACAACTTTGCTATTAACTTTACTTTTTTTCTTTCCATTAATTTCAACATCAAATGTTATTTGTGCTTTTGGTGCACCAGGAGTTTCTGTGGTTATAGCAACTCTAATAACACCATCTGCTTTCTTTGTTATTTGAATGCTTGTTATTTTTGTTCCATTAACTGTTGTCGGAACTTTAATACCTGTTTCTGTTTCAATAGCTTTGATCTTATCAGTTAGTGAGCCTTTATTCATTGATTTAGCCACTTTTGCGGTAGTTCTATTACCTTGGTGGATTAATCTAGCGTTTTCAAATAGTTTTTTAAATCAATCAATATTATCCATTTGATTAATCTCAGCATCCGATTTACCAGTTGCTGTTCCTGATGTAGGTTGATCTGCTTTTGTTGCGTTTGGAGTATTTGTGGTTACTTCAATTTTTAATGTTCCATCTGGTTTTGCAGTTACAGTAACACCAGTAACTGTTGTTCCATTTTTTGATTCTGGTATATCAACACCGTGGTTTTTAAGGATATCTAATTTATCTTTAACTGATGCGGCTTTATCGATGTCTTTCGCAATATCAGAAACTTTNTNTTTACCTTGGTTTGTGATTGTATGACCATCNATTGCTTTT